>JAGWUI010000005.1 GCA_028868515.1 Gammaproteobacteria bacterium
CAATATATTTAAGTTCACTAAACCTACGGTTATTGAGCCCGTAGAAATATCGAAAGGACATATTCTTTTATCCAATTGCCCATCAAAAATCCAGTTCACTGAGCTTGTCGAAGTGCATGACCTTTCTCAATATCAAAACCTTCACGTCTCCCCGTACACTTCGACAAGCTCAGTGAACTATTTAGTTTGACTTTGATAATGTTGGTAACAAATCAAACTCCCCACGAATCAACGCCAACTTCTTTGCCCTACTCCAACCTTGAATTTGTTTTTCTCGACTAAAAGCTTCATCTATTCGATCATATTCTTCTTGGTAAACTAATTTAACGGGGAAATGTTTTCTGGTGAAATTAGAACCTTGACCTTGTTGATGTTGTTCGAGTCGTGCTTCGATATTTTGAGTGCTGCCGACGTAGAAGCTGCCATTACTACATTTTAGGATGTACATGAAGCCTTTCAATCATTTATCCTTTTAATAAATTGCCTCATCAGAAATCCAGATCACTGAGCCTGTCGAAGTGCGTCACCTTTACCCGCGCGTTTCGACAAGCTCAACGAGCTATTTAATTTTAAAATTTAAGATTAAATGGATCCAATAACAACCAATCAATTCATATTTTCTTTGATCTCACCTTTGAGCTGCTTGATACGCTTATAAGTTTCATCAACTATACAAATTTGCGAAAAAGCATCTTTCCAACCGAAAGAACCTCCCTCATTTATCCCATAAAGCCAGCATTTCGCATCAGTATAATTTTTCCAAGCTTTAGATTCTTGAATTAAAGCATCCTTTACTTGGTCAGGCTGAATTTCAAAATTATCTGGCGTGTTGTATTCTTTCATCACAGACTCTTCATAACGTTTCTGTAGTTTCTTTAGAACCTTATTCAATATATCCAACTTAATATTGCTGCACTCGATATTACCACTTGCTCCACCAGTGTAAAAATCACACTCCTTCGCATCTAAACTACTGGGTTGTTTCTGATATTGATCTTGGATACAGGCTTCATCCTGACAACGGTCACGTTGCGCCAACCACGCTAATTGCTCTTTTGCCAATTGATGTTTATTTGTACCATCAGATTCGGATGCAACAAAATAATCCAAGGCCATGGCATCATCCAAACTTGATAAATCTGGACTGGAACAAATCATGTGCTCTACTTTGGATTGTGCCTTACTACAATCAAATGACGCAGCTCCAGCACAGCCTGCACTAGTCAATAACAATAGAATAGAAATACTTTTGCAAATGTTTTTCATATATTTTTATCAATTAATTTTTAGTATTAGATTCACTAAGCATAGTTGAAAATAGTAAATGAAAGCTAATTCTTTTTAGCTTTCTACATTATTTAATAGTTCCTATAACAAAAAAGCCCCCACTTTTCCAAGCAGGGGCTTTTTTTAAATCAACTCAATTCAACAGAATCAAGTCAACTGAGCAACACTGATTTTACCAGTTTCGATTTTGTCTGCTTCCTTGGTGTATTCAGACATTTTGTCGAAGTTCAGGTATTTATAAATATCAGCAGACATGCTGTTGATATTATTGGCATAAACCATGTATTCCTCTACGGTTGGCAACTTGCCGAGTACCGCAGCAACAGACGCAAGTTCTGCAGAAGCCAAATACACGTTTGCACCTTGACCCAAACGGTTCGGGAAGTTACGGGTAGAAGTTGATACACAAGTGGTGTTCGGAGCAACACGTGCTTGGTTACCCATACACAGTGAACAACCTGGCATTTCAGTACGCGCACCTGCACGACCGTAAATGTTGTAGTAACCTTCTTCCATCAACTGATGTTCGTCCATACGTGTTGGAGGAGCCAACCACAGACGAGTTGCAAGTGAACCACCCTCAACTTTGTCGAGCAGCTTACCAGCAGCACGGAAGTGACCGATGTTGGTCATACATGAACCGATGAACACTTCATCAATCTTCTCGCCTGCAACTTGTGACAATGGTTTTGCATCATCTGGATCGTTCGGGCAGCAAAGAATTGGTTCTTTGATGTCGTTCAGGTCGATTTCATAAACTGCTGCGTATTCTGCATCCGCATCAGCTTTGATCAGACTTGGGTTAGCCAACCATTTTTCCATGTTTTCAACGCGACGTGCCATTGTACGTGCATCGCCGTAACCTTCTGCGATCATCCATTTCAGCATGGTGATGTTAGAAGTCAAGTATTCAGCAACTGACGCTTCTGACAATGTGATCGAACAACCTGCTGCTGAACGCTCTGCAGACGCATCTGACAATTCAAATGCTTGCTCTACGGTCAATTGTTGACCTTGCATTTCGCTCAAGTCGATTTCGAGGATACGGCCGTTGAATACGTTTTTCTTGCCTTTCTTCTCGATGGTCAATTCACCGCGTTGAATCGCTGCGTAAGGAATCGCATGCACGAGGTCACGTAAAGTGATACCAGGTTGCATTTTTCCTTTGAATTTAACCAATACAGATTCAGGCATATCAAGTGGCATTGCGCCAGTTGCCGCAGCAAACGCAACCAAACCAGAACCCGCTGGGAAAGAAATACCGATTGGGAAACGAGTATGTGAGTCACCACCAGTACCAACTGTGTCTGGCAACAACATACGGTTCAACCAGCTATGGATGATACCGTCGCCTGGACGCAGTGCGACACCGCCACGGTTCATGATGAAGTCAGGCAAGGTGTGATGTGTAACCACGTCAACTGGTTTTGGATATGCAGCAGTGTGACAGAATGACTGCATGACGAGGTCAGCAGAGAAACCCAAACATGCCAAGTCTTTCAATTCATCACGAGTCATTGGACCTGTAGTGTCTTGTGAACCGACTGTAGTCATTTTTGGTTCGCAGTATGTACCTGGACGAACGCCTTTGCCTTCTGGCAAGCCACATGCGCGACCAACCATTTTTTGTGCTTGGGTGTAGCCTTTGCCAGTATCCGCAGGTTGTTGTGGATGACGGAACAAAGTTGATGGTGCCAGACCCAATGCTTCGCGTGCTTTACCAGTCAAACCACGACCGATGATCAGGTTAATACGGCCGCCAGCGCGAACTTCGTCGAGCAATACTGGAGTTTTAAGTGCAGATTCAGCGATTTGAGCGCCGTTTTTGAATGCAGTAACAGTAGCAGTGTCTTTGTTGATCTTCAGAACAACTTCGTCGCCCATGTTCATGCTATTGACGTCGATTTCAACTGGCAACGCGCCTGCATCTTCCATGGTGTTGAAGAAAATCGGAGCAATTTTGCCACCCAGACACACACCGCCTTCGCGCTTGTTCGGGATATGTGGCATATCTTCGCCAAAGAACCACAATACAGAGTTTGTTGCTGATTTACGGCTTGAACCAGTACCAACGACGTCACCGACATAAGCAACTTTGTTGCCTTTTGCCAGCAGCTCTTTGATCTGAGTCATTGGACCGATTTCACCCGCTTTTTCTGGGTTGATACCGTCACGGACGTTTTTCAGCATTGCATTAGCATGCAATGGGATATCTGGGCGTGACCATGCATCTTGTGCAGGTGACAAGTCGTCAGTGTTGGTTTCGCCTGTCACTTTAAACACAGTGACTTTGATTTCTTCAGCAACATCAGGACGGCCTGTGAACCACTCAGCGTCAGCCCATGACTGCAATACTGCTTTTGCGTTTGCATTGCCAACTTTTGCTTTTTCTTCAACATCATGGAATGAGTTGAATACGAGCAATGTCTTTTTCAATGCTTCAGCAGCGGTAGCACCCAATTCAGCGCTATCCAACAAATCAACCAGCGGAGCTACGTTGTAGCCACCGAGCATAGTTCCCAGCAAATAAACTGCACGTTGCTTAGTCACTAGTGGTGAACTAGCTTCGCCTTTTGCAACAGCAGCCAAAAATGCAGCTTTAACATATGCAGCTTGGTCTACACCAGCTGGAACACGGTTTTCCAGCAGATCAACCAAAAATGCTTCTTCGCCTGCTGGAGGATTTTTCAGCAGGGCAACCAACTCTGCGGTTTGATTTTCGTCGAGTGGCTTTGGTGGGACACCAAGTAGGGCACGTTCAGCAACGTGTTGGCGGTAGGCTTCTAGCATGGCTTTGTCCTTTAGAAATAAATAGTTTAGGAGTCGATAGGCAGCGATCTTTGACTGCTCATGAACAGTATGAAGAGACTTTTTATATGCAACGTTTACGCCTAAATCAAGGTTTAAACGCTGAAAAATCGTCAGGCAAATCCTAGTGGGCAGAATAATACTGGAATTTGAGCTAAAAGTTAATCAGATAAAGGCAGAACAATGCCGTGATTGGGTAATGGTCGATATTTTTTTTAGAAATGTTCATTTTAAATAACCGTCAAATAGCTTTTAAAAACTATTTAAACATAATCACAAGATTGTTGAGCTAGCTACCAGAATGATCTTTAACTACAGTGTTAATTCTTACAATTCTATCAAGCTGAGCTTTTGCTAAACCTCGTTCAAACTCACTACTAGAGGAAGTCACATCAAGAGGCTTTAAGTCAAATGATGAATCAAGGTTTTTTGATCTGAATTTTGCAGCTTTCGTTACATAACCTTGAAAATCTGTTGGAGAATACCCTAACAACTTTAGAGCAAAAGACGTAAACAATAAATGTTCATCCAACAAAGAATAATGATAAAGAGTTTGATTAACATCTGTTTTCTAAGTAAAGCCTCACAGCTCTTTGATCATTATGATTTAATGCATTTAACTGCACTGTTGCGAGGGCTCCTCTCGGTATTGAATCATAAAAATAAAAGGCATAAAAACCTGCCTTAAAACCAACGAAAGATCCAATTACAAAACCCAAAAGAATCAATAAAATCACTCTAAAAGATTTAAAAAGCCAATTTTTCATATTATTTTCCATAATTATTAAAATTTAAAAACCTACACCATTCCAAAACTCAGCACACACTCACCAACCTGCTCAACCTCAACCTGCATCGTTTTTAACCAAAACCGCTGCCCTGCCAGCAAATCACCCCAATCCACCGACAGCATCAAACACGCCTGCCCTGCATTCACATCAAACGACAAAACTTCCGCAGCTTCAAATGGCATAAAGCAATTCACATGCGTATAGAGCAACTTGAACAAAGTTTCTTTTAATGAATAAACCATCGTGAGCCACACGTCACGACTGAGTCCAGATCGTTCTCCGATCCTTTGCTCATTTGCAGATGCCGTTAAAAGTGCAACTTCATTAGCATGTTCCGTCGAAAAAACTGGCTCACAATCCACTGCAATCGACTGAGCATCTTTTTGATGTGTAACAACAGCAATTGCGACACCATGAGATTCAACGACCGCATGACTTATTGAACCCATATAACCTTGCGGCCAGTCAGGTAATCCTTGCGAAGTGCGACCTAGCATACGATCTGCCACATAACCCGCTTCCTTCAATGCTAATAAAGCACTTTTCCGTCCAGCTAGGTAACTTAATTGTCGAATTTGCGATGTATGATGTAAGTTCGCTGGCAAAAGATCATGCTTATTTAATGTCCAGTCATCAAAGAAATCGTCAAATAAACGCATGATTCCTGCATAATCATCAACGCAAAATACATGGCTGTTACAATAGACATTCCTAGGTAACCATTGCTTGACAATATTCACGACGTTTTACCCGAAATTAACTTGCACAAAGGATTACAATACCGCTAAATACTTGTAACAGCTTTCTTTGCTGGTTTCACTTAATTGATTGAACTTCTCATAAGATTTTTATTGTAAATGGACATTCTGTGACTTCTGCGACCTTTGATAATGACAACATGACTGATTCAGCAAATCCAGTACCAGCGATTATACGTGGCGAAAACCGCCCAGATTTACTCAAATATGAAGTATTGGCTGATTTATTTGAAGAAACGGTCAACCGTACCCCAGATCAAACTGCGTTGATTTATAAAGATGACGTATTAGGTGAACGCAAACTCAGTTACGCACAACTCAACCAAGAAGCTGATCTGATTGCTCATCACTTAATTCAACAAGGTGTTGTTTCAGGTCAAATCGTCGGTTTGTGGCTACCTCGCGGCATTGAATTATTAGTTGCTCAACTCGGCATTGCCAAAGCAGGTGCAGCATGGCTGCCCTTTGACACAGAAACCCCAGTTGATCGTATCATCGTCTGTTTAGAAGATGCTAATGCTGCGGGTCTCATCAGCGATGCAAATTGGCTACCTCGTCTAGAATCTGTTCCGAATACGGTATGGACTGTCGAGTCGTTACTTGCGCCTGCGGAATCGCCACTAAATCGTCGTAAAGACTTCTTGCCTACGCATCCAGCCTATGTGATTTACACATCAGGCTCGACTGGCAAACCGAAAGGTATTGTTATCAATCAAGGCAGCATTTGCCACTTTTTACGCAGTGAAAATGCTGTGCTTGGCGTACAAGGCACAGATAAGGTTTATCAAGGTTTTTCAACAGCATTCGATATGTCTTTTGAAGAAATCTGGATTTCTTATCTGGTTGGTGCAACCCTATGGATCGCACCGAAAGCACTAACAACCGATCCCGATGCATTACCCGTTGCACTGATTGAAAACGAAATCACTGTGCTGCATGCCGTGCCAACCTTATTGGCATTGTTTAGCATTGATGTACCAAACTTGCGCATCATTAATCTTGGCGGTGAAATGTGCCCAGACTCATTGGTTGAGCGTTGGGCATTACCACATCATCAGATTTTTAATACTTATGGCCCAACCGAAGCCACCGTTTCAGCCAGCCTAGCAAACTTACATCGCGGGCAACCTGTGACCATTGGCAAACCATTACCAAACTACGGTTTACTCGTGGTTGATGATCAATTTAATTTGCTGAATCAAGGTGAAACTGGCGAGCTGTGTATTTTTGGTATGGGTGTTGCCGATGGTTACCTTGGTCGTCCTGATTTAACTGCTGAAAAATTCCTAAAAAATCCTTGGGCTGAAACTCCTGAAGAACAAAAACTCTATAAAACGGGCGATCTCGCGATTCTCGATGAAAAAGGTCAAATCGCCCTGCTCGGTCGTGCTGATGATCAAATCAAAATTCGTGGATTCCGTGTCGAACTCGGTGAAATCGAAGCGGTATTGACTGAGCAAACTGGAATTGGAACTGCCGCAGTGCTGTTGCGTAACGAAGATGGCATGGATCAGCTCATTGCTTTCATCGTTCCCGATGGTTCGCAAGAACATGACTTAGATGCAAAAACAGAATCTTTAAGTAGTCAGGTTCTCCGTACCAAATTACGAGAAAAGCTACCGCCATACATGGTGCCCACTCGTTTTGAAATCATTGAGCAAGTTCCTCGCTTGTTATCAGGAAAAATTGATCGTAAAGCGCTACGTGTACTGCCTCTGACAACAGTCGTTGATCGCGGCACGTCCGATGAACCAACTAATCCAGCTGAAATTGTGCTGTTTGGTGTTTTAAACAAATTATTCCCAAATGCCCCCATCCAACTCAGTGCAGATTTCTTTGATGATTTAGGTGGACATTCACTGCTTGCTGCTCGTCTGGTCTCAGGCTTACGCGCATTCCCAGAATACAGCCATATTACGATCAACGATTTATATGCACGTCGTCGCGTTGGTGCAATTGCAGAGAAGATGTCTGAAAAACCAGAACAATATGACGAAGCTGAAGCTTGGCAACCCGAAGAGTTACAAGATCATACATGGCGACGTTTCTGGTGTGGCTTAACGCAGCTTGTGCTATTACCGTTCCTTATTAGTTTGCATATTTTGCAATGGCTTGCACCATTCTTTACCTACAACTATTTGACAGGTAATCCTGAAGATAGTGTCTGGAATGCGATTGGAATTTCACTATCCGTATTCTTACTGACCCAAATTACAGGTTTTTTTGTTTCTATTTTTGGAAAAAAATTACTTCTCACCAATATCACCGCAGGGCGTTATCCATTATGGGGTAGCGTATATTTACGCTGGTGGTTAGCTGACCGATTATCCGATGTTGCACCAGTACATTTGCTCTCAGGCTCATCATTGTATCACTGGTATCTACGCGGCATGGGTGCAAAAGTCGGGCGTGATGTGTCAATTGGTTCAGCGCATGTCCGTATGCCTTCATTGATATCAATTGGTGATGGTGTGAGCATCGGCTCATCCGTTAACCTTGAAAATGCCCGTGTTGAGCGAGGCTGGCTGATCTTAGGCAATATTGATCTCGAGAAAGAAAGCTATGTAGGTTCTTATGCCATTTTAGAAAGCAATACGCGTATCAAAACCTATGGACGATTAAATGGTTTGTCTGCACTGTCTCATGGGCAAACGATTGGCGAATATGAAATCTGGGATGGTGCGCCGTCTAAAAAGATCGGAACATTTGATCCAGCAAGCTACCCGCCTCGTCCTGCTGTAAGCAAAGCTCGTCTCGTTGGGGAGTTTGCATTTTTCTTGTTCAGCGTCATGATCGTCGCCTGCTTATTCTTTATTCCAATCTTCCCGACATTCATTATCGTCGATTGGCTTGACTCACATTGGCTCAGTCCTTTACTGGCTGCGGACAATATCACCTTGACGGCTTTGCACTATTTTATTCTGGCAATTCCGGCAAGTACGCTCATGGTCATTGTCACGATATTGGTTTCTGTCGCGATTCGCTGGATTGCGCTACCACGTTTAAAACCTGGCATGTCATCAGTACACAGCGTTACTTACTACCGCAAATGGTTTGCTAACCAAATTCAGGAATCTAGTTTGCAAATTCTACGCGGAATTTATGCGACTGTTTACGCACCGACTTGGTATCGTATGCTCGGTGCAAAAGTAGGACGTGATGCCGAAATTTCCACGGCAATGGGCGTTGTTCCAGACATGTTAACGCTGGGCGATGAAAGCTTCATTGCTGACGCTGTCATGTTGGGCGATGAAGAAATCAGCGGCGGCTGGATGATTCTTAAACCAACAGTTGTCGGTAATCGCAGCTTCATCGGTAATGGTGCTTATGTACCTGACGGCACGATTATTCCTGATGGTGTCTTAGTTGGCGTACAATCCAAAGCTCCTGAGCATGATATGAAAGAAGGTGAAACATGGTTTGGTTCGCCGCCGATCCGTTTGCCAGCTCGTGAAAAAATGGTTGGTTTTACCGAAGGACTGACCTTTAAACCCACATTCTTCCGTCGCATTGCGCGTGGTTTGATTGAAGCAATGCGGGTTGTATTACCGCTCGCATTAACCATCGGTGTTGGATATATGATCGTTCTATCCGTCATCGATATTACAGAAAAAAGAGGATGGACAGCAGGCTTCGTCATGCTCGTCATCTCAGGGCTACTGTATGGCATTGGCTGCTTTATTTTTATTGCACTTCTCAAGTGGACGTTGATTGGACGCTATAAACCCAAATCAGTTCCAATGTGGACATTCTTTGTTTGGCTCAGTGAGGCTGTCACTAGTCTGCACGAATCAGTCTCAGTACCCAACTTCTTGAACTATTTACGCGGAACACCATTCTTGCCCATGATGTTCAGAATAATGGGCACAAAAATCGGTAAACACGTTTATTTAGATACAACAGATATTACCGAATACGACTGCGTTAAAATTGGCGACCATGCGGAATTAAATAGCTTCTGTGGTCCACAAACACACTTGTTTGAAGATCGTATCATGAAAATCGGTAATGTGATTATTGGTGATCGAGTCACTGTCAGTGCGCGCAGTATCATTCTTTATCATGCAGAAGTCGGTCACGATGCTTATTTAGGGCCACTGACTTTAGTGATGAAAGGTGAACAAATTCCATCGTCAAGTGCATGGACAGGGTCACCAGCCGTGCCTTGGCGAAAAACTGATTGAGTGTACAGATCAAAATATAGGCAGAAACAAAAAAACCGATATTCTTAGTAATATCGGTTTTTTTATGGTGACCCAGAGTCAATGAAGGATATAGCCCTCACCTAAAAAGAAGTTCCGTCTTGAAAATGTCTAAAAGATAATGAAATCCTAGGCTCGGTGTATTGAGTCGATTTTTTGATTGAATATAAATAATTTTTTTGGCAATTATCAGACAAAATCATTAAATCTCCATCCGTCAGCAAAAACTCATACTCCTCTCCACTGTGCACATCTTTGAAGGTGATATTTCTTGATCCACCATATCCGATTGAAAATGCGGGTTGATCTAAATCAACCTGAGACTCTACGTTGCTTCTGTAAGGTAACTCTGCATTACCATTTTCATAAAGCATCGCATAACAAGAATTCATTCTGACATTAAATGTTCGATTGATATCCCTCATAATTTCCAAAACTCTGGCATCGAAAGGATGCCCTTTGCGAAGATGCCCTGTTGACACAATATAGTCGATTCCCATATGACAATATGGTCGATCAGGTATACGCTCATCACGCAACCAATCAAGTTTCGTTTTCAGATACTCAAAGATCTCACCCGTATCTTTTACATAATGATGAATAATGTGGACATTTGCATTAGGTAAATTGAGTTTGTAATCATCCATGTTGATTCTCGTATTCAAGTATATCCATATACTTTTTTTGTTCAGCTTAAAATATGAGCTAAAACTTACACCATATATTTACTCATGTGCATACCAATCAATTGCAGCATAACTTTTAAAACAGCGAAATGACAACCCTATCCGAGGTCCAGTGACATCAGGTGATTTTTTCACACCATGCAAATAGTGCTCATTGGTATCAGTTGATAAAATACACAAATCTCCATCTCTAAATATAAAGTCATATTCTTCATGCGTTTCAATATCTTTAAATGACCAACATCGAGAAGCGCCAAGTGATAAAATAAAGACGGGCTGATCAAAATCAATTTGATACGCCATATCACGTCTAAATGGCATATGTGCATTTCCGTCCTGATAGAAATGTACATGACAAGCGTTCATTCCAACATGAAATTGATTATTCAAAGTATTCATTATGCTTAAAATAACTGGATCGAATGGTTTTGCTTGTAGAAGTTTTCCTGAAATATTTACATGATCAGCAAAAATATAATCCATTCCCATATTGCAATATAATCGCTCAGTACCATCCTCGTAAGGAGTCCAATCTAAATGACTCTTTAAATAATTAAATGTATTTTGAGTATCTTCTATATAATCGCGTAAAAGATAAACATTGGCTTTGGGTAAATCCAGTCTGGTTTCTTCCATATTGATTGCCACATTTTAATAATAGATATATATGATCCCTCACAAGACCTTAAGAATATCTACATTCCGTAGAATGTTCAATAAATGTCTTCCTTAATAATTGATTATATTAATATTACTTCATATCAACCGCTAAACTATTTCGATTTTCTAATCAAAAATTTAAAAATCACAGCAAACATTCCAACAGTAACAACGATAATCAAATGATTGAAATAATTAACCCATCACGCAGAACACGTCATCAATCTGAAATAACAGGCTTATTCTCCCCATCATCTATTCTTTTATTGTGACTGACGATTCATCTGTTCACAATTATCATATTTTATCGTGGAAATTAGAGATACACTATGAGCAACACATCTTGGATTTTGTCATGTTCGATGTTTTAGAAAACACCACAGCCCCGCAATCTCAAACTGCACCGAGCTTGCCCCACACTAAACGTGGGACTGAACGACGCGAGGCTTTACTTGCTGCCGCTGATGAGTTGTTCTTACAACATGGTTTTGATGGTGTCAGTTTAGATAGCTTAGTGGCGCATGTTGGTGGTTCAAAAGCATCGATTTATCAATATTTTGGTTGCAAGAAAGGGCTTCTCGTTGCACTAGTACAACGTCGCCATGAATATTTCTTTAATGAAAGTGCGCTGCCTACAGAATTGGGTGAAAAAACTCTGCGAGAAGTTTTATTAGACAATGCACACAAGCTGTTTAATGCCTTTTCTCAACCCGACAAAATCGCATTTATGCGTCTCATTGTTCGAGAGTCTCAACGCGATCCAGAAATTGCACGAATTGCCTATGATTTAGGTCCTGCTCGCGGTCAAGCGACTGTGGCAAAAATTCTTAACGAAGCAGCCGCACGTGGTGAAATTTTATGTCCACATCCTCATGAATCAGCAGTCATTTATGGCGGCTTTCTACAGCATATTAAATGGCGTTTGCTAATCGGTTTAACTCCAATTGAAGAACATCTCGATATCAATCATTTCTTTGAATATTCAGTTGATTCATTTTTAGCTGGACATCACTACACTTGCCAGAACAAAACATAGAAGATAAGAACTGTTTAAAAGTATGTGTCAAATATCCACACACCCTAACTAAATCAAGTATAATCTCTGGTTTTTCTCGTCTTACATTTCTTCGCGCGGATATATCTAATTGATATCGAGCGTAAAAATCATTAGACAATGGATTTGCGAGACAATATTTTTGCGATCATTCGCGGAGTAAGCATGTTGCGGTCAGTTGGTCAGCCTCCACGGCACTTTTTAAGTCTACTTGATACTACGCCTGATGAGCTACGTAGTATTCTTAATCGCGCCATCGAACTTAAAGCAATGCACCACGAAGGCAAACTCTATCAGCCCTTCCAAGGTAAAGTCCTCGGCATGATTTTTGAAAAATCGAGCACGCGCACACGAATTTCATTTGAAGCAGGAATGAGTCAATTTGGCGGCAGTGCGATTTTTCTTTCACCTCGCGATACACAGTTAGGTCGTGGCGAACCGATTGAAGATTCTGCACGTGTGATTTCACGCATGGTCGATTTAGTGATGATTCGTACCTTTGCTCATGAAACGGTTGAACGCTTTGCACAATATTCACGTGTTCCTGTGATCAATGGTTTGACAGACGATCATCATCCTTGCCAACTCCTTGCCGACCTACAGACATTCATAGAAATGCGCGGTGACGTCGCTGGTAAAACCTTTGCGTGGATTGGTGATGGCAACAATATGTGCAACTCATATATTCATGCTGCACATCAGCTCGGTTTTCAATTAAAAATTGCTTCACCTTATGGTTTTGAGCCAGATCCTGTATTACTACAAGAGTTTGCCCACTGCGCACAACTTGTGTCCAGCAGCGAAGAAGCGGCTGAAGGTGCACATTTAGTGGCAACAGATGTGTGGACAAGCATGGGGCAAGAAGCAGAACAAAGCATTCGTAAGCGTCGCTTTGCAACCTACCAAATCACGCCAAGATTGCTTGATTTAGCAGATGATGGCGTATTGTTCATGCACTGTCTGCCAGCGCATCGTGGGGAAGAAATCTCTGAAGACTTACTCGATGACCCACGTTCAGCTGTTTGGGATGAAGCTGAAAATCGCTTACACGCACAAAAAGCTTTGATGGAATTTTTATTAAAACCTCAAGCGTAAAATTTATGCATAAACCAAGAAGGCATCCAATGGATGCCTTTTTTCATGTCAATGCTTCAAGAGTGATAGAAGTATAAAACCGATAAAAATAATCGGGTTAGCACAAACTGTGCTTTGATAAGCTCAATACGCTAAAACCGCCAGCTATAAAAGAAGTCAATTGCTCGCTCTATCGAGGAACTTGCTTCCATATAGAATCGCTGCGACATTTGATAGCGCAAAGTCAATTTATTCACGGGCGTAAACACGCCAACACCATAGCGTACATAAAGATTAGGTGATAAATAACCTGTCACATTAACCTTCGTATCTCCATCGGAACCATCAGCACCGAACGTTAAATTGCTCAAGCCGATGACATTACCAATTTGGTTAGTAAAATTACGCGAGCCACTCAGTCCCGCACTGATCCCCGCCGCCGCCAGTGCATTATCTACATCAGCATGAACCAGAGCCGTATTATTAATCGTTGACGAAGGTAAATTCGTCGTCGTGCTAATATAACCCGACAATATCGCACTATACGTTTCTTGATCAGTTAGACCAGCATTGTTCCACGTCGTGATTTTTGGATTATGGGCAGAACCTTGAATGATTACTCCCACAGTTCGATTATCAATGACTTTATCGGCTTGAATATCTAATGTTGGCTCAAGTAAAGCTCCCTTAAATTTGATATTGCTCTTGGTCAAGACTAACTCCTGCCCGTACGCATCAACTTTGGTATTTGGCTCTAACGAGATCTGACCAGTTGCCATGAGACCACCTGTACCACGCTGAGTGATCTGTAACCCACCATCCATACGTGCATTCGCACCAAATCCTCTAAAGCGCAGATCATTACCAATCACGACATTCACATCCATGTTGATCATCCATGCTTTCACATTTTGCAGCACAGCAGCTGTCGTTGACTGATCTAGATGAACAATCCTCACATCAGATGATTTTGCAATCGCTTTACTACTATTTGCTCCCGGTGAGACAACACCATGCGGCACATCAACACGTCCACTAATAGATACTTGTTTATCAACTGGTAAAATTTGAATATCAAGTGCCGGACTGACAGCCGCTGTGACCATCGGTGGCTGACGAATAATCAGCTCATTGCCCGCCAGTTTAAGATTGACAACAGGCTGATCCGCCCAACTTGCAAGACCCGTCAAAGTACCAGTGCCATCACCACTCATGAATTGACCATTCATCGTGGCTTGTGATCCGCGAATCTCTGAGGTTAAATTAATATCATGCAAATTTAATGGAATACTGGTTGCAACAACTTTGCCATTATTCAGCTTAAAATTTCCGTAAAAAGTAGGCCCCATGAGAGGTCCACTCATCCCTCCCGCCAGTGATGCCACACCAGATAACTCGCGAATACCAGGAAAGAAGGGTTTAAACACTTGTAGTTGAACATTATCAAGCACCAATGCGCCATTAATCGTTTTTCCTTCTGCTTTTGGATCAATGAGCGCATCGATATAACCAGTCCCGATATTGGGTGTTTTTGCGTCAAACCGAAGCTTAATTCCGTTTTCTTGTGTCGAAATCAATAAACTTAATCGCTGATAAGGCAATGTACTCGGTGGATCTTGCGGATCATCAGCATCTAACCCAATAAAACCATTATCCGTAGAAATTTCAGCATTCATTTGTATATGAGAGTTGGCTTGCCAGCTTGCATCGGCTTTGCCCTGTAGTTTTCCTGACCAAATCATGCCATTTGGCATCATGTCATGAAAGCCGCTTAAATCCAGCTCATCTAAAGTTAATGCCACATGACCTGCTGCGCGACTTGCAACGACTGGATCGACAAAACAAAATCGACCTGCACCAGACCAACAATGTGCTGCGATAGAAACCGCATTTGCGTCACTCTGATATTGCAACGCGGCTGGTTTTTCTTGCCGCAGTGTCATCTTCCGTCCAACTAAAAGACCTTGGCGAATTTCTCCATTCCAATTTCTTTTAGCATCTAAGCCACCAGCAAGCTGGATACTAAATTGTGTTTTTGGGGTCTTTGTAGAAAAATCTGCAACATGCGCCTGCTGTGTTCCAGTGATTTTAGCATTGATATTATTGATAAATTGTTGATCTCGTCTAAAATCATTCACAGTCAACGCTAACTGGCTCGGTTGTAACCCAAGTTGCGGAATCCGCCCAACGAGACTCGCATTTTTGATTGCAAGTGTCGAATATTTAAAGTTTTCCACATTAAAATTCACCTGCGTATCAGGTGCTTGGGCTTTACCAGATAAATCAACAACCCCAAAGATTCGACCTCTCATATCTGGATGAATTTGACCCAGATTTTTAGCATCAATCTGAATATTAAAACTACCAATTGGAGCACCTTGTGCATTGGTCGAAGTTCCGCCATTTGCAGTCAGACGATTACCAGCCCAATCCAACAAAAAATTGGTCGCAGTGAGCTTATCTGGAAATGGAGAAACACTCTTTGGATTAAAAACCGCATCGAGTGTTCCTTTCGCCAAGATAGGCTGTTTTTTTAATAATCCAGACAAATCTAGTTGAGCAATTTGGATATGACGCGTTGTCGGGCTCCATTGACCATTGGTGTTAAATGCCCCAGTCAATGAGCTTTGATATGATGGTAAGAAAAATCCGAGATTAAAATGATTCAGTTTTCCTGTTGCTGACCATTGCACGCCATTCTTAGTAATCATCTGTCCTGTTGCACTAATCTGCCCTGCAGCACCATCATGTTCGAAGCGTTCAATCTTGGTCAAATCTGGTGTACCAGAAACCAGAATAGCCAACTTACCCGATGGAGCTTCGCTACTTTTTAGATCACCATCAAATCTTGCCGAATATGCTTTGAGTCCATGCGTGTTTTTTGCAGTATTTTTCGTTAAAACAACTTGCCCACGCCCAGTCAGTTGAATATTTTTTGCAGCGATTGATGAATTAGGCTGAGCCAAATCTGACTTCAATACACCCATCAGAGCAGGCTGAATAACGATCGAATCTTGCGCGACTGTGCTAGTTCCTGTCGCATGAATTGAACCTTGTAGTTGTCGAATTGGCGACTCAAGACTAAGACCCAAACCTTTTGATGCAATATCGGCAGTCCATGTCATTGGTTTTTCAGGTTTCTTATTCTGCGCGGGAACTGCAAAAACCATACTTGCAGATGCATCAACAGTTCCTGCATCTCCTTTAAACGTCAGTTTTGGCACCTTCAAGCCTGTGCGTTCAGTGAATAAATTTGCAGCATAATGTCCTGCTGGCAAATACTGGCTCGCCAACATATCCAGATTGGCATCCACTGAAACTTGTTCTTTATTCAAGCTCACCATTGCTTCGCCGCGCTGGGTATTGACTTGACCCACACCAGCCAACATACGACTCATATTTTCCCAACGGACATCGACAGCAAGCGGTAAAGCGTTATTGGCGAAACTACCCAGTCGAGCAACTCCAACAAGCCAGCGTTCGCCTGTTGCACCTGTGAGACTCACGCCTATTTGGGATTTATGCGGGCTAATCAATGCAGTATGTCGAAATGGCCCCGTCAATACTGTCGGTAAATATGGCGCATAAGGTAATACCGTTGGAGGCAATAAACCAGCAACTTGTACACCTGCAAATTGCCCCTCCACGAACCAATGCACATCTTTTTGCCACTCGACACGACCATAACCAGTTAGAGTCCCTTTAGCGGCTTTTGCTTGAATCGACTGAATTTGTAAGTCTTTATAATCAGTAAATAATTTAACGACATACTGTCCAGATGGAACATACTCTCCCACTAGATCTGTATTGACATCAATACCTAGCCCATGTGGTGTAGTCTGGATCGTCGCAGTACCCGATTTGGAGTAAAAATTTTGCTCTTGAATAATTGGCCAATGTAAATCACTCCAATTCACCTGCCCTTTCATCGCAAAGATATGATCCATCGGACGAATATCAACAGTTCCTTTAAGGACACCTTGAGACTGCTTTTGTGATGGTATCGCGCTCACTACACCATGAATTTGCTCAAGATCACCTGTTGCTTCGACTTGAAAATAAGGTGCACCAATGTGATCCAATAATGGAAGAGAAGCTCTCGCCTTCGCACGAATCGGATAGTGTGCGTTGAATTGCATCGTACCTGTGACATGATCTGCCGCAAAACCACTGTCGTTAATGCTGGAATTAGTGATCGTCAATAAATCGCCTTTCCAACTGGCCTTTTTTAACTTAATTTGACTAAAAATCACATCAACGCGGTGTACAAGTTGATGAGTATGCGGATCATGTACGATTTGTTTAATGGTTAATTTATTGACAACACTATTGTTCACGCGCAGAACAACAGGCATACGAATCGCTGGATAATGATAAGGCTTTCCAGTCGGAAGGGTCTTAATATCAATGACTAAATCATCGATTGTGGTATGAATAAGATGTATTTGCCCTTGCAGAATAGATCGCCAACCAATTCTGACATTCACTCGTTTCGCGGTAATGTCCGTTGATTCCAAGCCAACTTTGACATGATCCAAGATCACACCATTTTGGAAATTGCCTTTGACATAGTGATAAGACACCAGATGCTGGGAGGCAGCGGCTTTTTTTAAGACCCAAGCCGTTCCTGAATTTGACCCAATTAATGCCAAGAGACTGATAAAACCTAAAGCAAGTAACCCAACAATAATCGACAGCATATTTACCCAAAATCGTTTTTTCTTTTTGGGGGGTAGGCTTTCGTTAGGCACTGGCTCTAAATCAGGATCTGAGTTCTGAATATCATCAGTCATCTATAAAGGCGCTCCAATATAGAATACGAGACGAATAGGAGGACTAGTCTCTGACACGCCAGCCGCTAAATCAATGCGTATTGGTCCAACTGGTGACGCGTAACGTATCCCGAAACCTGCGCCGACTTTGGTTGCGGTTTTAAATTGGTTGTCATAGGCATTCCCTGCGTCCACAAATACGGCTCCGCGCAATTTTGGCTTGAACAAATAATTATATTCAAGTGAACCGACAATAAGGTTTTGTCCTCCCACTTCGTAACCATTCACCAAGGGAGACAAACTTTTATAATCATAACCTCGAATACTTTGGTCACCACCCGCAAAAAAACGTAAGTTATAAGGCACTTGATTAAAATTTGACGTCAATATTTTACCAACATCCGTACTAATCACGATTTGATGATTATCCGCAAAAGTCTGTAAGGCTCGAAGCCCCGCACGCAGAATAATCATATTGGCATCAGAATACGCAGACCGACTACCGACATCGATTTGATAATATTGTCGATAACCTGAAGTCGGATTCACTCCGCCTTTGGTAATCACCTGATTCAACCCAAAGCCTGCCAGCAATGCTTGCTGATGCGAACTTGCCCCTTGAATATTAAACGGCGCGGGCAATAAAGAAGGATCAACATTGATCGCATTATTTGCAAGCTCATCATTACGATAGCGTAATGAATAAGTACGTTGCCACTCACCGACTGGATTAATCGTTCGCTGAACACCAAGCGTCGTAGTTTTTGTATCTACCGTTAACCCATTTGTTTCATTCAGTTTCTGCTCAGCATATCCTCCAAACACACTAACCACATCACTGAGTGGATTACTCATCGGAATGTTGTAGCGTAGGTCTAAGGAGTTCAGATTTTGAGACAATTCAGCATTGGCATCAAAACTATCCCCAGAATCATTCACCAGCGCGCGCCTGTACTGCGTCCGAATTCGTGGACCAGTATCTGTACCATATCCAATACCCGCTTCCACATTATTTGGATTATCTGCGTTCAACGTGACCACAACAGGAATACTCGGTTTCTCTGAAATGCTCGACTGAGTGTGATCATCTTTCGACTGGACTGGAGAAGTAGTCGGTGTGACGGGTAACTGCGACTTAGAGTCCACATCTGTCTTTTGAGAGGATTCTGATGCTGGCGTTATCGTATTAGGCGTAGTGCCATCCCCTTGTGATCCTGACTCTGGAGATTGAATTGTTGAATCAGATGAATCCAATGGCTTAATCGTATCAGGCACAACATCAGGAGTTGGTGCATCAACCTGAACGTTATTAAAGAACCTCGTATCCTGCAAATTCCGTGATAACTTCGCCAGACTTGCCGCATCATAAGGCTCACCAGACTTAAAAGGTTGAAGTGCAGCCAACACACTCGGTTTCAAAGGAAGTTTCTTTGTTGGATTACTATTTTTATAAGTCACATCACCGAATGCGTAACGTGCCCCTGTATCATAAGACAAGGTAATATCTGCAGTTTTTGGTGGTAACGTCACCTGAATATCATGTGCAAGATAATGTCCCTGAAAATAACCATGATCTGTTGCGATATTTAAAATTCTCGCCTTGGTCTTCTCATATTCACCATGATTCAGCGTGTCACCCACTTTCAGATCAGGTGTTGCCTGCAAGTGAATATACGCTTTATCAGTTTCACCCTCACCTGTTATCGTAATTTTTTGGCTCGACACTGTCACTGGAGTATCTGGCACGACATCGACTAGTAAATGATCACGAGATGTTTTATTGAAGTGAAAGGTTGCCGTGTAATAACCAACTGCCTGTGCAGCATCGACCGCCAAACCCCTTAATCGCGGTAAATCACTTTGAAAATCCTCAAACTCATCAACAGTAATTTGCTTTAGGGTCTCTTTTAAATTGGTTTCTAAAGCCTCTGGAGCACCGTTCACGGTCACACTAATGGTCGGCTCAACAGCAACACTATATTTACTTTTAGGTTTCCGCCAAAAAAATATATGATTTGCAATGCGCGTCAGCAAATTCGGCTTAGCATCGCTAGACGGTAAAGCAATTGGAGATGGATTATTATGAGCATCTTCTATCGCTGCTTTTGTCGCCGTTTTTGTCACATTGTCTTTGGCGACAGGATTTACAACCGTTGAGACAGGGCTACTATCCTCCTGAGTGACAGCGGCAGATACTGATGAAGCATTTGTAGCATTCGTGGCGTTTGCATCGCTTGTTTCAGCCATAATGGACGGCGCGGTCAGGCTAGCACCGAGCAATACACACATAGACGTGCTGAATCGCGAATTAAGCATATGAAGAAAAACCTATTTTTACCGCTCAACCGTATGAGCAATGACCAGATGAATAATAACGTGTTGTCCTAGAGCTTGCTAGTAAACACAGAGATCGTTATGGTAGTAGGTGCCTGTATTTAACCTGAGTGTTTCATGTCCAACCAATTTTCACTACTAAAAACACGAAGATTTTTACCTATCTTTATTACCCAGTTTTTGGGTGCGCTCAACGATAATACGTTTAAGCAGGCGCTGATCATCCTTTTTACATTTCATGCGGCATCCGTCATCAATGTTCAGCCAACTATTCTAAACAACCTTGCAGCAGGACTATTCATTCTGCCCTACTTTCTGTTTTCATCAACAGCGGGTCAAATCGCTGACAAATACGAAAAATCCAAACTCACGCAATATATCAAGATATTTGAAATTATGATCATGTCTTTGGTAACCATTGCTTTTTTTACCCATACTTTTTGGCTATTTATGGTCGCTTTGTTTGGTATGGGAACACACGCCACATTTTTCGGTCCCATTAAATATAGCATCTTGCCTCAATTATTAACTCGAGATGAAATTGTCGGCGGTAATGGACTCTTTGAAACAGGCACATCTTTTGCCACGCTGGCAGGCATGATCCTTGGTGGTACGATTATGACGATCGCTGGTACAAACTACTTTTGGATTAGCGGAACGTTATTAATCATTGCGATTGTCGGTTATTTGTTCTCACACGAAATCCCAGCTCGCGCGATTGGTCACGCAGACCTGAAAATTAACTGGAACGTATTGGCAACAACAAGACAGACTCTTCAATATGCCAGCAATCTCGGTGATGTTTCATATACCATCTTAGGGATCTCATGGTTTTGGTATTACGGTGCAACTTTTTTAACTCAAATCCCTGTATTTACGCGTGAAATACTTCATGGTTCAGAAAGTGTAGTGACTTTTTTACTCACCGTATTTTCGGTCGGTATCGCATTAGGGTCGTTACTCTGTGAACACTTCACAGGCAGACACGCTCAATTAAAATTAGTCCCCTTTGGCGCAGTTGGTCTGACAGCTTCAGCAATCTTTTTATATCTTGCATCACGAGGCTTAGTCAGTCATTCAGAGCATCAGAATATGATAGACGTCATATCCCAAGCTCAATATTGGCCTGTATTTATTGCATTTGCAGGTATCGGAATGTTTGGTGGATTTTATATCGTGCCACTCTATGCTCACCTACAATATGATTCGCCAGAGAGCTTCAGAGCCCGCGTTATTGCTGCAAATAGCATCATGAACGCCTTATTTATGGTCGTATCGAGTGTCGTATCTGTTGCAGTGCTGTCGTGGCTACATCGATCAATTCCCGAGTTATTTTTACTCACAGCAATTATTAGTGCAGTCGTTTCGCTTATTGTGATTAAACATTTAAATACAGATAACACATCGTCTTAACCAAGAAAACGGTATATTAGGGTCTGTTGGCATTTGGTCTTTGCGATGAAAAATGAGCGAAATTGGTCTTAGACAAGGCAATCCGTGTAGACAATATTGATATATTGGCAAACGGATTAACTTAGGATAAGAACAATTTAGCCATTTTTCATGCAAAAGCAATATAGACAGCCCTAGATTTATCACCACATTTTTTGGCGGGATTAAATGTCAACAGACCCTACTCAAACAATGATTTAATGGAGTGGTTACTATGCTTCACCAGACATTTGCAGATCGTATGATTGGCGCATTTGACCAAGCACTGCGGAGCGTAGTGCCCAATACCACTCAAGCTGATCGCCCTCTGCCTGGTGCAGAAGCAGCAAGCTCACTCAATGTTCGTGATGCACGGCATGTCGCAGGGCTCATGCGTGTAAACCACAGCGGTGAAGTTGCTGCTCAAGCGCTATATCATGGTCAAGCACTAACGGCCAAGCTGCCACATGTCCGTGATTCAATGCAACAAGCAGCACGTGAAGAACAAGATCACTTGGCATGGTGTGAAGAACGCCTTAAAGAACTTGATAGTCACACCAGTTTATTAAATCCACTCTGGTACGCCATGTCATTTGGCATTGGGGCGATTGCAGGTTTAGCTGGAGATCAATATAGCTTGGGATTCGTTGCGGAAACAGAGCGACAAGTCGGTCTACACTTAGATGAGCATTTACGGGCGCTTCCCGAAAATGATGATCGTAGTCGCGCAATTTTGCAGCAAATGCACAAAGACGAACTACACCATCGAGATCAAGCCATCGAAGCTGGCGCACAAGAGCTACCTGAGTCTGTCAAAGCCGTGATGGGCGTTGTTTCTAAAGTGATGACCAAAAGCAGTTATTTTGTTTAAATAGTGACACCAGCAAATTCAAGAAGATTTACATTGAGTAAAGAAGGAACGGAAAAAAACCATATTTAAACTGAGCATGAAGCCATGAAAAGATCTCTGCACCTACTGATGATTACCGTTTTATCGATTATTGTGGGTGGGTGCTTAACATCTGAATTATATCAATTAAAAAAAGAAAGTTTTAATGAAAAACTCAGCGGTTTTCTGATTACTCAAGATCAAAAACAAGTCGTTTTAGTCGGTCAGCGCTATCACTATATTTTCCCCATGGATAATACGATTAAAAACACCTTGCAGTGGTCTAATCGCACTAAGCTTAGAGCAACCAACTTGCATTTTGTGATCAGTAAAAATAATGTCATCAACGGAACATTCTTATTAAAGAGTGAAACTAATGCAGTTTTATCAGACTCCGACAAAATATTTTTATTAGCCAATGATTTTAAAATCAGAAGTGATGGGATTTATTATTTTGCAGGAAAACTATCTCAAGGCACAGTTTATGAATCAGGAAATTTCAGATTGCCTGAAGCGCAATCCTTCAAAAAACCTTATTACTTAAATATTTCTTATGATTATGCAACAACAGGCCAAACGCTAACCAAGATTCTCATGACGCCATTAGCGGTTGCTGGAGATGGTATTGATACAGTTGTCGGCGCGATTATTGCTGCCCCATTAGGAATTGCTTTTACAACGAGAGAAACGGATGATGAACATGACAAAGTTCCTTAAACATATAGTTCTTAGATAAATCATCTGTATCACTAAGGCTGAATGATACTCACAACCTGTTCAAACCCAGTCCAAATTTCTTTCATTGGCACAATCACATCCATCGGTAGAGGCAACCGATGGATATCAAATATCGCACTCTGCCCCACGATTTCCCACGCAATCACATCAATATCCAAACGAATTACACTCGACTTGCGAATGCGACCTGCAGCATCTTCGAGTTGATAAATAGTCTTACGAACCTCGTCAACTGTTAACTCAGAATCTAAGCGAACAGCCATATTGATGTAATCCACACCAACGCCAGACCGCGGAGGGAATTCATATCGAGATGAACAAAAAACCTCTCCTAATTTCGCAAGTTCTACACAAGCAAAATCCAGAGATGATTCAGGTTGATCATTACTGCCCAGAGCTAGCCAATAGCGCATGGCGCTCCCGTATAATTTCAATACCTACGGCTTGTGCGCCTTTAACTGCGAGAGGCTTCTTCACCTTAACTTGAACAGACTGCACCGTAGAAAAGTGATTTAAGATCATTGTCGCCAGTTTATTAGCAAGTGTTTCTAATAATTGCGGTTTCAATGATTTCGTAAGATCAGTAACCAGCTCTGCGACAAGCGCATAATTCACCGCATCTTGAATATCATCGCTAACCGCAGCAGCACATGTATCGACGGTCATCACAAGATCGATCAACACTGGCTGCTCAATTTGTCGTTCCCACTCAAAAATACCAATGACAGCATTCACACGTAAGCCTTCAATCAGGACTTTATCCATCACCCACACCTTTATGAAAAACGCTACTCATGAACAACTGTCATTAAAATTCACTAACTTTTATTAATGAATCAGTTTAGAAACAGGTTCTTCAGCAACCAATTGCAAACGCGCATCAGCAAATAAATCCATATGCGGCGTCAATACCTGCATAAAACGATCGAAATAAAGCATTTGCTTCATCAGTAACGCAAAATCACTTGGGAAACGGATGCCATGACGCTCACCCACTTGAACCATATCCATCATCAACGTATTCAAATCACCCGTATCGCCAGAAATGATTTTTTGCGGATCAGTCATCAGTAATGTTTTAAACATATTTTCGATGTCTTTTTGCAATACTTTGAGATCAACGACTGTATTGGTCATCCCCATTTTGACCATATTTTCGGCCATCAATGCATAATCCGTCGTTTGCAGCGCTTGCATGAAGTTAATTGCAGATTGCCAAACTTCTGGTTTTAATTGACCAACAATACCAAAATCAATGAATCCAACGCGTCCATCGGTTAAAAGCATGAGATTCCCAGCATGTAAATCAGCATGAAAACTCTTGCATAACATCAATGATGAAAACCAAGTATTCATCGCAGTAATTAGTGCTTGAGATGGCTCTTTAGTATGTTTTTTCATTGCATCAATATCTGTCATCGGTACGCCATAGAAACGTTCCATCGTCAGTACTGTGCGTGTTGATGCACGATGATACACTTTGGGTGCAACGACTTGAGTGTTATTTGTTGCTTTCAAAAACTCTTGAAAATCTTCAATATTCTTAGCTTCTTCAATAAAATCAACTTCGCGTACCATACGAATCTTGATTTCATTAACGATCGCAGCCAATGATGCAAACTTTAGCTTTGGCATCGCGCGCTCAAGCATCTTGGTCGCAAAATGCACAAAATTTAAATCCGTATATAGAATCGTCTCGACTCCTGGTTTTTGTACTTTAATCACGACCTCTTCACCTGTGACTAAAGTTGCTGCATGAACCTGAGCAATCGATGCAGATGCTAAACATTTTTGATCGATATGGCTAAAAATTTCAGTGAGTGGTCGATCAAATTCTTCAGCCAGTTTCGCCTCAATTTCAGCAAAGGAAATTGGTGTTGTCTGATCTAAGCAGCTTTGAAACTCCTCGACATACGCACGAGGGAAAAGCGATGGTGAACTCGCAATAAACTGACCTAATTTAATATAGGTTGCGCCCAATTTTTCAAAAGTTTCGCGCAGAAGTTGTGGCGCAGAAGGTTTATCCTGCGCATAACGAATTCCTGCAAACAGCATAACCAAAGTGGTCTCACCAATGCGGGCAAGACTTCGTAAACCATTTTCTAATAGATGTTTTTCTGGTGATTGTTCAGACATTCACATGATTCCTAAAACTAAAAGTTCTTAAAACATTAATGTACAACTTAAAAATTTACGCCACCGAGTCACTCAATGACATACAACTCAACTATTCATTTTTCTTTACAGCATACAGGACAATCTGGATCTTTTTGATAACGAATCTGACGCTGATTAAAACTTAAACCATCCCACAACAACAGGCGCTCCGCCAAGCTTGTTACACCCATGCCCAAAAATAGTAATGCGGCATGCGCTTGCATACTCCCCATCACGGCGGTGGTCGTTGCGAGTACACCTGTATCTACACAGCGCCGCGCATCTTCCTCATCTGGAATATCTTGGAACAAGCAACGATAACACGCCTTGTCAGGCAATATCAGTGTCATTTGTCCTTCAAAGCCAATTGCTGCTGCGGACAATAACGGAATTTTAGCATCCACACACGCTTTATTTACGGCATCTCGTGTCGAAAAATTATCAGAACCATCGAGAACCAAATCAATATCCATCAATAATGTGGGCAAATTTTCTGTATTAACACGCTCTTGGATTGCATCAATCGTCATCCAAGGATTGATCTGGGTTAAAGTATTTTTTGCGGCAATGACTTTAGGTTGTCCAATATCTTGAGATGTAAAAAGCGTTTGGCGCTGTAAATTACTCTCATCCACCGTATCAAAATCAACAATCCGCAAAAAACCCAAACCAGCACGAGCTAAACTCATCGTAGCTGGGCAACCTAAACCGCCCATGCCAATCATCAATACACGTGATGTTGATAACTTTTGCTGTGCATCAATATCCCATTCAGGTAATAAGATCTGACGACTAAAGCGTAGGAGCTGTTCATCATTTAACATTGTGCTCACCCTTCACGCATAGCATTTTTACGTCCAAGTGTGACGCGATCATTACCACCATAATCTTTGACAGTACGCACATCATTAAGACCAGCAAGTAACATTAACTCTCGGACTTTTTGACCTTGATCATAACCATGCTCCAACACCAAGAATCCATCAGTATTTAAATGACCTGATGCTTGATTAATAATGATCTTCAAATCACTCAGACCCTGCTCTTGTGCAACTAGTGCCGTGATCGGCTCATGCGTTAAATCTGCCAAATGCACATCATCAGGATCAATATAAGGTGGATTACTCACGATCAAATCAAACGTTTCTGGTTCAGACAAAGCATCAAACCAACTGCCATGCAAAAAACGGATATGGGTTAAATGATGTGTCTGAGCATTTTCTTGTGCAACCGCTAACGCCGCTTTAGAAAAATCTGTTGCTGTCACTTGCCACAATGGACACTCACTCGCCAAAGACAACGCGATTGCACCTGTACCCGTCCCCATATCCATAACTTTCAGTGCTTTATTCTTTGGCAATATTTCTAATATGCTGACCACCACAATTTCAGTATCTGGACGAGGAATTAGCGTATCGGCAGTCACTTTAAGTTCTAATGTCCAAAACGCCTGTGTACCCAGCACATAAGCCAATGGTGTGCCCATTTTTAATTGCTGATGAAACTTTAAATACTGTGCAGTTTGTTCTCGTGTCAATTGAAAATCTGAATGCGTACGGATAAACGTATAATTTTTATGAAGAACATATATTAATAATTGTATGAGTTCGCGTGTATCTAGAGATAAATTTATTTCATGTAACTCATTTATATAAGAATCAGAACCGATCTGCAAAGCCTGAGCAATCGTCAGAGCCTCCACGCTTTGCATTGGATTCATATCAATTAACCGCCATTTTCTTGTGCAAGCAATGCCAACTGATCAGCTTGATGCTCTCGGTGCAAAGCATCTAGTAGTTCATTTAAATCACCCTGCATCACTGCATCCAGCTTATAGAGTGTTAAATTAATCCGATGATCCGTCATACGACCCTGCGGAAAGTTGTAGGTACGAATACGTTCGGAACGATCACCTGTTCCCACCAAATCACGCCGCATACTGGCTGTCGCAGCATCCGCCACATCACGCTTCGCTTGTTCAAGTCGTGCAGCAAGCCATGACATCGCACGCGCTTTATTTTTATGTTGACTACGTTCTTCTTGGCACTCAACCACTGTGCCTGTCGGAATATGCGTAATCCGCACCGCAGAATCCGTTTTATTAATATGCTGACCACCTGCACCACTAGCACGATAAGTATCAATTCGCAGATCCGCAGGATTAATCTCAACCGTATGGTCAGTATCTACTTCAGGCAGAATCGCAACCGTACATGCCGAAGTATGAACACGACCTTGAGTCTCAGTCGTCGGCACACGTTGCACACGATGCGCACCACTCTCAAACTTCAAACGACCATACACGCCATCGCCTTCGATACGCGCAATGACTTCTTTATAGCCACCATGTTCACCATGGCTTTCGGACAAAACTTCAAGACTCCAACGCATTTTCTCAGCAAATCGGGAATACATCCGAAATAAATCACCCGAGAAAATCGCAGCTTCATCTCCACCAGTTCCAGCACGAATCTCCAGAAATGCAGAGTTCTGATCACTTGGATCTTTTGGAATCATCAGGATGTTGAGTTCATTTGTATAATCAACGATGCGCGCTTCTGCTTCGCGCTTTTCCTCATCCGCCATCTCGCGCATGTCTTTGTCGCTGCTAGGATCTTTAATGAGATCGGTAGCAGTTTGTATATCTGCTTCCGCTTGAAGAAATAAGCTCCAAACGCGCACCAACTCTTCTAAATCACGATGTTCACGCGATAATGCACGAAAGCGTTCATTATCACTAATGACGCTACTATCAGACAGTAAGGCATTTAACTCTTCAAAACGGTCAGTCAGTTGGTCTAAACGTAAGCGAAGCGACGGCTTCATGTGCAGGCATCCAAATCAGTCTAAAAGCATCAATAAAAAATGAGCCCAGCCAACAAGTTTATTAGCTGGGTAAACGTCATGTTTTATCAAAAAATATCAAGGGTGCGTAGTTTGACAGCATCCGTGAATCGGTGCAAATCAAGCCACTACATGTTTTATGAAAAATAGGACTAACCAATCCGCCGTTTTAACCCTTTCGTTTGAATAATCCGCGTTGCAATTTCCTCAACCGACATTTCAGAGATATTCAAACTTGGAATTCCTTCACTAATGTAAATTCCCTGAATCGCACGCAGTTCCATCTGACATTGTTGAAAGCTTGCATAACGACTACCCGCTTTGCGTTCATTACGAATCGCAACCAAACGTTCAGGATCAATCATTAATCCAAATAACTTATGGCGATATTCTTTAAGCACTTTAGGAAGACGATTATCATCGAGATCATCTTCTGTAATTGGATAGTTCGCCGCTCGAATACCAAACTGAAGCGCCATATAAATACAAGTCGGTGTTTTGCCAGAACGCGAGACACCGATCAAAATAATATCCGCCATATCATATTGACGTGTTCTCGCACCATCGTCGTTGTCTAGCGCAAAATGAACAGCATCGATTCGAGACTTATAATCCTGCGAATCAACCATACCATGACAACTACCAACGATCGGCTCAGGTGGAACACCTAGCTCACCAGAAATCTTACTCAAAATCCCTTCAAACACATCGAGATTACAAGCAGATGCTGTATTGATAATATCTCGTAAAACAGGATCAACTAACGTATCAAAAACGAGCGGACGAAGCTCATCATCTTGTGCAGCTTGGTTAATGATACCTACAGCATCAAACGCGCTGGCCTCATTATCGACATAAGGCAAAATCCGCATATCAAATTCAACCTGAGGAAATTGCGACAATAAAGAATGTCCTAGAGTTTCCGCAGTGATCGCCGTTCCATCAGAAATAAAAAAAACTGTTCGATGTTGTTTTGTAGGTTCAGCGATATTTGATGTAGATGATTCATTCATGGCAGCAACCAGCGTATAGAGAACGCTACTATAGCCTCAAGACCATCATTTTTTCTAGATTATTCTTAAATACTCGAACTGAATCGTTATGTAATAAAAAAGACCTCCTAGAAGGAAGTCTTTTTTACTGAACTTATATGATCTTACATCTCATTATGGGTTGATAACTCATTTCAGAGATGAAACGCTCTGTCCTAAACGACGACGTAGTACCACCAAAGAAACTAGACCTAATAACGCACCAAATCCAACACTACCACCACCAGCTTTGGTCTGGTCAGTTGTTGTGGCAGTGTTAATCACTGTCACTGTTCCAGAGTTAGAAGGTGACAAATCATAATTCAATACTTGGTAAGTAAAACTATCATTAAATGGTGAATACAAATTGTCATTCACATAGGTAATCGTACCACCATAACAAGTGTATTGAGTTCTATTCACATTGTTGTTTGCACAAGGCTCTTGATATTGCGCAACAATATGACCTTGTGTCGGCTGCTTGGTAATAATAATATTTGCAGGAATATTGGTCACCACACCATTCACAATTCGATTATCTGAATAGAAGGCAGGTTTTGGAACAACTTTACCATTGATCGTGACTGTAGGGTAATTCGTACTTCCTGCTGGACCATTACCGTCATCATTGGCATGCGACAATATATCCAATGGAACACTTGCCGCACCAAACGGTAAAGTTACCGTAAAACTATTCGCTGTTGGCGCGATACTATTCACTGTAAAAGATGCTGTTCCTGTTGAAGTATTGCTCGGATTTGCCTTTTCAGTGATCGTATAGTTACAACTATCAATAGTTCCGCCTGGGGTGACGGTTCCATCATTTCGACTAGCCAGCAATTGCTTCATCACTGGATTCCATTCGCAATGAATATTGCCTGAATCACTGCCAGTAATTGTATATTTAGTCGAATCTGTCAATAAATCAATTGCACTCGTATTCGAGCCCGTTAGATTTTCTTGTGCACTATCATTTGAAGTCACAGACATTACAACTTCACGGTAACGATAACTGCTCTTATAAGCATCTAAATATGCTTTATTCTGAGCAATCAACTGAGCAGCCTGTGCTGCTGTGGTGCCTGTCGTATTGGCAGTTGAATTGACAACAGTTGTATAAGAAACGTTTGCACCACCAGTATCATAGTTTGCAGTGAGAATCGATAATTCAAGCGCCCCAATATCGCAATTAATCGTTAAAAGCTGTGAGTTTGTGTTCTGGATACCACTACCACGCGCTACACCACGTTGATCATTAGATCCACAACTTGATACCACATCACCCTTATGAATTAATGGACCGCCCGCTACTGGTAAATAACCAGCTAAATCTGAGCCACCATACAACCCTAATGGGCTCACATAATATGAAAGTTGCTTGCTACTATCTGCATAGATATTCGTATCTTTTGCTGTTGTAGATGCAGGATGCAAACTACACTTGCTTGTTGCAGCCGTTGCTGGGTTACTGGTACTTGCAAATAAATTTAAGGCTGCTGACGTACCAACTGGGATCAAACCAGTATTCGGATCATTCGCACCCTGATATTGACAATCAACAGCATCATTAAAAGCAACAATATTATTCGTCAAACTCAAACCTGCTGAAATACCATAAAGTAGTGCAACAGGAGTATGATTTTCCGTAATGGTATTACTCACTAGAGCAAGCGTACTACTACGCCCCAATCGAGTATTGATATTACCAACCATACTGATTGCACTACCCGCGCTACTTGAGGTCGTATTTTGTGCAATCGTAGAGGCTGTGATAGAGGTTGTTGCTTGCCCACAAAAATCAAGAATTGTAGATGTATTTGCCGAACCATTATTGGTTACGCTCAGTTGAGAGAGCGTAAATGTTCGGACTGTTGGGATTAAATTATCAAAACAGCTCATTCCCAATACAGCGCCTTGAGGAGCATTATTGCCCGTAAAAGACACTGCTGTCGCAGTCAAGTTAGACAAAGCTCCTTCAATAAAAATCGCCCCACCTTGTTGAGCAGCGGTCGCATTATTGATTTGAACTCGACTCAAATATACTGTCCCACCTGCTAAAATTGATCCACCAAATCCAGAGTCACCACCACTCGCACCATTTGCAGTACCGCCACTCAAGATAATGTTTGAAAGGTTCAAAGGACTCAGACTAACTGACGTATTAAAGATACGAGAACCACTGGCAGCAACGATCTTTGTTGCAATCGGAAGACGCGCTGGCTCAGCCCCAGTCAATGGATCTACAGAAAAAGGATCAGATGCGGCGTCGCCTTGGATATTCATATTTCCATTCACAACCAACTCACCTTGAGTCAGAGTATATGTACCCGCTGCTAGTTGAATCGTATCTGTATAATATTGCTGCCCTGCAGCACATCCTCCAACCGCAGTTTTGGTCGCACTGGCTTTAATTGCGTCACGAAGCGAACAAACACTAGCATTACCACTCACATCATTAAACGTTGTCACTGTAATCGTTGTAGCATGAGCAACATTCAAACTACCCAACAATGAACATACCAATGGTAATGCATAAAAAGAAATACGGCGGATCATAGCTGACCTCCTGTCAGACGACGGCGCAGCGCAAGCCCCATCAAGCCAAATACTGCAAAAATCCCAACCCCGCCAGCACCAACTGTTTTACTGGTAATTCCCGTAGGAGGAGACTGTACAATCGTTGTAGTCATTGCAATGGTTTTATCATTATTGGCATTAGAAAAGAAGCTCGTGGTGGTTGCCATGGTATAAGTAAACTTATCAAATCCATGCCAGTCACTTGCTGGTGTATAAGTCAGCATTTCGTTTGTAGCATTAAACGCAGCAGAGCCTTTAATTGGCGCACTACTATAAACAATACACCCATCCATCCAAACACCACCCTGAGATGCAGGAGCGGCTCCAAACAGCGAAGTACATAATGCAGCAGGAATCAACTGACCATCGCCGACAACAGGGCTAAGATCAATACTTGCAACTTGACCATAAAGTATATCTTCACCATTGGATTGAGCGTTCCCACCTGGAATCGTTAATTCAATCGCACCAATATCGCATAAGGTTCTGGTTTGACCGCGTTGATCACCAGCACATGCTTGACCAACACCATTATTAAAACCCTTATTAATAATCGGTTCATTGGCTAATGTTGCACCAGGCGCAGGCACTAATCTTGGCAACAAATAACCAGTAAACTGCCCAACATAAGTTTTAAATGGACACAACAAACCATTTGCAGGAGGAAGTGCACATGCACCACTACCATTACCGCTCGTATCCGCAGCAACGAGCGTCTCAGTTCCAGTATTTGATAAAAGTTTGTTTTGTGAAGTGATACCAGTTGCTGATCCACAGCTATTGGTATAAACAATATTGTTGATCGTTGTCTGATCGCCAGCAACAAAAGTACAATCCGTACCATTATTACCAACAATACTATTTGCTAATGCTGAGGTGACACTGGCATTCAGCGTTACACCACCTTGATTAGCAACAATCGTTGCACTATCAACCAAAACCCCAGGAACAATGTTAATTGCATTTGCAGTATTGTTATAAATCGTCGAAGCAAGCACTTGACTTGTAAAGCTGACTCGTGTCGGATCAACAGTCTGTGTATAAAGAGCAAAGCCTGGTTGTGTTGCATTTGCAATCGTATTTTCGCGAATCAAAGACTGTTTGATCAATACCGCAGGAACAATTGAATAAATAGCAGCACCTTGCTGCGCTGTATTATTTTTCAACTCTACTGTTGTTGCACTGACAGTACCTGTATTTTCGTTATAAATTCCGCCACCCTGATTGGCGACTCCGGCATAAATACGTGAAGTTGAAATCGTCAGTGCACCTTTATTAAAGACGACACCTCCGTTAGTTTCACAGCCTGTTGCAATACCACAACCCTTCAAATCTATGCCAGTGATTGTTACAGAAGGTATGGCTGTCGTTGCCGTGCCACTTGGATTAATACTGAATACCCGATGATTGCCGATCGCTTGAATTGTCGGGTTATTAGTACCGGTAGAGCCGCTGAGATCACCTGTATCTGAACTTTGTAGAGTAATCGTATTATTAAGTTGGATTTCGCTATTGAGCGTATATGTCTGTCCGACAGTCAAAATAATCACTGCCGTTGTGTCAGTATCTGTACAGCCCCCAATTTTGGTTGACAGTGAACCACTGTTCACCATCGCAACAGCATCGCGCAAAGAGCAAGCACTTGTACCACTCGTATCTGCTGTTGTATTGACTGTTATACTGGCGTGCGCATCAAACGCAAAACACAATAAACCAAAACCCATCAAACGCTTAAACATAAACGCGCACTCCACATTGGCGTATTTCTTAGCTTCCATATCACTATTTTTTTGATACTTTTTGTTCAAACAGCGTGTAAAAAACACGACTCATCATCGAAAAATCTATTTGCTTAGGTCCAACATCTTGCGCCAGATACTGCAAATACGATCACAAAAAATACGATCACACAAGTTCGCAACATCTTACTACATAGTCAGGGAGTGCAAACAAGTGTTTTTCGGTAAAAACTTTTAGAAATATGAATAAGAAGTCAGGATGTTGTGATTATGTCTGACTATGTTCAATCAAATCTTGATCAATCATTGCAAGTGTCTGGCGAATTAAAGCAACACTTGGTTTGCGGCGCTGTGCTTCAAATAATGGTTTAAGTTTTGCGAGAGTTTTCAGCATTAAGCCCGGACGATGTGAGCCATGCTCAATCAGATGTTCTGTAATGACAGGATCAAAATGCCAACCATTTCGCTTCAACACTGCGGACAATAGCGCGCGCCGATCCTCTATGTTCTCGCCTGCTGGCAATCCGAAGCTCGCCGCTTGTGCTAGCCTTGATTGCAAATCAGGTAATCCGATTGGTAAATGCGTTGCTGGGCTACGTGCAACAAAAACTAACTGACGTTGTTCGCTACGATTAATCAAATGATAAATCGCCTCTTCCCAATGTGGCATTCCAACAATTGCATCCAAATCATCAAGCGCCACCAAATCAAACGATTCAAGTGCCTGCAAGACTTCTACTGGAGCATTGACAAGTTCAATCAACGACACTTGTATCGCTGTATGCCCCATATCCAAATAGGATTCACACAAGGCTGAAAGAAGATGCGTTTTTCCTGTATCTGCAACACCATGAATGAAACAACGTGATAATAACCCAACATGCAGCTGACGCATCGCATCAATGACGCCAGCCCAACCTGGCCCAGCAAAATCACTAATCCGCGCATCGGAACGTACATCTATTGCAAGATTCAATTGACGCATCTAGTCTTTCCGCTGCGAATCATAAGGCATTACAAGGAGGTTTTGAGTCATATCTAAAACGTCATGAGTTACTTTTAGTTGCATCTGTATCTTGAGAAGACTTCTCTGTAAGCCCTGACGTGATGCTAGAACTTTGGTTATCGTTTTCTCGAAGGTGTAGATCATAACTCACAGTAGAGGGTTCAGTAAAACTATCTGCAACTAAGACATTGCTCTCGAACAAATAAAAATCACTTTGATGATAAAAATCATTAATATGTCGGAACAGTACAACCAACAAAGCAGCCACAGGCAAAGCAACCAGCATTCCTGCAATTCCGCCTAACTGTGCACCGGCCAATACAGCAAAGATCACAGCGACAGGAGACAGACCAATTCTGTCACCCAGCAAGAAAGGCTGCAAAATATAACCTTCTATGACTTGTCCAATCATAAATACAATGATGACAAACGTTAAATGTTGCCAGACGATTCCATATTGGAACAAACACGCCATAAGTGCCGACACTAACCCTACGGTAAAACCCATATAAGGAATAATACTCAGTAATCCCGCAGCAATTCCGATAATCAAACCCACTGAAATTCCGATAAGCTGCAAACCAACGGCATAAACAACCCCAAGCAAGATCATGACAAGAAGTTGCCCTTTTACGAAAGCACCTAAAACCGCATCACACTCGCGCAAAATTTCCATCGTTTTTGGCTCGGCACGCCGAGGGATAAGGCTATGAAACCGCGCAAGCATTTCCTGCCAATCTAACAAAAAATAAAATGCCACGACGGGAACTAACACCGCCAAACTCAACAGACTGATGATATTCATCCCTGATTGCGCCAAACGCGCAATCATTTCTTGAGTATTATCGAGACTATAATTAGATTGCAGATACGATGTCAGCCAAGTCGTGACGACATTGAGACTGATGCGGTTTGTCTCAATATGAAATTGATGTTGCAACCACGGACGGAGCGTAAGATTAATCCACTGAATTGCATTTGGAATATTCGCACGCGCATAGAGCACCTGCTCCCAGACTAGAGGAACAAGAAACCATAGAATAACAACTAAAGACACCATAATCGTCAGAAAAACAACTGAAATCGCCAGCCAGCGCGGAATGTGTCCTCGTCTGGTTAAAGACTCAACAAGTGGATTGAACAGGTACGCAATAATAATCGCTGCAAAAAATGGCATTAAAATAGGCAGCAATTGTTCTAATACCCAGAATAAAGCGTACAACGCACCAGCGATGCAAAATAACGACAAACCTCGACGCACAAAAACATCCATCTCAGGATCCTCGCCTTGTATTCACGATGTCTTTAATTTTTCTGAAATTTAAATGATTTTCTTGTGACTTAAAGAACCAACCTACAATCGAATAAGTTAGCTCCATAAAACCAGCATCCAATCTTCGACAGAACTCTAACATTAGATTGCAAATATCATCCGTTATTTTTTGATAAATATCGAAAGATTTTTATTTGAATGTAAATCCAAGTTTTTGATCAATACAGCAAATTCATCATTACGAACTCAATAAACCACACATCAAAGAACAAAATATTCGTAACATGTAACGAAAAACCAAATACATCTGATCAAGTCCAGCAATTAACATGCAAAAAATACGACCAGATGCCGCAATTAAAGTCATATTCACAGTATAATTGCCGCGCTTACGCGGAGAGCTTTCTATGACATCACCTACCCCTATTTTACCTCAAACCAATACCACAAACGGTTCCACCTCTTTGAGCTACAAAGATGCAGGGGTAGATATTGAAGCTGGCGACCACCTAGTTGATCGTATTAAATCCGTAGCCAAACGTACCATGCGTCCAGAAGTATTAGGTGGTTTAGGCGGTTTTGGCGCACTTTGTCGTATCCCAAAAGGCTATAACGAACCTGTTCTCGTATCTGGTACAGATGGTGTAGGTACAAAATTACGCCTTGCTTTGCAACTAAATCGTCATGACACGATCGGCATCGACTTAGTTGCAATGTGCGTCAACGACTTACTTGTCTGTGGCGCAGAACCATTATTTTTCTTAGATTATTATGCAACTGGACATTTAAATGTTGATGTTGCTGCAAATGTCGTCACAGGCATTGGCGAAGGCTGTTTACAAGCTGGATGTGCATTGGTTGGCGGTGAAACTGCTGAAATGCCTGGCATGTACGAAGGCGAAGACTACGATCTCGCAGGATTCTCTGTTGGTGTGGTTGAACACGACAAGATCATTGATGGCAAAAAAGTCCAAGCTGGCGACGTCCTCATCGGTCTTGCTTCAAGTGGCGCGCACTCCAATGGCTACTCACTAGTTCGTAAAATTATCGAACATAGCGGCGCATCACTCGACGAATTAGTTGATGGTAAGCCGCTTGCGGATGTCGTCATGGTGCCAACCAAGATTTATGTCAAAAACATCCTGCAACTGGCAAAAAATGTTGATATTCACGCGATGGCGCATATCACAGGTGGTGGTTTACCGGGCAATCTACCACGCGTATTACCAAATGGCACACGCGCAGTAGTGAATACCAAATCATGGCAATGGCCTGCACTGTTCAACTGGCTACAACAAAAAGGCAATGTTGATACCTATGAAATGTATCGCACCTTTAACTGTGGTGTGGGAATGGTGGTCGTAGTTGCAGCAGCAGATGCTCAAACCGCAATTGATCAACTCACTGCAGCAGGTGAAACTGCTTGGATTATGGGTCAGATTGAAGCGGATGCAGCAGCAACGCTTGATGCTGATGATCAAGTACGAGTGAACTTGATTTGATCAGAATCGTTGTTCTTGTTTCAGGTGATGGCAGCAATCTGCAAGCACTAATCGACGCGACTCAGTCTGGTCGAATTCGTGCGCAGATTGTTGGTGTGATTTGTAATGTACCTCACGCGTATGCACTTGAGCGGGCGCGCCTAGCAGGCATTCCTACTCAAGTTGTTGATCATCGCCAATTTGCTGATCGTGCTAGTTTTGAAACTGAAGTCAGTAATGTGATCCAAGAATGGAAAGGTGAACTGATTCTTTTAGCTGGCTTTATGCGTGTACTGACCCCCGCTTTTGTAAATCGCTATAGCGGTCAAATGATTAACATCCATCCTTCTCTCTTACCTGCTTATCGCGGATTACATACTCATGCGCGTGTATTAGCAACTGGCGATCGGATGCACGGTTGTTCAATTCACTTTGTGACATCCGATTTAGATGCTGGAACAGTTATTGCACAAGCAGTTACTAATGTGCTGCCAACCGATGACCTCCCAACACTTACCCAAAAAGTGCATAAATTAGAACACTATATCTATCCACTCGTTGTTTCATGGATTGCAGCAGGTCGTATTGCATTGCTGGGCAACAAAGTCTATCTGGACGGACAAGAGTTACAGAGTCCGATTAGTATTTATCAGTAATTCTTAAAGTCAAAAACCATAGTAGGTTTTTCAACACAAACCATGACACAGCAAGAACACTGAGTTTGTCGAAGTGTGGTTTTGTATCGCTGCACATTTCGACATGCTCAATGCAAGCATTTCGATACTTCGACTGGCTCAGTAACCGCATACTCAATGAGCTATATTGCTTTAGATTTCATTGTAAATATCATTCCAGAACACACTAAACTCCCTTTTCTTTCATCTTGCCATTTGATCTCTAGCACTTTTAAAGCTATCGTCAAGCACATCAATTCAATGACTTTGATGCTCATGAAAAAGCTGCTTGTTACCTCTGTCTTCCTTTGTCTGTATTCAATCAGCCACGCCGATGTGACTGCGCCAGCACCAGAAGCAAGCAGTGGGTTACATGAAACAAAAACGGTCATCACCAAACGTGGCGTTTGCGTCACCGCTCATCCTCTCGCCACACAAGCTTGTCAGCAGATCTTAAATCAAGGTGGAACTGCCGCTGATGGTGCGATTGCTGCGGCATGGATGCTGGGTTTAGTTGAACCACAATCGTCTGGTTTGGGTGGTGGTGGTTATTTGGTTTATTTCGATGGACATAAAACTGTCTCACTGGATGGACGTGAAACTGCGCCCAAATCAGCAAAAGAAAATCGCTTCCTCGATGAACAAGGTGCACCATTGCCATTTCGCAAAGCGGTAACAAACGGGCTTTCTGTAGGCACACCAGGAATGGTCAAACTGATGCAGCAGATTTCGCATCGTTTTGGCAAACTGCCTTGGCAAATGACTTTTAAACCTGCAATTCAGACCGCACAGCAGGGTTTTAAAATTACTCCTCGTCTAAATCAATTGCTCACCGTTGACCCTAGTCTTCGTCAATCTAATGCCGCCTCAATTTTTTACCCAGATGGACAGCCGTTGGCTGTGGGAACGCTTTATAAAAACCCTGCTTATGCCCAAACACTCAGTAAGTTAAGCAAACACGGCGCTGATTATTTTTATAACGACCATCAAATCAGAGCCGCTATTCTCGCTGCTGCTAATGCACAAGGTAGCGACCTAAAAAGTTCAGATTTCACTAGCTACCAAGTCGTTACAAGTAACGCTTTATGTAAATCAATTACACTCTATCAAGTCTGTAGCGTCGCGCCTTCATCTTCAGGCGGTATTACACTGCTACAAATTTTGAGTATGTTGCAAGGCACTTTGCCCAGCGATCCAATTGTCGCAGCAACTTATTTGACCAATGCCTCACGCCTCGCCTTTGCTGATCGCGATGAGTATTTGGCTGATCCTGCATTTAAGAAGATTCCTGTTAATCAGCTTTTAGATGATAACTATCTGCAACAACGTGGCAAGTTAGCGCAAGGCGATCACCTTAACCAAGTCAGTGCAGGTTTAGGCGCATATCATCCATCTTTAGCTGGCGTAGATGCGCCAAATACCAGTCACATCAGTGTGGTGGATTCACAAGGTCGTGCAGCCAGCATGACGCTGTCGATTGAAAGTGCATTTGGTTCAAATATCTGGGTCAAAGAAGGAGGTTTTTTCCTCAATAATGAATTGACTGACTTTTCTTTTTCACCGACGAATAAAGGTGTTTTAGTTGCCAATCGTGTTGAAGGTGGCAAACGTCCACGTTCGAGTATGACACCTACAATTTTACTGAATGCTAAAGGCACGCAAGTACAAGGTGTACTCGGTTCACCAGGAGGTAGTCAGATTATTGGCTATGTGGCGCAGGCGATTTTGGATTTATTAGATGGCAAGACTGTGCAGCAGACGTTAGATACACCACATATTCTGCGTCGTGGTGATAGTACGGAGCTAGAGCAAGGTCGTTTTGATAATGACTTTAAGCAAGCGCTGATTAAGGCTGGTCATACGATTAAGGAAGGTGAGATGACGAGTGGGCTGGCGATTATTTGGCGGACTAAAGATGGTTTAGTTGCGGGGGCTGATCCGAGGCGTGAAGGGATTGCGTTGGGGTCAAAATAATTTAAAGTGAGTAGGAAGACGTAATAAAACTACCCCATATTGGGATACTATTAGTTTATTTTTCAAATCAAGTATTAGAAATAAATATGGCAATACAAACTTTAATTGAAAATCTGTTATTTGAAGAAGAAGGGAGCGCTCTTGACTTCAAAAGTGAACAATATCGATTCTCTGGAGCTACTCCTGAAGATAAGTCGGAACTTTTAAAAGATGTATTGGCATTTGCAAATAGCTGGCGTAGGACAGATGCTTATATCCTTATTGGTGTAAAAGAAGTAAAAGGTGGAAGATCCGAAGTTCTTGGAATTCATGATCATCTCGATGATGCTCAACTTCAGCAGTTTATCAACTCAAAGACCCAGCGGCCTATAGAATTCTCCTATAAAACAATCCCTTTCGAAAGCACTCAAATAGGTGTCATTCATATACCTATTCAACGCAAACCAATTTATATAAAAAAAGATTTTGGAAAGATTCAAAAAGATACTGTTTACATTCGGAGAGGCTCATCAACAGCTATAGCATCAATTGATGAAGTCTCGACAATGGGAGCTGAAACTAGCCCTATCAATGAAATTCTTGCCCTTGAAGCGTACTTAATATCTGGCGAGCATGACGAAGTTATAGAAAAACAAATTAAGTGCAAGGTAGTTAATGCGAGTATTCCTAGTGACAAAGATTTTCCAGATTATGGGGTTGAATACATAACAATGGGAGGTAGGTCCATTCCCCTTGGCAACATATCTGGCTATGATAAAAACTATACGCGAAAACTAGCAAAGTACATGCAAGCGCACAGTAGAGTTGCATCGCTTAAAATAGGAATTAAGAATTTAAGTTCAATTTCCGCAAGAGATGTAAAAATCACTTTCCATTTGCCTAATGAAAAAAATGAATCAATTGCTTGTACTCGTAATGATTTACCAAGCTTTCCAGAGCGCACTTCTCTTTTAAACTTGCCTTCTTTTAGGACAACAAATAATGTAAAAGTGAAACAGACTCCTCAAGGGTGGCAGATAACCTGCTTTCTTGGAAAAATACAACCAAAGGATATTACTCTGAGTGACTGTTTCTGCCTCGGTGTTACCTCCTCGAAATCTTTAAACATAGATGCCGAAATATTCTCAGATGACCTTCCTGAGCCTATAAAGCAACAATTGCATATCGATTTTGAAGTAGAACAGCGTATTTACTCAGTTGATGATTTTTAAATCATCAAGATAAAATTTTTAATCAAAAGCCATCCTTTGCAATTTAGCTTAGAAGCCACCCAATCCAAAACAAAATCAGTCTACAATAGCGGACTGATTTAACTCATTCAAAAAACAGGTTTGACATGCTGGCACACTGGGTAAGACGCATCCTCCAAGCAACCGTCTATGACGTTGCAATCGAATCACCGCTCGACAAAGCACCAAGGCTTTCCTCACGTTTCAACAACAACATTCTGCTGAAGCGCGAAGACTTGCAGCCGGTATTCTCATTTAAATTGCGTGGCGCCTATAACCGAATTAGTCAGCTTAGCGCAGCAGAACGTGCACGTGGCGTCATTACCGCTTCAGCGGGCAACCATGCCCAAGGCGTCGCATACTCAGGCCAGAAACTTGGCATCGACACGCTCATCGTCATGCCACAAACCACACCTGAAATTAAAGTCAGCGCAGTCAAACGACTCGGCGGCACAGTTGCCCTGCATGGTGATAATTTTGATGCCGCGTATCGCTACGCCCTGCTCCGCGCCGAACAAGAAAACCGCGTTTATATTCCACCATTTGACGATGAACTCGTCATTGCTGGTCAAGGCACGATTGCAATGGAACTCGTCCGCCAGTGCCGTGACTTGGACTATGTCTTTGTTGCAGTCGGTGGCGGCGGTCTGATTGCTGGTGTTGCGGCATTTCTCGGTGAAGTCGCACCACATGTCAAAGTTATTGCCGTCGAATCTGATGAATCAGCATGTCTCAAACTCGCTTACGAAACCGGTGAGCGTTCAGTGCTGCCGCAAGTTGGATTGTTTGCTGATGGCGTAGCTGTAGCACAGATTGGCGAATTGCCATTTGAAGTGGTGCAACTGCCTAAATCAGATGGTTCAGGCCCAATCGTCGAGCCAGAAGTTGTTACATGTAGCACAGATGAAATTTGTGCCGCAGTGAAAGATGTATTTGAAGAAAACCGCAGTATTGTTGAACCTGCAGGCGCACTTGCTGTAGCTGGTATGAAGAAATTCATTGAGCAAACAGGCATTACCAACAAAAACATGGCGGCAATTGTCTGCGGTGCAAACATGAACTTTGATCGCCTCCGTTATATCTCTGAACGCACAGAGCTTGGCGAAGGTCGTGAAGCAATTTATGCAGTAAACATCCCTGAACGTACTGGCGCATTCTTAGAATTCTGTCGTGCGCTACAAGGACGCGCGATCACTGAATTTAACTATCGCTATAACGGCAATGCCCTCGCCCAAGTCTTTGTAGGGATTAGCCTAAAAAGCGGCGCAGTCGAACGCAAAGAAATTCATGATCTTCTGACCAATAAGCAATATATTGTCGATGACTTATCTGATGATGAAATTGCAAAATTGCATATTCGCCATCTGATCGGCGGTCATGCGGGTCTTTCTGATGAGCGTTTATTTCGCTACGAGTTTCCAGAACGCCCAAGCGCGCTGTTGTCGTTCTTAGAGAAGCTTGGACAGGATTTTAATATTTCCTTGTTCCATTACCGTAATCACGGCGCGGCAAATGGTAGCGTTCTGGTTGGTTTGCAAACAGGTGATTTCTCAGAAGAACAGCTCATTCAACGTCTGGATGCAATCGGTTATCCATATAGCGACATCACCGATAATGTCGGTTATCGGTTGTTCTTGAAGTAAACAGAAAATCGAAAGCAAAATCCCTCCTAACCTCCCTTTTATAAAGGGAGGAACCTTCTAATTTTTACGCAGTAAAAATATTTTGTTCCCCCCCCCTTTAAGAAAGGAGGATTAGGGAGGATTTGCTTTATGACTTTAATTTCAACCAAACTGTTGCATTTTTATTCGCAAGTAAAGCGATTTTCATCAAAACCAGTTATCATACGCTCCTCTTTTAATTAGCTTGGATTGACTCGCATGTCCACCATTCAAAATGATTCAGTAGTGAACTTTCACTACACTTTAACCAACGCAGCTGGTGATGTGCTCGACAAATCACAAGGCGAGCCATTGGCTTATCTGCATGGCGCACACAACATTGTTCCAGGTTTAGAAAATGCGCTGACTGGCAAACAAGTTGGCGATAAATTCAAAGTAACTGTTGAACCAGAAGAAGCTTACGGCGAATACCAAGCGGAAATGGTTCAAGAAGTTCCACGCAACATGTTCCAAGGCGTAGACGAAATCCAAGTCGGTATGCAATTCCAAGCACAAACCGATGACGGTGTACAAGTTGTGACTGTTAAAGATGTCACTCCAGAAATCGTCGTTGTCGATGCAAACCATCCTTTGGCTGGTCAAGCATTAACTTTTGAAGTTGAAATCACTGCAATTCGTGCAGCAACTAAAGAAGAACTGGAACACGGTCATGTGCACGGTGCAGGTGGTCATCACCACTAAGTCATCAGTTCGCTGATACAAAAAACCGCTGATTTTTCAGCGGTTTTTTATTGAACTTTATTTATATCTATTGAATTAACAGCCGTAGATCACTGAGCTTATCGAAGTGAGATTTTCTGTCCCCGCACATTTCGACGAGCTCAATGAGCTATGTAGTCAATAAAACCTACAACGTCACATGCGGTCTTAACTTCTCAAGCGTTGCAGCGCCGATACCTTTCACTTGACGTAGATCATCTACGGATTGAAACCCGCCATGCTGCTGACGATATTCAGCAATCGCACGCGCTTTAGATGGTCCAATTCCAGGCAAAGCAACCAATTCAGTTTCCGAAGCATTATTAATATTCACAGTGCCAGAAACATCTTTCTTCGAATAAACTGAGCTTTTCGTTTTTGTTGACGATGCTGTAGTAGGTACTGCCGATTGAACTGAAACGGAACCATTTGTTGCATGAGTATATGGACCATAGCGTACAGGTGACGAGGATAGCATTGGATTATTAACAATACTTTGCTCGGCTTGAACAGAGGAAGTCCCGACTAACAAAATAAAAACTGTGCTGAAAATGATTTTTTGAACAGAAGTGAAGATCTTTACCGCGTGTTTCTTATTCATTATGAATCCAATTTTTTTAAATTAAAAAGCTAAAACTAGCAACCACAAACTAAAGCGACTCCCCTTTTTATCAAGGAGAGTCGCTGTTTTTACTTATAAAAAAGTAAGCGAGAGATTAACGCGCTTCAAGCGTACCAAACAAATGTGGCTTGCCGTCTTTTACACCTGTCAGTTCAAAAGTGGTTTTTTTACCAACGGTTTGAGCTTGCAGATGTACTTTGTTTGGCAAGAATACTGGCAACTTGAATTGAACATCCAAGAAGTATGCATCTGGTAATGCGCCTAATGCCGCAACAGAACGCGCTTTTGTCCACATGCCATGCGCAATCGCACGTTTAAAACCAAATGCTTTTGCCGTCACCGCATGAATATGAATAAAGTTGAAATCACCACTGACCAATGCATAACGACGACCTAAATCTTCAGGCAAGTCAAAATCTTGATTAAGGTCACCAGCTTTAGGCTCTAAACGTGATTCTTTTTTATCACTCTTCGGAACAACACCTTCTGATTTACCGCGAGCCAGATACGTTGAGACACTTTCCCAAACGACTTCACCACGTACTTTTGCTGTGTTGATGAATGTAAACAATTTGCCTTTTTCATGTGGTGTGATTTCACCAAAACGAACTGAAAGTGCAATCGTATCCGCAGCATTAACAGGTTTGAATTGTTCAACTGTATTACGGATATGGACAATACCTAAAATCGCAAATGGAAAATCTTCACCAACCATCAACGATAACTGTAATGGCATCGACAAAATACCTAAGTACAGCGGTGGCAAAATGTCAGAATCTGGATAGCCACAGATTTTGTTATAAGAACTGAGATGTTTACGGTCGATTTTGACTGCATCTACGCTGTATTCTGCTTGTGGCAATGTTTTAAAATGATTTTTTTTAAGTGTGCTCAAAGCAACTTTAGTAAATAAACCCAAAGGTTTTGGAATAGATTGGAACGAACGGTTTGGCATGATGATGCTCATATTATCAAGTGAAGAAGAATAAATTCAGTGCCGCTATCATATTAAAAAAAACGCCGCGCCTTTCAGGAAAAGCACGACGTATATGTAAACAATTATGCGTGTATCAAACTCAGCGCATTACGCACCGAGCAAACTCTGACCACAGACGCGAACGATATTACCATTCAAGCCACCTGATGCTGGGTTTGCAAACCAAGCAATTGCTTCTGCAACATCCACAGGTTGACCACCTTGCGCCATTGAGTTCATACGACGACCTGCTTCGCGAATTTGCAATGGAATCGCTGCGGTCATTGCAGTTTCGATGAAACCTGGTGCAACTGCGTTGATGGTGATGCCTTTTTTCAGCGTTGGCGCAACAGATTGAACCATACCGATTACACCAGCTTTGGATGCTGCGTAGTTGGTTTGACCCAAGTTACCTGCGATACCGCTGATTGAAGAAACACAGATGATACGTGCGTTATCATTAAACGCTTCGTTTTCGATCAGGTAATCATTAATACGTTCTGCGCTAGACAAGTTAATGTTAATGACGAGATTCCACATAGAATCTTTCATGTTTGCCAACATTTTGTCGCGTGTCACGCCAGCATTGTGAACGATCACATCCAAGCCACCACGGTTTTGTGCAAACGCTGCAATTTTTTCACCAGCATCCGCAGCAGTGATGTCTTCCATCAACACGCTACCGCCGATTTCACCAGCCACACGAGCCAAATCAGCTTCTTGTTGTGGAACGTCTAAACAAATAACGTGTGCGCCATCACGTGCAAGCGTGCGAGCAATCGCTTCACCGATACCACGGCTTGCACCAGTAACCAATGCTGTTTTACCTGTTAATGGTTTTGCCCAGTTTACAGAAACTGCTTTGCCTTTAGTCACACGAGCAACTTGACCTGATACATACGCAGATTTAGCTGACAAGAAGAAACGCAATGTAGATTCTAAGTTGCCTTCAGCACCTTTGCCGACATAAACCAATTGTGCAGCAACGCCTTTTTTGAATTCTTTACCAACAGATTTTACAAAACCTTCCAGCGCACGTTGTGCAGTTGCTTCTTTAGGGCTTGCGCAATCAGATGGTGTACGACCTACGATCACAACGCGACCAGATGCTAGAAGTTGGCGTGCGACTGGGTTGAAGAAATTATACAGTTCAACAAGTTCTTCTGAATTTTTGATGCCTGATGCATCAAATACGAATGCTTTAAAACGTGCTTCTTTGTCACCGCTATTAAATGCACGAACATTCAATCCTGACTTCGCAGCAGTTTGTTGAAGTTCTGCGTTGTTACCTGCATAAGTATCTGCATGGATACTTGCCAATGCATCACTAATTGCGCCAGTTAAAGTTGAACCAGCAGCTGCACCAAATAATACTGCGCCATTGATCAAAGGCTTAGACGCATCAAAACGATCTAAAATCAACGGTGTTGGTAAACCAAGATTTTTAACAACAAGTTGGCCAAATGCAGAATTTGCAAAAGATTGATAATGGTCACTCATAGCGGCTCTCGATCAAGGCGATTAAAATTAGATTAAAGTCAAAACATCAAAAACTTTTGGGCACATATCATGCCATAAAAAAGCTGAATAGCTGCAATTGCAAACCATTCGACAACAAGTCGTCATCAACTTCAGCATTAGCAAACAAATTCAGCAAGGCAGATATTGTATGAGCAATGCCATCAAATTAGTCAAAAATTCGTAATTAATTTTGCTTAAAAGCTATTCAGAAACGGATTCTAAAATAATATCTTTGCAACAATTAGACCATTACAATCATGTTCGACAATATGCATAACATCACAGACCATGCTTAATTTGGCTGAATTTGATCAAATTTGACCAAGTTTGATTAGAAACTTGACAACCCTACGCCATACTAGCAAAACTATGCGCCCACAACACTTGCTCTATTCGATCAAGTCACTGGCAGCACAGCCAATTCAACTTGATCATTTTATGTTAAAGTTAGCCACTTTTTTAAACTACGCCAATCCAATCTAGCGCCTAAAACGTATCGGAGAGAACCATGAGTCAGCCTCCTAAAACAACATCTACCACCAAAACTCCAGCTACTGAACAATCTGCAACCGAAGTTGCCGTTGAAGCAGCAAAAACAGCACCGACCAAAGCTCCTGCAGCACGCAAACCTGCAACGCCACGCGCGAAGCCAGCAGCCACTACAGCACAACCAAAAGCTGCAGCAACACCCGCAAAAGCAACAACATCTACTGTTAAACCAAGTACTGCGAAAGCAAGTACAGTAAAACCAAGCCCTGCAAAATCTAAGGAAACTGTTATGAGTAATACCCCTACTGTTCGCCGCGTTGCCATTTTGGGTGGAAATCGCATTCCTTTCGCTCGTTCAAACGGCGCGTATTTCGAGGCTTCTAACAGTGACATGCTCACAGCAGCATTGAATGGTCTGATTGATCGTTTCAACCTTAAAGGTCAACGCCTTGGTGAAGTTGTTGCAGGTGCGGTTCTTAAACACAGCCGTGACTTCAACATGACTCGTGAATGTGTACTCAGCACAACATTGTCTGCACAAACTCCAGCGACTGACTTGCAACAAGCTTGTGGCACTGGCTTACAAGCAGCATTTACTGTGGCAAACAAAATCGCTCTCGGTCAAATCGAAGTCGGTATCGCTGGTGGTGTTGATACGACTTCTGACGCACCAATTTCTTTCGGTGACGGCTTGCGTAAAGCAATGCTCGAAGCAAACATTGTTAAGAAAAACTCTGACTACCTCAAAGTTCTGAAAAAATTAGACTTCAAAAAACTACTTGATGCACCAAAAAATGGTGAACCACGCACTGGTAAATCAATGGGTGATCACGCTGCAATCACTGCACTTGAGTGGGGCATTACTCGCGAAGCACAAGACGAATTGACTGTTGCTAGCCATAAAAAAATGGCTGCTGCATACGATCGCGGTTTCTTCGACGACCTCGTCACGCCATTCATGTCACTAACTCGTGATAACAACTTGCGTCCAAATAGCTCTGTTGAAAAACTTTCAACGCTGAAACCAGTTTTTGGTAAAGGCGATAACGCAACAATGACCGCTGGTAACTCAACACCACTCACAGACGGCGCATCTGTTGTATTACTTGCATCTGAAGAATGGGCTAAAGCAAACGGTCACGAAGTTCTTGCTTACTTAACTTTCTCTGAAACTGCTGCTGTAGATTTCATCGGCAAAGACAGCAATGTTAAAGAAGGCTTGCTCATGGCGCCTGCATATGCAGTTCCACGTATGCTCGCTCGTGCAGGTTTGACTCTGCAAGATTTCGATTTCTATGAAATCCACGAAGCATTTGCATCAGTTGTTCTTTCAACATTGAAAGCATGGGAAGATCCAACATTCTGTAAAGAGCGTTTGGGCTTGAGCAAACCACTAGGTTCAATCGATCGCAGCAAACTGAACGTAAACGGTTCATCACTTGCAGCAGGACATCCATTTGCGGCAACTGGTGGTCGCGTACTCGCAACTGCAGCAAAATTGTTGAATGAAAAAGGCAGCGGTCGTGCCCTCGTTTCAATCTGTGCTGCTGGCGGCCAAGGCGTTGTAGCAATCGTTGAAAAGAACTAATCAAGATTAGCTCTTGATGCAAAAATCCCCGCAATATGCGGGGATTTTTTTATAGCTGCTCCAATAAATACCGTATTTTTTTGAAATAATACTCTCAATAGAATCCAAAGCCATATAGCTCATTGAGCCTGTCGAAATGTGCGGCGATACAAAACCAGCTCAGAGTTCTTGCTGTGTAGTAGTTAATGTTAAAAAAACTATATGATCGAATCGCGATAATTTACATCAAACACACAGATTCGGCTTGCACCCACAAATGATAATAATTATCATTTGCAAATAATTTCTATATAGAGGAACTTGCTATGAATGCTTATTTCCGTGTTTTAGGCTCAAGCCAATCAGCATTGCCTGTATTACAATCAAATAGTCTTTTTGCACTAGGACGAGAAATTCGCATTCTGCATGAAGGGGAAGAATATCGACTACGCTTAACTCGCAACAATCGATTAATCCTCACTAAATAAACCACTAGTCAGGATTAATCTAAGATCAATACCCTTGAGAAACGCATCAAGGTAATACTTTATGCAGCTCCAATGGACATTGTTGTCCATCTGCTGTTGCACAGAATTTAATATGAGATGGGCTAATCCATTTCACATATTCTTGCTGAACTTCACCCGTCTGATTAATTTGATTACCAGAACAGTCCATATCGTTACTATCGTATAGAATTCCTAAAGTAAGCTGTGGTGCGGTTGTCGCCATGGCTTCCATTTCAGGCAATTGATACAGATATTTCCCCCAACTCCACTCGCCTGCGCTTTTTACAATAAACTCGCCGTTTTCTTTAAAGTTGTAATATTCAATACAACTGGCATTTGGAATCGTCATGCCCCACAGCCCTGCGATCAGCGGACGATTAACAACTTCAACTTCATTTTTAGGTGGAGTTTTGGCAAAAGGAAGGCTCGTCAAATCGGTTGTAGACGATGATGCTTGAAGCTCATCATCCGCATGCGCTGATATATTTAGAGCTAAACTGCCGGAGGTGATCATCGCAATCAATGCAAAACGGAAACTCGTCGATGCGAATGTCAAACGATGTATCATCAGTTGATTTATCCATAATCTATTCAAGAAATACACTCGCATGTTTTGTAACATCACTAATAATTTAAATTAACGTGGACTGAATGAAACACCTCGTTAATCCTGCCGCGTCACCCCCCTGCTCGTCAAGGTAATTTTGTAGGTGACATGTGTGTATGTTTTTGGCTTAACAACGCTTTTTGCGAAATAAATTTCACAAAAAGTAGCCCCGACAATACTACGCCTGCGGCGATCATAAAAATTGAACTTCCACCCACGATATCCCAAATTTGCCCAGCTAAGATCGAACCGATCGCAACACCCAATCCCCATAACATACTGTATAACGCCTGCGCACGACCCTGTTGATCAGGATGAAACTCTCTAAAAATCAGCCGCATTGCAATCGATTGAAATAGCGCAAAACTCAGTGCATGAACACATTGCGCCAATACTTGAATACTCCAAATTGCTGGAAACAACCCTACCAGCATCCATCGTAAAGATGTTGCGACGATACAGGCGATAATTAAAGATCGCTCATCAAATCTCGCCAGTAATTTGGCGCTTTGAGTAAACATCAAAACTTCTGCAAAAACACCAACAGACCAAAGCAAGCCAATACTCAGCGTGCTGTAGCCATAGCTCAACAAATAGTTGGAATAAAAACTATAAAACGGAGCATGGGAAAGCAGTAGAAAAAAATGAATACTAAAAAACGACCAAACTGATGTTTTTTTGAGAACGGGCCATAAGGGTGAAGGCTTTGTGGTTCGTACTTTTGATTGCGGTGGCTCAGCAATCAAGAACGCATTAATCACCGCAATCAATGCAATCAGTATCATGGCCATCGGAAGCGTCGTGATCACATTCCACTTAAACCAAACACCCAAACCCGCAACCGCAGCAATAAAGCCGAGAGATCCCCATAATCTGATAATGCCGTATTGATCACGCTGTGAACTTAGATAAAACAAAGTCACTGCTTCAAACTGTGCAAGTACGGCATTCTGAAAAAAGCTATAAAAAAATAATACCAATACGAGCCAAGACATCGTATGAGGAACAAAAAGAACAGCAACCCAAGCGATCAATTCGGCTGAGATCCCTAAACGAACCCAGCGCATGCGCAAGCCTGAACGATCTGCCAATTGCCCCCATACGTTCGGCGCAATAATGCGTGAAATCACCGTCACTGCCGCAAGCCAACCAATTTGTTCTTTATGAAAACCACGCCCTTCCAGATATAAACTCCAGTAAGGCATAAATGCGCCAACCACCGCGAAATAAAAAAAATAGAAGCCCGACAAGCGGGCTTTAGTGAACAACGTTGGAATGGACGACGAGTTGGACATTACTTTTCAATAGCAGCCATCGGAGGAACAACATCAGCATTTTGCGCACGATGACGCAAGAAATGATCCATCAGTACAATCGCAAGCATCGCTTCAGCAATCGGCGTTGCACGCACGCCCACACAAGGATCATGACGACCCTTTGTCACAACTTCTATTTGCTCACCTGCTAGATTAACGCTTTGACCTGGCGTGGTAATACTTGCTGTTGGTTTCAGCGCAATCGACACGCGGATTTGCTGACCACTGGAAATTCCACCCAAGATGCCGCCCGCATGATTCGCTTTAAAACCATTAGGGGTCATTTCATCACGAGTTTCGTGACCGAACTGACCTGCAACCGCAAAACCATCACCGATCTCAACACCTTTCACGGCATTGATACTCATCATGGCATGTGCAATATCCGCATCTAAACGATCAAATACGGGTTCACCCCAACCCACAGGAACATTCTCAGCAATCACTTCTAAGCGCGCACCACAACTTGTGCCCTGACGACGCAAATCAGTGACCAATGCTTCAAAGCGAGGAATCGCTTCCGCATCACCACAGAAAAACGGATTTTGATTCACAATTGACCAATCCAAATTGTGTGCAAGCTCATTGCCAATTTGAGTCACATGACCACGGATCAAAACGCCAAACTTCTCTGCCAAATACTTCTTGGCAATCGCGCCCGCCGCAACGCGCATTGCGGTTTCACGCGCGCTCGAACGACCGCCGCCACGATAATCGCGGAAGCCATATTTCATCGTATAAGTGTAATCAGCATGACCTGGGCGGAAAGTCTCTGCAATATTGCCGTAATCTTTTGATTTTTGGTCAGTATTGGCAATGTACAAACCAATCGGCGTACCTGTGGTTTTACCTTCAAATACACCAGAAATGATTTTGACTAGATCTTCTTCTTTGCGCTGCGTCGCAAAACTTGAAGTGCCTGGTTTACGGCGATCTAAATCAACCTGCAAATCTTCTTCACTTAACGCCATACCCGGAGGGACGCCGTCGACAATCGCCATCAAGCCCACGCCATGCGATTCACCACATGTCGTCACTCGGAATAATTGCCCAACGCTATTGCCTGCCATAACTTTTTACTCAATTTCATTAAACTTTAAAAATCTATTTTGCAATCATCCAACAGTTTTTCAAAAAATGGAAAATTCTGATCCGTAAATTGGAAAAAATCTTTCATTTCTGTTCTTGGTATTTTAAATAATACATTGAATGACCAAGAAGCTAAGTTGGAATCACCTTGTTCTCCTGAAAAGTTACAAATATTGTAACCCAACTCAGTAATCCCTTCGATTTCAACCACTAACATAGTATCAATATATTGAGAGCGAACCTGAAACTCACTGATTGGGCGAACATTAAACTCACCATCTGCTGGATGTCCTAAAGGACCTTCCATATAGCTTCCAACTTTAGTTTCCTGAATACGGAAAAAGAATCCGCTTTTCATATTAACTACATTGAAGTTCCGCAGCATCTGCAAATTCAAATGACGTAAAAACAACTTCTTTCTATTAAAAGTATTACTAAAAGAAGACTTATCAACATTCGCAACAATCAACTCATGTTTCGAGGTGAAGATGTTGACACCCTCACTATAAACCTCACCATTAATACGAATAAACCCTTCAAGATCGTAACTCTTTGATTTCATTTATGGTCATATCCATATTAAATAGTACTCAAAGTAATTAAATCACTCACTCAACGCCAACGCCGCGACAAACTGCGCATGATATTGATGACACTCACTCGCAGTCAGTGCAAACACACCCGTCCCACCTTGTGCAAAGTGCAACCAATGAAATGGCACTTTCGGGAAAAGTTGACGCAGCGCCCACTCACTATTACCCACTTCAACCACTAGCAAGCCGCGTGATGAAAGATATTCGGTTGATTTCACAAGAATTTGTTTTACCAAATCCAGACCATCACGACCCGCTGCCAATGCCATTTCAGGCTCATGTAAGAACTCTTGTGGCAAATCAGCCATGTCTGACGCATCCACGTATGGAGGATTCGATACGATCAAATCATATTGCTGTTGTGGCGGAATTTTCTCAAACAAATTCGATTGAATCAGCGACACTTGGTTATCTTTTTGATGATGTTCGACGTTAATCGATGCCACTTCAAGCGCATCACGCGATAAATCTGCGCCATCCACTTGTGCATCTTCAAACGCATACGCACACGCAATCGCAATACAGCCAGAACCTGTACACAAATCCAAAATCCGTTCTGGAACAAACGCTGAATCTACCACAGGTGGCAAGCGATTCACGCCATCCACCAAACCACTGACGCCATCAGTCAACACTGGCGCAAAACGATTATTAATCAATTCTGCAATTGGCGAACGAGGAATGAGAACACGCTCATCGACGTAATACGGCTGATTGCAGAAATAGGCAACGTTCAGCAAATACCCCAAAGGAATCCGATCATTAATGCGCTTTGCCAATAATTCAACGACTTTTTCTTTTTCAGATGGCAATAAACGACTATCCAAAATTTGTTCGTCAGCAGACCAATCTAAAGAAAGTGTCTGCAAAACCAACGCTGAACTTTCGGCAAAAAAATCTTCTGTACCCTGCCCTAAATGCACTTCTGAAGCACGTAAAGCAGTCACACCAAAACGGATAAAATCACGAATCGTATGTAAATGCGCGACGGCTTCATCTAATACGTCACGTTCAATCGTGAGTGCGTCCATACCATGTTCCTCTAAATCAGTGCTCATTTAAAAAATACGAAATCAGCTCAATTTCGTTAAAAAAATCTGAGCGAAAAAATATGTGCGAGATTGTAACGCGAAACGCCATCAAAGCGGCGCGATTTTAATGCCGTACTCATGAACATCATCAAAAAATACGGCGCATTTTATATTAAGGGGCTTTGACATTTAGTCTTTGCGATCATGAATCAGCCTGTTTGATCGGATAAACACACAAGCCTTTGCGACTCATAACTTTTTTGAATCTCAACCGCCTCATCATGGCTATTCGCGTATGCCAGCGCAATAAAATCACCTTCAGGCTTACCGAGTTTAAAAATTCGTCGATTACGCTGCAAACGTTCCGAAAGAGTTTCTATATGAAACTGCTTGCGATGTGGACTCCACAAAATCACATAAGAATCTTGGGTAATGGTGAATTGATCTATTGGCATAAAACACTCCTTGTGTACTGCAAAAAACAGCCATGGCAACGATGCAATCATCTTTACTTTTAGATCAAAAGCTCCCGAAAGGCAATACTTTAATTGTGCTAAATCAGACTCTTTCTACGTATCCATTTTTATAAAAAAACAAGAACAATCATCGGCTCGCAGGCACATTTCCTGAATGACGAATATGCTGATACAAGGCAGTATGCAAATCCGTTTTTGCTTTATATCCACTATAAAAATGTGTCGCAATCCAATTAATCACAGGATCACTCATACCATTGAGAAATGCATAATTCATATTATCAACACGGTGATGCAGCATGTGATGTTTCTTTGGTAACAAAATCCAAAAACGCTGCAATCCACGCACAATCCTTGAATGACTGTTATGACATAAATAATGAGAGACTTCTGCAATCGAAGAAAACACTGCGAAATATGCGCCAATGCATAGCAATAATGGTGCAACAGCATGCCAAAAAAACAAACCTGACAAAAATAATAAGAAGAAAACCAACCACAACTTATAACCCGATTCATCCACATAAACCTGTAATAAAGGTTTATCGGTATATCGTGGAATATCATGATGGAGATGAAACGACGCAACAAAAGGTCCAACTATAGATGAGTAATCATCATTATGATCCATAAATAAATGAACCAAACCATTCACAAAATCAGCCAAAACATAAGCTGCAAGCACCGCAAAAATCTGCCAAGCCCAACCGATATTCAACCGAATAGCTAAAACCATCAGAAAAAGTTGCACAGAAACATTAAACCAAGAGACGATTTTATTGATCAATCGATATGAACTTTGCCCTTCGTAACGTTGCATCGCGGCAACGAATTGAAGCTGCTTGGTGTTCCACTCTGTTTGCGGCATGATCGAAATGACCTTAGCTTAAAATGATTGCATGAGATTTACTCATACTTAGTTTACTCCAATATTTCACAATCAGAATTGACTGATCTGTCTATCAATCTAGCTCATGTAGCAATATCATTATCTGATAAAATTTATCTCGGAAGTCAGATTAAAAACTGAGTATAAAAAATCACAACTATACTCATATTTTTAGTGATCCAACTTAAGCCTGTACGAAAAAATCAGCTATACTATTCCGCTTTTAATTCAACCTAATTTTACATCGTCAATTCAAGGAGTCTCACCCATGACAGCCAAGCCGCAAATCCGCACTGCCGCTGACATTCGTGAAGACTTTTTGCGCTTCTTTGAAAGCAAAGGTCATACCCGCGTTGCATCGAGCAGCCTGATTCCAACTAACGATCCAACATTGCTCTTTACCAATGCAGGGATGAATCAATTTAAAGATACATTTCTTGGACTCGATCCGCGTGATTATGTCCGCGCAACTTCAAGTCAAAAATGTGTACGCGCTGGCGGCAAGCATAACGACCTCGATAACGTCGGTTACACTGCCCGCCACCATACTTTCTTTGAAATGTTGGGAAATTTTTCTTTTGGTGATTATTTCAAAAAAGAAGCAATTGCATTTGCATGGGAATTTCTGACCAGCCCAAGTTGGATGAATATTCCTACTGATCGTTTGTATGTCACTGTTTATGCAACTGACGATGAAGCATTCGGCTTTTGGAATAAAGACATTGGTTTAGATCCATCACGCATCATTCGTATCGGCGATAACAAAGGCGCACCTTACGCATCAGACAACTTCTGGGCAATGGGCGACACAGGTCCTTGTGGTCCTTGTACTGAAATTTTCTACGATCACGGCCCTGAAATTGCTGGTGGTTTGCCAGGCACACCAGAAGAAGATGGCGACCGTTTTATCGAAATCTGGAACTGTGTATTCATGCAGTTTAACCGTCAAAAAGACGGCACAATGCAGCCCCTTCCTGCACCTAGCGTTGATACAGGCATGGGGCTAGAGCGTATTAGCGCGGTGATGCAGCACGTTCATGCCAACTATGAAATTGATCTGTTCCAACATCTCATCCAATCTGCTTGCAACATTATTGGTATTAAGGACGAAGGACAGCCTTCACTTCGTGTTGTTGCTGACCATGCTCGCTCTTGTTCATTCCTCATCGCAGATGGTGTAAATCCAAGCAATGAAGGTCGTGGCTATGTATTGCGTCGTATCATTCGTCGCGCGGTACGTCATGGCAATAAACTTGGTGCGACAGGTGCATTCTTTTATCAAATGGTACAACCACTCATTGATGTCATGGGTGCAGCTTATCCAGAACTCATCGCACGCCGCGAAATCATCGAAAATGCTCTGCGCAAAGAAGAAGAACAGTTTGCGCGTACATTAGAACAAGGTTTGAAACTACTTGAAGCTGAATTGCCAAATGTAAAAGGCAACGTAATTGATGGTGAAGTTGCATTTAAACTTTACGATACCTACGGATTCCCTGTTGATTTAACAGCAGATATTGCTCGTGAACGTGGTTTAACTGTGGATCAAGCGGGCTTTGAAGCCGCAATGGATGAACAACGTCGCCGCGCGCGCGATGCAGGTAAGTTCACTGTCGACTATAACAGCTTTGTCAAAGTCGATAGCGCAACTCAATTTGATGGATACGATGCAACAACTGGCCAAGGTCAAATCATTGCACTCTACAAAGATGGTCAACCCGTAGACACCCTCAGCGAAGGTGATGAAGGTTTTATTGTTCTAAATCAAACACCTTTCTATGCAGAATCAGGCGGTCAGATTGGCGACACAGGAACATTGACAGGTTTAGATGGTATCTTTGAAGTTCAGGATACCAAGAAATCCGGTAATGCGATCGTCCATCAAGGTGTCGTCACGATGGGTAAAATCCAGTCGAACCAAACTGTTGAAGCGGAAGTGAAAAAAGATTTACGTGCATCAATTTCACGCAATCACTCAGCAACACACTTATTGCATGCTGCATTGCGCAAAGTCCTAGGTGAACACGTCACACAAAAAGGCTCATTAGTTAGCGCCGACCTACTCCGCTTTGACTTTTCTAATGATCAGCCTGTAACACCTGAACAAATCAATGAAGTTGAACGTCTGGTTGCCCAAGAAATCATCGGCAACTACGCAGTTCAAGCCGAAGAAATGAGCATGGCTGAAGCCAAAACTAAAGGTGCGATGATGCTCTTTGGTGAAAAATACGGTGATGAAGTCCGTGTATTGGCAATGGGTAACAAAACCAATGACCAATTCTTCTCTGTTGAACTCTGTGGTGGTATCCACGTTGAGCGCACTGGTGATATTGGCCTGCTGAAGATTATCAGTGAAGGTGGCATTGCGGCAGGTATCCGTCGTATTGAAGCAGTGACAGGTCTCAATGCGTTGAACTATGTTCAAACTGGCGAGCGCCAGCTCGTTCAAATCGCTGGATTAACCAAAACAGCTCGAGGCAAAACCTTTGAAAAAGTTCACGCACTCTCTGAGCGTAACCGTGACCTAGAAAAACATATTGAACACCTCAATCAAAAATTAGCGAATGCTGAAAGTATTGAGCTGGTTACGCAGGCACGATGGGTTGGTGATACCAAACTTTTGGTCGCAACACTTGAAAACATTGACAGCAAGCATCTGCGTACATTGTTGGACAGCGTGAAATCACGCTTGCCTGAAAGCGTCATTGTTTTAGGTTCAACCGAAGGCGATAAAGTGAATCTACTCGCTTCTGTCTCACAATCGCAAACTGGCAAAATTAAAGCAGGTGAGATTATTAGCCATCTGTCAGGTTTAGTCGGTGGTAAAGGTGGCGGTAGACCTGATTTTGCTCAAGGTGGTGCACCACTCATCCCAGAATTTGCACAAATTATGCAAGACATCCCTGCTTGGATTGAAGCAAAGCTCGCTTAAGAACTTAGGCTGAATACTTTGTTATAGCAATGGAATCTCAATGCTTGAAATCTTAAGGCATTGAGACAAAACAAATGATTTAAACTGATTGAAACGTAAGGAAAAGCAGAAAGGTATGGCACTTATCGTCCAAAAATACGGCGGCACCTCGATGGGTACGCCAGAGCGTATTCTCAATGTTTCACGTCGCGTTAAGCGTTGGCATGATCAAGGTCACCAAGTAGTCGTTGTGGTTTCCGCTATGAGCGGCGAAACCAACCGCTTGATTGGTCTTGCAAAAGCAATTACAGAATCACCAGATCCACGCGAACTCGATCAAATGTTGGCAACTGGCGAACAAGTGACGATTGCAATGCTTGCCATGTCTCTGAAAAGCATCGGTTTAAATGCAAAATCATATACTGGTGGACAAGTTGTTATTCGTACAGATAGTTCGTTTAACAAAGCACGTATTCAATCCATCGACGAAGCCGCAGTGCGCAAAGATCTTGATGAAGGTTCTGTCGTCATCGTCGCAGGCTTCCAAGGTGTTGATGACTTCGGCAACGTGACTACGCTTGGTCGCGGTGGTTCTGATACCACTGGCGTAGCAATGGCAGCAGCATTGAAAGCTGATGAATGCCAAATTTACACCGACGTCGATGGGGTATACACCACTGACCCACGTGTTGCACCTAAAGCAAAAAAATTAGACCGCATTACTTTTGAAGAAATGCTGGAAATGGCAAGTTTAGGCTCGAAGGTTCTCCAAATTCGCTCCGTTGAGTTTGCAGGAAAATACCAAGTGCCACTGCGCGTATTATCAAGCTTTGATAATGAAAATGACGGCGCATACGACGATGAATTTAAAAACAACGTCGGAACACTCATTACGACTGAATCGGACACAACTATGGAACAACCTATTATCTCTGGTATCGCCTTCAACCGTGATGAAGCAAAACTGATTATTCGCGGTGTACCCGATCAGCCAGGTATTGCATCACGCATCCTCTCTCCAGTCGGCGACGCAAATATCGAAATCGATATGATCGTGCAAAATATTGGCGCTGATGGCACCACTGATTTCACATTCACAGTGAATCGTACCGACTACACCAAAACATTAGCGCTGATGGAAAAGATTGGCAAAGATGTTGGTGCACGTGAAGTCATTGGCGATGATACTATCGTTAAAGTATCGATCGTCGGCGTTGGCATGCGCTCACACGCAGGTGTTGCAAGCCAAATGTTCCGTACATTAGGTGCGGAAGGTATTAATATTCAAATGATTTCAACCTCAGAAATTAAAATTTCAGTGGTCATGAATGAAAAATACCTCGAGCTCGCTGTTCGCTCATTGCATACAGCATTTGGTTTAGATCGCGCATCAGGTGAAAGCCGCGCACAAGCATAAAAATCGATCACCGCAAATGTTCAATGGACGTTTGCGGTGTATCAACAGGTTTTTTTATAATCGTTTTTATAATTGGTTCAGCGTAACTGCCGACTCTATTATAATATTTTTTATAAAAAATGGTTTTAGGGTCTGTTAAGGTGCTCTCGTTTAAGCCATACTGCACCCAAACATTCCGTACTATATACGCGGCAAAGAAAGAACAAGGAGAGTAAGTATGCTGATTCTGACACGCCGTGTCGGCGAAACATTGATGGTTGGCGATGAAGTCAGCATTACTGTGTTAGGTGTAAAAGGCAATCAAGTTCGTATTGGTGTCAATGCTCCTAAAGAAGTTTCTGTACATCGTGAAGAGATCTATCAACGCATTCAACACGAACGCGCAATGCACGAGCATTTACAGCATCTTGAGCAAGATTATCAGCCATCATTTGATGATGAGCCATTTAATCGCTAATTCAACAAAAGCTAAGTGTTGTTTTTATAAAAAAGACTTTTATTTCATATAAAAGTCTTTTTTAGCTTCAGCGTGTATTCTTTTTATTTGGTAAGAAACCATAACAATCGACGCAATACTCCGCCTCTCAATCATTCCCCTTTTAAGAAAACAGGAATCAGCGCCGTCATTGGAGCTCGAATTTCTTTACACTCGTTGACTAATTGATGAGATGCATCTTCAAGTATTAACGCGACTTTCAAGCGAAATTTACGCCGCACAAACGCGTTGTTATAACGCCAATCTACAGTTTGATCTCGCATCCCCTGCACAAGCCATACAGGGAATCGGCTAACAGGTAGCGTCTCTATGTAAGGCATCCAGCGGCTAAGCGCCAAAATCCAACTCATCGCCATAGTTCGGGGTTGCAATGGATCTTGCAAACGCACAAATCTCAGATACTCTGGATTGCTATTATTACGACGAAATTTACGTGGAACATTTCGTTTCAATTGGCTAATCACAGAGAGCCCTACTGGATTTTGCCACCAGCCACTTTTTGCCGGGCGCACTAGAGGAGAAATTAAAAAAAGTCTCTCGACGATCGGCGTGTGCTTACGCTTAGAGGCTTGCAGGACATGATCCATCCAGATTGCACAGCCAGTACTCTGCCCGATTCCGACCCATGGCGTCGGCAACTTTGCCCCTTGTTGGGTAGCCCACTGATGTAAATCTTTGATCATCGACTGATAGACTGAGAAATCAGAAATCCCTGTTTCTTCACCAGAAGACAGCCCATGTCCCGGCAAATCAAGAGCTAGAACCGTAAAATTCTGCGCAAGGAGTTCGGCAATCATAGGCTGATATAAGCCACTATGCTCTAAATAGCCATGTAAAACCCAAACAGTGCCTTGTGCTTCAGCCAAAGGCTGAAAGACTTGGACATGAATACGATGATCACCAGCTCGCAAATATCCTTGATCATGATGCGCGGACAATTGATCTAACGCATAAAAGGCACGATAACCTCGAATCGCATCAGGTAACTCATTATCAGAAGTCAATTTCTCAGAAGTCAGTGATAATTGAGGCAGCTCTCGTGCTGTTTTAATTCGATCTGGTGCTGGGAGTTGAAGTTCCGTAAAAGCTTCTGGTATTGATGATTTAAATGTTGGTTTTGCTGCGACAATCACATTTTTAATTTCAGTAATAATTTTAGATTCTTTAAGATTAAAGCGAGGCAGCAATGCTTTAGGTGCAAAAGTTTTAGACGTTGACACGTTAGATGGCGTATTGGTTATCTCTAATTCACGCTGTGAAGATTCCATTACTGCGAGTTCAGTCATAAATCCATTCCACTTTGTCGTATCTATCAATCACTCATTAATATTTTAATGTCATAAATATTTTTAAGGTATTTCGCGACAGCCAACCACACCAAACAAACGATCACGAGTAAACGCAATCAGTTCGTGAACAGCGCGACGTGTATGCGTCAAATTACGTACATCAGGCCACCACGGCGTAGGATCTCCGGGCAATAAAGCAGGAACTGCAACCGTTTCAATACCATTCATCGCGAAAAGCCAGCGCGCACGAGGAATATGCCAAACATCAGTCACCAACTCTACTCGTGGTGCGCCACCTAAAGTCTGTAGTAGTAAAGCACTAAATCGTGCGTTTTCACAAGTATTCATGCTCCGCGCCTCAAGCCACTGCGCGGATTCACCATGTGACTTTAAGAATTTCTGCATATACGGTGATTCAACACCCGTTAGAAAAATCGGTAATCCCGTTGCACGATGTTGACTAATCGCTTGCAACAAACGGAGTTGAGTAAAGGAATTAGGAATAATCACGCCATGTTGATCACGTGTCAAACCACCACCTAACACAACGATGGCTTGGGCTTCTGCATGGTTTGAGCTATCTAAGGCAAAATGAGGGCTAGTTGCAACCAGATCTAATGCTTTGTCAGGTGAGCTATCTAATACATGAGCGATTGAAGACTCATCGACGAGAGGTGACATGAGTTCTAAGTCAGAAGACTGGGTAACGTCCGTTTTCTTTGATGCTTTATGTTTAGACGTCACTGCTTGTGCAGAGTCTATTACATCAATTTTTTGCTTGGCATCTGCAATGGCTTCAGATTTTAAATTTTGATGCGTTGCTGCTGCGATAGGATTAACCACAACAGGAATCTCTAGCATTCTATCCAGAATAAAATCTGATAAAAATGAAGTTGATGCTAAAAAAGCAGCCACAGAACCAAGCAGTAATCCCCCGACAACAACCTTGCTAAATCCATGCAATGCCCAACCACCCTGTGATTTCAAAAAAACGGGGCGATACGACTTGCATGGACTATGGTTAGGCATATTGTGCTCCATGTGGGTACACAGGTTCACGTTCTAACTGAACAGCAAACTTAGACCACACATCCGCCTGTACAGCAGCAGACAATGCTAAAACATCTTGTGCGACCGCATTGCCATAATTAACCAAGACTAACGCCTGCTTCTCGTACATCCCAACGCGCGAAGACGCACTTTCCAATCGCCGACCACGCCATCCAGATTGCTCAATTAACCATCCCGCAGCCAACTTAATTTCACCATTTGCTTGTGGGTATCCTGAAATCTGTGGATATTGCGTTTTTAATCGCTGAAAGTCTGATGTAGTCACACAGGGATTCTTAAAAAAACTACCCGCATTTGCAATCAATGCTGGATCTGGCAACTTCTGACTCCGAATTTGACAAATCGCTCGTGCAACAGACAAAGGTGTTGGATGAGTTCCTGCGGCTTGTACGACATCACCATAGCCTAAAACCAAACGAGGAGTTCGAGTCAAGGCAAACCGTACAGAGAGAATCACCCACTCACCATCTTGTTGTTTAAACAAACTATCTCGATAAGAAAAGCTGCATTGATGCGGCTGAAAATCAAAGATCTCTCCCGCTTTATTCATGACCTGCACCGAATGCAATCGATCCACCAACTCAACGCCATAAGCCCCGATATTCTGTACAGGTGCAGCACCAACAGTACCTGGAATGAGCGCAAGGTTTTCTAATCCATACCAACCTTGAGCCAAAGTAATCATCACAAACTCATGCCAAGGCTCCCCCGCCATCGCCTCAATCACGACATGGTCGCCATTGCTTTCAATTAAGCGTACACCTCGCAGTAAGGGACGAATCACCAAAGCGTCTAAAACTTCAGGTAATAACAAATTACTACCACCACCAAGTATTAATCGAGGAAATCGTTTTGCAGTGACCGAATTGAGTGCACTTCTCAACTCCGCAATAGAACTCACTTCTACTAGAAATCGTGCGACACAGGGCAAGCGCAATGTATTTAATTGATCCAACCGCGCTCTTTCAACTACTCGCATATCACCTGCCATTTGCCCTATCACACCAAATATGATTTATATCAATTCACAACATCTATCATCATAGATGAATTGATTCAACATTACTGCGTACAAACACCTTAGATCGAGCATTTGCACAACAAAATAAAGATCCACATACAATATCTAAATCATACGGTAAAAAGCAGGGACAAAGCAGCCGTATGATGTAGATTATTGTGCAGTTAGCGTTTGAATATGATAGAAATGCTCATCGCCAAGCGCGTTATGACTCGCTATACTCGGTTCATCAAGACAACAAAGCTATAGGAATAGGAAAAGTGATATGAATAACGCCACGACATCTCCATTCACATCCAGCCAACCTGAAGCGACTCATATTCAGCAAACTTTTGCAGCACAAAGAGATACCGCAATTCGTCTGCGCCAATCTACGACAGCAGAACGCTTAACAAAAATAAAAAAACTCAAAGAGACACTGCTGGCACATGCTGATGATGTGATTGCAGCAGGTTTTGCTGATTTCGGTAAGCCTGCCGCTGAAGTGGAATTAACTGAAATCCTGCCTGTGGTTGCAGAAGCAAACGATGCGATTCGTAAACTTGGCGGATGGATGAAACCAAAGAAAGTTTGGCCATCACGCATGATGCTTGGAACCGTTGGCTACACACAATATGAGCCTAAAGGTCGAGTGCTTATTATTTCTCCATGGAACTATCCTGTGAATCTCACATTAGGGCCACTGGTTTCAGCAATTGCGGCGGGCAACACGGTCATTATTAAAACATCTGAAATGACACCACACGCATCCGCCATCATTCGTAAAATTGTTCAAGAAGCGTTTGATGAAACAGAAGTTGCTTTGTTTGAAGGTGATGCAACCGTCGCACAAGCTCTACTTGAATTGCCGTTTGATCATATCTTCTTTACAGGTTCTCCTGCCGTCGGCAAAGTCGTCATGGCCGCAGCTGCAAAAAACCTAACCAGTGTCACTCTCGAACTTGGTGGAAAATCTCCAACGATTATCGATGAGTCGGCCGATCTAGAACTTGCTGCAAAAAATACCTTATGGGCAAAATTCACGAATAACGGACAAACCTGTATTGCACCAGATCACGTTTATGTTCACTCAGCAGTCAAAGAAGCTTTTATTAAACAGTGTGTGGATACGTTAAATAGCGTCTACGGTCAGGATTCCAACAAGATTGAAAGCCCTGATCTTGCTCGTATTGTCAATCCACGCCATGTTGCACGCGTCAAAGCACTTCTGGATGATGCAACATCTCGCGGCGCGCGAGTTATCACAGGTGGACAATATGATGAAAATAAACGTTATATTGCCCCAACACTCCTTGAGGGGATTCCCGATGATGCCGAGATTATGAGTGAAGAGATTTTTGGACCGTTATTACCGATTATTAGCTTCACTCAACTAGACAGCGTCATTGCTCGTATCAATGCAGACCCAAAACCATTGGCACTGTATGTATGGAGTCGTAACAAAGAAAACATTAAAAAAGTCATGCAGCAAACCACCTCTGGCGGCGCATGTATCAACCATAGCGTGGTTCAGTTCTTACATGGCAACTTACCCTTTGGTGGTGTCAATAATTCAGGAATCGGTAGCGGACATGGCTATCATGGCTTCTTAGCATTCTCACATGAGCGCGCCGTCGTTCGCAGTTGGATCATCTTGGCAAAAATGTTTTACCCTCCGTATTCAAACCTCACTCGCAAGCTCATTGCACTCTTTATTAAGACTGTTTAATTCTCTCGCAAAAGCTTCTCTCAACAGAGAGAAGCTGCTCACGCTGTGTTACGCAACTCACCTAAAATTTATCTGGAATCAAAGCACACGTCAGTTCATGATGAAAAAGTAGGACTTGAAAAAATAATGATGAGGTTATTTAAACACTCATCGCCATCAATACAAGGAATCACATTATGGGCTTTCTCTGGTTCTTAATCGTCGGTGTCATTGCAGGGTGGTTAGCAAGCGAACTTGTCAAAGGCAGCGACTATGGCGTTGTTGGTGACATGATTGTTGGCGTTGTTGGCGCACTGATTGGTGGTTTTATTTTTGAAAAAATCCTTGGGGTTTCCTCAGGTGGCGGTATCGTCGGCAGTATTATTGTTGCCACAATCGGAGCGATACTCTTTATTTATGCCTTGCGATTAATTAAGCGCGCAACTCGATAGCAAACTATAAGCCACTGCTATTCACATAAAAAAAAGCGAACCTTATGGCTCGCTTTTTTATCATCTCTTGAACAACAATTAGTCCATCTTACGACCTTTGCTTGCAGCAATACGCAAACGTAGACCATTCAAACGAATGAAACCTTCTGCATCTTTTTGGTTGTATGCGCCGCGATCATCTTCGAATGTTGCAATATTTGCATCAAACAGAGTGTCATCTGACTTACGACCAGCAACAATCACGTTACCTTTGTACAGTTTAACGCGTACTACACCATTTACTGGTTTCTGAGATTCATCAATCATCACTTGAATCATCTTACGCTCTGGCGACCACCAGTAACCGTTATAAATCAGGCTTGCATAACGTGGCATTAGTTCATCTTTCAGATGCGCAACTTCGCGATCTAGCGTAATGGACTCAATCGCGCGATGCGCACGCAGCATGATCGTACCAGCTGGTGTTTCATAACAACCACGAGACTTCATACCAACATAGCGATTTTCAACTAAGTCTAGACGACCAATACCATGCTTGCCGCCGTATTCATTCAACGTCGCCATAACTTGAGCTGGAGTCATTTCTACGCCATCGATTGCAACGATGTCACCCGCTTGATACGTGAGTTCAACGTATTGCGGAACATCTGGTGCTTTTTCTGGGCTAACAGTCCAACGCCAAATATCTTCTTCTGGCTCCCAGTATGGATCTTCCAAGCCGCCGCCTTCATACGAAATATGCAGCAAGTTTGCATCCATTGAATATGGAGATTTTTTGCCTGCTTTTGCAAAATCGATTGGGATATTACGCTCTTTTGCGTACGCCATCAGTGTTTCACGTGATGTCAAATCCCATTCACGCCAAGGCGCGATCGTTTTTAAATGCGGCGCAAGTGCAAACGCACCGAGTTCAAAGCGAACTTGGTCATTGCCTTTACCTGTTGCGCCATGACTGATGTATTCCGCGCCATGCTCTTTAGCAATTTCAACTAAGCGTTTCGCAATCAATGGGCGCGCAATTGAAGTTCCTAGCAGGTATTCACCTTCATAAATTGCATTCGCACGAAACATTGGAAAGACGTAATCGCGCGCAAACTCTTCGCGTAAATCTTCAATATGAATGGACTTCACGCCCATTTGTTGTGCTTTTGCACGTGCTGGTTCGACTTCTTCACCCTGACCGATATCGGCAGTAAAAGTAATCACTTCAGCATCATATTTCTCTTGTAGCCACGTCAAAATGACTGAGGTATCTAGACCGCCTGAATAGGCAAGTACAACTTTACGCTTTTCCGCCATGAATGTTGTCCGCTAAATTTAAAAAACGAAAATTAAAAACGAGTGGAATGAATCAAAAAAGGCATTCTTAAGTCGCGACATTCTACATGAAAGCAATCCATGACGCAGCAAATTCAATCATGCAACGTGAATGACATATAAGGATAAAAACTATGCTTAACTTCAGTTAAGCATGCTCAGGTTTAATCAAATGAAACTCGCGAACACGATGACGTCCAGCAGTTTTAGCTTTATAAACCGCCTCATCAGCTTGATGGATAAATTCCGCAATCGTGATTTCTGCATCATGAATGGAATACGTCGATACACCAATACTGACCGTAACATGCTTCTCTGCTTTTGATTTTTTATGCTCGATATTCAGCTCATCTACGGTCTGTAAAATGCGATCAGCAACCGCACGTGCGCCAGCAATCGGTGTATTCGGTAATAGGACAATAAACTCCTCACCACCATATCGAGCTGCAACATCCGTACTTCGCGTCAGCACTTGTCGTAATGTATGCGCCACCGTGATGAGCGCCTCATCACCTTTTAAATGTCCGTAATAGTCGTTGTAAGCCTTAAAGTGATCAATATCCACAAAAATGACCGATATTGGCTCACCAGAGCGATGTGCTCGCTCCCACTCATTATCCATACGTTCATTAAAGAAACGACGATTTGCCAAACCTGTCATTGGATCTTCACGGGACAAACGCTCAAGCTCTTTACTCATCCGCTCCGCTTCTGCTTTATCTAAAGCCAATAAACGTGCTTGCAGAAAATTTTCTCGCTCTTTGGCAATATTGGCATGTCCAACGACATAACCAATAAAATTAATCAGTCCAATATAGTAAAAATATCGAGTAATTTCCTCGTTGGAATACCAAACAAAGTCATAACTCGCAGTTTGCGCATAAGCGATCAACATCGCCAAAAAACCAGCAGAAAGACCAATCAACAAGACAAACTTTGGCTTCATGCCAAGAATAAAGTAAATCAAAACATAAACCAGAATCACATCATACGTTGCAGCTTGTGCAACCATCGGAGTCTTAAACTGCAAAGAAAAATATGCCGTAGACAATACGCCGATAAAAGACACAACGCCGACAATGAGATAAAAATTATTTCTGGAAAATGATTTTCTTAATAAAATAGGAAACGCACTTAAACAAAGAATGCCGATTCCATAAATATAAGCAAGGTTATACAACTCATGAGTACGAAACGATTCCCAGCTTAAAAAATACACTAAGGGTAGACTGATCAAGCCGAGCAATAAATAAACAACGATCGTCGGTAATACAATCCCACTCAGCAAATTCGCAGTACGCTCCGCCAAGCCGCGCCAAAACATCGCCTCCATTTCAGGTTGAAATCGACGTAAAAGGATACGACGCTCTGACAACAAGTTACGGATTAGCGTATTTTCTTGCAGAGGAGAAATTTCCGTTTGTTTTTTTTTCAAATCCATCTCTATCTATTTAAAGTCTTCACATAAAAAAGACTATTGTCCCCACCTATTATATTCCTACCATAACAAAAAAAACGTATATCTGATAGCAGTTCTATCGGCACACTCCACATATCTTTTTTGACTCTGAAACAAACATAATTTTGCTGAATAACACCTGATCTTCAAGATTGCCATACGATTTTGCCGTGTTTTGTACGGCTATTTCGACTATCATTTACCAATTATTTTTAAGTTTGAATTTTGAGTATCTATACCGTGACAACTAACGCAATCCAGACGCTTACTATTACCCAACCTGATGATTGGCATATTCATTTGCGCGATGGAGTCGCTTTAGCACGAACCGTTCCAGATATCGCACGCATTTTTAATCGTGTCATCTGTATGCCAAACCTCGTTCCACCTGTGACCACAGTTGATCAAGCGAATGACTATCGCGCGCGCATCATGGCGCACGTCCTGCAAGGCGCTCAATTCGATCCACGTATGGCATTGTATTTAACCGACAATACCAATCCTGCTGAAATTGCAAAGATCAAACAATCTGAATTTGTTCAAGCTGTTAAATATTACCCTGCTGGCGCAACAACCAACTCTCAGTCAGGCGTAACCGACTTAGCCAAAGTCTACCCAGTCATCGCTCAGATGGAAGAACATGGCGTGCCCTTCTTACTGCATGGTGAAGTCACGCATAGCGATATTGACATCTTTGATCGTGAAAAACGCTTTGTTGATGACATGCTTCAACCACTATTACAACGCTTTCCAAAATTAAAACTCGTTCTTGAGCACATCACGACCGCAGAAGCCGCAGCATTCGTCCAAGCGCAAGGTGCAAATGTTGCCGCGACAATTACGCCGCAGCATTTATTATTTAATCGTAATCACATGTTAGTCGGCGGTATTCGTCCACACTTTTTCTGCTTACCAATTCTGAAACGCCAAACCCATCAAGCAGCGTTGATTCAAGCTGCGACCAGTGGCAGTCCTAAATTTTTCTTAGGCACAGATAGCGCGCCACATGCCCAAGATAAAAAAGAAAACGCCTGCGGCTGTGCAGGTTGCTATAGCGCACCGATTGCGATTGAGCTCTATGCTGAAGCATTTGAACAAGCAAATGCTTTGGATAAATTAGAAGGATTTGCGAGCTTCTATGGCGCGGATTTTTATGGTTTACCGCGCAATACGCAAAAAATTACTTTAGTCAAAACATCTCAGCAAGTTCCAGATTCATATCCATATCTCGACAACCAAAAACTTGTCCCGCTTCGTGCTGGTGAAACATTGGGATGGTCTGTTCAAAGTGAGCTTGGGTAATGAATGACAGTCTGCTGCACAATTCAAATGAAACCAAACCAGCGCGTCCAATCATTGGGCAGCGCTTCCGTGGTTTCTTGCCTGTCGTTGTCGATGTTGAAACCGCAGGCATGGATGCAAGAACCAATGCACTACTTGAAATTGCCTGTATTCCAATTCTATTTGATGAAAACTATCAATTAGTTCCTGGTGAAGCAGTTCATGCTCACATCAAACCTTTTGAAGGTTCTAAGCTTGATCAACGTTCACTCGATTTTATTGGGATTGATCCGTACAACCCATTTCGTATGGCTGAAGATGAAAAACCAGCATTGCTACGGATTTTTAAATCCCTTGAAAAAACACGTCGCGAGCAAGGTTGCAATCACTGTGTGTTAGTTGGACATAATGCACACTTTGATTTAGGTTTTTTGCAAGCGGCAGTCATGCGCACACATACCAAAAATCAAACACCATTTCATAGTTTTTCGGTGTTTGATACGGTGACATTGGCGGCAGCGGCGTATGGTCAAACCGTACTGGCGCGAGCATGTCAGGCGGCAGGTATTCCGTTTAGTAATGGCGAAGCTCATGCTGCGCTCTATGACACACAAAAAACCGCAGAACTGTTTTGCAAAATCGTGAACGCTTGGCCTGCCATGCAAGTTGCAAATGCTGATGAAACGGCTGAGACTTCAGATGAGTAATCATTTCGACGCAACTCAAAACGATCATCAAAGATGAAGCCACAGGATTTAATGGCACTGACTGCCGAAGCAGGCTTTATCTTTAATGGCATTTTAAATAGTGACCGCGACCCAACAGACGGACTTGAGCTGACTTACAGCAAAGATCGAGCAATGCCGATTCGGGAACACCTGCAATCGGCTGAACTGAATAACATTGATGTACTTCCTGAATACTTACTGATTAAAAAACTCGTCGAACAAAAATTCCCCTTAATCTTTGTGACTGGCGGTGCTGGGACAGGCAAAAGTACCTTCATTAAATGGCTGATGAAACAGTTCAAAGGCACAGCCTTACTTAGCGCGCCAACAGCCATGGCAGCGATCAATATCGAAGGAAAAACCCTTCACTCCCTGTGCCAATTGCCACCTGCTTGGATTGTCAAAAAAGACATCAAACACGCGCCTCATCGCAATGACATTAAAGAAGCTAAACTACTCATCATCGATGAAGTATCAATGGTAACCGCAAATTTGTTAGATGGTGTCAGTGCATTTTTACGGCAAAATCGCGACGGCAATAGCGCATTTGGCGGGATGACGGTCATCATGGTCGGGGATCTTTTTCAACTCCCCCCAGTCGTGAGTGAGGCATCTAAACCATTATTTGATCAAATTTATGGTTCATCCAAATTCTTTAAAGCGCGCTGTTTACGTAATACAGCCTATTACGCTATTGAACTCAAAAAGACATTTCGCCAATCGGATCAGTTATTTGTTGATATTCTGACAAAAATTCGAGAACGTGTGGATATTGAGGAATCGCTCCGCTATCTGAATGAAGGCTGCACGATTACCGATACACCACCAATAGACGCAGTCTGGCTTTCACCACGCAATAGTGAAGTTGAGAGCCGAAATACACGCGAACTCGACAAGCTCGATTCAACAGTAAAAACTTATCAAGGCAAACTCACAGGACAATTCAAAGCTGACCGACTCCCCTCGCCAATGGAACTGGTATTAAAAGTTGGCGCACAAGTGATGTTTACCAAAAACGATATGAATCGTCGTTGGATTAACGGTTCAGTCGGTACTGTGGTCAAAATGGGTGAAGAAAAGATCACCATCAAAATGGCTGGTTCACACAAAAATGTCGAAGTAGAACGCGATGAATGGCTGGAATATCAATATCGCTGGGGCATGATTGACGAAGAACTAGAGCGATACGAAACAGGCAGTTTTATTCAGTTTCCGCTAGTTTTGGCTTGGGCAATGACCATTCATAAAAGCCAAGGTCGCACACTCGAAAAAGTCCACATCAACCTAGGTCAAGGCGCATTTGAAACGGGGCAAACTTATGTCGCGCTCAGCCGTTGTCGCACCCTTGAAGGACTATCTCTAGCAAGACCATTAATCGCTGCCGACATCCTTGTCGATCAAGAGTCTAAAGAGTTTTACCAACATCTCCGTGCGATTATTCACAAACTACCTGCAGATGTGATGATGGATAAAATTGAGAATCCTTAGGTCGTTTTATATTTTATTGATAAAACAAATTTTGCTTGCTTTCCTCCACATTTCGACAGGCTCAATATTCTTGTAGCTATGACGCGTTGAGCTTATCGAAAAATGCGGAATGTCTAAGAATCAATCTGGCTCAATGCAGAACCCGCTTACTCAACGCCTGCTTTGATTTATCCACCAACAATTGATTCAGCATTTGACTCACTAAAGTCACCGCAACACTCGCCGTCAAACCAATCGAACCCTGCATTTTCTTGGTGTATAAATTTCCAGCTAATCCATGCAGATGCGCACCCCACGATGCCGCATCAAACGCACTAAAACGTTGTGCAAGCAGTGCCGAAATGATACCCGTAAGTACATCACCCTGACCTGCGACAGCCAGCTCTGGACCACCTGTTCGATTAATTAAATAGCCACCATTTGGATGCATCACCACCGTATGATAGCCCTTGAGCACAGTGATACTGTTATACCGCTCAGCAATTCTATACGCAGCATTTAATCGATCACGCTGCACCTCCTCAGTACCACATCCAAGTAATCGACCTGCTTCTGCTGGATGTGGCGTCAAAATTGCCATCAACTCACGAGCAGCTATCTTTTGACGGTAATCCTCACTCACAGCGATCATGTTGAGTGCATCAGCATCATAAACACTAGGTTTATTTGCATACGTCAGAGCATGCTCAAGGGCTGTATGCGCTAATTGATCTTGCCCCATACCAGTGCCAATCGCCAAAGCAGTTGCATCTGTCAAATCACCCCCTGCTGATCTAATCATGAGTTCAGGCGCAAACGGATCTACCGACAAACGTTGATCTAATGCATGAATCCAAACCTTGCCAGTCCCTATCGCCAATGCTGCTCGACCACTTAACAATGCCGCACCCAACATCCCCACATTACCGCCAACGACCGCCACACTGCCGTAACTACCTTTATGGCTATCTACTTTGCGAATCAGCGTCATCAATGCCTGATCATTCAGTTCTCTTTGATGCATCTCACACTCTCTTATCGTTCTAAACCAAACTCAACTTGCTGACTCCAAACTAATGCATTTCTACTCAAATTACGCTAAGTTTCAGATGAATTATCACTATTTTTTAACTTTTTCATTAAATGGTCACATCCTGATCACTATTAACTTGACTTCTCGCCGTATATCTCTAAAATACGCGCCTGTTACATGAGTTGCCTTTAGTCCCCATCGTCTAGAGGCCTAGGACATCACCCTTTCACGGTGAGTACCGGGGTTCGAATCCCCGTGGGGACGCCAAATTCTAGTAAGTTAGCTTAAGCAGAACTTACAAAAAAGCCTAGAGATCTTAATCCTAGGCTTTTTTATTGCTTGCTGTTTCTAATAGCATAGAAACAATCTCATAATCCTCCTAAATCGAAGGTCGATACTCTGCTGGAATTTTGAAAAAACCATAGAATTGAACAATAAACCATAAAATTTCAAATACAGCAAAAATCCATGTGATCGGATTAATGTGATACAAAACCAAATAATAGAGAAACCATGTTGAAAATAGCGCTCGACCAATAGAATCATAGAAACCATAAATAGGCTGCGGATTTCGTATTCTTAAAATTGACCAGACAATCACAATCGAACCAAACAAATTTACAAACAATAGATGTGTAGGCTCAAATGCTGGAGTCGGTGAAATCTTACTCAAAATGCCATGTACGATTGCAAATGACCAAGGCGTGACAAACGGCGCAGTCACGACAAAATCATAGATTGCTGAGGCACGAACAATTTTGCGATATTGAATGTTCATAATTCTTACTACCTTCATGAATAAATAAAATTGCGTTTTTACGATTTACACTGAAGAATTCACCTTAAACTCTGGTGTATAGACCAAGGTCAAGTCGCTTTTTCACTTTTTTCTAAAGGCATAAATATGAATATCAGCGAATTAGCAAAAGCCGCTCAAACCACAACAGACGCGATTCGTTATTATGAAAAACAAGGGCTGCTTGGAATACCTCTCCGCAAAGACAACGGATATCGTTTTTATCAACAAGAAGATATTAGACGTGTCGAATTTATTAGACGCGCACAAACTCTCGGCTTCTCCTTACGCGAAATCAAAGAAGTGATTCCAGAACTATTACACGGACAATTGAATCGCACAGATTTAGAAGCATTATTGAAAAACAAAATTGAGCAAATTGATGAAAAAATAAAAGCTCTCAATCTTTTAAGAAAAGGACTCATTGATACATTCGGCTTATTAAAATGTTCTGTGGATGAACCACTATCCATCACTCAAGCAACGCCTTAAATGTCTATGGATTTGATGGATAAATATAAGACAATCCACTACGATGTAGTCTACTCATAGATACATGGCATGAGAGACCAAGACTATTTTTAGCCTAACTAAGGCATTCATATGTTTAACGATTATAATATTTCACCACACATACTTATTGGTCTATCAGTTGCCTTCGGTATTGGTTTATTGATCGGGACTGAACGTGAACGACACCAACAACCCTCATCAGATCATGCGCTCGGCGTCAGAACATTTACGATAGCGGCTTTAATTGGTGCTCTTAGTATTTTAATGGCGGATCAACAAACCGCACCGAGCAATTTATTTTTACTCAGTGTTGTCCTTTTGGTCATGGGCGGTTTAACCGCTTTGTCTTATATTCGCACGTCAAAAACAGACTCAGGCTTAACTACCGAAGCAACGTTAATTTTAACAGTACTCTTAGGTGGATTTGCGATTCATGCGCCATTACTCACAGCGTGTATTGCAATCATTACTACAGGGCTACTCTCATTCAAAACCCAGCTTCATACATTTATTAAAGGCGTTTTATCAGAACAAGAACTCCATGACGCGATTATTTTTTTAGGGGTAGTTTGTATTGCCGTTCCTCTGGCACCGAATCAGGCAATAGGACCATTCAACGCCATTAATCCCCATTCGATTGTGATGATTATGGTTGTCATGATGACGATTAATGCAATCGGTTATGTGGCTCAGCGTGTGATTGGTGTGCGTTATGGATTGGCATTCGCTGGTTTTATCAGTGGGTTTATTTCAAGTACTGCAACGACATACACGATGGGACTTAAATCAAAACAAGAACCTGAACTGTTTAATAGCACGGTTGCAGGAGGAGTTTTATCAAACCTATCCACCTTGATTTTGCTGGCGATAGTGTTGTTTGTCATCGAGCCGAATATCTTATATCCGTTTATTATTCCTTTAATACTTGGCTCAATCGCCATTTGTATTTACGGTGCATACTATATTCGTAAAATTTCTCCAACATCCGCACTACCCCATTCAAATAAAGACAGAGCATTTAATTTATACCAAGCCTCATCTTTTGCTCTTTTAATGACTGTTGTGCTTTTTGTTTCTGCTGCGGTCAATGCCAAATTAGGCGAAAAAGGTGTGATATTAAGCGCACTATTTACGGGGATATTTGATGCGCATGCAACAGCAGCCTCACTTGCATCATTAGTCTCTTCGCACAAACTGACAGTTACACAAGCACTACTCCCGATTATATTAGGGGTTAGTAGCAACACCGTTACAAAAGTGGTCGTATCATTTAAATCAGGTGGTTTTGCTTATGCTATCCGCATATCCTTAGGCTTGTTGCTTATGATTGCGTGTTGTTTTCTGGCACTCATACCAATGAACTTATAAATAAAATATTGGAAAATACTCATATAGATTAGAATTTAGAGCTTTAGACACTTATCTTTTAAGGCTCTACTCCAAGATCACATCCTTCATTTTTAGTAAAATGTGAATGCTATAGACTAAATCTATATCTCATCAACACCTATCTCGAGAATCCCAATCAGCTCTTGTATAACTTCGTATCAGCAACAATGACACATATCATTTGATGAATAACGCCCCAGATTGAACAAAAAACAACCTGCGCTCTAAGTGACTGACAATGTTTACAACATAAATTTAGATTAAATATTGATCAAAAACTTCATTGACAGCGTTTATTATCAGTATCAAAATATTTATACAACCTGCGCTTGTGGTGATACATCCCCACCAGATCAACAGTGTTCTACTAGCTTGTGAACATAGCTATTAATGTTAAAAGTTCTTCGATGCCTAACATAAACATCTGAATTTAAATAAGAACACACCCACCTGAGCAGTTTGGAACTCCAGTCAACGCGCTCAGGAGATCATAATGAAAACACGATTAATTAAGCGTACCTTAATAACCGCCAGCATCTTAGCCTTGACGACTTATACATACGCTGATAACAGTCATGAAAACGAATCAAACTGTGGATTTGATAATGTCTACGTTACAGTTCAGGAATTAGCAGTTAATGCGAATTCTACGGCTAGTGATAGTGACGCAGGTTGGCAAATTCTTTCATTAAATGCTGCAACAAAAATAGATATTTTGTCACAAACTGTAGGCGTACTTGCTCAATTAGGACAACCTTATATCCCTCAAGGCAATTATCGACAAATCCGACTTATCATAAAACCTAGTGACGGTAGTACGCTTGTAGACTCAGTAGTCCCAACAAGTTCATTTGAACAGCCTTTAGCTACACCAAGTTCAGCAACGAGTGGCTACAAAATTTTCTTCAATACTAATTTCACAGTACAACCAAATACTGACTTCGTTTTAGATCTGGATCCTTGCCACTCAATTGTACATCAAGGTAACGGACTATACTTATTGAAACCAGTGACGACTGCAGTACAAATTGTAGGAAATCCTGGTCAATAATTTAAATTAAAGAAGCATTAGGACAAAAAAAGCCTGTCAAATTATTGATGGGCTTTTTTTATCCTAAAATAATTATAATTAAACAATACGATACGCTTTATATTTTTTCTTAAATTAAGAATGTAATACACTGCTATCCGCCTACCAATATTCGCACTCATCCACCCAGAGCCATTTATGAGCAAAGTTAAAACCATTTATATCTGCCAACACTGCGGAACGAACCATCCGAAATGGTCTGGTCAATGTAGTGATTGCGGAGAATGGAATTGCTTGGTTGAGGCCAAACCAGAACCAACGACTAGCCATCGCGCGCGAAGTATGGGGAATAACAGCGGTTACGCTGGACAAGCCGCAACCGTCACAAGACTAGATCAAATCACGGTGAGTCGTGAATCACGTTTACCAACAGGAATTAGCGAATTTGATCGCGTACTTGGCGGTGGTGTCGTTAATGGCTCTGTTGTACTGATTGGTGGTGATCCTGGAATTGGGAAATCCACAATCTTGCTGCAAACTGCAACACATATGGCTCAAGGCGAAAAAGCCCTTTATGTCACAGGCGAAGAATCCTTATCACAAGTCGCGATGCGTGCAAAACGTCTGGAGCTACCCACGGATCAATTAAAAGTCATGGCAGAAACTTCGGTTGAAACCATTTGCGCAACACTCAGTGCAGAAAAACCTGTGGTTGCTGTACTTGACTCGATTCAAACTCTATTCACAGAAACACTGCAATCTGCACCGGGCGGCGTATCGCAAATTCGGGAATCCGCCGCGATCCTCACACGCTACGCCAAACAGACAGGCACGGCCCTATTTATCGTCGGTCATGTCACCAAAGAAGGAGCACTAGCAGGTCCGCGTGTACTCGAACACATGGTCGATTGTGTGTTGTATTTTGAAGGCGAATCAGACTCACGCTTTCGCATGATTCGGGCAGTGAAAAATCGTTTTGGTGCGGTTAATGAACTCGGCGTGTTTGCCATGACAGATCGTGGTCTGCGGGAAGTTGCCAATCCATCGGCGATTTTCCTCAGTCGTTACGACGAAGCGATTGCGGGCAGTATTGTCATGATTAGTCGTGAAGGCACTCGCCCATTACTCGTCGAAGTGCAGGCTTTGGTCGATGATACGCAAGGTTCACCGCGTCGTGTGGCATTAGGGCTTGATCAAAATCGTCTAGCAATGCTCCTTGCAGTCATGCATCGACACGGCGGTATTCATACCAATGGACAAGATGTATTCGTCAATGTCGTCGGCGGAATCAAAGTCTTGGAAACAGGTTCAGACCTCGCGGTTTTACTGGCAGTTGCGTCCAGTATCAAAGGTAAAGCATTGCCACAAGAACTTGTAGTATTTGGTGAAGTTGGTTTGTCTGGTGAAATTAGACCTGTTCCCAACGGACAAGAACGCCTGCGCGAAGCAGTGAAACATGGTTTCAAAAAAGCCATCGTGCCACGTGGCAATGCACCAAGACAGGCGATTGAAGGCATGGAAATTATCAGCGTCGGACGTCTACATGAAGCATTCAGCGCAGCGTTTGATTTAAGTGAAAAATAATTATTCTGTTTTGCCTCTAGCTCGTCCTGAGCAACTGTTTGAGTCAGGAGGCACATATTCAAATGCGAGTATATTAGATAAACCTTTTTATTAAGAACTCCTCCCAGCAGGCGAGTTTTGCGAAGGACACGGTCTGGCTTACTTTTGCCAAGACATGAGACTGGAAAAAGCGAAGCACTGCTTCGCCCAGTCGCAAGGAGACCCGCGGCAGGCGGTTCCTCCCATTACAAAGTTAGATCTTAAGACTCCCACGAGAGTTTTTGATTCTGCAAAAAGATTCACCCCTCTCTTCGTTCAATAAATAATTGCCAAACTCGCACCAATCATAACCACATCACAACGATACTTTTATCGTTCTATGATAATTTGTGCTGCGTGTGATTTTGTTATTTGAGTCACACTTTACACTTTGAAATGATTCGACTCTTGATAACAGGTATGACGTACCCATTATTTGAGAGCAACACGAGTATTTTTATTTTAAATTAACTGTTTTTAGAATCACTGTTTTATCCCAAATTGCATCACTTTTTAGGAAAATGATGAACATGAAATCAAGTACGCGCACCGCCATTTCTTCACTGATTATGGCAACGCTTGTTTTGTCACCTTTGGCAGAAGCTAAACGTATCGGCGGTGGTAGCAGTCACGGAATGAGCCGTTCGAGCTCAAGCTCTTATGGTCATTCAAACTATGGTAGTTCAAACAACTACAATAATTACAACAGTGCCCCTGTGCGCCCATACACGCCAGCGCCACAACAAGCTCCACAAAAAAGTGGACCAGGATGGGGTGGCGTTGCAGCAGGCGTTGCAGCAGGTGCAGTTGGCGCAACATTGTTAAGCCACGCAGGTTCGGCAAATGCCAACACACAACAACCAACAGCCGCTCAACAAGAAAATGGCTCTGGCACATGGAACCAACAAGCTGCCCAGCCTCAACCACAAAAAAGTGGTTTCTCTTGGTTCTGGCTCATTGTATTAGCGGGCGTAGGCTATTTTGTTTATCGTCGTTTTGCGGCCAAGAAAAATACCCTAGCAACCAGCAATGCAGCACCAAGTCCATTTAACTTTGGTAATAACAACGCTCAACCATCAGGCAGCAATACCAATATTTTTGGTCAACCTGTGGGTGGTGGTTCGAGTGCGCCTAATGCAGGTTTTGGCGCAGCTTCTCCATTTACAAGTAATGGTCAAACTCTCCCAGACGGCACTGAGAATGCAGCATTCCTTCGTCAAGCACGCGCAACTTTCTTGCACATGCAAACCATGAATAGTGCAAGTAATCTGGACGAATTACGTCGCTACTTTACACCTGAGATGTTCAACGCGATTCAGTCAGACATTGCCAACAACCACGACACAGCAGAGTTTCCAACGCTGAATGCGCAAATTGTCGATAGTGCGCAAGAAAATGGTCAATACGTCACGAGCGTTCTGTATAGCGGGACAGTCAGTGAAGATCTGAACTCTGCACCAGTACCGTTCAGCGAAACATGGCATTTTGTACAACCGATTGGTAGTACAGACCGTAAATGGCTAGTTGCAGGTATTCAACAAGGGTAATTCGGGACTGAACGATTCTATCGTTTAAATCAGACCGTTTTTCCAAGAGCCTTCGTCGGGATTTTTCTAGACGAAGGCTTTTTTTATTTGATTTTGAATATGTTTTCAAACACAGTCTTCGTAGAGGCAGGTTCTAAACCTGCCCTATTGAATACTAAAAACTCTCAATCCATAGGACGAGTTTAGAACTCGCCCCTACAAAGATTTGATTATCAAATTTCTCGCTTGAAAACATCATATCCAACCCCATTTTATAACCATCTAAAATTTTGTCTTGTCTATGAATACTTCAAAAATTGCATGAAGCAATTTCAGTGAAATCAATGAGCAAGACACTTACGTCAACTGAAAAATTAAGAGGTTAATCAATGACAGCTACTACTGAAAAACCGAATAGCAAAAGCTATAGCTTCCAAGCCGAAGTCGCACAACTACTTCACTTAGTGACACACTCTCTCTACTCAAATCCAGAAATTTTCCTGCGCGAACTCGTATCCAACGCATCTGACGCTTGTGACAAATTGCGTTTTGAAGGCATTAACAATGCTGCACTCTTTGAAGATGCGCCAAATCTTTCTGTTCGTGTTGGATTTGATAAAGACGCGAAAACGATTACGATCACTGATAATGGTATTGGTCTAAGCCAACAAGAAGCGATTGATAATCTCGGAACCATTGCAAAATCAGGTACACGTGATTTCGTCAGTAAACTCAGCGGTGACCAAAAGTCTGACGCACAACTGATTGGTCAGTTTGGTGTAGGTTTTTATTCTGGCTTTATCGTTGCCGATAAAATTACTGTTGAATCACGTCGTGCAGGCTTACCAACCAATGAAGGTGTACGCTGGGTAAGCGGCGGTACTGGCGACTTTGAAGTTGAAACTATCGAACGCGCAGCACGCGGAACCAGCATTATCCTGCATCTCCGTGAGGATTCATTAGACTATCTGAATGGCTGGAAACTCAAGAATATTATTAATAAATATTCTGATCACATCAGCCTACCAATTCTGATGCAAAAAGAAATCTGGCAAGAAGGCAAAGAAGAAGGTGAAGCTGGTCAAATGGTGATGACCGACGAATGGGAAACCATTAACTCTGCCAGCGCACTGTGGACTCGCAGCAAAAAAGACATCACCGAAGAACAATACATTGAGTTCTACAAACAACTCAGCCGTGATCAGGAAGCACCACTAAGCTGGAGCCATAACCGCGTCGAAGGCAGCACTGAATACACCCAACTGCTCTACGTACCCGCAAAAGCATCACACGACTTATTTACCCGTGAAGCAAAAGCAGGCATCAAACTATACGTCAAACGTGTGTTCATCATGGATGAAGCTGAAAGCTTGATGCCAATGTATTTGCGCTTCATCAAAGGCGTGATCGACAGTGCTGATTTACCACTCAACGTCAGTCGTGAGCTTTTACAAGAAAGCCGCGATGTGAAAGCCATTCGTGAAGGTAATACACGCCGCGTGCTCACCATGCTCGAAAATCTATCTTCAAGCACTGAAGCTGCTGATCAAGAAAAATATACCAAGTTCTACACTGAATTTGGCGCAGTCATCAAAGAAGGTTTGGGCGAAGATTTTGCCAACAAAGACAAGATCGCCAAATTGCTCCGCTTCGCTTCAACAACGAGCGATACTGTCAGCATCTCATTTGCTGATTACAAAGCACGCATGAAGCCTGAGCAAGATGCAATTTACTACATCACTGCTGAAACCTTAGCCGCTGCTAAAAACAGCCCGCAACTTGAGTTGTTCAAAAAGAAAGGCATTGAAGTATTGCTCATGACTGACCGTGTCGATGAATGGGCGCTGAACTTCCTGCAAGAGTTTGATGGCACTTCACTGCAAAGCGTTGCTAAAGGTGCGGTTGACCTCGGTAAACTGCAAGATGAAGATGAAAAGAAAGCCGCTGAACAAGCGGCTGAAACATTCAAACCTTTGCTCGAAAAACTGACTGAAACTTTGAAAGACAAAGCAAAAGAAGTCCGCGTCACGACTCGCTTGGTGGATAGTCCTGCATGCCTAGTCGGTGCAGATGGTGATATGTCTAGTCAACTAGCGCGTATGCTCAAGCAAATGGGACAACAAGCACCAGAAATCAAACCAATTTTGGAAATCAATCCAGAACACGCTTTAGTTAAGAAACTCGAAGGCACAACCCACTTCGACGATCTCGCACATATCATCTTTGATCAAGCATTACTTGCCGAAGGTGGGCTACCAGAAGATCCAGCTGCGTATGTAAAACGTGTGAGTGCGCTGCTCGTTTAATCGTACTAGTGTAATAATCACTTGATTAAACTAGGCCTTTCCTGAGTTTGAATACTTTGGAAAGGCTTTTTTATTAAGGACATTTATTGATTTTTAATTACCTGTAGATACTGTTAATCAAAGACCAAGTTAGATCATTATGCAAAAAATAGTCGTGATTGATTATGATCCTGATTGGCCGAGAGTCTTCGAGCTATTACGCACTGAGATATGGTCTGTTTTAAGAGATATTGCACTAGCTATTGAACATGTTGGGAGTACATCTGTCGTAGGTTTAGCGGCAAAGCCTATTATTGATATAAGTGTGATTGTTCCCACAAATGAAGATATTCCAATATCCATTAATCGTCTGGCAACTCTTGGTTATATACATCGCGGCAATCTAGGTATTGAAGGTAGAGAAGCTTTCATTAGCCCAAGTCAGCTACCTACTCATCATTTATATTTATGCCCACAACATAGCCTTGGTCTGGCAAATCAATTAGCTGTCCGAGACTATTTACGGGAACATCCAGAAATCGCAAGAGAATACGGCAATCTAAAAAAACAACTCGCAAATGATTTTCCTAATGACATAACCAGCTATATTGATGGAAAAACAGACCTCATTCTAAGTATTCTTCGATCTACTCAATTTTCTTTAGATCAGCTCAATGCAATTGAGCGCGCAAATCGAAAAAGCTAACAACCCTCACATTAAACTCTTTAGCCCTTAACGAAACTCCATAACAACCATATAGACATCCCATATAACGCGGCACATAATCGAGCCACCCTCACTACGCTTTCAAGGAAAGAATGATGAAAAAAAGTCTCTTGAGTTTAGTTGTTGCAAGTAGCGTACTCTTTGCTGGACAGAGTGCAAATGCAATTGGTTGTCTGAGTGGCGGTGCAGCGGGTGCTGTCGCTGGGCACTATGCACATCACCATGCTGTCGTTGGTGCAATCGGTGGTTGTATCGCAGGTCATGAACTGGCTAAGCACAACAAAGCCAAAGCTGCTGCAGCCGCTAAAGCGCAACATGATGCAGCGATGGCTCCTCCTGCAGCAGCCCCTGCTCCAGCCGCACCGCCTGCCCAATAATTCGCATTAATAAAAAAGGGTTTTATGAATATCATAAAACCCTTTTTTATTCTCAGTTATTGATTATCAACGGCAATTAATCTCGCTCAATTAACTCAATCTTATATCCGTCTGGATCTTCGACAAAGGCGATCACAGTATTACCGTGTTTCATTGGTCCAGCTTCACGAACCACGCGTCCGCCCCTTGCACGAATTTCGTCACATGCCGCATAGGCATTCGGCACAGCCAGCGCGATATGACCATAGCCAGCACCAATGTCATAACTTGTTGTATCCCAGTTATGTGTCAGCTCCAAAACAGTATTCTGATCTTCTGTACCATAACCTAAAAAGGCTAAAGTAAATCGACCTTCTGGATAATCATTCTGACGTAATAAAGTCATTCCCAACACTTCAGTATAGAACTCAATTGATCGCTTCAAATCCCCAACTCGAAGCATTACATGTAACAATCTCATTTCGCATCTCCTTTTTCATTCCACGGCGCAACCCATGGCAACATCAACATTCCCGGTAATGCGAGCAACGTACACAACCAAAAGAACCCAGTATAACCACCCATAAAATCAACCATATAACCCGCATAACTATTGACGACCGTCCGTGGTAATGAAGCCAATGATGTAAGCAATGCCAACTGAAACGCTGTATATGCAGGGTTGGTACTCATCGCAATAAATGCCACAAATGCCGCAGTTCCAAGTCCAACTGCAAATGCTTCTGCACTCACGACTCCACCTAGCGCAAATAAGCTTTGACCTGTTTGCATAGATAGCCATGCAAACAAAGGAATAACAAGCATTTGTGCTACGCCAAAGAGCCATAAAGCCCGATGAATAGAGAGCTTTAACATCGCAAAACCACCGACAAAACCACCAAGCAATCCACCCCATAAGACAGCAACTTTTGCCACCGCACCGATTTCAGTCTTGGTATATCCCATATCGAGATAAAACTTAGTTGCCAATGAAGTCGCCAGTGAATCACCAAGCTTGTAGAAGAAAATAAAAGCAATCAGCGCAATACCCGCTTTGATTCCTTTACGATTAAAAAATTCTGTAAGGGGTTCAACAAAAGCCGCAGTCAATGTACGCGGTGGAATCTGACGTAATTGTGGTTCACGCACCACCATTGCTAAAATCACACAAGGCAACATAAATAACGCGACGATCCAGAACACGACATTCCACGGCAAATGATCCGCCAAAATAAATGCAAGACTACCAGGCACAAGCCCCGCTAATTTATAAGCATTGACATGAATGGTATTGCCTAAACCTAGCTCATGATCAGGCAAAATTTCACGACGATAAGCATCTATCACAATATCCAGCGATGCACTCAAAAAACTGATCACAATGCCAATCAAGCTAATTAATGGCAACTCGTTATCTGGTCGTAATGTGCCTAACATACCTAATGCGATCAGCAGTAATACTGGTAAAATAACCAGCCAAGTCCGACGACGCCCATATTGTCTAAACTGAAAAAAATCGAGAAAAGGTGCCCAAACTGGCTTAAATACATACGGGATTTGCAACAACGTCAGCAACCCAATAGTCTTGATATCTAAATGATAGGCATCCACCCACGCTGGAATCAGATTCAAAAAGACAAATAAAGGCAACCCAGACGAAAAACCAATAACAGTACAAATCAGAACTCTTTTCCAGAAACCTGCTTGTGAAGTATTGTTTGAAGAATGCTCTGCTGAAACTTGCTGACTCGCCATCATGTACAACCGCTGTTTTCATAGAATGCGACAAGAGTAGCGGTATCAAGTTGTTTTTGCCAGAATAGTTGTGCAATGTTTTATTGTGAAGAATTTTTGGAGCATGACAGAATGTCAATTAATGCGCTGGCTACACGTGCACTCATGTCCTGTCGCCAAGCCGTGATGGCAAGCCAATCCACCAGTGTTCCAGGGTTTCCATTTACCGCTGTGATTCCTGTCAGCATCACTGCTCAAGGAGAGATCATTACTCTTCTTGCTGAGACCGCTCCTCATAGCAGGAATATCCTCATTGATCCTCGCGTATCATTGCAACTGCACGACGATTTAGAGGATAACTGGCAAGCGGCAACTCGGTTATCTGTACTTGGGCGAATGCGTCCGTTGGATCTCCTATCATTTGATTCAAACCAATTAAAAGAATCTTTTTACCTACTTCATCCTGAATTGGATCGCTTTGATGAATCTGCGGATTATCATTTTTGGATATTAGACTCCGTACAATTCCGTCTTATCTCAGGCATCGATAAACCTCTATGGGTGGATCGAATTTCGCCAGATTTGTTTGAATTAACTCCAACTGATCGGCAGCAACTCAACGATGATCTGATCCAGCAAGGCATACAAGGTCACGTGATTCAGGCTTGCCGCTACGGTCTACAAGTCATTGCATATGGGCGCATTCGTTTCCTATCCATCGCTGAACCAGTCAACCAAATGACAGAACTTTTTGAGCTCATTAAATCTCGGCAATTTGATGATCCTGCACTGATTGATTAGGCACACTAAAAAACAAATTCAAACCATAAATTCAATTCACAGCATACCGTGATACATGGCACAATATCGTCTATAAGAGTGTATACAGATGCAACTCAAACTCTTGAATTCGCCTTCATGAAAATAGATACATTGACCTTACAACGCACATGACGACGGACGGCACTATGGACAGTAAACACTCAGTCACTGACAATCTAGATATTGCCGACAACGCACACGACAGTAACACTAACCATCGATTGATGGATAACATCAATAGTAAGCCTACTGACAATCAACTCAGTGAATCCAGCACGATCATGCAGGAACACGCTCCTGCACCTCAGCCAAAAAAAACTAAATCGATTACGTCAACACAGATCCAATCGACACAACCACAATCAACACCAACTCGATCGACAACACATCAAACGAGTCCAATTCAAAAAAACAGTATGAACAAAGTACTTGAAACACACACACCTGTAATTCAAAAAGCAGTGCCAATTAAAACAACACTACCTGAAAGTGGCTTCCTCAAAGTTGAACAACTGAGACGCACCGCTAATCTGACCGAACTTCCACCAAGTACACGTCGGATTAAACCACTCAATGATTTCTTAGGTCAGCATCGTGCACGAGCTGCAGTAGAAACTGCGTTATCGTTACCCTTCGATGGTTATAATATTTTTGCCGTAGGCACTAGCGGGCTCGGTAAACGCACCATGCTCAAGCGTATGCTTGCTGTGCAAGCCGCAGAAATGCCAACACCAAGCGACTGGGTTTACGTCAATAATTTCGCTAACCCACGCCAACCAATTGCGCTGGAACTGCCACCCAGTGAAGCACCTAAACTCAAAAAAATCATCCATCAACTGTGGAATACTATTTTTGATCAATTAGAAAAAACATTTGCGGCCGACAGTTATCACACCCGTATTGAAAATATCCGTCACAGCGCAGGTACAGCTCAACAACAAGCCCTGCAAGCACTGACACAAGAAGGCGAAGCACTCGCCCTCAAACTCGTTTCGCGCAACGAAGAACATCGTTTTGTACCGGTCAAGCAACACCCTGTTGAAGATCCAAATGCAGCGACTCAGACCATTACCAGCAAAGAACTGGATGAAAATGAACTCGCCGCACTCGCGCCTGCCGAACGTGCCAAGATCAATCAAAATGTTCGTTCAATGGACAAAAAACTACATCGTCTCGGCGCACGACTTGGACGCATCGAAGAACAAACACGCAACCAAGTTGCACGCTTAAATGCACAAATTGCCAGTGATATTGTTCTGCCTAGAGTCACTCAAGTTGGGCAACGCTTTGAACACGTCAATGGCATTGCTGAATATCTCAAAGATTACGCAACAGATATCGTTGAGCATGTCGAACTCATCTTAGAACAAGAAGAAGATGACTTCCTACCAGGAATTTTTGATCGCGTGCCTCAACGCTATCAAGTCAATGTCGTGGTCACACATAAACCAAATTCTGGTGCACCTGTGATTTTTGAAGACCTACCGACGCATTACAATCTGCTCGGACACGTCGAGCAACTCACACAGATGGGGACAATCACCACCGACTTCACCCTGATTCGCTCAGGTGCTTTACATCGTGCAAACGGCGGATTCTTACTCTTAGAAGCGGACCAACTTCTTGAACAACCTTACGCTTGGCAAGGACTTAAACGCGCATTGCGCTCTGGGCAACTCAAGCTGTCTTCACTTGAGCACATGCTGACACTCACAGGCAGTATTTCCCTAGAGCCCGACTCCTTACCGTTATCGGTTAAAGTCGTTTTACTGGGTGAGCCGAATATTTATTATGAGCTTCTTGAGTTTGAGCCTGAACTTAACTCCCTGTTTAAAATCCGTGCTGACTTCACCAATACCCTCAGCCGTACTGTAGAAAATGAAGAAGCCTACGTCCGCCTTATCGCCGATTATGTCAATAAAGACAAACTGCTGCCTTTTGATCGTTCGGCACTTGCTGCGCTACTCACTGATTCTAGCCGTCAAGCAGAAGATCAGTCATCGCTCTCGCTACATGCGGCAACCTTAGGTGACTTACTTCGCGAAGCCAGCACAGTCGCCTTGCAGCAAAATGATCGCCAAGTTACTGCAAAACATATTGAAGCAACATTAGCAGCGCGCCTTTATCGACTCGGGCATTTGCGTGAATTGTACTGGGAAGATTTGTCACGCGGTACACAGCTCATCGAAACAGAAGGATTCCGCATTGGACAAATCAATGCACTCACCGTCGTTCACTACGCCGACAGTGAATTTGGTCTACCCGCCAGATTGACCGCTACAGTCTATCAAGGTAATGGCGAAATTCTTGATATTGAGCGCAGTGTTGAACTTGGTGGTTCGCTACATGCCAAAGGCATATTGATCATGTCGAGCTTCTTACGTGCTCATTTTGGACGAACTCAGCCCATTCACTTCTCCGCTGCCCTTGCCTTCGAGCAAAGCTATGGAGAAATCGATGGCGATAGTGCAACGCTCGCCGAACTTTGCGCACTGATTTCATCAATTAGCCAAATTCCAATTGACCAATCGTGGGCAATCACTGGTTCGATGAACCAACTTGGTGTCGTACAACCAATTGGCGGTATTAATCCAAAAATCGAAGGTTTCTTTGACGCTTGTCAACTACAAGGTCTAAACGGCAAGCAAGGGGTCATTTTACCGATTCAAAATGTCCAACACCTGATGCTACGCCAAGACGTGATTGATGCAGTTCGTGAAGGAAAATTCCACCTTTATGCAGTGCGGACTGTTGAAGAAGCACTCTCGTTACTCATGAAACGTCCTGCGGGCATTATGAACCCGAAAGGTCGTTATGAAAAAAATACGATTTTTGGCGAAGTCATGAATCAACTGAAACATTGGCAACAACTTGAAGAAGGTGATCGCAAAAACGAGACCCCGAAAAAGAAGAAATCAGACAAAGCCAAAAGCAAAACTAATGCTAAAACTGGCAAAGCTGATGACTCATCTACGGATAAGGACAAGCCTACTCCGAAGAAAAAGCCAACTTCTGAAAAATCTGAAAAAGTAGCCACTAATCCTTCTAAAGAGGAAAAAGCTACCGATGAAAAAGTAAAGGACGAAAAAACCAAGCCTCCGAAAATCAAAAGAGTACCTAGACGTGATCCCGAAGATAATAACGATGAAGAATCGCAAATTGCATGGGCTGGGGAATAATACGATTATCACTCACAAAACATATAGCTCGTAGCGGAGTCGAAACATGCGAATAACTACGAATAACAGTGTCACATCCTTCGACTCTGCTCAGTGGGCAGCATTTTGTATAACTAGAAGTAATGGTTAGGAATCCATATACTGCACATTATGCTCACGCATAGCATCATCAAAAAACTCATATCGATTACGTCCATTCGCCTTCGCTTTATACAACGCAGCATCAGCTTGTCGTAATAGCTGCTCAACACAAGTCACCTCAGTCGGTTCAGCCACAGCAACACCCACACTAATGGTCACAACAGGACGATGCTCATCTGGATTAGGAAGCGCTAGTTTTTCAATCGCATTCATCAAACGTTTAGCTTGCTGCTCAGCGCCGTGCTCATCCATACTTGGAAACAATAAAACAAACTCCTCACCGCCATAACGCGCTGCAAGCTCACCACTACGTTTAGCCAAACCTGCAATTAATCCTGCGATCTGTTTTAAGCATTCGTCGCCAGCGATATGACCCAATTTGTCGTTATAGAATTTAAAAAAATCGACATCAATAATCATCAAGGTTAATGGATGCTGCTGGCGTAATGCACGATTCCACTCATGATTCATGACCTCATCGAGGTGACGACGATTTGCAAGCCCAGTAAGCCCATCTTGTCGAGATAATTTATTCAATTGCTGCGCTAAGCGCTGACCTTTATCCACAGAATGTCTAAGCAAACATGCTTGTAAAAAATTCGTTCGCTCTTGTCGATCTAAAGCATACGCAAGACACATCCCCAAAAGGCTCGTCATGGTATACGTCAGATTCCACAGTTCCCAATTAATATGCTGACCCAAAATATATGCCAAAATAATACCGCAAATACCGCCAGCCCACCCCACAATCATCGCCGCATAAAACCGCAAACAAACAAAGCTATACAGCACAATAACGATATACATAATCCCTGCATACGTCAAAATAACAGAATCTCCACCTCCCATATTTGCCGTAGCAGAACACATCGCAATCGCAACAATACCACCGATGCCGATATACCACTCATACCATCGATTCATTGCAGGGAAATAAGAAAGTACCGATGAGAGTAAAATAACAACCCCAGTCCACGCATTCATACTATAGAAATACGTCGTTATATTTTTTGGCAAAAGTTGATAAATTTCAAAATTTTCAACTAAAAATAATAAAAATAGCAGTGGCGACCGAAAATGAAAAAGCTGAATCGCGCGTGGAATATACTGAGCTGAAAAAGATGACTCTAAATGTGCTGGAAAACGTAACAACCAATACCTAGAGCGCAATACCGCACGAATTTCTTGTTCTATCGGATCTTCTTCTACATAAAGTCCTCTCTCCAGATGATCATCATGACCATAATCCAAAGATTCGGTATTCATTCTATTGAGCTCAATAGATTCTTTGCGCATGTCATTATTAATCCTTAGCCCAGCGCCCACTTATTTTTTTCGTTGCATAAACTATTTTTTATTTCTTACAGACCAATCACTAGATTAAAAAACTGATAAGTTATCTTAATCATAATACTACTGAAGATTATAACACTTCATATTGAATTAAATTCACCTCACTTCGAGAACTAATGATCTAAAAATGAAAAAGAGCCGACTAACGGCTCTTTTTAAAGACAGAACAACTTAATTAAACAACATTAATTATGCCGATGGTGCTGGGCTGAACTCTTCGATCAACGGTTTCAGTTCACCATTACGGAACATATCGGTGACAATATCACAGCCGCCAATCAACTCACCGTTGACCCAAAGTTGTGGAAATGTTGGCCAATTAGCAATACGTGGCAACGTTGCACGAATATCTGGATTTTCCAAAATATTAACGAATGCAAAAGGACGACCAATTTGGCTCAACGCCTCGACCGTACGCGCAGAAAAACCACATTGTGGAAATTGTGGTGTGCCTTTCATATACAAAAGCACAGGGTGCTTTGCAATTTGCTCGCGGATCAAGGTTTCTGTTGCATTGGCTTGAACATCTGACATGATGATGACCTGATTCAAAAATAAGAATATGTGCTGATTATACCGCTGATAGACAAAAAAGCGTAATGATTGCATGTGTCTTTTTTGACGGATCGTTCACAAGATCTCATCTCAATACCTACACGATAAAATCCACATGGATTTAACATTATTAACTGCATAATTTGTTAACATAACAACTCATTTTTACAAATCCATTTTTAGTAACACCATACTTTGGTCTAGTCGGGAATCTGCCATGAACTCAACTCTCACTCCCACACCAGTCATTCCATCGAATGACCAAGCCAGTTTCTTGATGCCGACCTATGCGCGTCAACCGATTGCGTTTGTACGAGGCCAAGGTACTTATTTATATACACAAGATGGTACTGCTTACCTTGATGCGTTGACTGGTATTGCTGTGTGTGGTTTAGGACATTGTCATCCTGCGGTCACTGCCGCCATGATTGAACAAACATCGACACTGGTTCACACCAGTAATTTATTCCAAATTCCGTGGCAAGAAGAAGCTGGTCGGTTGCTCTGCCAAGTTGGTGGCATGGAGCGCTGTTTCTTTGCTAACAGCGGTGCTGAAGCAAATGAAGCTGCGATCAAACTTGCGCGCATGAGCGCTTACAAAAAAGGCATTACCACCCCCAAAATTATCGTCATGGAAAAATCTTTTCATGGTCGTACGCTGGCAACACTCTCTGCGACAGGTAATGAAAAAGTCCAAAAAGGCTTCTACCCTCTCGTTGAAGGTTTCTTGCGCGTTCCATTTGGTGATGTGGCTGCAATTGAAACATTGGCAAAAGCTCACGATGACATCGTGGCGATCTTGGTTGAGCCAATTCAAGGTGAAGGCGGTGTAAACACCGCACCACAAGGCTTTGTTTACCTCGAACAACTTCGTGCGCTATGTGATCAACATGATTGGTTGCTCATGCTCGATGAAATCCAAACAGGCAACGGACGTACAGGTAAATACTTTGCGTATCAACACACTGCAATCAAACCAGATGTCCTAACCACTGCAAAAGGTCTAGGTAACGGCTTCCCTGTTGGTGCATGTTTGGTGCGTGATAAAGCATCTGACTTGTTCGGCGCAGGTAATCATGGTTCGACGTTTGGCGGTACACCGCTTGCCTGCCGTACAGTTTATGCAGTAATCGATAGTATTCAAAAAGAACAGGCTATCGAAAACGCTGCAAAAGTGGGTGGCTATTTGAAAGACCTTCTTAATCAAGAATTTGCTGGGCTCGGCATTACTGTACGTGGTTTTGGCATGATGTTAGGCATTGAATTGCCACGTGCTTGTAGCGAGTTGGTTGCGCGTGCGCGTGATGAACAGCATTTGATTATTAACGTCACTGCGGACAATGTGATTCGTCTATTGCCACCACTTAACTTGAGCCAAGCTGATGCGGATGAGATTGTGGAGCGTCTGGTGGTGTTGGTTAAGGATTTCTTGGCGAAGTAATTAGAATATAGGTGCAATGGGCTTAGGCTTGTTGCACTATACCTGCTTTATACATTAAAATATTTTTTGATAAATATCAAAACTTTAAAAATATTTAAAAGCCAGCTTGCTATTCCTAACAAAAGTAATTACATGCTATATGTTATAAGTCGCAAAAAATATTATTACAGAAGGCTCAAGGAAGGAACTTCTAGCATTGCTTGATGATACTGATCTCTTTGAAATAAATTAACTTTGATAGTTATTGAATATTCATAATGTATTTAAATGGAGGAGTACAAATTTTGGAAGTTTATAGACATGCAAGTTATGAATTCAATGTTATAAAAAGAATTGGTGGTGGAGGGTTTGGTGAAGTATTCGAGGTTACTTTACCAACATGTGATTTTAAATATGCGTTAAAGCGATTCGCTCCACAGAAAGATGTGGCAGAGGCCTCTTTTTTATCAGAAGGAGAATTATTAGCAAGATTTAGTCAGGAAATGAGATATCAAACTGATTGTATGCATAAAAATATAGTATCAATATGCATAGTTCACTCAGGAGATGCTCCATTTTTTGTAATGGATCTTGCAGATTCAGATTTAGGAAAATTAATCACAGAAAATAGTCTATCTAGAAATGAAAAAATTAGAGTGATCCTTGATGTTATGGATGGTTTAGAGTACCTTCATAAGAAAGGTTTACTCCATAGAGATATAAAGCCTGCAAATATATTAAGATTTGATGGAATTTTTAAAATTTCAGATTTTGGTTTGATTAAAAATTTAAATCAAAAAAAGCATCCACATGATGTCATGAGTGCAATTGGAATTTGCTTAGGCACAAAACGTTATATGGCTCCTGAAGTAGAAGAAGCTGCTCACTATACCGTTCAGTCGGACATATATGCACTTGGAGCAGTTATATCTGAACTCCAAATAAATGAATTAGACACTATTGCAAATAAGTGTACAGCGCAAAGAGTAAGTTCAAGATATCAATCAATAGCAGATATTAGAAACGACATTTTAAGAGTAATAAAATGAACTTTAATTTAAATTGCGTTTCAGCTTTTTCAGAACCAAGGGATAAATTCTTAACTGAAAAGGTTAAGCAGAATGAAGATTCACTATTGACTCCAGTGAAGAAAGCAAATGGTTTTCTATTTGGGGTTGCCGATGGCCTTGGATCTTACAAAGGTGCGCGAGAAGCCTCCAATTTTGTTTGTGATTATCTGCAAAATCATCAAACAATCAGTCATAATTACTTAGAAAACTCTTTTAACTTAGAGCTTAAAACAGCTTTTAATAACTTTATTGACAAAATTAATGGCGATTATGTTAAAGCGTCTACAACTCTATCACTTTGCTTTTTGGATGATTTTGGTTTAAGCATATGGCATGTTGGTGATTGTAGAGTCTATATAAAACAAGGTACTAAACTAATTCAAATTACAAATGATCATACTCAATATCAAAAATTACTAGATAAAAAAATATACAGTAAGAAGGAGCTAATAGACAAAAAAATCAGCCAGAGCACTCTAACAAATGCAATTTCTTCATTTATCAGTCTAGATAACGATTATATTTTTATTTCATACGACTCACTAAAAGCAGAATATGGTTCAGATCTTTCAATCTTTATTATGTCTGATGGAGCGCATCACTTTTGGGAACAAAGGAAAATGTTTAGTAAATTTACGATGAGTGATGTTATTAAATTTAGTAATGCTTTAAAAAGAAGAATTGAAAATAAAGGAGCTATTGATGACTACACATCAATAGGAGTTACTTTTAATCTGATTTTTTAATTATTATCCATAAAACTCCAGACAATAAAAAACCGCAACAGCCTCTATGTTCACTTTAACTTAAATCGCTAAAGAGGCTTGTCGCGGTATTTGGTATTTTGACCTCTCTCCGCTCTTACTTCATAGAGCAAGATGGTAGTAGACGGCGCTGATAATAAAATACCAATTGTACGGAGAATGTAGGCTCTTACCTAAACCATCCAACAGCTCGCAAAACAGAGTCCATGCAGAACGCTCCGTATTGGGCGCATTATAGCATATTTTTTAATCAGACCAGTGCCACTTATCGGGCTATTATCTATTCTGACTCGCAATATTAAAGATCTGATTGAGCTGTGCAACAACTGCGGGTGGAAGTGCAGGCATCACTGGTGCACTAGATGTTTCTACACGAATGCCTTGCATTCCGTTCGTAGAAATAGGATTGATCTCAGTTGCGACAGTGCCAATCTGCCCATTCGAATCATACTGTGGCAAAACAGGCTGTAACTGTGCCTGCGATTGAGTTGGAAGCGCAACCTCATCCAATTCATTATTAGTCATCGTGGTCACATGGGCAAATGCCTGACTACTACCCGCAATCAATACTACACTTACCATCAAATACTTAATCATGTTTGATCTCCTCAAACAACTGAGCCAGCACTCATCAGGCTTTATTGTTATTAGTATAAATAATCATCAAAACTTGTTTACACAATATTTTCTCAAATTATATCTGATGTCAGATACTATCGAAAACCCTGCTGTCGCCAAGCCTCATACACCATAACTGCTGCTGAGTTAGACAAATTCAGACTTCGAGAATCTGGTTGCATCGGTAATCGTAACCATTGATCAGCAGGAAACATCTCACGGACTTCTAGCGGCAACCCTCGAGTCTCTGCACCAAACAAAAATGCCACTGGACGATTCAAATCCGATTCAAAAGGTGATGCCGTACCTTTCGTCGTTAATGGGAAAATATCCGTAATTCCCTGCGCTCGCACATGCTCCAAACACGCGTCTAAATTCGGCCAGACTTTCAAGCGCGCCCACTCATGGTAATCCAGACCTGCTCGTCTTAATTGCTTATCTTCCAGCTCAAAGCCAAGAGGCTCAATGAGATGCAAATGCGCACCTGTATTCGCACATAAACGAATGATATTACCTGTATTACCTGGAATTTCAGGTTCATGAAGAATGATATGAATCATAAGTGGTACTTCTAATTTTCAAGAAAACATAATAGCTCATTGAGCCTGTCGAAATGTGCGAGGCATATAAACCGTCATCAAATAAAGGAAGTTTACTGAGCGGAGTCGAAGTGGAGATACACCGAAACCCATTCAAATAACGCACACTTCGACAAGCTCAGTGAACAGCAAAATCAAACGAAAAAGGTGACCACCCACTGAGCAATCACCTTTTTCGAATCTCAATACATTTGCAAAATTATTTTGCAGAATGTCCTTTCAATTCAACTTTTACGCGGTCTTCTTTTGCAATACCTGCATAGTATTGACGCAAAATTGCCAATACTTCTGGACGGCTAAAGTTCGCTGGAACTTCTTCGTCTTCTGACAGTGCTTTACGCAATTTGGTACCAGAAACTTTGACATGGTTTGATGCATCATGTGGGCAAGTTTTGGTTGAAGCCATTGCTTCACATGCGTTACACCAGAATGTCCAGTCAATCTTCAATGGCTGAGTAATCAGTGCATCACGACCAATTTCATCAAAAATATGCTGCGCATCAAACGGACCGTAGTAATCACCCACACCCGCATGGTCACGACCAACGATGAGATGTGAACAGCCATAGTTTTGACGGAACAATGCATGGAGCAGTGCTTCTCGTGGACCTGCATAACGCATGTCGAGTGGATAGCCTGATTGAATCACAGTGTCTTTTTTGAAGTATTTGTCGATCAATACGCCAATCGCTTCTTGACGCACTTCAGCAGGAATATCACCTTCTTTCAACTCACCGAGCAATGAATGGATCATCACGCCATCACAGATTTCAACGGCGATTTTTGCCAAGTATTCGTGTGAGCGGTGCATTGGATTACGGGTTTGGAACGCCGCAATCGTTTTCCAGCCTTTCTCTTCAAACAGCTTGCGTGTTTCAGCTGGAGTCATGTAGATACCAGCATATTTGGTTGGGAACTCACCTTGTGACAATACTTTTACAGAACCAGCAAGGTTAACTTCGCCTTGGTTCATGACCATTTTCACACCAGGATGTTCAAGGTCAGTCGTGCCGAATACTTCACGGCATTCTAATTCTTTATCAATGCCATATTTTTCTGACAGGGTCAGGATGCCCATGATTTCGCCACTGTCTTTATCAACTAACGCAACTTCTTGGCCGATCGCCAATGTATCAGCAGTTGCTTTATCCGTTGACAAAGTAATTGGAATTGGCCAGAACAAGCCGTTTTCCAATTGCATGTTCGTTACAACGCCTTTCCAATCTTTCTCACCCATAAAGCCAGTGAGCGGTGTAAAACCACCGATACCTAACATGATCAAGTCGCCTACTTCGCGTGAGCTCAAGTTGATTTTAGTCAATGTTTGAGCATGTTGTTGCGCTGCAGTTAAAGCATCACCTTCAAGTAATAAAGTAATGAGGGTTGGGCTGCCGTGTGGGGGAACTAAGGCCATGAAAACTCCGGTGAAAAATTAAAAAGTGTAACGATGTAAGAATCTAAATGTCTCAACATGGCAAAGTCACTTGATTGAGTAACAATATTGAACAACGTTGAGCAACAAAAAACGATATCAATGCATTAAAAAGCGCGGTTGCGATTATAATACCTCCCAACTCTTTAATCCAAACTTTAAGCGCCTCATTCAATGACTTCTGAAAACACAAAAACTTCTCACAAACCAAGTGGAAAATCGGCCAAGCCAAAAATCGTTGGTTTACTATCACTCTGTCGTCCGGGTTTTGAGCGCGAATGTGCTGAAGAATTAGAACGTTGGCTCGGTCAAGAAGGTGGCGATGGCTACGCAAATTATGAAAAAGTTGGTGGTCAAGTCGTTTGGATTGGAACAAGTCCAAAGTGGCCTGTCACTCGTGATTTGATTTTTTCCCGTCAAGTGATTCGTTTACTTGATAAAAAACCACTTTATTTTGATGCCAAAGATCGCATCACCCCGATTCTCGCTGCCATGTCTGGCATGAAGTTCAGTGCAATTTACCTTGATCATCCTGACACCAATGATGGCAAGAGCCTCTCTGATTTATTTGAACGATTTCAACGTCCACTACTCTCTGCTGCTGGCAAGCAAGAAATCCTTGATCGCGAAGCAAAAATGCGCGCGCATTTGGTCTTTATTGATGGGACATCCGCATGGTTCGGCATGAGCGAAATGGGACAAACATTACGTTGGCCAATGGGCATTCCTCGCCTGAAAATGCCTTCGGATGCACCAAGTCGCTCAACACTCAAACTCACTGAAGCGTTTGCATATTTCTTAAATGCAGATGAACAAAAAGAATGGTTACGTGAAGGTCTCACCGCAGTTGATTTAGGTGCTTGCCCAGGGGGTTGGACATGGCAACTCGTGCAACATGGCATCCAAGTCATCGCAATCGATAATGGTGCCATGAATGAAAAGCTCATGGACACAGGACTCGTTGAACATTTCAAAACTGATGGCTTTATCTATCGTCCGAAACGCCCTGTACATTGGTTAGTGTGTGATATGGTCGAACAGCCTGCGCGCGTGGCAGAACTGATTGGCGACTGGCTAGCCGATGGCGATGCTGGACGTGCAATTTTTAATTTGAAATTACCCATGAAAACACGCTTAGATGAAGTCTTGTTCTGCAAAGATTTGATCGAAGGCATTGTAAAAAAAGCAGGCAAAAAGCTAGAGCGACTTGAATTCCGCCAGCTCTATCATGACCGAGAAGAAGTCACAGGTTATGCAGCAGTTGTTGGAAAACCTGAATAAACCCTATCACGTAATAACACATATAAAGGTGCAGCTTTGAATAGACGAATATGGATCAAAATACTCGCGTTTATCGCTGCGCTATATGTGAGTTATACAGGCACCAAGCATCTCGGTAATCTCAACCACGCGCCCAACAATGCATCTAGCAACAATCAACAAGCCGCGCAGTTTGATCGGCAGGTCACACTTGCCGCAAACAATGCCGCAGACGACTCAGCAGCCTCTCAACATTCTGAAGGTTATGTCGATCACAGCGAAGTTACAGGTAACGGAACTGTGATCAAAATACTTCCTGATGACAATAAAGCAGGTGGCGATAATGGCAGTCGTCATCAACGTTTTATCTTGCGCTTGCCTTCTGGGCAAACCGTTCTCATCGTACACAATATTGATGTTGCGCCACGCGTTGAACTTTTAAGCGAAGGAGATACGGTTGTTTTTAAAGGTGTTTATATTAGTAATAACCAAGGTGGTTTAATTCACTGGACACATCGCGATCCAAATGGTCGTCATGAAGATGGTTGGCTGAAAAGGAATGGAAAAATTTATCAATAAAATAAGCTAGACACAAATTAGTAATATTTTACTGTTCTTTTTTCAATTACAATTAATAATCATTCTCATATAGTGCTCTATATAGGCCAACGACATGACCTCTTCTCGCGGATTTAAACTCACACTCACATCAATGCTATTAGCAACATCATCCATCTCTATGGCGCATACACCTTATATTTTGCCATACCACTTTGACACAACTAAAGACATTGCTACCATCCAAGCATCTGCAACTGAAGATTTCTTCATCCCTGATCATGGTATTTCAGGTGACTTTTCAGTGACATCACCAACAGGTGCTACCACGCCTATTTCGGACGTCACTTCGTTAAAAGAAGTGACTCTAGCGCAAATGCCTCTCACTGATAATGGAACGTACCGTGTGACGCTGAAGGCAAAACCGCGTGTTAGTAAATTTGCAAATATCGATGGTCGCTGGTTAAGCGTCCGCCCAGCTCGCGGCGGTGCAGATAACAAGCCTAAAGAAGCGCTCAGCGAGCGTAGCTATGTCACACCAGAAGAACTCGCTAAAGATGCAAAAATCATTGAATCAACATCAACACGTACACTTGAAACTTACATCACCAAAGGACGTAGTTCAGATGAAGTCTTGGAAGTCACAGGAAAAGGATTAGAAGTGAAACTCAGTCAAAATCCAAGTGAGATTTTCTTAGATCAAGGCTTAGAGTTTGATGTACTTTTTGATGGTCAACCTGTTAAAAACCAAACTGTAGAAATCGATCAAGTCGGCAAAGCTCCGCTTGAATTTAAAACCGATGATAAAGGTCATGTGAAAGCAACATTCACTCAAGCAGGAACATACCTGCTCGAAGTCACTTATCCAAATGATCCCGAATCACACAATGAAAAAGGTCGTCAAACACCACCACAAACAACTAGCTATAATTACGGTTTAACCTTTGGTGTTTCACAATAACGTTTAAAAATGGGTTTAATCTCTAAAAAAAAGCAGGCTGAATCGATAAGATTAGCCTGCTTTTTTTTACGAAAATTGAATATTGAAAGTTATACATGGATTTAACTAATAACTATAAAAAGTCTTTCCAACAATGGTCCCAACTTGAGCAATCACCCTACTCTGTTGTTCAACTGAAATCGTTGAATCCGTGTAATAGACTGTCACTAAAAATGGTTGATGGCTTTCAGGCCAGACAATCGCCACATCATTACTGGCACCATTTGCACCCGAGCCTGTTTTATCACCAACTTTCCACATTGGATTCAAACCCGCACGCAATTTTGCATCACCCGTCGTATTACCCATCAGCCAATTGGCTAATTGCGCTTTTGAGTTTGGTGACAAAACTTTTCCAACTAGTACAACTTGCATAAGTTTCAACATTGACGCAGGTGTCGTTGTATCGCGTACATCATGTGCAATATTGGTATTTAACGTAGGCTCATTACGATCCAAACGAGTCGTATGATCACCTAAAGTATGAATATAACGCGTTAAACCTGCAGGCCCACCAATCGTTTTCAGCAAGAGATTCGCAGCTGTATTATCGCTATATTGCAGTGCAGCGGCGCACAGTGCTGCGATAGACATTTGACCATCTTTAACATGCTGACTCGTAATTGGGGCATACGATTGAATGTCTGCCGAGGTGAATATTACTGGACGCGTCAAAGTTTCTTTGCCTAGATCAACTTGGTGCAGCACTGCTGCCACTAACAACAACTTAAACGTACTTGCCAGCGCAAATCGCTCGTCTGCTCGATATTCTAATCGCTGACCATTCTCAAGATTTAGCGCAGAAACACCTAATCGACCACCATTTTCTTTTTCTAATGCGGCAATAGACTGATTAAAATTTTGAGAGTTTTCTGCAAAAGTATCCAATGATACAAACATCAACAACGACGCAAAGACATGTCTAAATCGCATCGAATACCTCGTTTATGATGACAATCTTTTGATTGCTGAAGCAAGAACCTTCCACGAATCTAATGTCGCATCCAGCTTTACAACTCTTTGAGGCTCGGCTGCCGCACGGTCAGCATATACCGCACGCACACGATCAAAAAAATCGTGTCGTTCCTGTTCAAAACGATCCAAAGCACCGCGCTTCCCTGCTCGCGCCATGCCAACTTCAACAGGTGCATCTAACCAAAATGTTTTGGTCGGTAGCACTGACACAAACTGCTCAACGAGTGCTTGAACCTGTGTATTCGGTAAACCACGCCCGCCGCATTGATATGCAAAAGTCGCATCCACAAAACGGTCACACAACACCCACTGTCCACGCGCAAGCGCTGGCTCAATGACTTGATTAAGATGCTGGGCACGAGCGGCGAAAATCAGCAATAACTCACAAGCAGGTGCGATCTTTTCACCATCAGGAGTTAACAACAAATTCCGAATCTGCTCTGCAAGCGGGGTTCCACCAGGCTCTCGCGTCACGATAAAATCAATGCCTTGGGCGGTTAAGTGTTTAGCCACACCTTTAATCAGCGTCGTTTTACCAACGCCTTCAGTTCCTTCAAAACTAATAAACATGCCCTGTGACTTCCTTCATCTTTAGTGCTTTACGCGATGTTTGTATAATGTTTAGTTGACGTCTTTCTTGGTTCTCATGACCTGCAAATACTGTTGTACCGCTGCATTATGCTCCGCAAGCGTATTGCTAAATTTATGCCCGCCCGTACCTGTCGCCACAAAATACAATGCATCAATATCAGCAGGATGTAATGCTGCATGAATCGAAGCCAATCCAGGCATTGCAATCGGTGTTGGCGGCAAACCATTAATCAAATAAGTATTGTAAGGCGTTGGTGTTTCAAGATCTTTTTTACTAATTCGACCAGCATACTGATCACCCATACCATAAATAACGGTTGGATCAGTTTGCAATCGCATCCCTTGCTTCAAACGATTCACAAAAACAGCTGCAACTTTTGCACGTTCGCCACCTACGCCTGTTTCTTTTTCAACGATTGAAGCCATAGTCAACGCATCAGCCATTGAATGATACGGCAAATCAGGCGCACGACTCTTCCATTCCTGCTCCATGCGTGCATCTTGTTTTTCGTATAACTTTTTCAATACATTGACATCAGTTTCACCGACTTCAAAGAAATAGGTATCCGGCGCAAACCAACCTTCTGGATTCTTTTGTGGGATTCCCGCCGCTGCTAAGATCTGGTCATTGGGTAATTGAAGTACAGTCTTTTTAATTTCATCATTGGCTTCTAACCGTTCTTTAAGCTGACTAAACGTCATCCCCTCAACCAATAACACACGGTTGAGCTGAACCAACTGACCACTATTCAGTAGCTTTAACAACTCTGATGCACTGATACCCGCAGGAATCTCATACGATCCTGCTTTCAAGGTATTATGAATAAACAAACGCTGATAAATTTTTAAAATAAAAGAAAAACGAACCATGTCTCGTTGTGCAAGATTGCTAATCAAACCTGAATAAGTTTGACCTGTTTTGATCTGTAGTATCTTGCCCGTCGAAGCCACGGATAATGGGCGATATAAAGATTGCCAAATCATCCCAGACAGCGCAAACACACACAAAATGATAAACGTTTTAAACCAAGTCAACTTATATGCTGGTGTACTTTGCGGCTGTTTACGAGTTGAATTCTTGGCGCGTGCAGCAGCATTTTTTGCTGTTGTTTTGGCTGTTGGCTTCTTACGCTGAGTCATAACAAAAACCGAAACTTAAAGATTTGATTAGAATAACAGATTGGCTAATGAAGTGACTGCTGAAAGATTAAGCGTTCGACCATTCAAAGTACTTACAGGCACAATTTGAGTGAGTGCATTACAAAAGAACAAAGCTTCAATCTGTGTAGCATCATCACGATGTAAAGTTCTTAAATGCACTGAGATATTGCGAGCTTGCATACGCTCAATCAGCTCAGCTCGCATCACACCCAGAATCCCTGAACAATCAATAGGTGGTGTCCACCACTCACCATCAATCTGAAAGACGCAATTACTATAAACACCCTCAACAATCAACCCATTTACATCACAGACCAAACCTTCATTCCACCCTAAGCCTGCCAACTCTTGACGCAATAAAACCTGTTCCAAACGGTTAAGCGTTTTCAAACCAGCGAGCTGAGGCATCACTTGCCCCAATTGACTAGTCAATATTCCGCTGGTTATTGGCGGTTTACAAAGATCATCAGAGTGTTCAGTAGATGGAAATAATTGTAAATAAACAATAGCTGACTGCTGTGGCGGTAAATAACCTCGGGAGCCTACGCCACGACTAATAATAACTTTTAATACGCCATATTGAATAAGTTCTGCTTTTTGGAAAACATCGGACTCAAGTTCAGCAAAATGAATATCCAAACCTAGACGATGAGCACCAAGTTGTAATCGCTGTACATGATGTGACCATAGCTGAGGTGTTCCCGCACTGATTCGCACACTCGTAAACAAGCCATCCCCATACAAAAACGCTCGATCCAGCGGATCAATCCCAGCGCAAGAAAAACCATTTCGGAAAGTGTCAACCATAGGTATCTCTAAAGTCATTTCTACTTAATTCATGACGATTATAAAAAACATACTTAAAGCATAAACCAAGACATAAAAAAAAACGAACCGAAGTTCGTTTTTTATAACTCAACAGACTTATTAAATAAGCCTCATGAGATTAGAAGTGGTAAGAAAGACCCGCTTTTGCAACTGGGTACCAGCGATAACGGTCGCCCAATAGAACTTCATTACCAGAACCATCTTCAGCTTTTAGCTTACCGTTGTAGATTGCACCAAGATCAAGATTTACACCCCAATGAGCATTGATCTTCGGAGCGATACCAAAGCCTAAATATGGATCCACTGCTGGACCTGTTGACACTTTGCCAACCTGCGCACCATTTTTTGTACTTAAGCGATACGCGCTATCTTGAATGTATGTACCAAACTGCAGGTTTACAGCATTAAGATATTGCTGAGTAAATGGTGCATATTTGATTACTACAGAAGTATTTTGTAGTTGGCTGTAGTTTGTTTTAAATTTGCCAACACCAGCAATACTGATTGAATCGCCATGCACGTTAGGAACGTTACCACCAGCCCAACCAATATTCAAACTTGTATTAGGAGTGACGTCATAACCAAAATTTACACCGTAACCCGTCGTACCAGCTTCAACACCAACTGACACGTTAGACAATGACAGTGCTGGGTCACCAAGAAGTGAAGGACCTTGTGCAAAAGTAGAACCTGCTGCGAAAACAGCTGCAGTAACAGCAAGAATACGAAGAGTCTTCATAGTTATTCCTCAAATTTATATATGGAACACAATGTTCCCGTGATTATCATTAAAACATAATTTGAAACATTTTTGCATCATCTGAAATTAGTGGCATTGCTGAATTTATGTAAGATTCCTATACCACGAAGACAAAAAATTAAAAATATTCATTTAAATTCAACATGTAATACATTTACACACTCACCTTCGTGTTACAAAATGGTTACATTTCAATAATTCATTACCCATAAATTGACCTAAATTTCATAAGTTTTTCTCGAGTTTTTAAATATTTTTCAGCAGGCGCTTGCAAAAACCACTATGCGAAATAGACTCTCATCCGTACAATACAGCCACCGAGGGATGCTGCAACAGATATTTAATGATGTGAAATGTATGATGATCCAAAATCATATCAATAACTCACTCTTCGATTTCTGCTAGGCTCGGTACGTCGCTCCTACTTATATTGCCACTATTAATAAGCGTCTTATAAGTCTTCATTTTTCAAAGCAACGGCATCCGCGAACTTAAGTGATCTAAGGAGATCCTCATGAACGCGGTGGTCAATACTCACGACTATAAAGTCGCAGACATTAACCTTGCTGACTTCGGTCGCAAAGAAATTCTTCTCGCTGAATCTGAAATGCCAGCCCTAATGGGTTTACGTCGTCGTTATGCCGCAGCAAAACCACTGGCTGGTGCAAAAATTCTTGGCTGTATTCACATGACCATCCAAACCGCAGTGCTCATTGAGACACTGGTTGATTTGGGTGCTGAAGTACGCTGGACATCATGCAATATTTTCTCAACTCAAGACCATGCTGCTGCTGCAATTGCTGCCAGTGGAACACCTGTTTTTGCTTGGAAAGGCGAAACTGAAGAAGAATACTGGTGGTGTATCGAACAACAACTTCATGTCAACGGTGAACTCTGGCAAGCCAACATGATTCTGGACGATGGTGGTGATCTCACAGGCGTTGTTCATGACAAATACCCACAACTTCTTGCAAACATTCATGGTGTAACCGAAGAAACCACAACGGGTGTTGCTCGCCTATTTGAAATGTGGAAAGACGGTTCACTTAAGATTCCTGCAGTGAACGTAAATGACGCTGTCACTAAATCTAAAAATGACAACAAATATGGCTGCCGTCACTCACTCAACGATGCAATTAAACGTGGTACAGACATGCTGCTTGCAGGTCGTCGTGCACTTGTCATCGGTTACGGCGACGTGGGTAAAGGTTCTGCACAATCATTGCGCCAAGAAGGCATGATTGTACGCGTAACTGAAATTGATCCAATCTGTGCAATGCAGGCTTGTATGGATGGTTATGAAGTCGTTTCTGCTTATAAGAATGGCATCGTGACTGGTAATAAAGCTGACATCGATCAAGTTTTACTTGGTTCAACCGACCTCATTGTGACCACAACAGGTAACGATAAAGTATGTGATGCAGCAATGCTCGATACGCTGAAAAAAGGCGCTGTGGTTTGTAATATCGGACACTTCGATACTGAGATTGATACGGCTTACCTGCGTAAAAATTATCGTTGGGAAGAAGTTAAACCTCAAGTACATCAAGTATTCCGTAGTGATGCAAATGACGACTATTTAATCCTGTTGTCTGAAGGTCGTTTGGTAAACTTGGGAAATGCAACAGGTCACCCATCACGCATTATGGACGGTTCATTTGCAAACCAAGTATTGGCACAAATGTACCTCTTTGGTGAAAAATTTGCAGACCTCCCCGCCGACCAAAAACAAGCAAAAGTTCGCGTTGAACTTTTACCGAAGAAACTCGACGAAGAAGTTGCAGCAGCAATGGTTGCAGGTTTTGGTGGCGTATTGACTCAACTGACTCCAGAGCAAGCAAAGTATTTAGGCGTGCCAGTTGAAGGTCCATATAAACCTGAAACTTATAAGTATTAATATCCAACTCAAGATCACTGAACTTGTCGAAGTGAGGCGGTAGACACATACCGCCCATTTTGACAGGCTTAATGAGCTATTTTACTTTTCATCAAATACCGATACCTCTATTTTTGATCGAATTCAGACTATGACAACACCTATTTCATTTGAATTTTTCCCACCAAAAACTGATCTCGGTGCAGAAAAAATCCTTGTCGTACACCAAGAATTACAAGCATTAAATCCTGCTTATTTTTCTGTGACTTATGGCGCTGGTGGTTCTACACGTGATCGAACACTTGCGACGATTGACGCATTACACGGCAAAGGCGCGCCTGTTGCACCACATCTTTCTTGCATTGGCGATGACAAATCTCGTATTGCCGAACTATTGGAACGTTATAAAAACCAAGGAATTCGCCATTTAGTCGCATTACGTGGTGATTTGCCATCGGGTCAAGTTGGTTTGGGTGAACTCCCCTACGCACGTGACCTTGTGCAATTCATTCGTGAAACAACAGGTGATCATTTTCATATTGAAGTTGCGGCTTATCCTGAAATACATCCTCAAGCTGAAAGCTTTAATCAAGATATTGAGCGTTTTATTGACAAAGTAAACGCAGGCGCAAATTCGGCGATTACCCAGTTCTTCTTCAATGCAGATAGCTATTTTTACTTTGTTGATGAGCTCGCAAAACGCGGCGTGCATACACCCATTATTCCAGGCATTATGCCAATTACCAATGCCAGCAATTTGATTCGCTTTGCTGATTCTTCTGGCGCAGAAATTCCACGCTGGATTCGCAAACAATTGGCGGCATATGGTGATGATAGTCAGCGTATTCGTGCGTTTGGACACGAAGTTGTTGTACGTCTATGTGAGCGATTAATTGCTGGTGGTGCACCTGCATTGCATTTCTACACCATGAATCAGACTGAACCAACGCATCAATTGGTCAAGGACTTAAACTTAGGCTAGTAAAATGAACTCAGCACTTTGGCATCCTTGCACACAGATGCAAAACCATGAGAACTCGCCGCCACTTGAAGTGGTGCGAGGACAAGGTGCTTATCTTTACAAAGCAGACGGTACGCCCATCCTAGATGCGATTAGTTCATGGTGGGTAAATTTGCATGGACATAGTCACCCAAAAATCAACGCAGCAATCATTGACCAAGTAGGTCAACTTGAACAAGTCATGCTTGCTGGGTTTACTCACCCGCCGATAGAACAACTTGCACAGCGTTTGGTTGAGATTACTCCAGAAAAACTAACTCGTTGTTTCTTTGCAGATAGCGGCTCTGCTGCGATCGAAGTCGCGCTTAAAATGAGCCTGCAGTATTGGCATCAATCTCATCAGCCGCAACGCAAAACATTTATTTCACTACAAAACGGCTATCATGGTGAAACGCTTGGTAGCCTTGCTGTCACAGACATTCCGCTGTTCTCTAGCCAATATCAGCCTCTTCTGATCCAGCATTTACGCGCACCCACACCTGATCTCACACTCAAAGAAGCAGGTGAAACAGATCTTGATTTCCTAGCTAGACAATTTGCCACATTAGAAAAAATCCTAGAAGAAAATTACACCACTGTTTGCGCAATTATTGTTGAACCGCTCGTACAAGGTGCAGCGGGGATGAAAATGTATCCACCCATTTATTTAAAGTGGTTACGCACGCTCTGCGATCGATTCAATGTCCATTTGATCTTTGACGAAATTGCCGTGGGTTTTGGTCGTACAGGGACAATGTTTGCGTTGGAACAAGCAGAAATCACACCTGACTTTCTCTGTCTATCCAAAGGACTGACAGCGGGTTATCTCCCGATGTCCTGTGTGATGACAACAGACAACGTCTATCAGGCTTTTTATAGTACAGATGTGACTCGTGGTTTTTTGCATTCTCATAGTTTTACGGGTAATCCACTCGCCGCACGCGCTGCGCTTGCTTCGCTTGATATTTTCCGGCACGAAAATACGCTGCAAAAAAACCAGCAACTCATCATGACTATGCAAAATGAGTTGGCTAAATTAAATGATCACCCAAACATTCGTCATGTTCGTCAGACGGGAATGATCGGCGCATTTGAATTTGTACAAGCCAATGGTCAACCCTATCCTGCTCACGATGCTCGAGGTCGTTTGATCGCTCAATTTGCGATGAGTAAGGGTATTTTATTACGTCCAATTGGACATCAGGTTTATATGATTCCGCCGTACTGCATTACATCTGATGAAATCAAACATATCATTGATGTGGCACGGCAAGCCGTTGAATGGGCAGCTCAGCAATCCACTCCTTCTATCTCGAATCATCATACGGAAAATTTATCATTACCATGAGTCGATTTTTTGCAGACATTCCACTCGACATTGATCAGGTGATTGAGTTACCGGAAGTCGTTTTTCATCATTGGATTCGTGTACTTCGCGCAAATATCGGAGATCAGGCAACTCTGTTTAATGGCTTAGGCGGCGAATATGACGTAGAACTCGTCGAAATCCAGAAAAAAAACGCAATGGTTCGTGTCCTCAGCTTCAACCCAATTGATCGTGCTGAACCTTATTTTGTGACTTTAGGGCAAGTCATGAGTAAAGGAGATCGTATGGATTATGCGATTCAAAAAGCGACGGAGCTTGGTGTCGGTGCAATTCAACTATTAACCAGCGAACGCTGTGAAATGCGCCTAAAATACGACCGTGATCAAAAGAAAATAGATCATTGGCAACAAATCGCAATTGCTGCATGTGAGCAATGCGGTTTAAATCGCATCCCACAAATTCTCGCACCAATGTCATTAGAGAACTGGCTACCACAAATACAAAGCGAACTAAAACTTGTACTTGCACCTATACAAGCACCAAAACCACTACCCACCTCTCTGCCAAAAACGATTAGTTTGCTCATTGGCGCCGAAGGTGGATTGAGTACAGCAGAAATAGAAATGGCCGAAAAATCGGGGTTTCTTAAATGGCAAATCGGTGAACGTATACTCAGAACAGAAACCGCTCCAGTCGTCGCTTTGGCTCAACTGATGACCAATTAAAATATTTGCACTGTCAAATACATCAGGTTATATATTCTTTATCCATATAAAGGTGTATATATAGACAAAGCCTTATTTCTTCGCAAATATCTATTTCGCTTTTGTGAAACATAAGGCACAATCTGTAGGACAATAATGTAGATTCGTTGAGAAACGGGCAATATATTTCCAACAATCACAGGAGCACTTAATGTCTGGATATGAAGAACAGAGTATTCTGAAGCAGCGCATTTGGCGCATGCAAATCCTGAATACTCGCTCACATCAGGCATTGCTACTGTTCTCATTGCTCAGTTTAGTTTTACTTACCTTTATTCTGTACCAACGTTTCTCACTAGTTGATGACAACAAACTGGCTGGTTGGACTGTCATCTCGATTAGTATTATTGCTATTTCGTCTGCACTGAATAATCATTTTAATAATCGAGAACACCGCGTTTCACCTAAGTTCTTTGATCTTTATCTCTTAGCATCCGCATTTGTTTTAGGCATCGTTCTAGCGACAGGCCAGCTGGTTTTTCATCCGATAAATCCAATTAACACTGGCTCAAATATGGTTGAGAGTTCAATCAACCTATTCGGTTTGATTCTGTTGTTCTCCCACATGCTGGCACTGATTAGTTATACCGATCGCTATCGCTTGTTTTTTGTCTTTGTGCTGACTAGCGTATCACCACTGCTCTACCAAGAAATCACTTCAGATCGGAGCTTACTTCTCAAACCACATAGCATCATGGTCAATGTTTATGTGTCTTTTATGCTGTTCTGTGGTTATAAAATGCATCGGATGCGTACCAAATCAGCATGGCTTGTTATTCGTAATGAAAACCTGATTGACTATATGGAATCTTCCAAAGAGCAGACTGAACATATTAATAGTCAGCTTGAAGAAGAAATGAGACAGCGGATTTATACGGAAGAGAAGCTTCAAGAATCTAATATGTATCTTGAAGAAAAGATTTTAGAAAGAACCAGAGATCTCACAGAAAGCAACCTACAACTACAAAGCTCTCAGCAACGCCTAGAAATGGCACATAGTGCAGGTGGAATTGGCACATGGGATTGGGATATTACTGCTCGAAAAATGCATTCAACCAATATTGAGCAAATATTAGGCTACAAAAATGACGAAATGGATGCGTTTTTAGGCGATATGTCTAAAGTGGTTCATCCAGAAGACTACCCTGCTGTTCGTAAAGGCATTGCCGCACACCTCTTAAATCATACAGATCGTTATGAAGCAGAGTTTCGGATGCGTCATAAATATGGCTATTGGGTTTGGGTGCAAGACATGGGGCGCGTTGTACAACGTAATCCTAAAACTCGATTTGCTGAACGTATGGTTGGTGTTCGTCGCAATATCACCGCCGAAAAAGCCTCTGATGAACGTCAAAAACTCGCATCGACAGTATTCCAACAAGCCGCAGAAGGCATTGTGATACTTGATAAAAATATGACGTACATCAATGTAAATCCTTACTTTGAACGGATGACAGGCTTCAAAAAAGAACTCCTCATCGGTAAAGAAATTTTTACTTCTGACCGCACTCCAACTTCTGTAGAGCAACAATCAAAAAGCAAAATCGTGAAAAACCTTCACACGACAGGTCAATATGAAGGTGAAATTCAAATTCAACATAAAAATGGCGATGACATTCCAGTTTGGTTACACATCAATCCGATTTTTGATCATAACCAACAAAAAACACATTACATTGCGATTTTAAATGACCTCACCGAACGCAAGAAAAATGAACAACGACTCTCTTATCTCTCAAACTATGATCTTCTGACCGATTTACCAAATCGTCATTTTTTCAAAGATCATATGCATCAAATTATTTTAAAAAGCTTAGAAACCAATACAACTTTTGCATTACTACGTTTAAATATCGATCGTTTCCGTTTATTGAATGATCTGCTTGGCACTGATGGTGCTGATATTCTACTCAGACATGTTGCGCAACGACTGTCTGCATACGATGCAAGAGCCAGTATGATTGCGCGATTAGGAAGCGATGACTTTGCAATTATCCTATCTTATCCGCGTGATAATGAAAAAGATGTTGAGCAATATTGTGAGCGGTTATTAGAAGTATTTAACAGTCCATTTGACGTGCGTTCCCAAGAAATTACAGTCACCATTTCAATTGGTGTGGCGCTATGTCCTAAACATGGCAAGCAAGTCGATATCCTATCGAATACCGCAGAAAATGCCTTACAAGAAGCAAAACGGTTAGGAGGCAATGCGATTCGTTTTGCCAGCAACCAAGGCGGTATACAGTCATTAGAACGCGTTAACCTTGAAAATGCATTGCGTAAAGCGATTTCCAACACAGAGTTCGTGGTCTTTTATCAGCCTAAACTCAATGCTATAACGCGTCGTATTGAAGGTTTTGAGGCTTTAGTTCGCTGGAGTCATCCAAGTAAAGGAATCGTAGCACCAGTTCAATTCATTGGACTTGCAGAGGAAATGGGGATTATCTCTGCACTCGGTGAGTTTGTATTAGACCAATCATGTGCACAAATCAGGAAATGGCGCGATGCTGGTTTTGACGATATTTCTATTGCTGTGAACGTTTCTGCACAGCAACTACAACGTGGTAATTTTATTGATACATTGGATCGTATTCTTGAAGATCATCAGATTGATCCACATTTGCTTGAATTAGAAATTACCGAAACATTGCTCATGGACGATACGGATCAAGTTCAGGCCATTCTGCAAGAAATTAAACGCCGTGGTGTCACAATTGCACTAGATGATTTTGGTACAGGTTACTCTTCATTATCTTACCTTGGGCTTTACCCCATTGACGTCATTAAAATTGACCGCTCATTCGTCATCCAAATGATTGGTAATGAAGAGCAAAAAGCCATTGTTCGCGCAATTCTAGCGATGAGTAAATCCTTAAAAATGAAAGTCGTTGCCGAAGGTGTAGAAACGCTTGAACAAGCCCAATTCTTATGTGATGAAGGCTGCGAATTGCTGCAAGGATACTTATTTAGTAAACCTGTTCCAGCTTTTGAAGCCAATAAACTTTTGATGAATTCAATCGGTGAAACTGCGACTCTAAAACAGATGTCAATATAGTGTACTTTCTACAAATTTGTATTCCTAAAAACTCATTATAATCGTATCAATTTCGCATAAATGTCTAGCAATCCGTACAAAAACAAATCGATGCTATGCTACAATACATCACTTAGCATTATGTCCTACTCATCTTGTAATGCGCGAAACGCTTAGTAAATTTTCACAAAGAATTTGCAAACAAGTCTAGTCTTCGCAAAGGGCTGATCACCAATGAGCCCGACCCCCAGTTTTGAAAGTCATGTATTGAAATCGTATGACGCCAAGCCGTCACGATCCTTCTATAGGATCATTCCACCCGTTTAAGTAGACAACGAGAGCAAGATGGACAAGCAAGAACTCAAACAAGCCGCACTGGATTATCACGAATTTCCAAAACCCGGTAAAATTAACGTTGTTCCTAGCAAACAACTCGCAAACCAACATGATTTAGCACTCGCCTATTCACCAGGCGTCGCTGCACCTTGCCTTGAAATTGAACGTGACCCAGCACTCGTGTCACGTTATACCGCACGCGGTAACTTAGTCGCGGTAATCACCAACGGCACAGCGGTGCTTGGTCTAGGTAATATCGGCCCATTGGCTTCTAAGCCTGTTATGGAAGGTAAAGGCGTACTCTTTAAGAAGTTCGCAGGCATTGATGTTTTTGACATCGAAATTGCTGAAAATGATCCTGACAAATTGGTCGATATCATTGCGTCATTAGAACCAACATTCGGCGGTATTAACTTAGAAGATATCAAAGCACCTGAGTGTTTTTATATCGAAAAGAAACTGCGCGAACGCATGAAGATTCCAGTGTTCCATGACGATCAACATGGTACTTCAATCATTGTTGGTGCAGCACTGCTCAATGCATTGCAATTGGTCAATAAAGACATTGGTCAAATCAAGATTGTCTGCTCTGGTGCTGGTGCAGCAGCATTATCATGCTTAGACTTGCTCGTTGCTCTCGGCGCGAATCGTAGCAACATTATCGTTGCCGACTCAAAAGGCTGTATTACCACCGCACGCCTAGAAACTTTAGACGAAAGCAAACGTCGCTATGCACAAGACATTCCTCACACTCGCCTCGAAGAAGTGATGGCTGGTGTAGACATGTTCTTAGGTCTGTCAACAGCAGGAATCTTGTCGCAAGACATGGTTAAAGAAATGGCTGCAGATCCGATTATTTTTGCGTTGGCGAACCCTAACCCAGAAATTTTGCCAGAACATGCTAAAGCCGTTCGTCCAGATGTCATCATCGCAACAGGCCGTTCGGACTATCCAAACCAAGTCAATAACGCATTGTGCTTCCCTTATATTTTCCGTGGTGCACTGGATTCTGGTGCAACGACGGTTAACGAAGCCATGAAAGTTGCCTGTGTTCATGCAATTGCAAAAATGGCGCACGTTGAATCAAGTAGCAATACTTATGGTGAAGCAGGTCAAAGCTTTGGTCGTGAATACCTAATCCCTGGCCCACTTGATCCACGTTTGATCCTTGAAATTGCGCCTGAAATTGCGCGTGCCGCAATGGACTCAGGTGTTGCGACTCGTCCAATTCAAGACTTTGCTGCATATCGCCAAAGCTTGTCTGAGTTTGTTTACAACTCTGCATTCTTGATGAAACCTGTTTTTGCTCAAGCAAAAGCAGATCCAAAACGTATTGTTTATTGTGAAGGCGAAGATGAGCGTGTACTGCGTGCAGTTCAACTCGTTGTTGATGAAGGCTTGGCAAAACCAATCCTGATTGGTCGTCCGACAGTTATTCAGCATCAGATCACCAAGCTCGGACTTCGTCTTCAAGTTGGTATCAATGTTGAAATTATCGACCAAGACAATGATCCGCGTTACAAAGAATACTGGCAGTACTATTACAGCTTGGTACAACGTCAAGGTGTCGGTGTCGAACTCGCTAAACGCGAAGCACGTCGCCGTACTACACTGATCGGTGCGTTGTTAGTTCACTTTGGCGTTGCAGATGGTCTGATTTGCGGCACGTTCGGTAACTACGGTTTACACTTAGACTTCTTAAAAGACGTGATTGGCAAGAAAGAAGGCGTGAAGAGTTACTACGCCATGAATGCCTTGATGTTAGAGGGTCGTAATCTGTTTATCGCTGACACCTATGTCAATGAAAACCCAACTGCGCTACAACTCGCAGAGATGACTTTGCTTGCAGCAGAAGAAGTTCGTCGTTTTGGTTTGACACCAAAAGTTGCACTGCTCTCTCACTCTAGCTTCGGCAGTGGTGATGGTGAGACTGCACAAAAAATGCGTGAAACTTTCCGCATCTTGTCGACCATTGCGCCTGACTTGGAAGTGGAAGGTGAAATGCATGGTGACGCAGCACTGAGTGAAGAAATCCGTCTCGCTGAATTCCCGAACGCACGTTATAAAGGTTCAGCAAACTTGTTGATCATGCCAACGATGGATGCTGCCAATATTGCATTTAACCTGCTGAAAACTGCATCAGGAAACAATGTCACAATCGGCCCTATCCTACTCGGTGCAGCAAAACCTGTGCACGTCCTCACACCGACTGCAACACCACGTCGTATCGTCAATATGACTGCACTCACTGTTGCTGAAATTCAGCAAGCAGAGAAAGCTCAAAATGGAAACGCATAACTTTTCATAAAGTAATGTCATAAAAAAAAGCCTTCACTTGAAGGCTTTTTTTATACTGAGATTTTAGCTACAAATGTGACAGGTATTAATTGCCTGTAAACGCATCATTCATTGGCGCAGCATATTTGTCATTGGCTGTGATTGAGCCAACACCTAAAGCTGATTCGATGGTTCGAAGAAAGCTGTAGTGATTATAGCTTAGGCCACTTTGATATCCAGCTTTTACCAGACCTTGAGAAGCAATCGCCACAGTCACCACAGAATTATAGTTACTACTGCTGCTCACCCATGATCCTTTAGAAGACTCATCATACGTAATGAGCAACAAGGAACGCTGATTCGTCCAAGCAGGAGAGCTGAATAAAGTCGGCAAATACTGACTCAAGAACTGATCTTGGGCGGTCAGACTGGTATTAATGCTGTAGTTGCTATAATAAGCATCTTCACCGTTATACCAATTATCTGCGGCAATCCAAGCCAATGCTGGCGTAGTACTTGTCGATTGTAAATCCGTTGAGAGTTGAGTCAGATCAACCAAATGCGCCTGACAGCGAGTGAGATTGCCTGAAATGTTAGTGTAATTGGCAAATGGCGCATCGTCCGCATGGAAGTGCGAATCAGCACTATTTGTCATATTACATGGAGTACCCATACCTTGTTCGTAGGATTTCCATGTTTTACCTGCTGACTCCATGATATCGCCAATATGAATATTGGGGTTATTGATATTAGGATAGTAAGTTGCACCTTGCGTAAACGTGTCTCCGCCAGCAAGCGCGAGATAGTTTTCATCGCTAGGATGATAGACGCCATTATAATTGGTAAATAAAGTCCCTTTACTGAATAGGCTATTCATATAAGGTGCGTAGCTACTGCCAATGACCTCGCTATAATCAGTATTTTCCAGCACAATCACAAACACATGATCAAAAGCTGGTACTTTGGAGACTGGAGGAGTTGCTGCTGGTGCATTTAATGGCGTAGATAAGGTCAATGATAAATTATCGGCATAACCGACATTGACGTAACCGTTGGTATTATTGAAAACCACTTTGGTGTTGATGCTACGCGTACCGACAGGAACATTACCCGTTGCAGAACGTGCAAGTAATTTAGTCACATAGCCCCGATCCCATGCACTGACAGGACCAATTGTCGCTGTACCCAAATTAGCACCACTAGCGCTTAAAAAAGTACTGGTTACAGTCGCTTGACCACCATACGTGGTATAACCGCCCAACCATCCAGACAAATTCCAAGTAATCCCGCCGCCATCAATTGCACTAGCAGCGGCTGCGACGTTAATGGTTTGATTGATGGATGAGTCGCCGTATGGGCCATTTGCAAGGAATGAGCTACCTTGCTGTGATGAGTTCGGTGTACCAATACTCGCAACGGAATAGCATTGCACATTTGGATTACCTTGAGTGGTTGTCCAGGCTGGCACTGTTGTTGCCTGCGTCCATTCTTGGGCGCATTTTCCCGTTTCTCCATCACCATTAATAATCAAATTACCACTATTTGTGGCATATGCTGTAGTCGCACAACACGCCGCAAGCAACGTCACTGGAAACAAACGATTAAACATAAAAGAGTCCCTTCTGATCACATGAGTAATACATTAACCACGATTTATAACAATTTCATTACAAATATTATCAGAAAAATAAAAACAATGTATAATTTTGTAAAATAGAAAAGTTGATCAAAATGCAATCAAAAGTAAGTTTAACCAATCCTCGTTTGTACCAATGAAATAATCTTGATTTGCAACATGAATCGCTTTCATTCAAAGTAAACGACTTATTAAATTCTGATCGTTATTTTCAGTCATGGTTTCCAAATCCAATACCATCAAACTCCCCACGCGTCACGGCATTAGTCCAAGTTGTGTCTGGTTACCACAAGAACCTCACGCGCTATTGCTTGATTTTCTAAGCACAAAATTCCATGAAATCCCGCGCGCAACATGGATTGCTCGCCTTGAGCAAGGTTTAGTGTTAAATAAACAAGGAGTTGCATTCCACGTTGATAGTTTATACGTTGCTGATCAGCATATTTATTATTATCGTAATATTGAAAATGAACCTCACATCCCGTTTTACGAAACAGTTTTATACCAAGATGAGCATCTTTTAGTTGCCGATAAACCACATTTTCTGCCTGTCATTCCATCTGGAAAATATGTGCAGGAAACTTTATTAACACGCTTAAAAAACAAACTGGGATTAGATGATCTTGCGCCAATTCATCGAATTGATAGAGAGACAGCGGGCTTGGTTTTATTTTCAGTCAATCCTGCAACGCGCGATGCGTATCAGACTTTATTTCGCGAGCGCACCATTCATAAGACTTACGAAGCCATTGCATCATTTCAAGAAAATCTCACCATGCCCATGACCTACAAAAGTCGCATGGTCAAAGGCGAACCGTTTTTTAGAATGAAGGAAGTGAATGGTGAGGCAAACTCAGAGACACAATTAGACATATTAGAAAAGCATAATCACTTTGCGAAATATCAACTGTCACCGATCACAGGCAAACAACATCAACTGCGTGTACATTTGGCAGCACTCGGCATTCCGATTCTCTATGATCCGTTTTACCCAGAATTACATGATTGGAAAGAAGACTACAGCAAACCGCTACAGCTCCTTGCCAAACAAATTAGTTTCATTGACCCCATTACGGGTAAAAATCATGTGTTCACGAGTGAACTGACGTTATTGGATTGGGAATCGTTCGTTGCGGATTTTGAGCCGCGATAAGCAACTCCTGAAACCATTCTTCAGTCAGATAATTATTAAACTCAGGGTAGACCGCAATTAACGGCGAATCCACTTCAGGATTAAATACTTTTAACCAACGTGTCAGCCAATGTTTAGTTAACGAAGCCTTTTCTTGTGCCGCATCCATCCGAGCTAAACCGAGGAAAATTGGTGCGTATTCTGAGTTAGAGTGCGCACGTAAAATCTGCCCCACCACTGTTAAGTAGCGTTGCTGCGGGGTGATTTGATTAAACTGTAAATACACTGTCGCGAGTTGAGCAGCGAGCAATACATGCGTCGCCTGATCTTCAACTTCTGCATCTGCCAACTCCAAAATGACCGCAGCCTCGCCCAAAAAATACAGCTGCTCAGATTGATTATTACTGAGCGCAACAAGCATTTGTCGAAGCTGAGCACGCTCAAGCGCCAACATTGGTGTTGGTTCGGTAAGGAACATTTGATCAGTTTCACCAACTCGGGAAATCAGTTCACTAACGGTCATTGTGGTCTTCATATCATCCTCAATCTTTACACACGCTCATCTCGACGCAGCCAACCTGCAATCGAACGTCGCACTTGAGTGGCTGGTAATACTTCATGGGGCAAGTCACTTTGAAAAACAACCAGTCGATTGGCAAGTGGCAAAATATCATGCTTTGATTGATGTAAATCCTCTAACCTAAGCTGACCACCCCACTCGGCTTGCCAAATATTGTTTACAGGCAAATCATCCATTGGGCTATTGAGATAGAGCACTGTGGAAATCGCACGAATATTAGAACCTTTCGCATTATCACTGTGCTGGGCGTAAAACTGACCGATTTGATATTGTGCGTAATGCGCCTCAACAGAGCGAATGCCTAAATACAAAGATTGATTCAGCACCTCACCCACCCCTTGTAATACGGCAAGATATTGCCGACCCACCTCATCTTGATGATCAATCCATCGTGTTGAATCACTGCGTACTGTTTCTAAACGTCCACCTGTGGTGATCTTTGCAGCTTGATAATGCGCGGGATCTTGGCTGGCCTGAACCAATTGATGATATAAATCTTGCGGGAGTGCATGATCAATTATTGCAAAACCATCATCGACTAATCGATCTAACGCATCGGCATGACCATCAAAATACTTGTGCCAGTAAACCGCCCAATCCATACCCAACCTCTCAACCTGAACCCAAAAATGCGAATATCAAAAATGCCGCATTTCAATTTGCATGTCTTAAATAGACATGGTTCATGCTACCATGCAACTATCTAATTTCGCTTTAAAGCTGTACGTTTAAAAAAGGTTTTGAATTAACTGTATGAATTATCGTCACCATTTCCACGCAGGCAACTTTGCTGATGTGATGAAACATGTTCTTTTATTAGAACTACTTGAATTATTGAACAAAAAAGACAAGCCTTATCGCTATATCGATACCCATGCGGGTGCAGGGATGTACGACCTATCGCTTGCACCAGCTCAAAAATCAGGTGAATATCTGGATGGGATTCATCGTTTAAATCAGCTTGATCCCAGTGTCATTCGTCTTGCCCCACCGATGATTCAACGCTATCTCACACTCGTTGAAGAACTTCGTTCCGAAAAAAGTCGCGGTTGGTATCCTGGTTCGCCGTGGCTAGCACTCAAGCAAATGCGTGACATCGATAAGGCTACGGCGTTTGAAATGCATCCAGATGTCTTTACCCAGCTTCATCATTACCTCTATGACAAACGCTTAGGTTTACATGAGCGTGATGCATACGAAGGTTTGTTTGGTGTGATTCCACCGAAAGAAAAACGTGGACTGGTCATGATTGACCCACCTTATGAAATCGAGCGTAAAGATTTCCCGCAATTGGTCGAGCTTTTAGCAGAGGCCCATCAAAAATGGTCTACAGGCGTTTATGCTGTCTGGTATCCGATTAAAGATCGTCCCATGATTGAGCGTTTCGAGAAAAAAATGATCAAGACAGGCATTCGCAGACAATTGATTTGTGAACTCTGTGTATGGCCCGATGATACGCCTGCGGGATTAAATGGCTGTGGTTTACTGGTGATTAACCCACCTTATCAATTTGCCGATCATGCTGATACACTCTTGCAGTGGCTATTCCCACAACTCAAAATGAGTGAAAATGGCGGACATGCTGCGGTCAGATGGCTCGTAGGTGAATAAATCGCTATTGTCCTGTAGGACTTAAACTATATCTGTATATATACTTGAATTTATAAATTTAATATCTTAATGGAGTTAATCGTGGCGACACCAGACAAATATCCTGAACGCCGTCCCGCAGAACAACCCGACTTATTGAATCCACTCGATAATCCTGCCTATGATGACGACGATCATGATGGGCTGACATTCGAGATTATCGAAGAAGAACACCACGAAGGTAGCCGAGTGCGCAGCAAAGGCATTTACTTATTTCCGAATCTCATTACGACGATTGCGTTGCTCAGTGGTTTCTACTCGGTGATTGCGAGTACAAGTGGTCAGTTTGAACGAGCCGTTTTTGCAATCTTTCTAGCGGCATTATTTGATGGGTTAGATGGTCGTGTCGCGCGTGCATTGAATGCACAAAGTGCCTTTGGTGAACAATACGACTCATTATCTGACATGTTGTCGTTTGGCGTCGCTCCCGCAATTCTCGTTTATAGCTGGGCATTACAACCATTGGGTCGCGTTGGTTTAGCCTGTGCATTTATTTATACAGCTTGCGCCGCATTCCGCTTGGCGCGGTTTAATGTGCAAATTGCTGTCGTCGATAAGCGTTATTTTATTGGGCTTGCTAGCCCGCTCGCAGCGATCATTGTTGCAAGTGGAATCTGGGTTGGTATTGAACAACCCACATGGATTGATCATAGCTTGACAGCGTGGCAAATCATTTATGCCTTCCTTTCCGTCGCAGTTGGTTTCCTTATGATCAGTAACGTACGTTACTTCAGTTTTAAAGAGTTAGATCGGAAACGCGTACCTTTTATCGTGATGCTGCCTGTGGTCTTAGTGCTCATTGCGATTGTCTACGATATTCCACTCGGTTTATTTGTAGTTGGATTAATTTATGCATCGTCAGGCATTGTTTCAACGATCATGGCACGCAAAAAGAAACCAAGTCACAGTATCAAAGAGATCACTGGCGCATAGTCATTTCTAATCACTGTTCACTTATCAAATGCCGCACAATGATTAAATTGGGCGGCATTTTTTATGCGGGTCGTTTTGTCGTAGACTATACAAAATGATCAACACAAAACGGCTTCTACTTTGACACAGCTTAAATACCTCAGTCACTACCCTGCATCACTACAAGCTCAAATCCAGCAAATGCTGCTTGAGGATAAACTGGGTCATTATCTGCAAAAGAAATATCCAGAATCCCATACGGTTCAAAATAATAAAGCACTATATGACTATGCTGTTGAACTTAAACAAAACTACCTGAAAAATGCTGCACCGATTGATAAAGTGATCTATGACAATCACTTGACTGTCGACCATCATGCGTTGGGTTTAAATACTGCAATTAGCCGAGTACAAGGTGGCAAATTAAAAGCGAAGAAAGAAATTCGGATTGCAGCGTTATTCAAGAATACCCCTGCTGCATTTCTAAGAATGATCGTCGTGCATGAATTAGCGCATCTAAAAGAACGTGATCATAACAAAGCGTTTTATCAGCTCTGTGAATATATGGAACCGAATTATCATCAGCTTGAATTTGATTTAAGGGTTTATCTAACTTATCAGCAGGCGCAAAAAGCAAAAAACCTTTAACTAGTCGTGCCAATATCATCTAATTATCTTGATCTTCAATACCCGCAATCCAGCCATTGATCAACATTGCTACTATCATTATAAGAAAAATAATCCAGAAATTTGCTGAAGTGAGTCGAGAAATGATTCCAGCAATAATCATAGAAATTGTCATGGAGATAACGAATATTTTTGGATGGAAACTGCTGAATATTTTATTCATTCTTTACACCTGCATTTGGAATAAATCCATACATTACAACAACTCCTACTCGTCTGAACGAACTAGCTACATCTTTCAACAAGCCCCAAATACATCGAACTGAAACGAGCTCATAGTATGATATTTTTCGTATAAATTTCATCCATAATTTCAAGGATATTCAAATGCTTGATATTCCTAGTCCAATAGACCTACGCCTAATGGTTGATGCTAAAGAATGAGCAAATACGGCTCTAAGTAAAAGACCCTGTCGCACAGAGTTCTTTTCCCGATTTGCATCAATCATCGGTATGTCAACGGATAGCAAAAGCAGAATCCTTGAACTGGGTTCTGGTCCTGGCTTTTTAGCAGAACACTTACTTAAAACATGTCCATCAATTGAATATGTGGCACTTGATTTTTCGCCAGCTATGCATGAATTGGCGATAGAACGGCTCGGATTATTGGCAAACCGAGTACAGTTTGTTGAGCGAAGTTTCCGTGATGAAAATTGGTTTGCAGGTCTAGGGAAATTTCAGTTTGTAGTGACCAATCAAGCTATTCATGAACTTCGACATAAAAGCTATGCAGCTACTTTACATCGACAAGTGAAGAGTTTGCTCGCACCCAGTGGCATTTATCTAATCTGCGATCATTTTTATGGTAAAAATGGAATGACGAACGACCAGCTCTTTATGACAATTGCAGAGCAACGGGATGCATTACGAGAAGGAGGCTTTAGCAATATTATTGAAGAGTTAATTAAAGATAGCTTAGTGATGCATCAAGCAATTTAAAATCACGATAAATCTACATGGAAAAAATCCACGTAGATAAGTTTTAAGCTAACAAAATTTTTCAAATAAAAAGCTTGAGGGCAGCCCCAAGCTTAAGATGTAACTTGCTTCATCATGATTGCAAACCGCACAAATTGATTATCTAAATCAACGCCAATAATCATCTGGCGGTGGCGGTAACGCGGTTAACGCAGAACGCATACTATCCGACCACTGCTGTCTGATCATCGAAAAATACGGATCGGTATCATACAAACGACGACCTTCAGGGAAATCGAAACTATCAACCTTATACACCAACAAATCTAATGGCGTGCCGACAGACAAATTCGAACGAATGGTCGAATCAAAAGAAATAAGCGCACAACGCAACGCTTTATCCAAAGGCGAGTCATAACTCAAAGCACGATCTAAAATCGGCTTGCCGTATTTACTCTCTCCAATCTGGAAATATGGTGTATCCACGGTTGCAGCAATAAAATTACCTTGCGGGTAAATATTATAAAGTTCTGGTGGCTGACCTTTAATTTGACCACCGACGAGGAAGGAACTGGAAAACTCCATCTCATCAGAACCCGCAAGCACTGATGCAGAGCTTTTCATCACGTCTGTCAACGTCTGCCCAATCAACGTCGCTGCATCAAATATGGTCGGAACATTATTCAAATGCTTGCCTGTATCCGCCTGAATACTATGAAACAAGCGCGTGATCACCGCTTGCGATGTTGCCAGATTGCCTGAACTCTGAATCACTAACAGCCGCTCACCCGGCACACCGATACGATGCAATTTACGAAAAGTTGCAATATGATCTATCCCAGCATTGGTGCGAGAATCACTGACAAAAATTAAGCCTTCCTTCAGTCGCATAGCAACGCAATAGGTCATTTCATTTCTCACAGAAGCCTTGATCAATCAAAGCACAAAATAATTAAAACGCATTTACTGCAAATATAAAACTCATGCCCTCAATCTTAATTAAAAAAACTGAGATGGATATATTTTAGTACATTATTTAAAGTTCAAGGAAAATTAAAACTCAGCACTCACTCATGACAGAGACTTGAACCAGCGCAGATAAAGACTCCTCTCCACCACCCTGCCTGACACCACGTACAGGCGCAGCATCCAAATAATCTCGGCCAATTGCCGTTTGAATATGTCGACTTGGCGTAAACAACTGATTACTTACATCAAAACAATACCAATATCCATCGAGCAAGACTTCAGCCCACGCATGGCTCGCCATATGACTCAGCACTGGACTATATAAGTATCCAGAAACATAACGCGCAACAATATCATGCTCACGGACACAGGCGAGAAAAACATGCGTATGATCCTGACAAACCCCTGAACCGAGTTGAAAAGCCTCACTTGCCGTTGTCGCAACATGAGTCGAACCCGGTGTATAAGGCATTTTTTCAGCGAGCGCCTGAGCGAACTCAATCAAATCAGAATGACTTTTTGCCTTTAAGTGCTGCCCAGAAAAATCACGCATCGCGTCATCACAATGAGTCATTCGAGTGGAATGAAGAAATAATTCTGGTGGATGACGGTCATCCCGAATCTTATCGACTTGATCATCAATTTCAATCTCACCTTGCGCAAGCAAAAATAATTCACGATGAGGCTGATCAAGATACAGAGTCGTCCAGACATTACCAAAGCCATCAGACTGAGTGATGGTTTTACCCGGAACCGATAGCTGCCAACTGAGCACTTTTTGATTGGCTAATGTCTGTGGACTCATCTTTAAATACTGAACACTACGCTTCACCATTTGCTCATAGCGATAAATAGTTTGGTGGTTCACGCGTAACTTCATACACCCTTCCTGAACAACTCTTGGATACGGTCGCTGAGATCATAAAACGCAATCCGATCGTAGCGCTGATTGAGTAACACGATCGGCTCTTTCAGACGTTGCCAACCAATTGGAAGTAAATCTAAAACCTCACTAAACGCCCGAATATCTCGTGCAGGGTCTTTGATCATACGCAAACAAATATCAATGCGCTCCAAAGACTCGCCCATATTTAAGAATAATTGCACCATCGGACTTTCATGTTTAAGTGAAGATCGACAAGACGTCAGCATATCAGTCATATCTGTAAATGCAGGTTGCTTGTGTGCACATAACGCATGAAAGGCCTCAAAGGACGCCGCTGATAAGACACCGCGCACCGATTGGATATTCTGCTTTACTGCATCCAAGTTGGCAGGCAACGACCCCGCTTGATTAGGATCATGAATCAGCGCATTGAGCGTTTCTGCATTCCAAGCAGGAAGGCTAAATGCATGTGCAAATGCCTGTGCTTCAATGTCATCAGTAAAAGGTAACAGATGACATAATCCATCAACACGAACCAAATAGCGACCTAACCAATATAAATTAGCCGCTGTGGATAGAGGTAAAATCATGCATTTTCTCCTCTCGATGTTGTAATTGTTGTCGCGTTGCTTTCAGTGGATAGGCTATTTTCAACAGCCTCACTTGAGCTTAAGTCAACGACCCAAGTATCTTTAATACCCCCACCTTGTGACGAATTAACAACCAGCGAGCCTTCATTCAGCGCAACACGCGTGAGACCTCCCGATGCGGTCCGAACTTGCGTTGGACTGCTTAAAACAAACGGACGTAGATCAATATGGCGTGGAGCGATTTCATGATTGACGAACGTCGGACATACCGAAAGCGCCAGCGTCGGCTGAGCAATATAGGCCTCTGGCTCTGCGATTAATTTGCGGCGGAATTGATCAAGCTCAGCTTGACTCGCTTGCGGACCAATCAGCATTCCATAACCACCCGAACCTTGCGCTTCTTTGACGACCAATTCAGGCAAATGCGCCAAAACATATTTTAAATCGTCCGATTTGCGGCATTGCCATGTCGGAACATTATGCAAAATCGGTTTTTCACCTAAATAAAAATCAATCATATCAGGCACAAAAGGATAGATTGACTTATCATCCGCTACACCAGTTCCCGGTGCATTTGCCAAAATGACATTGCCCGCACGATACGCTGACATCAGACCTGCCACACCGAGCACGCTATCAGGTCGGAACTCCAATGAATCCAAGAATGGATCATCCAAACGACGATAAATCACATCGACACGTTGCCGACCTGCGACCGTATTTAAAAATACCTCTGCGCCATCAACAAACATATCGTGTCCGCTCACCAGCGGTACACCCATTTCACGCGCTAAAAATGCATGTTCATAATACGCACTATTAAAGCGCCCTGGCGTTAAAACCACGATCAACGGATTTTCAACTTCCGTTGACTCAATCAAAGTTTGCTTCAGCAATGCAGGATATTCTTCCACACCCAAAATATTGTTTTTAGCAAATAAAGAAGGCATAAGCTGTTGACTGATCGCACGCCCTTCCAGCATGTACGATACCCCTGACGGCGTCCGCAAATTATCCTCAAGGACGTAATACATGCCATCATCATGGCGAATCAAATCAATGCCGCTGATATGAGCATAGATTTGACCCGGCAAATCAACATTTAGCATCGACGGCTGAAAGCATGGATTGGCAAAGATTTGTGCCGCAGGAATAATCCCAGCTCGGACAATATCTTGTTTGTGATAAATATCATGTAGAAAGGCATTCAGTGCACGAATCCGCTGCGCACAGCCCGCTTCAATAATGCGCCACTCATTCAACGCGATGATACGGGGAATAATATCAAAAGGAATGACGCGCTCAGTATTTGACGCATCACTGTAGACGGTAAAGGTGATGCCCTTTCGGTAGAAACTTTCTGTCGCGGCTTCATTAAGCGCCATGACACTTGCTGGACTTTGTGACTCAAGCCAACGCACAACATCCTGATAAGTCGGTCGAACCGATCCATCAGCAAATCGCATTTCATTGAAAAATGCTGGCGCCACATTCATTAAATCCATTAAGTCTTTTTCAGATTGAATCAATGTATTGACGTCAAGTGCATTTGCCACATTCAATAACGGAGAACCCATCATGATCACACCTCGTCAGAACTCGCAACTTCATCTATATCAGATTGATGCTCTCTCTAAACTATGCAAAGTCAGTACCAGTCTCGCCAGTGATAACACACAAAATCTAAAAAACTACTCTTGATCATGCGTATTCAAAAACAACATGATTAAAAAACAAACACTCTTCTTAAAGTTTCAAATTAAAGTTTCAAAAATTCTTATACTTTTTTAGACCCATAAATATGAATGACTAGAGATCTCTTCATGCTTACCATTTTTAAATTACGATATTTATTTAGTCTAATTTTTATGCACTACGATAGAGCATAGCACCCATTTATCCTCACATCATCAATACCATACATGATCAAACCACACCCAAACAATGTTTCACATAAAGTCATGTATATGTTAACAATTGAGCTAAATGCTTTTCTCCTTCCTCATCAAGGGAAAGGAGAAAAGCAAACACACTCAATCAGGCAGGTAAATCACACCTTCAAATACCGTTGCCGTTGGGCCAGTCATCCAAACTACATCATTTGGACGCCATGCAATCGACAGATCACCGCCTTGTAGATGAACAAGGACTTCAGGGTCTAACAACCCACGACGAATCCCACTCACCACAGCCGCACAAGCACCTGTACCACACGCCAATGTTTCGCCTGCACCACGCTCAAATACACGCAGACAGACTTCATTGCGACTCAACACCTGCATAAAACCAACATTTACGCGCGCAGGAAATAATGGATGACTTTCTAATGCAGGTCCAATGCTCTCTACTGGTGCATTCACAATATCGTCGACCAGAATCACTGCATGCGGATTGCCCATATTGACGACATCCAACTCAACAGATTGTGAATTCACATCCACTACGTAAGTTGGCGCTTCAACATCAGCAAGAAAAGGAATCTCGGTTGGGTGCACTTTTGGTGCGCCCATATTAACGCGCACCCAGCCATGACTATTGATTTCAGGTTCAACGACACCACTTTTGGTGGCGACACGGATTAATGGTTTACGCGTTAAGCCGCGCTCGTGGACAAAACGTGCAAAACAGCGCACACCATTACCGCACTGCTCTACTTCAGAGCCATCCGCATTAAAAATACGATATTTAAAATCGACATCAGGTTGCTCTGGCGGCTCAACCAATAACAACTGATCGAATCCAACGCCAAAATTACGATTTGCTAAACCTTTGATGAGTTCTGGCCCAAGTGAAACCTGTTGGCTCACCAGATCAATCACCATAAAATCGTTACCCAAACCGTGCATTTTGCTAAATTCAACACGCATCATGGATTCCTCTTTTTGTATCAATAACAATTTCAATGACTCTTATGAAATCTTAGAAGATAGCGGTATATGTTTGCTCTGAAGTCTTCCCCTTCAAGGGGAAGATTTAGAAGGGGATGGTGTTAATTTCATTTAAAACCATCCCCATCCCGACCTTCCCCTTGAAGGGGATGGAGATAAATCTTCAAACATCATTCAATACACACAACATCTCAACTATTAAGGCACTAAAGACTCAAGCGCCCATAGTTCGTTGACCGCTTCACGTTGACGCACAACATGCGCCTGATCACCATCCACCAAAATTTCAGCAGCACGACCACGCGTATTGTAATTACTCGACATCACAAAACCGTATGCACCAGCACCCATCATTGCGAGGACGTCGCCAGTTTCCAGTGCAAGCTCGCGCCCTTTACCCAAGAAATCGCCCGTTTCACAAATTGAACCGACCAAATCCCACACTTGGACATTGGAATGCTGTGGTGCTGCAACAGGCTGAATATCCATCCACGCACCGTACAATGACGGGCGGATCATATCGTTCATTGCGGCATCGATTAATGCAAAATTACGATGTGCTGTCGGCTTCAACATATCCACTGTCGTCAAGAGTACGCCTGCATTTGCACTGATCGCACGACCTGGTTCCATATACACTTTCAGACCGAGCTTCTCTAAAGCTGGACGTAAGGCTGCCGCATATTCAGCAGGTGTCGGTGGAGTCTCATCCTGATAGGTCACGCCCAAACCACCACCAATATCAATATGCTTGAGCGGAATGCCTTGCGCTTGCAAGTTCTGAATCATCTCAATCACTTTGTCCAGCGCATCGATAAACGGCTGAGTCGTCGTGAGCTGCGAGCCAATATGACAATCAATCCCGACCACCTCAATACCCGCTAAACTTGCCGCTAACGCATACACGTCATATACCGTATCACTTGGAATACCGAATTTATTTTCCTTTAAACCCGTCGAAATATATGGATGTGTCTGTGCATCCACGTCTGGATTGACGCGCAATGATACGGGTGCGCGCTTGCCTAAACGCTGCGCCACACGATCAATACGGCTCAACTCTGCGGCTGACTCAACGTTAAAACAGGCAATTCCAACTTGTAATGCACGTTCAATTTCAGCTTCAGTTTTGCCCAATCCTGAAAAAACTACTTTTTCAGGCGCACCGCCAGCCGCAAGTACGCGCTCCAGCTCACCACCACTCACGATGTCAAATCCAGCACCTAACTTGGCAAGGATATTTAACACGCCAATATTAGAATTCGACTTCACTGCAAAGCACACTTGATGATCAATAAACGCAAACGCCTGATCAAAAGCCAAATAATTCGCAGTCAATGCCGCACGAGAATAGACATACAATGGCGTCGAAAACTGTGCCGCCAATTGCGCCAAAGGTAATTTTTCAGCGTGTAACACACCTTCTATTCTGGTAAAACTCATGATGCACTACCACCCGTCACAGTTTGTGTCATAGCAGGTTCAGAAGCGGCTGGAGTAGTCGTCGTTTTATTTGCTGTTGAGCCAAAAATAAAATGACTTTTTGCATTTTTACGCTCGGCATAACCTGCTTCTGAGCCATTTTTTGCTGGCAAATACAACTCACCTTTTTGACCACAACCTGCCAAGCTGAATGCTACACAAACAACCAATGAGGTTGCCGTCAGCGCACTGGCACAATGACGAAAGAACATAAATCAATCCTAAAAGCAATAAATCTGATATGACGCATGATATTGGTACAATTGGGCATAGTATAGCCCAGTCATGGCACTCTCATCACATTATCACAAGTAAGTTATGGGAATAGTTTTGATACAGACTGATCTTCGTATATCAATTCATGGAAACACTCCCCTCCTGAAAATCCCATTGAAAATATCAATCGACTTTATCGTACTAAATAGAGCTAATTTTAAAAAAAATAGGTAGTATTGACCCTCGATGCAATATTAAAAAACCATATCAAAATCCATTCTTTGTATTAGTTAATTGAGTTTAAAGGACAGCTTTCATGAGCGATTTAAAAGGCAAAACCGTCGCGGTCACTGGCGCAAGTGGCATGATCGGAGCTTACTTATGCCGCAGTCTATTGCGCGCAGGCGCACATGTCGTCGGTGTGGTGCGTAATCCTGCAAAAGCAGCTTTCCTTGCTGACGAAGGCGTTGAATTTCGTAAAGCGGATTTGGCAGATACTGCTGCACTGACAGCGGCATTTCAGGGCTGTGATGCGGTCATTGCGAATGCTGCGATGTATGTCGCAACCAAGAGTATGTCGGCTTGGGAGGATCATGAAAAAGCGAATTTAGATGGTACGCATAATGTCTATCAGGCTGCGCATGATGCAGGTGTGAAACGTATTATTCAGATTAGTACATTTGGAATTTATCGCTGGTCGATTCTTCATCCGATGACCGAGCAACAAAAACAATTAAATGGTATTAAGCGTCAAGGCGGCCCATATCGCGCAACGAAACAAGTCAGTGAAGTTTTAGGTTGGGAGTTAGCGAATATTCTCGGGCTAGATATGACTGCCCTACGTCCAAGTTTGGTTTATGGTGCGCGTGATTACAACACGTTGAAGCCGATGTATCGCTTGCTGAAATTACCGTTCTTGCCTCTGCCAAGTATTTCATTGCCATTTGTGTATGCAGGTGATGTTGCGGATGCGGCTGTTGGTGCGCTGAAAAATGATGCAAGTATCGGTCAGTCTTATAATGTCTGTGGCGAAGGTCATCAGTTCTCGACGTTCTTTAAGGCATTGGTGAAAGCAAAAGGTTATGGACCTAAAGTTTTGGCTGCTCCAATTCCAATTGGCTTTCGTGTGGATAACAGCAAAGCTGAACGTGAGATTGGGTTTAAAAATCGTCCGATTGATGTGGCGTTGAGTGAGATTGTGGCTGAGGAAGCGTAAGGAAAGGCGCCTTAGTTTTACTCCAATTACATAATCCTCAGAGGCTACCCGACATCGCTCTTGAAGATTTGTGTCCACAGTATAAACACTCATACCCATAATTTTTTTTGCGTAATGTAATCATGTTTCTATGCGGGCAAGAGCTGTAAGCTCCCGAAGTTGCACCCAGCGACATGTGCCCGCATGACATGTACAACATATCTAACCTCTCCTTAAGACTAAAAAACTAATGCCATCATATTGTCGCTCCTCTCATGAATGCGATGCTTCTCTTAACACTATCTTCCAAAACAATAAGAACCAAAACACATCCATGTAAAAAGCACCACAATTAAAAAATATTAATTAAAATAAAATGCATTAAATATCAATAATATATAAAAATTCTATTTTTTTGAAAAATTTTCAGTTAATTGTGATATTTTTTCATGTACAATTACAGCTCTAATATTTTTAAAAGGAAGATCAAAAAATGGCTAAAAGCGTGCATGCATTAGCGGATGAAATTTGTGCGATACTGGATCATGGGCAGCCTGCATGGGCGATTCCATGGAGTGATTTTTATACATTCACAGAAAGGCAGACGATGCGTGATTCTTTTAAAAATCAACTTAGAAATGAGCTTTGGTCGAGGTCTGTTCTGATTTGCTTTGGACAAGCCATTGTACTTATAGCAAAAGATTATCCGTCGGCGGCACTGCTGCGGAAGTAGCCTTATTAATACTGATATTTTTTCGTTTTAGGCAATCAAATAGAGGGTGTAGACGTGAAAATTAAAGAATCTGATTTTTATTACGGCGTGGTATTAAGCCAAATCTGTGAGTATGCTAAGTTAGCTACAATAGGCAAAGTGAAAGGTGAAAGCGGCCTATTTCGAATTAATGCAGATAAGCATTTGTTAATAAAATACTCTACCGCCGACGAAGGTGACTGGAGATTTTCTATACGCCCTACTTATGAATATATGGGGCAATATATGGGGTGGGGCAATTTTTATGTGGCACTTGTTTGCGGGGGAGAAACAATTTGTTTGCTCACAGATTCTGATTTAAAAGAAGTAATAGATGTTGACTCGGAAGGTGAACAGCAATGGATAGCAGTCTCGTTTGAAAGCGGTACGAACATGCAAGTTAAAGGCACTAAAGGAGTATTGAAGCGTAAAATTCCTCATAATTCGTTCCCAAAGAACATATTTAATCCACCCACAGATATTGAAGAAGTTTATTTATGGCCGCCGTTAAGCAAAATTAAATTATATGAAGGCAATCCTAGTCTGATTTGTTCGATTGAAGATGATCGAAATTTTGACATTTCCGACGCTTTTGAAAATTATTTCGATCTTGATGTTTGTGTCGATATTTGCGGTGTAGTCACGGCATACATTTCAATATCCTCATTGAGTAGAGACTGGGATACTTGGAGTGAAGAGAGGCTAACCGAGATCGAGGATAAATTTAAGTACACTTTTAATTTTGAGGGCTACCACATAGACATAGAGCGTGTGACAAGATGCTCAAGATTCGGGCACATTATTAATTGTGAAGAAGATTTCATTTGGCGATTAGAAATTTCGCGTGTAAAAGAGGATGAAGATGAAGAGCAAGACCCTCTTTATGAAGATGCGTTGGCATTTGTGCAGGAAACAAACAAAGTTTCTGCGTCGGCAATCCAGCGTAAATTTTCAATAGGCTATAATCGTGCTGCTCATATTGTCGATAAGTTAGAATCTGCGGGAATGGTGAGTGCAATGAATTCTAATGGAAGACGAGAAGTGTATCAGAAATAGAAAAAAGACTTATTCCCATTCCCGCGTGCTATGCAATATACGCAATACGCTTTAATAATTCATTCAGATCGAATGCCTTTAGCCCCAGCGTACTTCTATTCCACAAGCAAAAATTCATAAAAAAGGTCGAACTGGGCGTTCGACCTTGGACAACAACATCCAAAACTTAAAACTCTTTAACCTACCGCTTGCTCTTTCATCGTAAAACTATTCGCACGGCGGAATGTACCCAAATCATTAAACCGCACACCCATTTCACGCATGACCTTGTGAGCCACTGGTGCAGTCCATTGACGGATATAAAACGGTTCTTTCACCACAAAATGATGAATCGCATGTGTGCTGCCGAAGTTAAAGCAGAAGATTTGCATCGGCATTAACCACCACACATTCAAAACCTGACATTGTTGCATCGGATTACGTGACTCAACATCACCATAGTAATGCATGTTTGAACTGATGAAATGCAAGCAGAACGTACGCAATACACAAGGCAACATATAAACCACCGCAAACACATCAAGCACATGCAAGCCTTGCGCTGCCATGCTTGGCAATGTCACGGAATAATGCATCGCAGCCAGCACCCACAATGTCACATGAATGACAACCCAGCCATGAAATGCCAAATAATAAAGCTGACCAATCGGCATATAAGACGTCAATTGCTCTAAACGCATCTTTGCCTTTTCTCGTGCATTCGCAGGATTTTGCGAATTGATATATGCACCCGTAGCACGCGCCATCGTGATTGGGCGCAAATACACGGCAAGCATATTGTCGCCAGTCATCAGCAAACGACGGATTCCCCACTTCTCACCATTGGTAATGCCACGTTCCTCAAGATCAGACTTGGTGCCTGAAAACTTGTGATGATGCAAATGTAACTTACGACGAACAAAAGGATTAATCGTACTCGCACGTGCAATCCAAACCGTCAGCAACATCAAGTTATTTGCCCAAGGCGTCTTACGAAAATACATCTGATGAATCAAATCATGCTCAAGCTCATGCAGAAATGACGCAAAAATTGCAGTGATCGGTACACACAGCCACCATGCGATATTGCCGCTGATATATAACCAACCGCTGGCAATCATACCAAGCAATGAGATCAACATGATCGCAACGCCGATGGTGTTTTGATGCGCGAGCCACGCATGTTTGCTGCGGAGCTCATCACCACGAGCCATCACGACTTTGCGAATATAGTCTGATTTTTGTGCATCACTCATGGTTGCAGGATTCAATGTAGTCATAAAGTACCCTTGTTCATTTACTCATCTCAATATAATTAGGATTGTGCGAGTGAAATGTGTTTACGCGTGACCTAATTATTTCTTGGTTAAAAGAGCAATTGCTCTCTTGATGAAGTGCATATTAGCGGCTTGTTGACTTAAACAAGATATGATCTAATGACAAAAAATAATCATTTCACGACAAAGGAAGCGTGTATCCATAATGCGTCAATTTCGCTCTCAGCCACCGATGGTTTCGGTTTTTTACGTCAATTTGATCTTGGAAACGGTTGCGCGCTTTGGTGTGACGACAGAAGAATTGCTTGAAGGCAGTACGTTGACGCTTGAAGATTTAGAGCGTACAGACAAACGCGTAGACTATTTTGCATTTAGTTATCTGCTCAATCGCGCCATCAAACTCACTCACGAACCTGGTCTTGGATTCTTGCTCGGCATGCAAATGCGCGTCTCGACACATGGCATGCTGGGCTACGCCGCGATGGTCTCTGGCACATTAGGACAAGCTTTAGAATTAGCACTACGCTATACCGAAATTCAAACCGCGACAGTGCTACTAGATAGCAAAAAAGTCGGCGATCAGATCGAGTTGACCATTAAACAACGTCTACCCGACTACCCACTCGGTGAAATCGTGATTACCTTCCTGATGGTTGGTTTTATGAAAATGTCAGAAATGCTGACAGGAAAACCCTCTCAAGGTTCAGCGACGGTGACTTATGCACGCCCAGATCATTTCGATCGCTATGAGCATGTCCTGCCGGGCACAGTCTTGTTTAATCAACCACAAAACGCTCTGATTTTTCCGGCTAAGGTTCTGGAACATCCCTTAATCATGTCCGACCCTGTGGCATTGCGTCTCTCGGAGGAGCAATGCAAACGTGAGTTGCAACAGCTCATGGATGCGCGCTCATTTAGTCAATTGGTTCGGGAAATTTTGCTGGATGAGGAAGCTGGAGCATTTGGTTCATTAGAAGATGTCGCAGCACAATTGCACATGACTCCGCGCACACTGCAACGCTATCTAATGCGTGAATCACTCACCTTCAAAGAACTCATCACATCCCTGCGCAAAGAGAAAGCCCAACAACTTCTCGCCCAAAATAAAATGAGTATGCAAGAAATTGCTGAGGCTTTGGGTTACGACGAACCGACCAATTTCAGTCGGGCGTTTAAAACATGGACGAATGAATCACCGCGTAGCTATCAACAGCGCATGACGGTGAAATAAACGACCAAATCTCTAAGTAGGCTGATCATTAAGCAGACCGCAACTCCAACTCTTGAGTCCATGTTTGTTTGGGCTGATTCAATATCTGCCAGCAGGTTGCAGCAGTCGCTTCAGCAAATCGTTGATTGCTGTGGTTATTGTCACGATCATGGTTGTCTAATAACACATGCGCGACATGGATTCCCTGCGGATCAAACTCGCGCGCCATCGACTGCGCTAAAGCACGCACACCTGCTTTGACCGCAGAGAAACCACTGAAATTAGGCTGACTCTGCACCGCATCCATCGCACCAAGAAAAATAATCGTCGGAGAATAAGCGGCATTCGCTTTCACGCCATCTTTAAGCATTGCCTTTACCGCAGCTTGTCCAAAAATGAACGCACTCAGACCATGTATACGCCAAATCGACTCTAAGTCTTGCGGAGTCATGCTGAGAGTTTCAATCGACGCTGGGCGCTCAAGATCATGGACGATCCATCGCGGCGTTAAATGGGCATCTGCAATTTTCTTAAAAAGCTGAGTCACGGCATCAGATGAACTGATATCAAGGCTAACTTGGTAATGTTGCGGAAAAAACGAATTCTTTTCAGTGATTAAAATACCTTTGACTTGAGCATCATGAAGCACTTGATAAGTAACCAAATCTGCTTGCTTCGCACGCTCACAGAGCGCCGATGTGATCAAACTAGTTTCGCTCAATCCGATAAAAATCGCACAGTCACGATCTTGGTAACGCCGAATGATGGATGGGATTTTTAAGAGAGAAAACTTCATTAGAATTTCTCCTTAAACGGACGTAAATCCAATTCATGTGTCCATGCTTCAGGTCGCTGCTGATGCAGATACCAATAATTATCAGCAATCGCTTCTGGCTTTAAGCTACCCGCTGACCCTTTCACCAAAGATCTAACGATACGTCCCACACCAAAACCCATCTTGTTAATTCGATCACCATCCACTGCACCATCAATAACAACATGTGCGATATGTATACCCTGCGAACGAAACTCACGATCCAGACTTTGTGCAAAATTCCGTAGACTGGCTTTGCCTGATGAAAACGCCGCAAACATCGGTTTGCCGCGTAGTGACGCCGAAGCTCCTGTAAAAATAATCGTGCCACGACCTTGTGGTAACATGCGCCGAACTGCTTCTTGCCCGACTAATGCCCCAGCAAAAAATACCGTTCGCCACATATGCTCATAAAAACTGGCTGATGTATGCAGAAATCGGGATGGCGTATTGCCACCCACATTGTGCACCACCAACTCTGGAACACGTTGCTCATCTGCAATATGCTGGAATAAAGCCTGCACTTCATCAGGCTTTGTACTATCAATCACATAGGCAGAAGCCCGACCGCCTTGCTGTTGAATCTGTGCGACAACTTGCTCAATCTTATCTGCGGTTCGTCCAGCGACATAAACATGCAAGCCTTCACGCGCACAGCGTAGACAGACTGCACCGCCAATCCCCTGCACTGCGCCAACACCAATCACAACGGCACAAGGCTGGATGTCAGGAAGCGGCTTGTCTTGGCTCATATTTGTTCAATCCATTGCGCTATGCGTGGACGACTCAGAATCTCTGCACCAAAAACTCTACTTGTGCGAATCACCTCAGCCAACTGCGAACCCACAGCAATATCCGCAATTGTCTTGCTATCGCCAACGAGCCACCCAGCTTGCCCTAACACCAATTCTATACGATCCAGATGACGTCTAAATTCGGCTTCAATATCAGCCTTTGCCATACGACCTGTACCTTGCATATTGATCTGATGCTGTAACCCTGCTTTCAGTAGAGGCTTCATCATCACGCGCTCGTAGGCTGGACGACCTTCACTTGAGATTCTAACTGCCTCATCCAACGCGTCTGGATCACTCACTCTGAAATACACTTCATAGAAATAGAGAAGCTCATCTGCCCAATCTTCCCAAAGCTCTACATATGCCTTTTGGATCGGATCGGTTGGATATAGTAGTGGGCGATCTGGAAATGCTTCATCCAAATAACGTGCAATCCGCGTACTGTCTTGCAGGCGTAGGCCATTTATATCAAGCACAGGCACTTTACCCACTTTACTTAACTTAGGCACCTTCGCACCCAAGACTCCGTTATAGTTAATTGTCTCGTACTCAATGCCTTTAAACTTCAGCATCCGCGCCACTTTCTGGCAAAAAGGCGAAATCTCCCACTGATGTAAAACAACTGAATTGGACACAAATCATCTCCAAGCAAAACTAAACAACACTAAAATAATCAGCCATTCACTGATCAATTCGTTAATAGTATTTTCTGGTATAGCATTTACAACAATATTAAAATCAAAAGTGATGTAGCTCATTGAGCCTGTCGAAATGTGCGGTGATACTAGATCCACACTTCGACAAGCTCAGTGTTCTTGCCATGTAATCGTTTATATTGTAATCAAATAATCCTCTCACTCCATGACATAAAGTTACCTGACGATCATACAAGTTGCAGTTCCAAATGCGTAAATTTTGCCATCTTCATCACGCAGATATCCTTCTGAGATCACCAGATTTCGCCCTGTATTAATGACTTTGCCTTCTGCGATGAGTTTCTTGTTAAATGGAACAGGACGGCACATTTTGACATTTAAATCGGTCGTACCATAGCCCTCACCCGCCGCAAGTACGGTGTGCGTTGCACAACCCGTGACGGAATCCAGCACCGTTGCAGCGAATCCACCATGTACCGCACCCATCGGATTAGCATGCGTTTGATTTGCAGTCGCATGAAAAAGAACTCGACCATGTTCAATTTCAATCATATCCATCGGCACAGTTTCGGTAATCGGTGGTCTAGGGAAATATCCTTGAGCAAAAGCCTGCATGATTGCTAAGCCTGTCATTTCTTTTGGATTCATGATGAGTGACTACCTTTTTCAGTGATATCTCCCTAGATTTTTTTAAACAAATTCTAGATAAGATAATGTTAAAAATATAAGTTCCAATTTAGAACTTATATTTCACAGACTAAATATGTTATGATCAATTGTCAATAAAATTCTAAAAATCTAGCCGAGGATATCGCCGTGAAATGGCAAGAATTAGGAGAGATGAACTGCCCGATTGCACGCAGCTTATCGATCTTTGGTGATCGCTGGACATTACTCATCATTCGAAACTCGTTTCTAAGAACAAGACGTTTCGATGATTTTCAGAAGCAGCTCGGCATTACACGTCATCTATTGTCCGAACGACTCACGCGATTGGTTGAACATCAGATTTTTGATAAAGTTCAGTATCAAGATGCGCCTAAACGCTATGAATACCGCCTCACCGAACGAGGTCTTGCGCTGTATCCTATTCTTCTCGCGTTGACCAATTGGGGAAATGACTGGATGAATGATGGCACTTTTGCCAAATTAGAATACATCCATAAACCATGCGGCAAAAAAACTCAGCCGATGGTCGTATGTTCTGAATGTGGCGAATCGCTAAAGGCACACGATATGCTGCCGTTATTTGAAGATGTGTCGTAAAACACTAGAAATTGATTCACCAAACAATAAATCACTCAGTATAAAAACCGATAATAGTTAAAGCGTGCTTTGACTGTTTCTGCTTTGAAGTCTTCCCTTTCAAGGGGATGAGAAGCACTGCTTCGCAAGAGATGGGGATGGTTTGTAGTTTACTCTAAAAGTGCCCCTATCCCGACCTTCCCCCTTAGGGGAAGGAGATAAATATTTTGAATAATTTTTAACCTAAACAATTAACACAGACACAAATATAAAGAACAACGTCGCTTGAATACGCTAATTAGCTATTCACACGAATAAACGCAACCACGACTTCAGCTAATTTTTCACCTTGATCTTCTTGCAAAAAATGTCCGCCATTTTCAATCGTCGTGTGTGCTTGCCCTTCACAGCCGGGAATTAACTTTCTCAAGACTGGAGCGCCTGCAGCCGTAATCGGATCTTTATCGCTGAACGCTGTCAGAAATGGTTTACGAAATTGCATCAAGGATTCCCAAGCCTTGCGATTGGCGGGTGCGGCGGGATCATCTGGACGTGCGGGCACGAGCATTGGAAATTGACGCGCGCCTTCTTTATAGGATTCATCAGGAAATGGCGCATCATACGCAGCAATCACTTCAGGCGACATCGCAACCACACAGCCACCTTGCACGATATTTCCCGTTGCAAAAACAGGAATCGTCTGGGAAAACTGTTGCCATTTAAAGAATGACTCACCCAGCGGATGATCGCCAGTTGGTAGCATCGTATTCGCCGCGACAACTCGTGCAAACCGATCTGGATGCTCTCCTACCAACCGTAAACCGATCAGCCCACCCCAGTCCTGACAAACTAGAGTCATGTCTTTTAACTCGAGCTGAGTCAGTAACTCACGAATCCAATCGACATGCCGCTGGTAAGTGTAATCAGTACGCTGACTTGGTTTATCTGAACGCCCAAAACCAATCAAGTCAGGAACGATCACGCGATAACCCGCTTTTACAATAATTGGAATCATCTTTCGATAGAGATAACTCCAAGTCGGCTCACCATGCAGCATCAACACTACAGACGCATTACGAGGACCTTCATCAACATAGTGCAATCGCAGCGTACCGCCCTCGGTATCATCTACCATGAGATAATTAGGCCAAAATGGATAATCAGGTAAGTTAACAAAGCGTTCATCAGGTGTCCGTAGTGCCTTCATGGCTTTACTCCCTTATTGTTACCTGTAACGATTTATTTTGAGCTCCGAGATCAAAACTTCGGATAATGTGTAATTTTCCGAATCGCACGATAAAGCGGCTGCAAACTCGGATAGATCTGACTATACACCTGTTTGTAGAGTTGATCATAAAGTTCAACATGCTCCGCTTGCGGCTTAAACACTTTCCCCTGATGTGACATGGCTTTAACAGCCACCGCATGATCTTTGTAATAACCTGCACCAACCGCAGCATTAATCGCTGCACCTAAACCTGAAGTCTCGAAGGTATGTGGCCGCTCGGCTGTAAGTCCAAAAATATTCGCGGTGATTTGCATAATTTCATCACTTTGTGACCCACCACCAGCTACTTTGAGCCGAGTAATCGACTGACCGTTTCGTTTTTCCAGAGTCGTTTTACCCTGACGCAAGGCATAACAAATCCCTTCAATGATCGCACGATACATGTGCGCACGCGTATGCACATCACCAAAGCCAATGATTGAACCTTTAGCCTCAGGCCCTGGAAACTTCACACCGGGCGTCCAAAATGGTTGCAACATTAAGCCCATCGCACCCGCAGGGGACTGGCGCAGTAAATCTTCAAATAGTAATTCTGGCTCAATGCCTTGCGCCTCTGCTGCCATCACTTCTTGAGCAGCAAACTCGCGCTTAAACCAGTTCACCATCCAATAACCACGAAACACCATAAATTCCGAATTATAGGCATGTGGTACTGCCGCAGGATATGCAGGCATGAACGGCAATGGCTCGACATATTTCGAATTACCCGTATTCAGCGTCGCAGTTGTTCCATAACTCAAACAACCGACATCAGGTGTAATCGCACCTGCAGCTAAAACTTCACAAGCTTTATCTGCACCCGCCGCATACAAAATCAGACCCTCAGGAATCCCTGTTTCTTGTGCAGCTTGTTTGCTGATCGCACCCAATGGTTTAGAAGCCTGTACCAATGGTGGCAATTGACTAGACTTCAATGTCAATGCGCGCCACTTCAAATCCAGCGATGAAGCCCATTGCTGTTTTTTATAATCAAACGGAATGTAACCAATTTGCGAGGCAACCGCATCGTTGAGTTTGTTGGTTAGTTTTAATGTTAAATAAGCAGATAATTGAACAAAATGCTTTGTTTTCCGCCAAACCTCAGCATGATCGGCAGCCAGCCAATTGCACTCTGCTTTTGATTGAAACTGGTGGATAATTCCTTCTTGTCCTGCAACTTTAATGGCTGTTTTTAACCAGATCGGAAGTTGCGGAAAATCTTCCGTTCGCCGTGAATCCAACCAAATCGTCGCTGGTCGCAATGGCTGTAAATCAGCATCAAGGCACAACATCGTAGCGCGCTGACACGCAAGAGAGACAGCGACAACCCGTGATTTCAATTCTGGATGCGCCTTCCACAATCCCTGACAAGCAATGATCAAATTATCCCAGAAATAACTCGCATGCTGCTCTGCCCAATTCGGATGTTCAGAAAAATAAGGCTCAATATGCTGCTGCGACTTGGCAACGAGTTGACCATCAAGATCAAACAACATGGCACGGACACTTTGCGTACCTTGATCTAGGGCGAGAAATAAATCTTGGGATGATGACATGCTAATGATCCTATTAACGTGCTTTTGAGCATCCTTGCTCTATGCTTACCTCTTTCCTTGCAAAACATAAGTTACACAAATTCTGATGTTGTGATTGATCGAATACCTGTCAAATCTCCCCCAACCCCTCTTTTCTAAAGAGGGGAGTTTTTCCTCCCTTTAGAAAGGGAGGTTAGGAGGGATTTTCAGGCATACGATCATAAACCTCATAAGAGCTATATAAACTTATGCTTTTTAAGAGTAAGGCCTCAAAGTAAAAATATTAAAACTGTACACATAACCTTCAAAAAATCATGCTGGCACTGAATAAGAGCTCGCAATCACTTGATGATAACGCGCTAACTCCTGTTGCCAACGTGACTCATCCCACACTAAATACTGCATACATAATGGTTTAATAACATCGAGGACACTAGCACCGCCCTCTGGCAACATATTGCCCGCACGCACGCGACGCAACATCAAATCATCCAAATGCTGAACCATCTCATTTTGTAAAATCCATTCAACTTGCGTTTTCAGATCATCATTACTCGGAACTTGGGCTAATGGTGCACTGAGATTACACGGATCTTCTACACGATGATTGAAACAGCGCAACTTGCGATTGTTTTGTGCCTCTTTAAGCTGTTTATCACTAATCGTTCCAAGCGCATGCAGTACATCCAGCGCAATCAATCGGAACGTCGTGAGTTTGCCACCAGAGACCGAAACAACGCCATTACTACCCGTCCAAACCAAATGATCACGACGTTCTTTGGATGGATCATTGCCTGTACCCGAACCAATAATTGGACGAACACCAGCCATCGTCGAGATAATATCAGCACGAGTCAGAGAGGCGCTCGGCAACTGCTTATTTGCCACTTTGAGCAAATAATCGATTTCTGCTGAAGTACAGTGCGGCTCAACATTGACTGACTCACGATGATCTAAATCAGTCGTGCCAATACAGGTTTGCCCTTTCCATGGATAGATAAACACAGGACGATCATCGTCTGGATGCATAACCGTCAAGCAATCATGAATCGGCAATCTCGATGCAGAAATAAAAATATGGCTACCACGCTGCGGACGAACTTTAGCATTTGTTGCGGATAACAAATCAGCCCATGCACCAGTCGCATTCACAACCTGTTTGGCGGAAAATTCAACTGTACCACCAGCAAGCGTATCCTCAACGGTTACAGCAAAACCTTGCGAGGTCTTAGTTACAGCATTCACTTGACTATAATTATTGGGGCTGTACTAGATCAGGTTAAATTTGACACCAAAATCGTAGTGTTTTGAACTGCTGTTTTGGTGTCCCATAATTAAATCTAAACTCACATTCTTTCAAAAACAAGGGAAATGATTCTTTCGGAATTCCATTATA
>JAGWUI010000088.1 GCA_028868515.1 Gammaproteobacteria bacterium
TAAAATGACGTTGTCAATCTCCAATACATGCAAATCATCATCGACCAATGTTTTGGGTAAAACCGACCAACCCAGCCCGATAGAAACCAACATGCGAATTGAATCGAGAGGGTTAGTACTCATGCTGGTTTTTAAACTCAGTCCAGCTTGATGAAATGCGGCAAGTGTAATTTGGCTGGTATAGGTATTTGCGGCTGGCAAGATTGCAGCATATTGTGTGAGATCTGAAAGTGTTAAGGATGAGTTTTTAGATTTTTTAACCAAAGGATGAAATGGCGCGACCACAAAAACTAAAGGATCATTCCAGATTTCACGATAAGAAAGCCTAGCATCAAATGCTGGCGGTAATGTTAAAAAAGCCAACTCTAGTTCACCTGATAATACCGCTTGATGCGCTTGCTCTGAATCCACAAAGTGAACATCCAATTGCACTTCTGGATGCGCTTGCACAAAACTTTTTAGTGCAGGAGGTAAATGATGCAAGCCGATATGATGACTTGTGCCAATGCGTAATAATCCCGCGACCTGATCTTGTGCATGGCTGAGCGCGTGTTTGATTTCTTCATAATCCAGTAACCAGCGCTTGGCGCGCGGAAGTAAGTCTTGAGCAGCCTGAGTAGGCTGAATCCCGCGTCCGATAGGGGTAAATAACGACACACCAAATTCTTCTTCTAAGATGCGTAAGCGTTTGCTAACTGCGGGTTGCGTGAGAAATAGTTTTTCGGCGGCACGAGAAACAGAGCCAGTTTGCATGACGGTAACGAATGCTTGAAGTGAGGCGGTATTCATGGGTGAGTGCCTTTGATTTTTTTGAATAAGAATTCTAAAAGCATAATAGTTCATTGAGCCTGTCGAAATGTACGGTGAAACGCGGATGCATCTGAGTAGCCGCCACACTTCGACAGGCTCAGTGTTCTAAATGCTAAATTTCAATTAACTCATTCTAAAAAGTTTACTTAATGATAAAAATCATAAATTAGTTTTATTAAAAAAACAAAGTTAATATGCACACATCCAGAGCTTCTTGAACCAAAAATTTAATGAGCAAGGCAACTCAAACCCAGAAAGCTAATGTATTAGCAGAGCGACCAGATCAAGGTGAGTAAAATGACCGCAAAGACATTATATGACAAACTTTGGGACGATCATTTGGTTAAACAGCGCGACGACGGATCGTGCTTGATTTACATTGACCGCCAATTATTGCATGAAGTAACGAGCCCACAAGCATTCGAAGGCTTGCAGCTTGCTCATCGTAAACCATGGCGTTTAGACGCCAATGTTGCAACGCCAGATCATAACGTTCCAACCAGTAAAGCGGAGCGTGCGGAAGGGATTGCAGGGATTCAAGATCAAGTGTCTCGTATCCAAGTCCAGACCTTAGATGACAACTGTAAATCGTTCGATGTGGTGCAATTCGACATCAATGATATTCGTCAAGGCATCGTGCATGTGGTTGGTCCAGAACAAGGTCTAACTTTGCCGGGCATGACGGTGGTTTGTGGTGATTCGCATACGGCAACGCATGGTGCGTTTGGTTGTTTGGCGCATGGTATCGGTACATCAGAAGTTGAACACGTTTTGGCAACGCAATGTTTGATCCAAAAGAAATCAAAAAACATGCTTGTTCGTGTTGATGGCGTACTCGGTGCTGGCGTGACACCAAAAGATGTTGTCCTTGCGATTATTGGCAAGATTGGTACAGCAGGCGGCAATGGTCATGCGATTGAGTTCGGTGGTCAGGTGTTCCGTGATATGTCGATGGAAGGTCGTATGACCGTCTGTAATATGGCGATCGAGGCAGGCGCTCGCGTCGGTATGGTCGCTGTGGATGATAAAACCATTGCGTATTTCAAAGACAAACCTTTTGCACCAAAAGCAGATCAATGGGAACAAGCCGTTGCCTACTGGCAAACTTTACATAGCGATGCAGATGCAGCATTTGATACAGTCGTTGAATTAGATGGCAACAGCATCGAGCCACAAGTATCGTGGGGAACTTCGCCAGAGATGGTGATTGCTGTGAGCGAAGCTTTGCCATTGATTGAATCAACTAATGATCCTGTTAAGCAAGAAGGCATGAAACGCGCTTATCAATATATGGATTTGACACCGGGTCAATCGTTGTCAGAAATTCAATTGGATCGTGTGTTTATTGGTTCATG
>JAGWUI010000021.1 GCA_028868515.1 Gammaproteobacteria bacterium
AAAAAGAACTCAAATTGCCTTTGACCGTTTTTGCAAAACCCGTTACTGAGCCAGCAACTCCAGCAACTCCAGCAACTCCAGCAACTCCAGCAACTCCAGCAACTCCAGCAACTCCAGCAACTCCAGCAACTCCAGCAGCAGATACAAGTCAAACTGTAACGCAGCAGCCTGCAACTACGAATACAACGCCTACGCCAGTATCGACGGATGCTGCAAATGCATCTAAGAAATCCCCAGAAAATAACGCTGTAACTGATAAGTTGCTGGAATGGCAACTATCGAAACAGCAGCATTAAGAGGTTTGAAGGAATGATAAAAACTCATTTACGAACAATCTGTGCATTGATGATGGTTAGTGCAACTGCTGCGACGATGAACGTATATGCGGATGATTCTTCAGATAGTTCAGCAAGTGTTGCGAAGCCGTCTAAAACAGAAAAAGCAGCTAAGACAGTAACTAAGAAGGCTAAAGCTGGTGCTAAAAGTGCGGGCGCTAGCTCGGCTGTAGCTGGTCAAACCGATATTGTTGCTAAGGTTGATTTACCAATGGTCACTAATATTACGCCTTGGCGAGATGCGGAGGAGAGTGTTCCAAAGAATATTTTGGAATTTTCAGCATTGAAAGATTCTTTAACACCAACAGATCGTGATCGACTGGCTGGTGAAATTCGTTATACCTCGATTCTAAATCAACCACTTGAGCAAAAGTGATTTAAAAATATTATTGATTTGATCAATATTTTAACTTGATAGGGTGTTCTTAAAACATCTTAAAAATGAACAGATAGGAGTGTTACATATGGAATTTATTAAATTTATTCAGGTGGGTGGCTTTTTTATGTACCCCATCATGGTTGTTTTTATTGTTGGCATGGCAATCTTTTTTGAACGTATTTATGCCTTAGGTAAAGCTCGTTCACGCAGCCGTGATGTTTGGGCACGTGTGCAACCAGATGTGCAAGCAGGTCGTATCGAAACTGCATTTAATGCTGTAAAAGATGATGACAGCGAAGCAGGTCGTGTACTTGATTATGGTTTGGGCGCAGCTGCAAGTGGCGCAGATATGAGTCATGTTGAAGGTGCGTTAGAAGAAGGTTTACTTGAGGTGATTCCACGTCTTGAAGCACGTACGAGCTATATTTCTACTTTAGCAAACGTCGCAACACTTCTTGGACTCTTGGGTACTGTGCATGGTTTGATTTTGGCGTTCGCGTCTGTTGCAAATGCTGATCCAGCACAAAAAGGTGATTTGCTTTCTGCTGCACTTGCAGTATCGATGAATACCACAGCATTTGGTTTGGGTGCTGCGATTCCATTAGTGATTGCGTTCACTTATTTGCAGAGCTATACACAGCAAGTCATTGAAAGTTTGGAAATGATTGCAATGAAAGTACAGAACTCGATCCGTCGCACGTTGCCAACTCGTTAATCGTATCTAACCATTTTAGAGCGAGATGCTCGAATAAGGATAGTGCGATAGCGCGTTAAAGGGAGAGTATGTATGTCGATTCGCAAGCATCGTCGTAACCGAGAAACAGAAGCACAGCTGGATCTCACAGCGTTTATGAACTTGATGGTGATCATGATCCCATCATTGCTGATTAATGCTGTGTTTACCCAAGTCAGCGTGCTCAATGTCGATCAGCCAGGTGATGGTGCGCCGCACAGTGCGAGCGCGGTCGTCAAACCTCAGCTGACGTTGGATATCGGTGTATATCCAGACAAAATCGTGATTAATAATCGCGGTGTAGGTCAAATTAAAGAAATTGCAGGGCATAACTTTGCTGAATTGAATGCTGCATTGATTGATGTAAAAAAACAATATCCAGCCGTAAATAGTGCAACATTGCGAATTGATGAAACGGTTACTTATCAAGATATTGTGAGTACGATTGATGCGGTTCGTATCGTGGATAGCCAAAAAACAGGCAATAGTTATGCGCTATTCCCGAATGTCCAATTGGCTGGTGTGGAGGGGACGCCTTGAAACTTTCTCAGATTCGTCGCCACAAACGCAGAATGGCACGACGGAACAGCACAGCGCATTTAACACTGACGTCATTGATCGATATTTTTACGTTACTGGTGTGTTTCTTGTTGGTCGGCTTTCAGGGCGAAGCACAAATTCCGTCTATTAAAGGCTTGGCTTTACCAATTTCTAGCTCTTATGTACCACCTGAGTCGTCATTGACTGTGGTCGTCACAGGAACTGAAATTCGTATTAATGAAAAAGTTGTTCAGACTCTTGTTCCAAGTGATACACCTAATGCGGCAGGCAATAAAGAAATTGATTTTGGTCCATTAGCTGGCGTATTGCAGCAACAGGCTAAGCGTTTTAAACCATCGCAAAAGGTCAATGGCGTTGATGAGCGTACAGTAATTATTTTGGCTGATCAAAATATCCCTTATGCGATTCTGCATCAGATCATGATTGTATGCAGCCAGCAGCAATTCGGAAGAATTGCATTTGCAGTGAATAAGGAGGCGAAGAAAAATGCCTAACCCAATTCAAAATATGCCTGAAATGCTACCGTCTCATGATGGCGTGGATGTGACTGCAAAGAACTGGTTGCCGTGGGATTATGGTCAATTCCGTAAATCTGATATTGGATTCGGGATTGTTGCGATTGTATGTTGTGTTGTGATTCCATTAATCAATGTACCTATGATTAAAAAAATCATTCCACAACGTACAGTTCTTGCACCAGTAGAAGTCGCCGCACCCATTGTGCAGCCAAAACCTGTGCCACCACCACCTCCTCCTAAGAAGGAAGGCGGTGCGAAGCCAGAACCAGAGAAAGCGATGTTACGTGCGGCTGCACCGAATCATCCATTGCCGAAGCCGCAAGCACCAAGTCAAGTGGGTTCACCTGATAAGCCGCCTGTGCAGACTGTGCGTCCAGCACGTGCCACAGCGGATGCAGGCCCGACGAAGCAAGCTGCAACATCACCTAATCCAACACCGCTGCCTAGTGATACGCCTGCGGCTGTATCGCATAACACAGGGCCAAGTGCTGCTGAGATTCAGGCTGCTGCACAGAAACGTGCTCAAGGCTTGGTGGCTGCAACAGGTTTAGGTACAGCGATTGGCAGTTTAACCAATGGCACAAGCTCTAATCCAAAAGCAGTAGAAGGTCGTGGCTTGCAACATGGTGGCGTTGAGGGTGGACGTCCTGATGTGAAGCTGGGTGCTGGAGGCGGTGGAACCGGTGGTAATGGATCAGCACGATCTGGCGTGAAGTTTGGTTCTGCAACGGATGGCGATAAGACGGGTCACGGAACTGGCAACTTATCTGGTCGCGGTACTGATGATGTCAGTGGCGGCAAGATTAAAGGCAATGGTAACGGCGGCACTGGCAGCGGCAAGGGCGATGCGAGTGGTAAAGGTCGTGATGATGTAAAACGCATCATGGATCAAAACGCAGGTCGTGTACAGGGCGCATATAAACGTGCTCTGGATGATGATCCGACCATGCAAGGTAGCTTTACTGTTCGTTTAAAAATTGCACCAGATGGTCATGTGATCAGCGTGAGCGTTGTTTCAAGTGACTTGAATAACAGCGCACTTGAAAGCAAGTTGAAAGCAATTATTCAAAGCTATCAGTTCAGTTCGGGTAATTTTGATACATTTGAAGGAAATTATAAGTATAATTTCATTCAATAGGTCGTTAAATCAGCGTTTTGCAGTTGTGTTTTGAAACTGAAATCGCTAATCTATGCACCACTGGAAGCGTGGCTGAGCGGTTTAAAGCACCGGTCTTGAAAACCGACGAGGGTGTGAGCCCTCCGTGAGTTCGAATCTCACCGCTTCCGCCAAATTGATGCGGTAAACATAAAAAATCCCTTATTTTATAAGGGATTTTTTATTGCCTTAAATTCCTTGATATTTCTTAGAGATTTGTTTCTTCAGATTTGGAAATAAATCACACGCAAAATAAATTGCCAAACCTAACATCACCACACTAATTCCAATCATCATGACGTTGCTGATGTGTTCGTTATTAAGCCATGTCCCTAAGATTAGCGCGAGTATAGGTGTAATGACCGTTGCAAGTGAAAGCGTCGATGGCTGCATGTGTTTAATCAAATAAAAATAACACATCATTGCGGCAATCGATGACAGCGTTGCTGAATACAGAATCGCTAATAATGCCGTGTAGTCAGGCAAATGTGTGGGTCTGAGTGTCCAGTAAAACGGCAGAAGAATGATTAAGCCGACCATGGAGAAAATAAGCGACCCAGTCGTTTGTGCCAAGGGATGCAAGTTGGCTTTTTCATATCGTAACCAGAAGATCGAACCGACATAGGCCATTACGCCGATGAGGACATAAATCATTCCTTTCAGCATACCTGCGTGCATATGTACGGAACCGAAAACCCCCATCAACCCAAGCGTGGACAATGTCATCCCAACCCACTGTAAGCGATTTAGTTTAGAGTTAATAAAGTGTCCAACTAATCCTGTCATGAGTGGCGATAGACCAAAAATTAAAGAAATTAGTCCAGATGGTAAATATTGTGCGCCGAGATAAGTAAAGAGCATTGCCCAAAATAAACCTAAAGTCCCTGCGAGATAACACCGTAAAGCTGCTCTATTTAAAGGTAATGGCTCACGAATACACCATAAAATAATGCGAGCAATCGCAATCGCAAGTAGAAAGCGCACGCTGAGAGACCAGATTGGATTGAGTCCACGGAGACTTACTACAACCGCAAGTGGTGTAGTCGACCAAATCAGGATTAAGGTGACATAGGCTCCCGACGTACGCAAATTCTGTGGTGGTTCTTCTAATGGGGTTAACATTTTTTCCTCCTTTGATCAAAATTTAGATATAAAAAAAGCCGCTTTTTATGAGCGGCTTTGACTGTAGGATGATCTATTTCGTCGAAAGAAGCTCACGCGTGTCTATATGCCACACCGCAGGTTTGCGAATGGCACGGACTGTACGAATCGAGCACAACATAGAATAGGTCATCATGCGTCGATAATGAGTGCGAGCAGGGTGTATTGTCAATCTGTTTTTGGGCAGTTTTTTATCTAAACTAAGTTTGCTTAAATAATTTCTTTTAAGATTTTTTAAAACTACAAGTGTGAACTTAGTGTGTTGTTTATATTTCATTTGTGTAATTTTATGTGCAAATGTATGATACGCCGCTATCAACAATACATTAATCGATTCAAGTTGATAATAAATTTAATCTTGTGAAGTAGGCGTAAAAATATGAAAAAAGTTTTTGGTTTGTCAGTAATTTTATCTGTGATTTTAGCAAGTGGTTGCGCTTCTATTGTGAATAGCAGAACGCAAATCGTAAATATTACAACCTCAAATGGTGCAAAAGTTACTGCTAATGTTGATGGAAGAACCTTGCAAGCTCCAGGTGTTATTGGGATAGATCGCTCTAGAATTGATAAAGTAATTACGACCCAAGATAGTAACTGTAATCCGCAAACGATGGTTTCTAGTAAAGTGGATCCATTTTTCTTCGGTAATATTATCATCGGTGGACTTTTGGGATCGACTACTGACTATTCAACAGAAAAAATGTGGCGATATGACGATACTTTGATCATTGCTTGTAAATAATTTTGGTATTTATCCTGCAATGGAAGGAGGGCTTTTTAGCTCTCCTTTTTTTACTGTGTTTTTCAAATGCTGTTTATGCACAGCAAGATAATGCTGTCTTAGATACAACAACTGTTATAGATCATCAGATTGTTGAAAAAGCGTTGAACGAAAAGATTTATATGAAGCCAGAATGGAGTGCGTTGCTTCATGTGGATCATGATAAGCCTTATATCAATGATGAACATTTTTTATTAAGCTTGCCTCATTTTTCACTAAAAAATGAACTAATTTTGGATTTGAATGCGATTTCGAATCCACTCAGTCATGATGAGTTTATTTGTAAGTTTCCTGCGAGGACGTTGTGGTTACAGCAGCAATTACAATTAGCGCCAATATCTTTTAATCAGTGCACGGACTTTACCAATTACTTAGATAATGCACCTGCCGATCACATTAAATTGGTTTATGTTGCTGAAAATATTACCCAGCCTTCTAGCATGATGGGGCATGTATTGCTTCAACTTTCTGGATTGAATAAGAACAATAAACATGTGGATCATGCGGTTTCTTTTTATACGGATGTCAGCGGGATTAATGCACCAAAATTTATGTTTCAGGCATTAGTGACTGGAAAAAAAGGTTATTTTTCATTAACACCATTGAATGAGAAACTTGAAAGATATCACCATCAAGAACAGCGGAATATTTGGACGTATGATCTTGCACTAACCGATGAGCAAAAACAAAGAATCCAGTATCATGTTTGGGAATTAAAAACGGCGCCGCTGACTTATTATTTTAAAGGTTATAACTGTGCGACTTTAACTCACTTTGTTTTGGCGACAACTGGTAATCAAACGATCATTAATAGTTTTGGTGCCATATTATCTCCTTTAGATATTGCCAAAAGTGTTGATAATGCTCAGATGGTGAAGAGTACAACACTTTCACCTTCGGATACTTTCGCAATCCGAATGCTGACGGATCAATATGATTCTGCTTGGCAGGAGCATTTAAAATCCGCAATGCAGAATAACTCCCTAACGACACTTATTGAGAAAACTTCATCTCCAGTAGATCGGTTTGTGATGTATCAAGTTGCGTCACATTACAGAGATTTTTTACAAGATCATGGAAAATTAGCGGTTGCTGGAAATTCACTAGATCAACAGTTAGATGAGTCAAAGCCGTTTATTCGTGATTTTGTGATCGACCTTTCGCAATATAAAAATCCCCTGAAAGCGCCTAATGATAGTCAGTTATCGATAGGTGCAGGTTATGACAATCAACAGCATGTGCTCAAACTAGATTATCTCCCGACAGCACAGAAGTTAGAGGATGATAATAGTCAGTCGGCAAGTGAACATGAATTGTTACTAGGAAATGTTGGACTGAAGTATTTGACGGAGAGTCATCGAATAAAGATTGATTATATTAATCTTTATTCGATGACGTCATTCATTCCAGTTGATGTTTTTACTGGCGGGATTTCAGGGCAAATGTCACTGAGTTATGCACCTAGATTTGATTCGTCAATGCGAGAACAGCAATCGACAACCCTTGAAGGTGGTGCTGGATTAACGAAGCAAGTTATGCCTAATTTGACGGTGTCAGCACTATTATTAGGAGGTGTGGATTATTTAGATCATCAGACACAAGCTCATGTCACGCCAAGTTTAACCGCGATTGCCAATGAACGATGGGATATGAAATCGATCATCCAATATCAGCGTATTTATAGCACAGCCCAATTGAGTCGTCCTTACAACGCGATCAAGTTAACTCAATCAAAGCGCATCAATTCAGAATACAGCGTTCAATTGAGCTATGACAATTTTTGGAATACTGAGCGTAGCCAATTTTCATATGCATTAATGCTTAAGAAAATATTTTAACGGTTTATTTCTTTTTCTTTTTTTGTTTCGAGTCTTGCAAGATCTGTTCAAACTGTAGTGTTGTCCAGTAATGCAGATCGTTTTTTTTATTTGAAGAATTTTTTGTTATTGATTGTTTTTTATCGCTATTCATTATCGTCACCTTTGAGAGATTTTGAAAAAACGTTATTTAAGAAACAGTACATTCAATAGAGTGCTGATGCAATGATTAGTCATACAAACTTACATTTCGTGTCATGAATCAAAAGCGGGGACATCATCACATTTTTAGGGTGAAATTTATTTAAATTTATTATGAATTGTGATGAGGGTCACACAATCAATTGTAACCAAAATTATTGAATATGTTTAAATATATTATCGTTAAGTCGTTACTAATGATTGTTTTGTGGAAAGGAGACCGCAATGCATAGAACTCTAAAAATAATTTTAAAGAGTCAAAAAATTCAGATTGTCACGTTAGGGATTTTGATTGGTGTGATCAATATTTTAGCTCATGCTGACGCGGATATGTCTGAAGGAGCAGGATTCAAACAAACACCTTTAGTGAAGGTCAATGAGGTTGGTCTGAAAGGTGAGTGGATTGGGAGGAACGCGCCTGATTTTCATCTACAAGATCAGAATCAACAGTGGCATAGTCTAAAAGATTATCGTAGCAAGTGGCTCGTTCTGTATTTTTATCCTCTAGATAATTCTCCGGGTTGTACTGAGGAGGCGAGTCAGTTTCGTAATCTTTACCCAACCTATGAAAAACGTAATATAGCGGTGCTGGGTGTTAGTCTGAACAATGTGGTGTCGCATAAGTCTTTTTCGGATAAATTAGGTTTACCATTTCCATTACTAGCGGATACAGATCACGATTTGGCGAAGGCATTTAAAGTTCTAGGTGGGTTTGGGATATTGCCTTATGCAAAACGAGAGACTTTCTTGATTGATCCGCAAGGCGTGATTGTGTATCACTATTCAAGTGTGAATACAGAGTCTCATGCAGCACAGGTATTAAAAGATATAGAAGTATTATCTCAACCACATTCGTAGGAAAAGATGTAATATCAAAATCATCTCTGCCAGAGATTTAATCTGCAATGAGGCGATGATGGAGGATGGCTATGAAGGTTTTCTTTAATGAGCCCAACTCTAAAGCATCAAAGCTCATTACTTCTTTGGCTTCGGTGGTTGATTTAAATAAGTCATATCATTTCAATGTGGTTTCTTGTTTTCTTTCAGATGATGTCTGTGATCTCCTCACATTTATTCACGATCTCACGCATGAGATTCGTCTCTCTAAGTTTTCTCTTTATATCGATTCACGACAAATTCTAAAAATTGGTATTGAGTCACTCACTGAGCTTTCTGCGCAGATTAGTCGTGAACGTGGCGAGGGTTGGTTTGAGATTTTGGCGATTGATACACCAACATTGATTCATAGTAAAGGTTTTGTCTTAGTGAGTGCAGATGAAGCGTCTGGAGCGTTGGTGGTCAGTTCGAGTAATTTTTCTAAGCATGGTTTCTTTGATTTGGTGGGAAATTATGAGTCGGGTTTGCTAACAACTGATTTGGGCTTGGTGAAAGATTTTCTTGCGAGTATCCCTCCGCGTTATCTTAAACGCCTTCATGAGTTAGATGTGTTTGACTCTGTAGATAGTTTTTCTTTTCAATATGCGTTAGTTCGAGAGGGGCTGTTCATGCGTCCGTGGCATGGCAGTATTGATCAATATTTCTCAGTGCAATATCGACTGGCGGAAGGACAGCGCGTTGATCGTGGAGAGTTACAGGCGCAAGGATTTGTGGTTGATGTAGATAGGATTAATCGCAAGTATTTAACTTTTGGAAATATCTCGCCTAGTCGTGAATTTTTTGAGTTGTTGAATGACGGCATTGAAACGCATTTAGGACTTTGGATTCCGAAAGCGTTCATTCTGAATCAAAATAACAAAAAGAAAATAGAGCAGTTTTATCGTGATTTGAGTGAGCGTGTTGAGCAGCAATTAATTCAGTATCAAGAAGAATTAGAGCGTGACTTTGAGATGTTGGTTGCGAAATGTTTGATTGTGAATGCTCAATCGCCATTTGATCAGATTCAAGACAAATTGCAGCAGTTAGCGCATGATGATTTGAAGATTGAGCAATTGCGTAGTCAGATGTCGATCTTTATTGTTCCTTATAATCTGACCCAGACAAGAGAGATTCGAGGTTTGTTTGAGGAAATACGCGAGGCGTATTTATTGAGTGGGAAAGAGAGTGATGTGATGAGTAGGGTAAAGGGTGCGATTAAGGGTCGGAAGCCGAGTTTGGTGAATGATAGTTTTTAGAAGAAAATTTATATGAATTCAACCACTATTCGCAAAATTCCAGAACCGCTTTATTCTCAAGTTTTGGACTTAGCACTTAAAATTACGAATGCATCTGAGGCTGGGGATTCAATCGCTCAATCGGCTGCTTTTTTGGAGCTGCAAGAGTTTCATGAAGAGTTAAAAAGAGTTGGTTCGTCAGATCCTTTTGTGACTGAAACTTTGGCTGATTTTACTCTGGATGATCAGCAAGCAATAATATTATATAAACTAGCTATTAGTCAGAGTGTTGCATTTGAGGGTGAGCCTATCCATACGAAAAAGATTGCTCTCGCATTACGGTATATTGATTTAGATAATTCGAATGTTGCTCGTGATTTATTACTTCAAGCAAGAGTTGAGGCGAATGCTTTTGGAGATATAGATTCCATTAAAGAAACGGATAATTTATTAGCTCAAATTGATGACTAACGAAGATAATAATTATCAATAAAAAAGCCCCATCTTCCGACAGGGCTCCTTTCACGTCCAATCTAAATCACTTCAATTCAGAAGAAGATTTATTCAACAGACGACGAGCCACAATCAGCAATTGGATTTGCTGTGTGCCTTCGAAGATGTCGAGAATCTTCGAGTCGCGTCCCCATTTCTCGAGTAGATCAACTTCGCTATAACCAACCGAACCACAGAGTTCGATACATTTCAGTGTGACTTCATTGGCAGTGCGTCCAGCTTTTGCTTTGGCAATTGACGCTTCTTTGGAGTTTGGAATTTTGTTATCCGCCATCCATGCTGCTTTCAAGGTCAGTAAGCGTGAGGCTTCCCACTCAGCTTCCAAACGATCAAGCGTTGCTTCGATATAAGAGGCGTTGATTGGAAGATTTGCATAGTCTTTGGACAAATGATCTTTCAGGATCTTACGAGTCAGATCAAGGGATGCTTTAGCAATACCAACCGCCATTGCCGCCACCAAAGGACGTGTGTTGTCAAAAGTCTGCATGACACCCGCAAAGCCTTTTTGTACATCAACTTCAGGTGAGCCGAGTAGGTTTGCAGCAGGAACGCGACAATCTGTAAAGTTGATCGCGGCTGTGTCAGAAGATTTAATCCCAAGTTTGTGTTCGAGGCGGGCGATTTCCATACCCGGTGTACCTTGTTCAACCACAAAAGATTTGATCGCAGCACGACCGACATGCTTGTCGAGAGTCGCCCAAACAACAACAGCACCCGCGCGTTGACCAGACGTGACGAAGATTTTTTCGCCATTCAGGATATAGTGATCACCATCTTTAACCGCAGTAGTGCGGATGTTTGCAGAGTCGGAACCGGTACCCGGTTCAGTGATCGCCATGGCTGCCCATACGCCATCAAAGCGTTTAAGCTGTTCTTCATTGGCAACTGCGCCGATCGCAGCATTGCCCAAGCCTTGACGAGGCATACCTAAGCAGAAGCCTACATCACCCCAGCAAAGTTCCATGACGCCAAGAGCGGTGGACATATTTGAACCGTTTTTTACATTGCCGCTCATACCTTCGGCAGAAGGATTGCCTGTTGCGCTGGTTGCGCCAGTGACACTATCGCCACCATCATTCATGCCATCGAGTAGGGAAGCGAGCATATCCAATTCTTTTGGATAATCATGTTCGCCTTTGTCGTATTTACGCGAAATAGGACGGAAAACATTTAATGCAACTTGATGAGCTTGTTCAACGAGCACTGCAAATTTCTTTGGGGTTTCTAAATTCATTTGGCTAACTCCTTATAGGCTAATGGCATTTTGGGTGATTGCAACACTGCGCAAATCACGATACCAACGCTCAACAGGATGCTCTTTGGTAAAGCCATGACCACCAAGAATTTGAACGCCGTCTGTGCCGATCTTCATTGCTTTTTCAGCACATAAAATACGAGCCAAATGTGCTTCACGGTGAAACGGTTTGCCCGCTTCTGCGAGTGAGCATGCACTCCAAGTCAATAAACGCATTGCATCGACTTCAATCGCCATGTCCGCAATCATGAAAGCAACGCCCTGACGGTGGCTGATTGGCTCGCCAAAGGCTTCGCGTTCATTGGCATATACAGTGACGTAATCCAGAACGGCTTGTGCAGTACCGACCGCCGTTGCACAAGATGCTAATGCGCCCAAGTCCAAGAACTCGCGGTAATTGGCTTCGGTCAGTAGGTTTTCTTTTGGTGTGCTGACATTGTTGAAATGTAGACGTGCTGTTTTTGCGGCTTTCAGACCCATTGCTGGTTCATCAGACAGTGTTAAACCGTCAAGACCACTTTCCACGATAAACAATGCTGGTTTGCCATCGAGTTGAGCTGAAACAATAAACAATTCGCTATCAGCAGCAAGCAGAACTAATGATTTCTCGCCATTTAGCACATAGCTGTCACCAGATAGTGTAGCGGTTGTTTTCAGGTTGTTTGGATCAAATACAGCAACAGGTTCATTGCAAGCCAGTGAGGCAATGGTTGGCTTCGCTTCATCGATAAATGCAGGCAAATATTGTTGTTGCTGAGATGCAGTACCGAAGCGAGTCAACACGTTTGCAACGCTGACTGGTGCGTAGATTGCAGCCGCAAGCGAAAAATCACCATGACCTAAATCTTCGAGTGCTAGCATCTGTGTGACCAAACTATCTTCGGTCGCTGCACCGCCCAAAGCTTCGGGAATCGCGTAATACATTAGACCTAATTCGGCAGCCTGAGCTTGTAGCTCTGCTGAAATAGCATGTGATTCATCTGCGTTGTGTGCTGCTGGACGGATCACTTCTTTGGCAAAACGTGACAATGAGTCGCGCGTCATTTGTTGTTCATCTGACAAGGTCAGATCAAACAAGTTGTTGCGTTTTTGACTTGGTAAACGTGTTGCGGTGCCTGAGGATTTGGCTGGCGTAAAAATACGTGCAGCTTTGGTGGCGATTTGAAATCCTGTTTTTGATCCTTGATACAACATATTTTCAATTGGTTTACGGATCTTTAAACGATCTGCGATATCGCTGGATGCGAATTGGGTCAGCATGCGAAGTCCTAAGCCTTGCACATTTCCCATAAATGTATCTTGAGTATGCATTGAAGTAATTCCATTTTGGATAAGTCACAGTTCGATACTGTCACGAAAAAATACCATTCCCTATGGCAAGTCTTATTCGATTGTTGTCAGAAAGGTCAATCAATAATTTCTGCTAAGACGTTATCTATAGCATGATTGTTGTCAATATTAAATATCAAAAAGCCCCATGATGAGCATGAGACTTTTTCAATAAACATAATGTTCACTGAGCCTGTCGAAGTGATTTCTGTCTAATACTGTGCGCGAATGCCGCGCATTTCGACAGGCTCAATGTGCTATACCGTCTTTAAACAGACGTTGTCGTATAGTCTTTTAGATCAAATGACTTCATCTGATTACTATATTGTGTTGCAAAACCTGGATACATGGTCGAGTTAAAGCCATCTTCAGTCAGATACCAGCTCTTACAACCTGAGTTCCAATTGGTCTTAGACAGACGCTTTTGAATCTCTTTGTTGTATTTGGCTTGTACGCCTGCTTTGACATCAAGCATCTTAATTTTACGATCAACGATGGTTTTGATTGCACGAACGGCATAGTCAATTTGTGACTCCATATAGACTAGGGCCGAGTTGTGTCCTGGGCCTGAGTTTGGACCAAACGTGAAGAACAAATTCGGGAAACCAGACACGTTAATGCTCTTGTACGCTTGCGCACCACGCGACCATTCTTCATCTAGGCTGCGACCATTTAAGCCTGTAATTGGGAATGGAGAGCCAGATTTACTCACATCAAAACCAGTAGCAAACACGATGCAATCGACGGCATGTTCCACACCTTCCATGGTCTGTACGCCATTTTCGGTGATTTTGACAATTGGCCATGTGATGAGCTTGCAATTGGGTTGTTGTAGCGCGGGATAGTAGTCATTTGACACTAATACGCGCTTACAACCAATTTTGAAGTCTGGTGTAAGCTGGCGACGTAGCCATGCGTCTTTGACTTGACGGTTTAAGTGGCTTTTTGCTAATTGTTCTGCGACTTTGGTCAACGGTGAATTCCAGATGACTGCCAATGCCATCGACTCATGAGTCCAATACAATGCGCGACGCATCGCAGTTTGGGCCGCAGGGAGTTTGCGGAAAATGGCTTTGTTCCATTCTGGTGTTTTGTAATCAGGACGCGGAGTGACCCAGCCTGGAGTACGTTGGAATACTTTTACGAAATCAGCAGTTTTGACCAGCTCAGGAATAATCTGAATCGCACTTGCACCAGTACCGATGACAGCAACGCGTTTGCCTTTCATATCATAGTCATGATCCCAGTTTGCACTGTGGATTTTTTTACCCTTGAAGTTCTCGATGCCTGCAATATTCGGGAAGCTAAAGTTCGACAATGGACCTTGAGCTGCGATCACCGTACGCGCGTGATAGAAATTGCCATCACTGAGGTTCACTGTCCACAAGCCAGTTGCTTCATCGAAACTTAGACTAGAAACATTCTGATTAAAGCGGATTAACTCACCGAGATTAAAGTTGCTGACGAGGTGATTAATATAATCAAGGATTTCAGTACTTCCAGAAAACCCGCGTGACCAGTTTGGGTTTTGTGCGAATGAATAAGAGTATAGATTAGATGGTATGTCACATGCCGCACCTGGATAGTTGTTGTCACGCCATGTGCCGCCAACTTTGGTGCCGCGTTCTAAAATCACAAAATCATTCAGTCCTGCTTGTTTCAAGCGAATGGCACTACCAAGACCTGCAAAACCTGCACCGATGATCAATGTGTTGACGACAGCGATGGGTTGGGTTCGTGTAGCCGCTGCTTTTGTCCTCGTGGTTCTATGTGGCTTAACTGGCGTATTTTCAGCAGTAGGTGCTGTAATATTAGCTTGTGAAGTCATGATTTTACTCAGATGTTAAAATTAGGGGGTGAGAGATGAGCTTTATGCTTGTCTCCTTCCCCATGAGGGGAAGGTTGGGATGGGGGTGCTTTTAGAGTGAAATAAAAACCATCCCCATCTAAATCTTCCCCTTGAAAGGGAAGACTTCAAAGCAATGACCTCAACTATTAATGAACTGCAACAGGCTCGTAAGTCAGTTCTTTTACCCAGCTTGGCATCTCAGGCATGCTGCTTTGAGGCAACATATCAGTTGCTTTAACCATTGCATCGACAGGCGTGTGGTAGATTCTGTTCTTGCGGTTGACGACCATGCGACCATTCCAGCTAATGATTTGGAACCACGGATTACGGCGACCTTCGGCTGTACGTCCTGCGATTTTTTCGAATTTCTTCATCGCGTTATACAGTTTTTCTTCAGGTAATCCCATTTTCACAACGTTATCGCGCATTTTGTTCAAGAGTGGGAGATAAGATGCAATCCCCAGAATCAAACGTGGGTCAACAATACGCGCTGCCATTTTGGACAGTTCGATCATGGTTTTGTTATAGCCTTGCGCTTCCATCACTGAGAAACCAACGCCTAAGTGGCGTGACTCGTCATCATTGATCAAATCAAACGCTCTGTGACAGATTGGATCTTCTACGGTTTCCAATAAGAAGGTACAGAGTGCGCCATCTAGCGCAACTTCAAGCATTGGAATCACTGCACCGAGCACGTAAAACGGCATTTTGTCGGCGTATGTGTCGAGCCATTTAATGGTTAAACGAAGATTCTTGTTGGGCTCTGGGATAGATCCATCTGCTGGCAACATGCCCCAGCGTTTCATCAATGCCATTTCTGCATTAGCATGGCGTTGTTCTTCGGCATGAAAATGGCTATACATTTGTTTGAGTGTTTCAGTCGGTGCTTTTTTTGACATAGCAGAAAATGCACGTGCGCCAATGTGTTCAATCCACATCAGATCAGCCATAAATGGTTTGAGTTTTGCATAAAGTTCTGGATTACCTGTGACCAGTTCTGCTCCCGGCGCGTCCCAGTCAATATCAGCAAGCGACCACTGCGTTTTTTTGACTTTGGCAAGCATTTTGTCGAGATCAATAGAAGCCATGATGTTCTCCATGAAGCACATTAAAAAAAAGAGGGTATGACAATGACCTAGATGGAATAAGCCTAAACGTAGATAGCGCTTCATGCGCTTGTCACGATAATTGGGGCATATTGATGGACACTATTTCTTGAAAATCACTTTTTGAAATAGCGAATTTACTCATTTAGGTCATGGATAAGATCAATCGTGCAATTGACCTAATTTACGCTATGAATCAGAATAATCCGACTATCTGTTCGGATACAAGTCGGTAACTTTATGGTCAGAAAACCTACTCAGCAACGCGCAAAAGTCACCGTAGATACCATCATCCAAGCGGGATTTATTGCGGTTGCAAAAAGCGGAATGCGAGATGCGACGACTCGCCAAATTGCTGAAATATCAGGAATTGGTGTCGGGTCTCTCTATGAGTATTTTAAAAATAAAGAAGCAATTTATGAGGCGATGAATCAACGCTTTGTTGATGACATTGTCTTGATGCTGCGTCGGCTAACACCAGAGCTTGTTCGGTTAAATTTACAGGATTTGGTGGAGCTGTTACTGAGAAATTTTGGCGACTTATTGCAAAAAGATAATGCGGTTTATTTGAAGTATGTGCGTTATTCGCGTTATTCACCACAAATTGAAAGTGCATTGATGGAAATGGCAATGCACTATGTGATGAATAATCCAAGATATTTACGACTAAGCAATATGCCGACGATTACTTATATTTGTATTAATGGTGGGATTTATAGCATTGTGCGGCATTTGAGTTCGCCACCGCCAAATGTGTCGTATGAGGATATGGTGCAAGGTTTAGCGCGAATGACGACAAGTTATGTTGATGCTGAACTTGCGCGTTTGCCGCAGTTTCCTGAGTGATTGGAGATATTGAGTACGTTTGTTTGGCTATGCATGATTTGGCGTTGGCTGAAAGTGCATTTGCAGACCCAATGCATGAGATACTTTTAAAATGGTGCTAAATGATGGATTGCCTTCACCAGAAAGTGCCTTATAGAGGCTTTCTCGACCAAGACCTGTATCTTTAGACAACTGTGTCATGCCTTTAGCTTTAGCAATAACGCCAAGAGCTTTCGCAATAAAGGCAGCATCATTTCCAGCTTCTTCAATACAGGCTTCAAGGTAGAGAGTCACATCTTCATCTGTTTGAAGGTGTTTAGCACTGTCCCATTTATGTAGTTTGGTAGACATGTCTTGCTCCTACAGGTTTTTAGCGAGTTCAATAGCGAGTTTAATATCGGCATCTTGCGATGATTTATCACCTCCCGCCAAAAGGATGATGATTTGTGTACCGCGTTGACAATAATAGACGCGATATCCTGAACCAAAGAAGAAACGAAGTTCCGATACGCCATCACCAACAGATTTATGATCTCCAAAATGACCATCTTCAACACGATCAATTCGAGCTTGAATGCGAATCCGCACCTGTTTGTCTTTTAGGCGTGAAAACCAAAATTCGAAAGTTTCTGTTGTATAGATAGTGTACATGAGAATACTCTGTATCAGTCAGCAAATTGTATCTTATATGATACAATTGCGCAAACTACTGTAGTGTGCTTTTAATTCGTAGTTAATGGTCTAAATTTTTATTTTTCAATAAACTATGTTTGGGCTGATGTGATAGGGCTGAAATTTATCCCAGTGTTTCAAATTTCAGCCTACGCGAGCTAGCTGAAAGAATTATTTGACGACTCATCTGTTTGATGTTCGGTTAAAGAATGACCGCAGTGCATGCAAAAATTTGCATCTGGTAAATGCCCTTGTGTGAGGCACACATGACAACTGCGTGTAGTTGGACCTGTCTCGCTGGTGCGGACTTGTCCTAATTCAACGGCCACAATTCCTGTCGGCACAGCAAGAGTTCCCCATCCCACGAGCATCATGACTGACGCAATGAGGCGACCGAGACCCGTTTGAGGTGATAAATCCCCATAACCGACAGTCGTCATCGTTGTGATTGCCCAATAAATTGATACAGGAATATTGCTGAAACCGTGGGCTTCACCCTCAACCATATACATCACTGTCCCCATGATAATCGTCACCATAACCACGAATGACAAAAAAATGAGAATCTTATGAGTACTTCTACGGATTGCTAAGATGAGGCCATAGTATTCATTGACATAACTACTTAACCCTAAAATACGAAAAACACGTAGTAGGCGTAGTACCCGTACATCAATCAGCGCATGGAAACCAGGGAAAAGTAAGGCTAAGTAGGTTGGTAAAATAGATAGAAAATCCACCACGCCAAAAAAACTCTTGGCGTAATGTGATGGATAGCGCACACAGAGCAACCTTAGACCGTATTCAATGGTAAATGCAATGGTGAAAAAATATTCAAAAACTAAAAATATATCCCCATAGCGATTATGCAATGATGCAACGCTATCGGCGAAGACAATCGAAACGCTCAATACAATCATTAGCAACAATATCAGATCAAACAGTCGACCTGCACGCGTATCTGCTTCAAAAATAATGGTGTACAGCTTCAACCGCCAACCATCAAGCGGTTTGCCTATATCGTGGGATTGAACATCAGGATTCATATTTTTCAACATATTCATACTCAAAAAAATACCTGCCGCTCATTGAGATTATTGAGTTTCTCACACATTAAGATTTTTGAGATTTTATAGGTCAGTCAGATCAATTTTACACTTACAAATTAAGCGCCAGCACTCCGTAACGCACTTTCCATGATCTTCAACGTCGTTTCACTTTCATAAAACGGCGATAGCTGACGTTTGAGCCAATCTTGGATGTAGCCACGCTCATCTAAAAGCTGAATCACTTTAGGTGCAAATCGTGCAACTTCTGCAAGCATATGTGTGCGAGTGATACCAATATCATCGAGCAAGTCAGTCAGCGGTGTTTCTTCATACGCATCAAAGAAAACGTCAATTCCTGTATAAATCAGGCGTCTGACGTATTCAGTCTGGCGTAGTCTACGCCATTGGTCATAACCTAATACGAAGAATTCTTCGATATCGAGTGGGTCAAGTCCTTCAGCAAATTGAGAGACCGATTCGTCACGAATCGCTTGCCAGAGTTGCCAAATCGCATCTCGCCAGATGCTTTCATCTAATTCACTGAGTTCAGTGCAGGCTTGCTGAATGGCTTTTGAGACGGAGTGTCTGAGTTTTTTCTCGAGAAATTCTTCTTGAGAGCGAACTGTACTGCTGAATTTACGGCGTATACCCGTTGCTACGCGTGAACCCAAAATGGGATTGCTTGAGGCTTCATCAGAGGCCAGTTGTTGTAACCAATGCGGTGATCTTTGTGCAATTTGTTGTTCGATCAGGATGATCACATGATCTGACACAAATTCATGTAGAGTCGTACTTTCGCTAATTTTGTTAAGCAGGATTGAACGAAAGTCTTCTAATTCCAGAATTTTATCCAGCCATTGTGAAATAGCTGCATTACTGATGAGGTCTTTGAGTTTTGGGGCATTTTTACTGGCTGTGATATGAAGCTGTTGAGCCATTTCTCCTGATAGCGCAATGACGCCACTACCGAGATCCAGTTCAAAAGCAAATACACGGACGACATCTTTGATTGATTGACGATCGACAACCTCGCCGAGTAACACATTCTCTGCGAGTGCGAGAAGGTTATCGATTTCCACCGCAGCAAGGTCAATCAATTGAGAACCTATTAATCGCTGCCGCAGTTCTTCTGCTTGTGCGTCACGGAGATTCACAGCAAGTTGTTGTGCGGCAATCTTTAAGGTCGCGTCATCCATGTGCTTACTTACTCCAAAGTTTATTTAGTCGTTATTCGCCAGCAATCCAACCATTGACTAGTGGGTAACGACGCTCGCGGCTATACGCACGACCACTGATGCGTGGGCCAGGCGCTGCTTGCTTGCGTTTGTGTTCGTTACGATCGACTAAGCGAATCACATGCTGAACGGTTGCGCGGTCGAAGCCTTGTTCAACAAGGGCATCGAGGCTCATATCACGTTCGATATAACCGTAGAGAATTGCATCCAAGACATCATATGGTGGTAGTGAATCTTGATCTTTTTGATCTGGACGTAGTTCTGCAGATGGTGGGCGAGTGATCACGCGTTCAGGAATAACAGGCATTTCTTCCAACGAGTTACGGAAGTGGGCAAGTTCGTACACTTGTGTTTTATAAACATCTTTCAATACGTCATATCCACCAGCCATATCGCCATACAGTGTCGCGTAACCAACTGACATTTCTGATTTATTGCCAGTGGTGAGGACTAAATGACCGAATTTGTTAGACAGTGCCATGAGTAACGTGCCGCGTGCGCGAGCCTGTAGATTTTCTTCAGTAGAGTCAACAGGTGAGTCTCCAAACAAAGGCGCGAGTGTTTGGGTGAAGCTGTCCACGATATGATGAATTTCAGCGACATGGAAACCAACATTCAAGCGCTGAGCTTGTGCTTCTGCGTCTTCGATACTCATCGCAGCAGTGTAAGCATACGGCATCATGACCGCATTGACGCGTTCTGCACCCAGCGCATCCACAGCGATTGCTAAACATAATGCTGAATCAATTCCACCCGAGAGACCAATAATGACCCCAGGAAATCCAGAGTGATTGACATAGTCACTGACAGCGAGCACCAGTGCTTGATAAATTTCAGCAAGTTTTGGTAAAGGCTTGACGGGATCTTGAACAGCAAAAGCGCGTTGTTCAAGATCAAAGTTGACCAGTAGTAATTCACTCTCGAAACGACTAGCTTCCGCAGCAACCTGACCATCAGGGTTAACGGCTAATGAACCGCCATCAAAGACAAGGTCATCTTGCCCGCCAACTAAGTTCACAGATGCAATCGCAATGCTATTTTCTTGTGCGCGATGTGTCAGCAATGAGCGACGTAGTTCTTGTTTGCCAATCTGGAATGGTGACGCATTAAGTACGAGGACGAGCTCTGCGCCATTTTCTTTCAAAGTTTTGATCGGTTGGCGGTGCCAAATATCTTCACAAATTAGCAGACCTACTTTACGCCCACTAATTTCAAAGATCACGCTGTCAGTTCCAGCTTTGAAATAACGCGCCTCATCAAAAACACTATAGTTCGGCAGTTTTTGTTTGCGATAAACGCCGCGTTGTGCGCCTTGAGCAAAGACACCTGCGCTGTTAAAGCGTTTTTTGCCATCGTTAAGCGGATAGCCGACAACAATTACGATGCCTTCAATCGCTGTAATTTCGATCAATGCAGCATTAATGCGCGTTGCAAGACTGGGGCGTAGCAGTAAATCTTCTGGTGGATAACCTGTCAATGCCAGTTCGGGAAACACGATAATCTGCGCACCTTTTTCGCGTGCGGTGTTGGCTTGTTCAATAATTTTTTTGGTATTGCCCGCGATATCGCCGACAAGAAATGTGGATTGCGCTAGTGCGAGGGTTAAAACACTCATTTTTGATCATATTTCCAAAGAAAGCACACTCGATTCCCAAGCGGCTGTGACTATAATTTATGTGTGCTCACTATATCGCAGGCGATCGCATTTATACAGAAATTGCAGTGGAGATTTTTAGATAAATTGCGATAGTTTGGTGGTTAATTGGTTCGATATTGCACAAATTCAAGAGGCTGGCTATCGGCTATGAATAGAGATTGTTTGAAATGTTTAGATTAATAATCATTCTGGTCGTTGCATTTTTTGTGATTCGTTTGGTTTATCGCCGAGTGCAGCAACACGCTCCAAAAAAAGTAGATCCTATAGAGTTAAAGGCCTGTGCCTATTGTGGCGTATTGGTCCGTGTGGACAAAATGGTCGTTATGAATGGGCGGTTTTTTTGCTGTTCAGATCATGCTAAACGGCTCACTTAGCCTGTTATTAACCTGTTAAATGTGGCTAATATTTATACAAACAAGTATGCGTATCTAAAAGAATCATTATCGTCCTTCAATCTTGCTAATTCATGATTTCTCAGAAATTTCCCCAAAAAGATCACATCAGCATATGCAAAAAAAGTGTGACAAATTGTGCCTTTCGTCACATTTTTGATGTGAGTTGTTTTTATTTGGTTTATTGTTTAGGTGTTCCATGTTGATTAGTCTTTTGGCTTTGTTGGTTGTGGTATCCCTGAATTTAATATTTTAAGTATATATTTTTAGAAAAGATTTTAAGTATAAAGTTGTTTGGCGTTGTACGTCATTGGTTTATCTGAGTAAGCTGACATGTTTGATTTCAATTCAAATGCTGTTGCTGAAAAAAACAGAATAACGTTTCATTATTTTCCAACAACACTTCTGATTCTGGTTGGTTGTCTTTCTACGACTTCGAGCTGGTCTGCATCGCCTGATCATGTGACAGCATTACGTGAACAAGCCGTGATTTCAGCGAAATCAGGGCGGTTAAATGCAAGCATCATTACCCTAAAAAAACTACATGAGCAGCATCCCCAAGATGATCGCGTTTTCAGTGATCTCATCATGCTGCTACATCAAGCAGGGCGAAATGATGAGGTGGCTCAACTGTATGATCAGCATCCCATCAGTAAAGTCGTTGATTATGCATATATCCCTTGGGTATCTGCGTTACGGGATGCCAAGCGGTTTCAGGATGCTCAGCGCATTCTTGAGCCTGTGAGAACACGATTTGGTGTTAAAGCAGAAATCTTGTATGCAATGATTTCTGCAGAAGCAAATCAACCACAAGTTGCACTGGCGGCACTACCATTATCCAATCCAAAACTTGATGCGGATGATGATGCACACATGGCCTATGTCTATCGTTTGCTTGGGCAGCCTACAGATGCGTTGCAGTTCAGTTTAAAAGCACGTGCAAAAGATCCAAATTCAGTATTGGCAGAACATGAAGTTGCTTTGGCACTGTTTGATTTGAGTATTCAACATGCTGCTAATCCGACACTGATGCCTTCTCCGTCCTTTGTAGAAGATGAGTTGGTTCGAGATGTGCTGTCTCATGATGCAAAAGTCGCAGGCGATTTTATTATCTTACTGCGCCAAGCTGGACGTAATGAGGACATCGCTCGGTTTACTGAACAGCATTTGATTAGCCAAGTGAATGATGATGCTTATATTCCTTGGGCATCGGCGCTGCGAGATGTCCAACGATTTGCAGATGCCCAGCAAATTTTGCAACCTGTCAAAGACCGCCTCGGAGTCAAAGTCCAGATTTTATACGCTGCAATTTGCGCAGAAACAGATCAACCTCAAGAGGCTTTAGCGGCATTGCCTCTGACTAGCCCCAAACTTGATGCCGATGATTATGCACATATGGCTTATGTTTACCGTTTGGTAGATCGGCCTGTTGATGCGCTACAGATGAGTTTTCGGGCTCGAGAAAAAGATCCTAATTTGGCACTCGCGATACAGGAGTCTGTTTTTTCATTATCTGATTTAAATTCACCCTATGCCGCCTATCAGCTGGCTTTGAAATATCCAAAATATTTTTCACAAGACGTATTGAACTACCTGCGTGTCAATGTGACGGCTCAAAATCTACGCGATGCGACTAAGGAAAGAGGTCGTCTAGAAGGGATGGATCAAGCCACATTAAGGTTACGAAATAAGCCTTTAAATGATGTGTTGGTTGAAATAAATCAGAATATTAATGATTTACCACATTCAAGCCCACAGTACGCGCGATCGCTATTTGATCGAGTTTATGTGTTGCGGATGCTCGATCGGATGAATGATGCGATCGATGCATATCAACATCTCCCTGTTGTACCCGCAGCCCCTGATTACGTTGTACGTGCCGCAGCTGATGCTTATTTGGCGGTTCATCAGCCGCAAAAAGCTGCCGCACTTTATCAATCATTGCTTACCGATGACTACGAAGTTCCGTTGTATTTGGCTTATTACGATGCATTGATTGAAGAAGAAAATTACACAGAGGCAAATCAAGTTCTCATACTTCTTGCTCGTGAAACGCCTGCAACGCGTGCCTCGCAAGTTGTGGGTGAAGGCGCTGTCCCAAATTGGGAACGTTTAGATGTCGATCAAGCCGTTGCGATGCATGCAGCGTACAGCAACCACATGGCAGAATCTGAAAAGGATTTTGAAAGTCTTGCGACACGTGCGCCGCGAAACAGTGGGATTTTAGATAATTATGCATCGGTACTCCGCTGGCGTGATTTACCTGAAGCAGCTGATCGCAAAACCTTGTTAGCGGCTGCTTATAGTCCGAATGATGCGGTGACTAGACTAAGTATCGCTAATAATGCGCAAGACATGGATCAGATTCAGCGCTGGAAAGCAGTGATTGTTCCGCTTGCACAAGATTTACCTGATGACGTCAATGTTCAAAAAAACTATGCTTTCTTTAAAGATCGTGATCGACCTTCAATCACGAGTGAATTTACCATCGGTGACAGCTCGGGCAATAACAATGTAACCAATGTTAATGGTAGTCGAGATCGAGAGTGGGTAACGCGAATTAATACGCCATGGGTAATGGATAATTGGCGTGGATTTGTTCAACAGAACATGCGCTGGGCTGATTTTGATACTGAAAATGCGCATGATCACCGTGGTGGTGCAGGGGTTGAGTGGAGTAATAATCGCCGCGACGCATGGCTGTTGGTGAGTAGTCAAGCCGCAGGAAATTACACTGGGGTGAGTGGCGGTTGGTCGCAATGGCTAAATGATCACTGGCAATATTCTCTCAATGGTTCAACCAACGCTATGGATATTCCACTGCGAGCATTGAATGCAGGATTGTCTGCTAAAAGTGTCGGTGGTGGCATTAAATGGCTGCAAAATGAGTCACGTTCTGCGTACTTGAATTTAGGCTTGATGGACTTGAGTGATGGCAATCATCGAGGAAGCATCTCTGTCGGCATGATGCAACGTATATTGGCGGGTCCACATTACATCACGACTGTGGGTGTTGATATTAGTCATGAAAATAATTCAAAACCAGGTGGCGATTATTTCAATCCTGCGAATTTAACGGGTGAGTCGATTTATCTTCAACACCAGTGGATTACATGGCGTAATTATCAATATTCATGGACACAAAATTTTAGAGTCGCTACAGGATTCACGACTGAATCTGGCTATGGTACAGATCCAACGATAGATCTGTTGTACCAGCATATTTGGCAGCTTTCACGTACTTGGAGTTTAAACTACGGTATCTCGTGGGGCAGTCAAGCGTATGACGGACAACGAGAAGGGCGGCTTGCGGGATTACTCGGCTTTGGGGGAGTATTTTAATGAAAACCCTCATGTCATATTTGATCAAAGCATTTTTGGTGGGTGTCGGTATTTTTTCATCCGTACAGGCTTATGCCGAGGCACCTTTGACCGTCCAAATTCCTGATCGTAAGTTTGTGGTTTTGGCATTCCACGATGAACGAGAACGCGTGTTAACGGAGGTTGATCACGATCCTTATGCGATGAGCACGACGCGATTGGCTAATTTCTTTGATTGGATTCAGCAGCATGATCTGCATCCAGTCTCCTTAACTGCTATTTTAGATGCTCAACAAGGCCACTCCAAACTTCCAAAAAACGCAGTATTACTGACCTTTGATGATGGACCAAAGAGTAACTACACTCAATTATTTCCATTGTTGAAAAGCTATCAATATCCAGCACTATTGGCATTACAAACGGGATGGATTTCGGGCGATGTCAAAATTGATCTTTATGGCAAAGATGGCTTTGTCACATGGGACCAATTGCGTGAAATGAAGGCTTCAGGTTTAGTGGAGTTTGCAACGCATTCGCATAATCTGCATCAGGGCATTGTGGCTAATCCGCAAGGAAACTTGGAGCCTGCGGCAATTATTCGACTCTTTAATCCCACTACGAATAGCTATGAAGCTGAATCTGTTTATGTCAAACGCATCCAAGATGATTTGAATTACAGTGCAAATCTTATTGAAAAAGAACTTGGCATTAGACCCATCGCTGTTGTCTGGCCTTATGGTGCAATGAATGACCAGACACGAGAAATTGCTAAGTCCGTCGGTTTGCCGATTTCATTTTCATTAGGCGATGAAAATGTGAACTCGGTTGACAGTGTTTATACGCCGATTTCGCGAGTATTGATTGCGAGAAGCCCGACGTCCGTTGAGATAGAACAGCAAATTGATAGTGTACTGACCACACAGCCGACGATTCAGCGTGCAATCGAGATTGATCTGGATCAACTCTATGATTCAGATCCTGTGCAAGTAAATATTAAACTCGGAATGCTGCTTGATCGAATTAAAGCATTTAGCATCCAATCGGTCTATTTGAAGGCGTTTTCTGATCAGAATGGCGATGGTATTGCATCCCAATTGTATTTCCCGAATCGTCATTTACCGATGCGTGCTGATTTATTTAATCGTGTTGCATGGCAACTGCGGACTCGTGCGGATGTTAGGGTCTATGCTGTATTGCCGCTTCTGGCATTTCAATTGCCAGATCAATCTCAGCAACAGAGCCATCTGAATCCATTTTTGCCTGAAAGTAGCCAAATTGTCAGTGATATCTATGAGGATTTAGGTAAGAACTCACCTGGAATCAATGGGATTTTGATGAGTAGTGATACCTCTATGACCCATAACGAGGCGGACAATAGCTGCCTACCTGCTGCGCGGTGGCCTAAAACTGGGCTGAAAATCGTGGACTGTCTACACTTGACAGAAAAACAAAAAACAACTGCGTTGATTGATTTTAGTGATATTGCTGTTGCTGGACTGCTGCATCAAAAAGATTCCAGTACGTTTTTTAATATTGCGCGACGTGTCTCTGCGAGCGACGCATTAAATTCGTATTCAGATTTAGACCAGTTTGTACAGCATTATGATGAAGTGGTGCTGATGATGCCTGTAGCTCAAGGTCGCGCCATGACTAAGCAATGGATGCCACTGATTGATCATATTGCCAAAATACCAAATGGCTTAAACAAAGTCACATTTGAGTTACTGGCGAAATCACCTCGTGATTCACAATCTTTGCATGGACTTCAATTACGCCAAAAGATGGAAATGCTGACGAGACATGGTGCTAGAAATCTTTCTTATTACCCAGATGATTTTATGAAGAACGTTCCTGCATTTGATGATGTGTATGCAGGGATCAGTTTAAATAGCTTTCCTGAATTGTATCAGTCCCCTGTAAAGAGTCAGCCAAATCCAAACACCACTAAAGGGGATCAAAAATGAATGCCCTTACATATCTTGAGATGATTCCTTTAGCCGTTCATCACTTTATTCTAGGATTTGTTTTTTACTATCCGTTGGTTATGGCGTGGATGTGGATGATTGGAGGACTTTATTTTTTTGTACATCGTGAAATGCCACGACCTAAGCTGCCTGTGATTAAAGATGTTCAAGGATGCAGCATTCTCATTCCTTGTTATAACGAAGAAGATCATGTGTATGACACGATTCGATATGCTTTAGCGACGCACTATCCTGAATTTGAAGTGATTGCAATTAACGATGGCAGTACTGATCGTACTGGTGAAATTTTAGATGAATTAGCGCTTCATGAGCCGCGTCTTCGGGTGGTTCACCTAGCGCAGAATCAGGGTAAAGCCCTTGCATTACGATCAGGCGCAATGAGCAGTCGCTTTGAGTATTTAATTTGTATTGATGGTGATGCCTTGATACATCCTCATTGCGTCACTTGGATGATGTCTCACTTGATGAGTGGACCTCGTGTCGGTGCAGTGACAGGCAATCCTCGCATTCTGAATCGATCCACTTTGTTGGGAAAAATTCAAGTTGGAGAGTTTTCTTCGATTATCAGTCTGATTAAGCGTGCACAGCGGACGTACGGTAGGATTTTTACTGTTTCTGGAGTGATCGTTGGATTTAGACGTACTGCACTGCATCGAGTAGGTTATTGGCATGAGGAGATGATTACGGAAGATATCGATATTTCATGGGAACTTCAGATGGATCATTGGGATATTCGCTATGAACCTGAAGCACTGTGCTATGTCTATATGCCTGAAACATTGAGCGGTTTATGGCGGCAGCGGTTACGTTGGGCGCAAGGCGGGGTCGAAGTGATCCTACGATATACAAAAGACATGCTGGGATGGAAACAGCGTCGATTTTGGCTTATTCCGATTGAATTTACGATTGGCGTGATTTGGTCATACTCCATGTTCTTTGTTTGTATTATGTTTTTTGTCGGATTGATTTTTCCAATACCACAGGCTTGGCGTGTAGATACTTTGTTTCCGACATGGGGTGGATTGATCCTCGGCGTGACTTGCCTCACTCAATTTTTCGTCAGTCTATGGATTGATCGCCGCTATGAACGAGGACATTTTCTACGAAATTATATTTGGATTATTTGGTATCCCTTGCTGTATTGGGTTTTATCAATGTTGACAACAGTTGTTGCTGTACCTAAGACACTACTTAAAAAACGAGGTCAGCGTGCGCGCTGGGAGAGTCCAGATCGTGGCGTGAAACCATAGATAGGCAGGTCTCATCATGAAGCATATCCATGAAACGAATGAAAATGGTCTTATTTTACCAGTTTTAATTTTTAGGCCGGACTTACAGACGTTACGACAGAAAACAACATCTGTAGCGATTGCAATGATTGGGTGGACGATTTGGGCTTACTTTTTTGTTCCATTATTTAGTCTGCTTGCATGGTGGCTAGGTTACCGTCGTTTTGATCGATATGTCCTACTTAGTAACTATAGCCTTTATCAACAAATAGCAGGTCTACTTCCTATTATCTTTGTGCTGGGCGCGTTCTTTCTACTTTGGGCAGCATATAACTTGATTCGTTTTCGAGGACATGAAAAACGCGCGCATGCAAAAGATACAACTACGGCAGAAATGGCACATTTTTTTGAGGTTGAAAGCAATTTAGTTGAAGAAGCACAGCATAGTCAAATCAGCACTTATTATTTTGATGAGAGTGGGCGAGTGATTGATATTGTGACCAAAAAAAGGTTACAGCAGAATCTTACCTAAAGTATGCTGGCTAGCCACAAGTCGGAATAGATCTTGTATTCAATATATTTACGATAATCCTTAATCATGAAGAAATAAAAAATAGACCACCGAATAGGTCTATTTTTTATTCAATAATAGCATTGAAAATTTCTGGAATTGACCGAAAAACCTTTCCCCTGTCTCTTAAGAAAATATGAGTTTCTATTCAATTATGAGGTGCCCAAAGAACAGCTAGAAATACTGTTTTGTTGGACGGAAATTGAATCTGTTCTACGACAGTTTATAAATTCTTCTTATAACGTTTTAACAATAACGATGTCTTTTTTGATCTACGGCATGTTGATCATTATCCATCTTGATCACTCCATTAAAATGATTCGTGTAGATCGTCAGATTTTATTTGATGATCAGTTGCTGAGATTTCTTCTGGAATAGCGCCTAATAAAAAGTCATACCATTTGTCGGTAATTCTTAAAAATTTTGGGTTAAAAATAGAGTTTAATAGTCAAAAATGAAAACTAGTTAACATATTTTTTGTTGAAATCTGGATTCAATCTCTGTACTTTGCGCATACATTTTGTTCGTTATATGTCTTTGTGAACTCAGGTGCACAGAAAAGAGTATTCGTTTTTCTGTCAGAAAAATACGCATTTTTTAATACAAGAAGATCCTATGAGAGTAAAAGTTTTTACAAACTCTACGTTTGTATTATTAGGTTATGCGACTTCTGTCATCTGTTGGGCAGATATTCCTGAACCTAGAAGTTGGGTCAATATCCCCAATCCGATAGTCACTCCCTTGCGTGAGCAAGCTGTACTTTTTACTCGTATCGGAAGATCGGATGTCGCGATTCGTCGTTTGAGTCAGCTACATCAGCAATACCCGAATGATATGCGCGTCGTTGCTGATCTCATTGTATTGTTACGTCAGGTTGGACGTAATCAAGAGATTGTCGCGCTTACTGAAAATCTTTCACCTTTGGTTGTACCTAATTACGCCATTATGCCTTGGGCCTCTGCGCTTCGTGATACACGTTTATATCTGCAATCACAGCGTGTGTTGATCTTGACGAAAGGTAAGTTGGGCGTGAAAGCGCAAATTCTCTATGCGATTGTCAGTGCCGAGGGCAAACAGCCCGATGTTGCTTTGGCAGCATTACCTAAACTAGATTCCAAACTTGATGCAACTGATTTAGCTCAGATTGCGTATGTGTATCGGCTTGCCAAGCGACCTGCACAAGGACTGGCAATGAGTCAGCAGGCACGTCAGAAAGATGCAAATAATGTATTAGCGATTCGTGAGTCTGTATTTGCCTTATCTGATCTTCGAGCAACAGGCGCAGCGTATCTCTTGGCAACGCAGCATGCAGCATTGTTTTCAGTAGAAAAACTTAATCAACTCAAAGCGGATAATACTGCGTTTAAATTACGCGATGCTGCGGCTGAACGTGATCGGTTGGATGCTCTACATCAATATCAAATTCGCAATCAGCCTTTAGAGGATGTCTTAGCCGAAATTGATGAAAATTTATTATCATTTCCAAAAGATAGCCCGCAATACCGTAATACAGAGTTCGATAGAATTTATGTATTGCGTTTATTGAATCGAATGCCAGAGGTTATTGAGGCATATACACATCTTCCAACCAATATGGTCATCCCGCCTTATGTTAAACGTGCGGCAGCGGATGCTTATCTAGCAAATCGTCAGCCGAAAATTGCAGCGAAGCTGTATACCGAGCTGTTATCCAAAGAAAGTGATGCAAGCTTATCGTTGAGTCTATATCGCGCCTTGATTGATGCGGAGGAATATCAACAGGCTGCTGTGGTTCTAGATCGATTAAAACGCACAACACCTACATATGCACATGTTCTTGCTGCAGGAGGGAAGTTACCGAATTGGGAGCGTTTAGAGGTTGATCAGACTGTAGCGATGGATGCTGCTTATCGAAATGATTTGGCTGGATCAAGTCAACAATTTGCCGATTTATTTAATCAAGCACCCTATAGCACAGGGATTATTGATGATTATGCAACAGTTTTGCGCTGGCGTGGTTTACCGCAAGCAGCAGATCGTATGACGGCAATTGCAGAAACCTATGAACCGCTTGATTTGGCGACACGAATCAATGTTGCTAATAACACCAGTGATCTTGAACAAATTCCGCGCTGGAGGAAAACCATTATTCCTTTGTATCAGGACTTTCCAAATGATACTGCGGTTCAAAAAAACTATGCTGCATGGCAGGATCGTAGCAAAGCATCCATTACGAGTGAGTTATCTCTCGGTGATAGTTCTGGTGGTAATAAAAACACAGTCGATGTGAACGGAAGCCGAGATCGGGATTGGGAGACTCGAATTAATACACCGTGGGTGTACGACAATTGGCGTGGTTTTGTTCAACACGATAATCGTTGGTCAGATCTTGGTACGCAGGATATACAAGATAATCGTTTAGGTGCGGGCGTCGAGTGGAGCAGTGAACGACGAGATGGTTGGCTTTTATTTAGTCAGCGTTTTCCACAAGGGGCGCATGCTGGCGTGAGTGCTGGCTGGTCACAATGGCTCAATGACAACTGGCAGTATGGATTCAGTGGTTCGACGGATTCTATGGCGATTCCATTGCGTGCTTTGGCAACAGGATTGTCTGCAAATGATGCTAATTTGAATTTAAGGTGGCGGCAGGACGAATCTCGTTCAGCGTATTTGAATCTAGGAATGATGAATATTGATGATGGTAATCATCGTCAAACAGTTTCATTGGGTGGTTCCCAACGCTTGTTTGATGGGGATTATTACATCACAACAGGTGGTTTAGATTTATATCATGAATCAAATAGTCACTCAGGTGTTGTGTATTACAACCCGAAGGATCTCAATAGCGTAAGCCTTCGCATAAGACATGACTGGGTGACATGGCGAACCTACGACCAATCATTCACACAAAATTTTCAGGCTGCTTTAGGTCTGACTGATGAGGCGGGTTATTCGACTGCACCTACATTAGATTTGTTATATCAACACACTTGGCAATTAAATCGTACTTGGCGACTACATTATGGTGTTGCTTGGGGCACACATGTCTATAGCGGGGATCGAGAGCGGCGGGTGAGCGGTACTCTTGGTTTTGAAGGAGTATTTTAATGCGTCGCCTTATCATACGATTGACTCGAATTTTCAACATGCGTGTAATCAGCAGTATTGGTCTCATCGCCTTGACGCATTGGGCATATGCAGCGCCAGACATCACTATACAGATTCCAAAAAATCAGTTTGCTGTTTTGGCATTTCACGATATTCGAGAAGACGTCATTCCTGATGCTGATCGCGATCCTTATGCAATGAGTACAGCGCGATTGGCTCATTTTTTTGACTGGATTCATGAGCATCATCTACATCCTGTTTCTTTGCAACAAATCATTGATGCAGGAAATAATCGTTATCAATTACCTGATAATGCTGTGCTTTTAACATTCGATGATGGGCCTGAAAGTAATTTCAGTACGTTGTTTCCATTACTGAAATCTTATCGTTATCCAGCATTACTAGCTTTAGAAACAGGTTGGATTACGGGTGACGTTCCGAATAATGCATTTGGCAAGGAGGGTTTTGTCACTTGGTCACAGCTGCGTGAGATGCGTGATTCAGGTTTGGTTGAATTTGCGACTCATACACATGATTTGCATAAAGGGATATTAGCAAATCCTCAAGGCAATCTTGAACCTGCTGCTCTGACACGACTATATGATTCAAAAACAAATAGCTACGAGAGTGATGCTCATTATGCGGATCGTATAAAGCACGATTTAGCGTTGAGTAGTGGTTTAATTGAAAAAAATCTTAAAGTAAAGCCACGCGCTGTCGTGTGGCCGTATGGCGCAATGAACGATCAAACGCGTGAAATTGCCAACTCAGTTGGACTGCCTTTTTCTTTTTCATTAGATGATGATCGTATTAATGATGTGCAAAACATGAGTTTGCCGATATCCCGTTTGCTTGTTTTTAATAATCCGACGGCAGTTCAATTAGAACAGCAGATGAGTAATGTCATTATTCGTAAAACATCACCCCAACGTTCAGTATTAGTACGACTGGATGATGTTTATGATCCAGATCCTGTTAAACAAGAAACTAATCTTAGTAAATTGCTCGATCGAATTAAGGCATTAAATATTCGGTCGGTTTATTTGCGCGCATTTTATGATCCACATGGTGATGGTGTTGCATCACAAGTGTATTTCCCGAATCGATATTTGCCTATGCGAGCCGATTTGTTTAATCGTGTTGCATGGCAGTTGCGGACGAGGGTAGGTGTTGATGTTTATGCTGAGTTACCAATATTGAATTTTGCGTTACCTAATTCTTTAGAGCAACAACGGCTTGCCATACAAGGTGTTCCAGATCGTCTAAATCCATCTTTACCTGAATCAGTTCAGATTATTGGAGGAATTTATGAGGATCTTGGAAAAAATACCCGTAGTCTAAGTGGGGTTTTGATCAATGATCATGATGCTTTGACTGATGCGGAAAATCTAAGTCGCTGTGTTGCTGGTGGAAAAGTTTTAGAGGGTGGTGAGAGTTGTCAGCATGGTATCACTCAGGAAAAAGTGAAACTATTTACGAGTGTTATCGATACGGTCACTGCTCGTTTAAGACATTATCAAAACTCTAGTAATCGTTTAAAAGTGGTTCGTAGTTTTAGCGTCCCTTCTAAGCTGGACGCAATTGATTCTGAGAGTTTTGCTCAAACGCTGACATTGTTGACGCAGCATTACAACGAAGTCATGTTGGTGGTCAAACCTGATACAGTGAGTAACCAGAACGCAGAAAAATTCCTTAAAACTTTAGCTCGACAAGTGGTGCAACAACCTTGGCAAGAGCAGATTACTGTTGATTTTCAAGCTCAAGATGAACGTCATTCATGGGTAGACGGTGCTGTGCTGAAGGGCTGGATGCAAACCTTGCAGCAATTAGGGGTACGAAATCTTGCGTATTTTCCCGATGATTTCTTACATGATCAACCTGCATTTTCTGCTGTATTTGGAGGAATTAGCCTGAATCAGTTCCCTGCATTTTATAAGGAACCCACTGCCAAAGTGACCATGGACAGAAAGGTGGTTTCGCCATGAATACATTAACTATGGATACCTTGATTGCAGGTCTGCACAATGTATTGTTTGGTTTCGTTTTTTATTACCCAATGATCATGTCGTGGCTTTGGATTTTTGGTGGACTGTTCTTTTATTTGCGCCGAGAGGCTCGCCGTCCAAAACTACCAACGTTCGAGAAAATAGAAGGGTGCAGCATTCTCATTCCTTGTTTTAATGAGGAGGAAAATGTGCGTGAGACGATACGCTACGCACTGGCTACACGTTATCCCGATTTTGACGTGATTGCGATTAATGATGGTAGTCGTGATCGTACAGGCGAGATTCTGGATGAACTCGCTCGAAATGAACCCCGTTTGCGGGTGGTTCATCTGGCATCCAACCAAGGTAAGGCTATTGCATTACGCTCTGGTGCGATTAGTAGTCAGCATGAGTATCTGATTTGTATTGATGGTGATGCTTTACTGCATCCAGATACAGTCTCTTGGATGATGTCTCACTTAACCTCAGGACCGAGAGTTGGTGCAGTGACAGGTAATCCTCGTATTCTGAATCGTACTACATTGCTGGCCAAGATTCAGGTTGGAGAATTTTCTTCTATTATTGGTTTGATTAAACGTGCCCAACGCACTTATGGACGAGTATTTACGGTATCGGGTGCAATTGCAGGCTTTCGACGTACAGCACTTCATCGAATCGGCTATTGGAGCGATGATATGATCACCGAGGATATCGATATCTCTTGGCGATTGCAGATGGATTTCTGGGATGTGCGTTATGAGGCAGAAGCGCTGTGTTATCTGTACATGCCAGAGACTTTACGCGGACTTTGGAAGCAGCGCCTGCGCTGGTCACAAGGTGGAATAGAAGTTTTGATTCGTCATAGTCTTGATCTATTTAGTTGGAAGCAGCGTAGGTTTTGGGGTGTGGCGATTGAGTATGTGCTCAGTGTTTTGTGGGCTTATGGGATGATGAGTGTGTTATTACTTTTCATCTTGGGATTTTTTATTGATCTGCCTGATTTTTGGATGGTGGATCGTATTACGCCTCAGTGGTGTGGGTTGTTACTAGGCTTAACTTGTTTGATACAGTTTGTCCTGAGTCTATGGATGGATCGTCGTTATGAGCGTGGACGAATCTTGCGGAATTATTTTTGGGTGATCTGGTATCCACTATTGTATTGGGTGTTATCGATGTTGACGACAGTCGTTGCAGTACCTAAGACGCTGTTAAAAGAGAAAGGGAAACGTGCACGTTGGACAAGCCCAGACCGAGGAATACATCCTCATGATATTCCACAAGAACGTTAGAGAAGCTGATGATGATAAATCAAGATCGTAATGATATTGAAATTCCTAATTTTATTGATCGTCCTGATTTGCAAAGTTATGGACAAAAGACAGTCTCATCGGTGCTTGCAGTAGTTGGCTGGACTTGTTGGCTATATCTAATTTTGCCTTTGTTGACATTGATTGCTTGGATTGGTGGATATCATCGAGTGAATCAGTATGTCGTGTTGAATAAAGATGGTTTTTTGGAGCAAATCAACATTTTGGGTCCAGTGGTACTCATTATGGTTGTGCTACTACTGCTTTGGGCAACGTACAATCTGCTTCGATTTAAAGATGTTGCGCGACGTAATGCTCCACAAAATACGACAGTAGAGGAAATGGCAGAACATTTTCATGTTGATGAAAAGCTTATTACACGAGCTCAGGATCATCAGGTGGTCATCTTTTATTTTGATGAGCATGGCGCTATCACGAATGTCGTGGATTCAGAGCGTTTGACAACACTTGTTGATGTCTAAGATTGTGGTGCAGAAATTGTAGTTTCTCAAAGTTATTTTGATCTTAAAAAAATAGACCGCCGAGGCGGTCTATTTTTTACTCAACTTACGTTAAGAATTAACGCTTATCAACTGGCACGAAGTCACGTTGTGTTGAACCAGTATATAGCTGACGTGGGCGACCGATTTTGTATGCAGTTGAGTGCATTTCTAACCAGTGGCTGATCCAGCCAACAGTACGTGCCAATGCGAAGATCACAGTGAACATGCTGGTTGGGATACCGATTGCTTTCAGGATGATGCCTGAGTAGAAGTCAACGTTTGGATACAGTTTGCGTTCAACGAAGTATGGGTCGTTCAATGCGATTTCTTCAAGTTTCATCGCAAGCTCTAACTGTGGATCGTTGATACCAAGCGCTGCTAATACCTCGTCACATGTTTCTTTCATGACTTTAGCGCGTGGGTCGAAGTTTTTGTAAACGCGATGACCGAAGCCCATCAGTTTAACTTCTTTAGTTTTAACTTTTTCCATGAACTCTGGCACTTTATCAACAGTACCGATTTCATCAAGCATTTTGAGAACTGCTTCGTTTGCGCCGCCGTGTGCTGGGCCCCACAGTGCTGCGATACCTGCCGCAATACATGCGTAAGGGTTTGCACCAGTAGAACCTGCAAGACGTACAGTGGATGTCGACGCATTTTGTTCATGGTCTGCGTGTAGTGTGAAGATACGATCCATTGCTTTTGCAAGGATTGGATTGACTTTGTAATCTACATCAGCAGGAACGGCAAACATCATGTGTAGGAAGTTTTCTGCATAGCCAAGGTCGTTACGTGGGTACATAAACGGTTGACCAACAGAATATTTGTAGCACATTGCTGCGATTGTTGGGATTTTTGCGACCAAGCGGATCGCAGTGATGTTGCGATGATCAACGTTGTTGACATCCAAAGCATCGTGGTAGAACGCAGACAGCGCACCAACAACACCACACATGACAGCCATTGGGTGCGCATCACGACGGAAGCCGTCGAAGAATTTACGGATTTGGTCATGAACCATCGTGTGGTTAGTCACTAAACCAACAAATTCAGCTTTTTGTTCAGCAGTTGGCAATTCGCCGTTTAATAGCAAGTAACATACTTCGAGGTAATCAGATTCGCTTGCCAATTGAGCGATTGGGTAGCCGCGATGCAGCAATACACCTTTGTCACCATCAATGAAAGTGATCTTTGATTCACATGCAGCAGTTGCCATGAAGCCTGGATCGAAGGTGAAGTGATCTTTTGCTAAAATGTCTTTGACATCAATCACGTCAGGGCCAAGCGTACCGCTATAAATCGGTAAGTCAATTTGTTGTTCGTTGAGCGTGAGTACGGCTTTTTTGCCAGTCGAAGTGCCAGACATTTGGAAACTCTCCAGAAACGATAAACCATCGAAATGATTGAGAAAAAGTACATTGCAGTTGTGCAATATGTAAATCAGAATCAGGTTAAATCAACACTATTCCACTAAAAGAATCTGTTGTGTCTAGGTTGCAAAGCCGAACCTCATGGAATGACATTCATGACGTATTCAGAGCACACCTAAAACAATGCGCCGTATATTACTATAAAAACAATAAAAAACGGCAACTGATTAGCAAAAAGTGTCTTGAGTTAATTGTGACGACAAGATAGCAAGCATCGTGATGTGCATAAACACTTTAATCATTTAATCTGGTGATGTGCGCTTTTTAGAAATAAATATGATTAATATATAATCGATATTGTTGCATATTGTTGCTTTTAGCTGAATTGAAGTGGGTATGTTTGTTTAAAACAAGTCTCGAATCGTGACGATGCTGTTTGTATTTGTTTGCTTCAGTCATTATAATTTCGACACGTTTTAGACCCATTATTGCATCGAGTTTTCATGGTGCATTGTGTTCAGGTTTTTAATCTATTTTCTCACCCCAGCATTTGGCTGCTCGCATGGATGTTCAAGCAGAGTAGTTCGGCGCTAGGTAAATCTTCTAAGTCACTATTACAGGATGACCGCCTTGAAAAGCAAAAGACCTGTCAATTTGCCACTAAGTCAGGTGATTAGTGTCAATCTCAAATCGCCGGTGGCGATTGCATCGATTCTGCACCGTATTTCTGGTGTCGTATTGTTCCTTTTAATTCCTGCGTTGCTTTATGTTCTCCAGCGCTCATTAGCTTCTCCACAAGAGTTCGATGTTGTCCATAATGAAATTTTTGGCAATATTTGCGTACGTTTTGTGGTTTGGGTATTTCTTGCTGGGTTGATCTATCATCTTTTTGCAGGGATTAAACATTTATTTGCTGATATCGGTGTTGCTGAAGAGCTAGAAAGCGGACGTACTGCTGCTTGGTTAATGCTCGCTGCATCAGGTGTGGGTATCGTAGCAGCCTTTATCTGGGTGGTGCTCTAATGAAAAGTGCAACAGGATTAACGGGATCAGGTTCTCGTGATTGGGTTGTTCAACGTCTTTCAGCGATTGTGCTGGCGGTGTATACCCTTGTCGTTTTTGGTTGGATTCTCTGTCATTCTTTGAGCAATACGCTCGATTATGTCAATTGGCATGACTTTATGATGGCGTTGCCCATGAAGCTTTTTAGCTTGCTTACGATTCTTGCTTTGGCAGGTCATGCGTGGGTTGGTATGTGGACAATTTTTACTGACTATATCAATGGTTCAGTGGCTGTGCGTTTGGTGTTGCAAGCTGCCACCGTAATTTCAATCGTGGTCTTTGTACTTTGGGGTATCCAGATTTTCTGGTAATCAAGCAGTAATGCGCTGTATCAAAGCAAAGCGATATAGGTTTAAGGAGAGTATTTGTGGCTGCATTGTCCAAAGATGACATGAGCAATATCAAGACCCTGAACTTTGACGCCGTCATTGTTGGTGGTGGTGGTTCAGGTATGCGTGCTTCATTACAACTTGCACGCGCAGGTCTAAAGGTTGCAGTTTTAACGAAAGTATTTCCAACACGTTCACACACTGTTGCTGCGCAAGGTGGTGTGGGTGCAAGTCTTGGAAATATGGCTGAAGATAACTGGCATTATCACTTTTACGATACCGTAAAAGGTGGTGATTGGCTCGGTGACGAAGATGCGATTGAGTTCATGACTCGCGAAGCACCAAAAATGGTGTATGAGCTTGAACACATGGGTATGCCGTTTGACCGTAATGCGGATGGTACAATTTATCAACGTCCATTCGGTGGTCATAGTTCTAACTATGGTGAGAAAGCAGTTCCGCGTGCATGTGCGGCTGCGGACCGTACTGGCCATGCGCTATTGCATACCCTGTACCAAAAGAATTTGGAAATGGGTACTCAGTTCTTCGTTGAATGGATCGCGTTAGATTTGATCCGTGATGATGATGGTGATGTACTCGGTGTGACAGCAATTGACCAAGAAACAGGTACAGTTGGTGTTTTCCAAGCAAAAGCAACATTATTTGCAACAGGTGGTGCGGGTCGTATTTTCGCAGCATCAACCAATGCGTTCATCAATACGGGTGACGGCTTGGGTATGGCTGCACGTGCAGGTATTCCATTGCAAGACATGGAGTTCTGGCAGTTCCATCCAACGGGTGTTGCGGGTGCGGGTGTGCTCTTGACTGAAGGCTGTCGCGGTGAGGGTGGTGTGCTGCGTAATGCGAATGGCGAACCGTTCATGGAGCGTTATGCGCCGACTCTGAAAGACTTGGCTCCACGTGATTTCGTATCGCGTTCAATGGACCAAGAGATCAAAGAAGGTCGCGGTTGTGGTCCACGTAAAGATTATGTATTGCTCGATTTGACCCACTTGGGTAAAGAGACAATCATGAAGCGTCTGCCATCTGTATTCGAGATTGGTAAGAAGTTCGCGAACGTGGATTGTACTAAAGAAGCGATTCCAGTGGTTCCAACGATCCATTATCAGATGGGTGGTATTCCAACTAACATTCATGGTCAAGTTGTTGTGCCTAAAGATGGTGAGCCAAATGTTGTGGTAAACGGTCTTTATGCAATCGGTGAATGTTCTTGCGTGAGTGTCCATGGTGCAAACCGTTTGGGTACTAACTCATTGCTCGATTTGATCGTATTTGGTAAAGCGGCTGGTGATCACATCACTGAAAGCGTGAACAAGTCATCTAGCGACTATAAGCCATTACCATCACATGTACTTGAGCGTAGTATGGCGCGTATCAACAAGTTGCAGAACTCAACGCAAGGCGAGAATGCGCAAGATGTTGCTGATGCGATTCGTGCGGTTATGCAAACACATGCTGCCGTTTTCCGTACTCAGGCGATGATGGATGAGGGTGTTAAGCAAATTCTTGCGTTAGAATCACGTGTGAAAAATATTCACTTAGGTGATAAATCACAAGTGTTTAACACTGCACGTATCGAAGCGTTAGAAGTTGAAAACTTGTATGAAGTTGCGAAAGCAACCATGATTTCTGCTGCTGCGCGCAAAGAGTGTCGTGGTGCGCATACCGTTGTTGATTACGAATATCCTGCTGACCATCCAACAATGGCAAACGGTCGTAACGATGAAGAATGGCGTAAACATACGTTGTGGTTTTCATCAGATAACCGTTTGGAATATAAACCAGTGCGTACTAAGCCGCTGACGGTTGATTGTATTCCACCTAAGCCACGTACATTCTAATTAGGAGCATTCGAGATGAGTCACGGAATCCGTACTTTTGAAATCTATCGCTATGATCCTGATAAGGATAAAGCACCTTACATGCAAACCTTCCAGTTAGAGCTGGGTGATCATGATCGCATGCTACTTGATGCGTTGATTAAGCTGAAAAAACTGGACGAAACTTTGTCATTCCGCCGCTCATGCCGCGAAGGTATTTGTGGTTCGGATGGTATGAATATCAATGGTAAAAACGGTCTTGCATGTTTGCAGAACCTGAATGATTTGCCAGCAAAAATCGTTTTACGTCCATTGCCAGGTTTGCCGGTGATTCGTGATTTGGTTGTAGATATGAACCAATTTTATACTCAGTATGAAAAAGTTCGTCCATATCTGATTAATGAACAGCCAGCTCCACCGACAGAGCGTCTGCAATCTCCAGAAGATCGTGAGAAGTTGGATGGTTTGTATGAGTGTATTTTGTGCGCATGTTGTTCAACATCATGCCCATCATTCTGGTGGAATCCTGATAAGTTCTTAGGACCATCTGCTCTGATTCAAGCGTATCGCTTTATTGCGGATTCGCGCGATAAAGACACAGCAAAACGTTTGGCTGATTTGGATGATCCATTTAGCTTATTCCGCTGCCGTGGCATCATGAACTGTGTGTCGGTTTGTCCGAAAGGATTGAATCCGACCAAAGCGATTGGTCATATCCGTAATATGATTCTTGAACAAGCAGGTTGATCTAATCTGGTTCAAAAGAACGCACCCTTGAGGTGCGTTTTTGTTTTTCGTGGTGCGTAATTTGAGATTGCTTAGTAATATTTTCTTGCTTAATATCAGCTATAGCTCAAAAAAATCAAAAGAGTGTGCTTTCACATGATAGGATTTTCAACCATAAAACATGGCATGCAGATTGCTATATCTTGTGCAGTAATTATGTAATGTTGTGATATAAAATTGGTTTAATGATTACGCACTATGGTGCAAAGTCATATTCGCCAAGCGGGTTATTGTAGTTGATCACCTGTTTGGCAAATCTGACTTGTATAAAAATGTCCACCCTAGATCTTATGGTCTAGAACATTCTCTTCATCATCAGGCGGAGGTAAATGCTTGAGCCGCGGTCTGGTCTACAAAAATCAACGTAAAGCGTTGGTTTGCGTCTAGTAACCTGCGTGTGTTTGGCATAGTCTTGGATGGGTGCTCAATGAGAAAGTTGAGCGTTCGTTTGGTGAGAGATTGACGTCTACTTATTCGCTCAATGAGCGTCTAGTTGACTGTGATGGTGAGGCATTTTTAGGCGCAGAACTGCGAAAGTGAGATTTCATTTCAACAGTTCTGTAAAAGGTTAGATTGCTGTTGATTTAAAGACGAGTAAACTCATGCAAGAGGCACAGATGCAGCGAGCGGATACAGAGTTATCCGGAGAAAACGCGGCCTATATCGAAGAACTCTATGAGCGTTATCTGACCGACGCAAGTTCGGTTAGTTCAGACTGGAAGGCACTGTTCGACCAGTATCCTAAAGGCGACCAACCACATAGCAATGTGATTGAGCAGTTCCTACTATTAGCTCGAAATTCCACCCGCGCACAACCGATGGCACAAAGTTCAGTCAGTACTGATCATGAACGTCGCCAAGTGGGTGTGTTGCAATTGATCGCAGCCTATCGTAATCGTGGACATCAAAAAGCAAATTTAGATCCGCTTGGGCTGATGGTTCGTCAGCATGTGCCTGATCTAGAGCTTGCCGCTCATGGTTTGTCACGCTCAGATTTGGATACCACTTTTCAGACGGGTAATTTGCAAATCGGTAAAGCCGAAGCAACACTCGCTGAAATGATTGATGCGATGGAGGCAATTTATTGCAATTCCGTAGGTGCGGAATATATGCACATTGTCGATACCAAAGAGCGTCGCTGGATCCAACAGCGTCTAGAAGGTGCGCGTGGTATTCCACAGTTATCTAAAGAAGCGAAACTTAGTTTGCTTGAACGACTCACTGCTGCAGAAGGTTTGGAAAAACTCCTTGGTAGTAAATATGTCGGCGCAAAACGTTTTGGTCTAGAAGGTGGCGAGAGCTTTATTCCAATGGTCAATGAGATCATTCAACGTTCGGGTGCGACAGTAGGAACACGCGAAGTTGTAATCGGAATGGCACACCGTGGACGTTTGAATTTACTTGTAAATATTTTGGGTAAAAATCCAGCAGATCTTTTCGGTGAATTCGAAGGTAAAACTTTTAATAAGAAAGGATCTGGTGATGTTAAATATCACCAAGGTTATTCTAGTAATGTCATGACGACTGGCGGTGAAGTGCATTTGGCACTTGCTTTTAACCCATCGCATTTAGAAATTGTCAGTCCTGTTGTTGTTGGTTCAGTGCGTGCGCGTCAGGCGCGTCGTGATGATATTGCAGGTGATTCTGTACTGCCGATTCTTGTCCACGGTGATGCTGCATTTGCAGGTCAAGGCGTGGTCATGGAAACCTTCCAAATGTCGCAAACTCGTGCGTATCGTACGGGCGGTTCGATTCATATCGTGATCAATAATCAGGTTGGTTTTACGACCAGTAATCCAGCGGATGCGCGCTCAACTGAGTATTGTACTGATATCGCCAAAATGGTGCAGTGTCCAATTTTCCATGTCAACGGTGATGACCCAGAAGCAGTGCTTTTCATTACCCAGTTGGCGGTTGATTATCGGATGCAGTTCCATCGTGATGTCGTGATCGATTTGTTCTGTTATCGCCGTCGTGGTCATAATGAAGCGGATGAGCCATCTGCCACACAACCGCTGATGTATCAGGTCATTGCAAAGCTGCCGACAACACGAACATTGTATGCAGATAAACTGGTTGCATCTGGCACTGTGACACGTAGTGAAGCGGATCAGATGGTCGAAGATTATCGTGATGCTTTGGAAAAAGGCGAGCACGTTGCCAATGCATTGGTCGGAGAGCCGAACAAGGAACTCTTTGTTGATTGGCGCCCTTATCTAGGTCATACCCTTGTGGATGACTTTAATTCAGGTGTGGATATCAACACGCTGAAAGAACTCGGCACACAGATGAATCTGTTGCCTGATGGTTTTGTGTTGCAAAAGCAAGTCCAAAAAGTCATTGATGACCGCTTGAAAATGCAGCATGGCGACATTCCTCTCAATTGGGGTGCTGCAGAAACCTTAGCGTATGCGACTTTGTTGAATGATGATTATTTGGTGCGTTTAACGGGTCAGGATGTGGGGCGTGGAACGTTCTCGCATCGTCATGCTGAACTGTTTAACCAAGTCAATGGTGAGATGTATGTTCCTTTAGAACATATCAAACCAAATCAACGTCGCTTTGCTTTGTTTGATTCGTTGTTATCCGAAGTGGCGGTTTTGGCATTTGAATATGGCTATGCAACTACGATTCCAAAATCTCTCATCATTTGGGAAGCGCAGTTTGGTGACTTCTTAAACGGTGCACAGGTTGTTGTTGATCAGTTTATTTCTAGCGGTGAAACCAAGTGGGAACGTGTGTGCGGTCTGACTTTGTTGCTGCCACATGGTTATGAAGGTCAAGGACCAGAACATTCGTCAGCACGTTTAGAGCGTTTCTTGCAGCTTTGTGCTGAAGACAATATGCAAGTCTGTACGCCAACTTCGCCTGCACAAATTTTCCACTTGTTGCGTCGTCAAGCGCTGCGTCCAATTCGCAAGCCTTTGATTGTCATGTCACCAAAGAGCTTATTGCGTCATAAACTTGCAGTATCTAACTTGTCTGAGTTGGTGACAGGTAAGTTTGAAACTGTGATTGATGAAATTGATGCGATTGATAGAAATGCAGTCACGCGCGTTATTGTTTGTGGCGGTAAAGTCTATTATGACTTGCTCGAAAAACGTCGTGAAATGAAGTTGACCGATGTTGCGATTGTTCGTGTGGAGCAGCTTTATCCTTTCCCAGCATCGCGTTTGGCGCATGTTTTAGCAAGTTATCCAAATCATAAACATGTGGTTTGGTGTCAAGAAGAACCACAAAATCAAGGTGCATGGTCGTTTATCGCGCCATTACTTTATCCATTAGTTAATGACGTTAAAGTCGGAACCCCAATTCACTGTGCATCACGCCCTGCATCTGCTGCACCTGCATGTGGGTCAGCTTATCTACATGTGAAACAACAAACATCCCTGGTTGCAGCCGCACTCGGCATAGACGAAGAATCTGAAGGAGCATCATCCAATGACCACTGAAATTAAAGCCCCCGTTTTTCCTGAATCAGTTGCAGACGGGACAGTTGCCGCGTGGCATAAAAAAGTGGGTGAACCTGTTAAGCGTGATGAAGTTTTAGCCGATATTGAAACG
>JAGWUI010000089.1 GCA_028868515.1 Gammaproteobacteria bacterium
ATTACGGCATATGGAATTACTGGAAAGTGCATGCGAAATCGCATCTGGATCCTGAATATGCAAAAAAACGCATTCCTTGGCACTATGACCATCACATGACCAGTAACCAGAACGCCAACTGGTGCGTTACTCGTCCGTGGTTTGACTACATTATGGGAACTCGAGTGATCACAACAGCATCACAAACCGAAACTAATCCGCTTGGAATACAATTACCTGTATGGTTAGAAAAACGTGTGAATAAAGCAGCACGCAGACTACTCCCAAAATCTTATGCTCAAATAGATGCCAATAGCCGCACTGACCAACTGAACCTGCAACAAGGCATCGAAGTTGCGCTGTAGGAGGATTGTATGAATTACCTAAAATCCGCAACTGAGTTTTTAATCAATCGTGCCTATCCTTTATTGGATGGCACAACCGCTCAGGAAGGTTTATCTCTGCCTGAAAACTACGCATTCCAGCCACATCACCAATCCAAAATGGTAGGCTGGTCGCATTATGGGATCATGATTCCAGATTTACCGACACCACATCATTTTTTCTCAATTATGTCAGTGATTGGCACATCAGGCGCACTTGCATTTGATACTGATCATGCTCTAAAAAGCTCACCACGTCATAATGCAACTGCGGTCATGGGGACAGCAGCCACGCATCCCCACCAGTTTCAAGGATATGCCATTGATCATGACTGCCAATTTGCAGAAGATGGCTCACATATCCAATTTGGCAACAATATTGTCATCACGGGTCAATATCCACATTACCACGTGACTGCTCGCAGTCAGGATTTTGAACTCAATATTGAAATCACCAACACCGATAAAGTGTCATGGTTTGTAAAAACTCCTGTTTATGACCACATCAGTGTACTCTCCCAATATCGCGGCTCGATTACCTATCAGAATCAAACCCAGCAAATCCAAGGCTTATGTACTTTTGAACATGCCGCCTGTATTAGCCCATATTTACTACGAGATAAACCATTACCAGCACACTTAAAAATCCCATTGGATTTCTTTACTTATCAAATCATTAATCTGGACGAAAACACTCAGCTATTGCTCAATGACACTCGAGTCAATGATGTCAAAATCGTGAGCAAAGCATACTTACGCGGGATTCATGAATATAGCCAAAGCTATCATGCTGAATTTGAAGTTCTTCAGTTTCAGAATCAACCTGCAATCAGCCCTGATGATGTCAGTATGCAACTTCCACAAACTTTTAGATGGGTAGTCACGGATCACAATGGAAATCTACTAATCACCATTGAAGGTCAAGTTGATACACCATTTACCTATGGTTTAGGCAGTGGCTATGTTGGTGGATACCAATATCAAGGGAGTTATCAGAATCGTTTGATTCAAGGCCGAGGTTATATTGAATATATTGATCGCCGAGCTATTGAGCATCGAGCTTAGAACTTTTTTAAATTCTGACTTTTGATTTCTGACTTTTAATAAAGCATGCTGCTGAGTGCAATGAAAAAAGAAGTTTAGAAAAACTGCAAATACTCACTTTCGACGAATGGGATGTCAAAAAATAATCACTGACGCTGAGTTGAGTATTTTCAGCAGTTCCACGCGTTCCACTTTATCTTATCCACAACCTTACCCGCAGGCTTTGGGGGTAACTTTTTTCCAAAATCACTTCGAGGGAAATGGTAAAAGCATCTCCCTTGTAAACCTCAAGAAACTCACATGAAAAAGCTCACATCGAAGCACTTTAACAATCTAATGTAGATTCTTTTCTAGCCATTCTGCTGAAAATTTGGGTAGTCCAGCCGATGACCAATCCCCCGCCAACTGAACGACAAAGAGTTTATCTTCTCTGGAAATATGATGACGCAAACACGATGCAATTTGCTCTGCTGATAAATCGCTGTGTGCAATCCATGTTGAATGTAAAAATGGCCAACTCTCCATATCCAAACCACTAATCGCACCACATATTCCATTGTAATTATTACGATTAACCAGATCGTAAGCAATCAAATACTCGTTCATACCAATCTCCTTGTCATCCATAAGACTCTCAGAA
>JAGWUI010000022.1 GCA_028868515.1 Gammaproteobacteria bacterium
AGCTTCAAGCCATAACAATCGTGTATTAGGCTTAATCAAAGTATGAAGCAGGTTTGGTTGAAGCGGATCATAAACACATAAAGTCACGCCAAAACGACCAAGAATATGAGTCAGCATTTCCAGATTTGGTCCATAGACATTATGCGGAATCAGAACCTCATCACCTTGATTCAACAGCGTCAAATTAATCAATCCGATCGCCGCCAAGCCACTAGGTGCAAGCAAACAGTGCAAACCACCTTCCAAAGTCGCAATTCGCTCTTGTAACGTAAATGTTGTCGGTGTGCCATGCAGTCCATAACTGTAATGATTACCCAGTCGCCAATTACGCGTATGCATTGAAGCCACATCAGGGAAAATCACCGTCGATGCTTTATGAATCGCAGGTTGTACCGCATCAAAGCCTTCAGGTGCTTCATACGCATGATGAATCAGATTGGTCATTTGACCGTGCGGTTTGACTGTGGATTGGGTTGTTTGCTTGACTGGCTTAGGCATCTTTTTGTTGTTCTCGGCGTAAATACGACATTTGAGACGATGATTCGGGTTAAGTATTAAAAATATTCTTTTAAAGTCCTTTCTTTCAAGTCATAAGTACCTACACATCTTATTAAAGCTTACTTGTCGTATGCCTAAAATCCCTCCCTTGCGCAGCAGTGCTGCTCACCCATTTCTAAAGGGAGGAATATTCCCCTCTTAGAGAAAGAGTTGTTAGGGGAGATTTGAAAGCATACGATAAACCATAACATTCAAACTTGTGTAGAGACCCACTTCGGGGAAGGAGATAAAACTACTCAATCGAATGTTCGTAATCTTCGGCAGATAACAACTCATTCAAATCTGCAACTGCAACAGGTTTGATTTTATAAATCCAACCATCGCCATAAGGATCGGTATTGACCAAATCAGGATCTTCTTCAAGTAAAGCATTCACTTCGACGATTTCACCATCAACTGGAACAAAAATATCTGATGCCGTTTTGACAGACTCAACAAAACCTGCGGTATCACCAGCCATCAGATGCTGACCTACATCAGGAGCTTCCACGTAGACCAAATCACCCAACGCATCTTGTGCATGATCTGTAATGCCCGTCACGACAATATCACCTTCCAAACGTACCCATGAATGGTTTTTGGTGTAGTGCAAATCGCTTGGATGATTCATAGGATAACTCCGATAAAATGAATAGCTGTAAAAAAAAAGCAAAGTCAAAAATAGAAATGCTGAATATGAGATGCGAGTCATTTTACTCATTTGAATCCATGAAAGCATCTACATAGAGTTGAAAACAACAGCAAAAAAGTAGATTATGCGCAAGCTTACTGACTTAAAAGGATAGGCATATCGATATGAAATGGTTACTCGTGAGCATGGGTGCAGCACTTGGCGCAATGCTTCGGCTTTTCTTCGCCCAAACCATGAATGCGATACACCCTGTCATTCCCTATGGCACCTTGATGGCTAACATTTTAGGTGGCTTTTTAATGGGGTTCATCATCGCATCCAGCAATCAACTCAGCAACGAAATGCGTTTTTTAATCGCGACAGGTTTTTTGGGCGGCTTGACGACTTTCTCTACATTTTCCGCAGAAAGTTTTACTCTGCTCAATAATGGCCGGATTGGATTTGCATTTGTATTAATTGGCGTCCATGTCGTTGGTTCAATTGCAGCAACTGCTGTGGGATTTTGGCTAGTCAATGCATTAAGATCAGCTTAATACACTCTTTCCAATTACATCAAATCTTTATAAATCAATTTTTTAGAGATGATCTTGGCAATAAACCGCCTAGTCAAATTTGTGCCACACCATCGATATATTGATAAGATCTCACTTTCTTTCATCTATCGTCTCTAATGTCAGATCTCACATCTTCATCACAATCTCCTGAAAATCGCCAATCCTATCGTTTTGCATGGATTGCCATGCTCGGCGCACTCACAGCACTTGGGCCACTATCGATAGACATGTATCTATCAGCATTGCCAAGTATCGCTCAGGAGTTTGGTATTTCGACGATAGATGTCGCAACAACTTTGCCAGCATACTTTTGTGGACTCGCATTAGGGCAGCTTATTTATGGCCCGATCAGTGATCGCTTTGGACGTAAACCACCGCTTTACTTTGGTTTAGTATTATTCTGCATCGCATCTATCGCATGTATGTTTGCCACACAACTCGAATTGTTGTTGATCGCGCGCGTCACGCAAGCACTCGGTGGTTGTGTGGGAATGGTTATTGTCCGAGCCACGATTCGCGACTGTTTATCACCCACACAATCCGCGAAAGCATTTTCCAGCATGGTACTCATCATGGGCATTGCGCCCATTCTTGCGCCATTATTTGGTGGCTGGTTATTAACGCATTTAGGTTGGCATAGCATTTTTGCCGCATTAGCTATTTTTAGCACGGCATGCTTAGTCATGATTCATTTCGGATTTTCAGAAACACTCACCATCGAAAGCAGACGACCATTAGCGCTGAAAAATGTATTCATCACTTATGGATTATTACTCAAAGATTCTAGCTTCCGCACGCCTGCCCTTGCTGGAGCTTTCTCCTACGCATCCATGTTTGCTTATATTGGCGCTGCATCCGCGATTTTAATGGATCACTTCGGAGTCAGCGCACAGCATTTTGGCGTGTATTTTGGAATCAATGCCTTAGGCGTGATCGGCATGTCACAAGTCAATGGTCGCCTTGTGGGACGTTTCCATATCTTACAACTGCTTAAAACAGGGTCATTATTACAAGTCATCAGCGGGATTTGGATATTATTCTTAGCACTGACTGGACAAGATACGCTCATCAGTGTCATGGTCGGACTGTTTGGCGTTGTGGCAGGGATTGGATTAACAGGTGCAAACAGCAATGCCTTAGCGCTTGCCCAACAAGGAAATCGTGCAGGTAGCGCGAGTGCATTACAAGGTTCAGTTCAATTCACACTGAGCTTATGCAGTGGACTCGTAGTACATAGTCTGATGTTCAATGTGCTGACTAACCTCGCCATCGTGATCGTCAGTTTCACGCTTATCAGTTTTGGACTGATCTTAATGATTTCGGCGCGCAATAAGCGTTTAGCGATGTTGTAATAATATTCTGATCAATAACTGCATTGCTCTTTTTAACAAAACTCTTAAACCGTAAGAACACTGAGCCTGTCGAAGTGTGTTTTTGTATCGCCGCACATTTCGACAGGCTCAATGAGCTATGCTTGTGACGTTGAAATCAAAGTTAGATCACCACTGCAACGATTGGCCACAACCGCTTCACAGTACCCACCAATAAAACCAATGTCCCACCAACTTCTGCGGCGATCAGAGACCACATAAATCCAGAAATCAATATATTCGGCAAAGTTTTATTGCCCAATTTATGCGGACGTGCCAATTGATTCTGAGTATCACGCAGCGCACCGTGAATCACATAAGTACCAATCGCCAAAGAAAAATAAACCAGATTTGCGAGAACCGCCCAAAAGTTTACCATCGATGACCACACAGAAAACCCAGCTAAAACAGCAAGCACAAGCGCACTGAATGAGTACATCAGAGATGCACGATGAGTGATATCAACGTAATACGGTGCGCGAGATTTCTCGCTCGTCATGATTGCGGTATATTTCCAGACACCTGTCAATAAACCCACAAGAAGAAGAAAACCTGAACCTAAAATACCTAAACAAACAGCGGCAGAAATCGAAAAGAAATCACTCATAACAGACAAACTTAACAATCTAAATTGTCAGCATAGTACCATGAGTATGACATTGCGTCATTTCGATACAAATCAATCTAATATTGATTAGATCAACCTTTTATACATGAATACACAATGATACGCCCGCCAACAGCGCACCAATCGACGCACCAACTATGACATCCGTTGGATAATGCAAGCCCAGAACCACACGCGAAGCAGCAACCAAAAGCATAAACGGAATCAGCACAGGCAATAACAATGGAAAACTGACACCGAGCATGATGGTAAACAATACCGCATGCAGCGTATGACCTGATGGAAAACTAAAATGATCCAAAGGACGCTCGCCGAGCATAATCGCTTGATGGACTTGATAAGGTCTTGGGCGTAACGTCTTCTTTTTAAGCAGCTTATAAATTGCAAGACCGAGCAAACTGGTCAAAGAAATTTGAATCAACTGTGGTAATACAGCCATACCCTGCCAAGCCCAAACAAACAATATCATCCCATACCAAAACCAGCCATCACCCATGCGACTAATCATTTTAAACAAACGCGCCACTGCTAAACGTGTTGAATAACGATTCAAACGTAAACACCAATATGTATCCCAACCTTGCAATTGATCTTGCATCTGTAGCATTTTTAATTGAAATTTACTCATTCTTTGATCTCCTCTTTGTCGGCGGCAAGCCCAGCGCTTGCAACCTCACTCAATTGTTTTTGTTGTATCACTTGCTCCAGCACTTGTTCAAACTGAACAACCGCATGCTGCCAGCCCATTTGTTGTACGCGTTGACTTGCGCGTTTTCCCATGTCTTGTAGTTCGATTTGTTTCGGCAATCCAGCCGTTAATTGCTTAAAGTGCCATTCATCCTTGAGTGGACACAACCATCCCGATTTTCCAGAATCAACCAACTGACCAGCTGCGGCATCGTTGAATGCTAAAACTGGAAGACCACTTGCCATCGCCTCTGGTACGACATTTCCAAACGTTTCTACCTGACTTGCAAAGACAAATACATCTGCACTAGCATAATACTGACTTAACTCATTGCCTGTGCGCATACCCGCAAAAATCACATCTGATCCCAGCTTTTCGAGTCTTTGACGCTCTGGGCCGTCACCCACCAGAACTAATCGAACCGCACGGAAGGATTGCTCAATTTGCAGCTCACGAAATGCTGCAATCACAAGATCAATATTTTTTTCAGGAGATAGGCGTCCAACATAGAGTAATACTGTCGTCTGCTCGCCTGCTCCCCAAGATTTGCGTAATTCTTGGCTGCGATGCTGAGGACTAAATCGTTGAATATCGACACCGCGTGTCACGACCTTGAGTCGATCAATGCCCATCGATTCGAGCTGCTGAACTGTTTTTTCACTCGGAACGCAGGTCACATCAGTACGATTATGAAAATAGCGTAGATAGGAAATAATTGGTGCGAGTAAAAAACTCAAACCAAAGTAAGTGCTAAACTCATGAAATGGTGAATGAAAACCACTACTCACTGGAATCCCTAGTTTTCTGGCTGCATAGAGCGCCGCCAATCCCAATGGACCCTCGGTGACGATATGCACCACATCAGGCTGAGTTTGTTTAAAAAACTCCTTCAGTCTGGCGTATGCTGGCGCACCAAACTGAAGTGTGTTGTAGCGAGGAATCGCAAAACCTTTCACAAGCATTGTTTGTTCTGCTAGTGAATCATCCGATGCCAAACTTTGAGCAGGGCGAACGAGGAAAAGCGTATTTCCATTTGCTTTTAAACCTTTCGCCAACTGATAGATGGAATGAGCCACGCCATTGATTTCTGGCGGCCATGTTTCGGTGATTAGTGCGATACGACGGTTTGGTGTTTGGATGTTTGGCGTTACATTTTGATTATATTTATAATTAAATAGTGATGATTGTTCTGGTGCTATTTTTATTGGCTCTAGGCTCTCTTTTGCGCCATCATCTTTTACAACAACATCAGGTTGTTTCAAACGTTCTTCGCGGCTTAAGTCATTAATGACTGCATTCATCGGCTCAAAGACTCTATTCATTTTCATAAATAAAGCATACGTCTGTGTCTTGACAGTCAGTTGACGATTTGATGACAGAACAGTGACGGTTTAATAGGCAGATTTCCTAGTATCTCTCAATCACAGAAATTTCACTAACTGTATAAAGCGTATGTCAAGGAAGCGTAGCGTGAAGAGTTTGATACGAGTAAATTTATTGTAAATAAGTAATCTATTCAAAGATATGTCTTTCGCTGAAACCAGAACTAATTTGAAAATTAGCTGCATTACCACTGGTCTGAAACTTTCATTTTAGTTAATTATTCTTAGATTACTTAGTTGAAATGACATAGTCGTAGTAGTAGTATTTTTTAATCAAAAGAATAATGCCCTTTATAACAATAAAGTTAAAAATAACTACGGAGAACATGATGAAAATAAAAATCCTTACCTTTGCTATATCTGCCCTACTAGTTCACTCCACTGGATATGCCGAAGATCTTTTCGATTTCACCGTAGAAAATAACCTACCCTTATTCAAAAACACTAAAGATGCTATAGCCCTAAAAAAGGTAGCAATGGCAAGTACAAAATATTTCTCCACTGAGGTCAATACAAATGCGTTAATCGTGGAATCACCTTGGAAGAACCAGTCAAAACTTCCAGAAACTTATTTTAATAAAGATCCATCATCATATGATAGAAATTTCATATTCCCTTCTGATCAAGTTATTATTTTAAATACCAATAACTTCCATGAAGGAGACCAATGCCAATGGTCTATTGATGGAAAAGAAATAAACGAACATGCATGTCAAAATGTACAGCTGTCTATTCCCTTTACAGTTAGAAAACCTACTTACTATGAAGCACAGGCCGATATAAAACTTACAATTAACAGCAGTGCTACAAGCACCATAAGTAAAACAATTATCACGAGAGACTATATTATCGCAGGCCTCGGTGACTCATATAGTTCTGGAGAGGGAACACCAGACATTCCAAACAGTAATAAGAAAAAAGTGCAATGGTTTTTTGGCAATGATAAGCGTCGCTGTGATCGCTCCCTACTATCTTGGCCTTCATTAGTTACTGCAAGGCTTGCAGCAGGTGACCCAAAAAACTCTTATCGCTTTATTTCAAGAGCATGCTCAGGCGCTTTAATTGAAGATGTAGGAAGTGAATCTACTTTTGATATAGATGACAAAGGGGTTAAAAAGCATATAAGCAAAAAATGGGGACGAGAAAGAAACACACCATTATCTCAATCTCAAGTGCAAACTTTATCAAAAGATCTAACCAATTTAGATATGAAAAGAGAACCGTCGCTAATATTATTGTCTGCAGGAGGAAATGATGCACACTTTGGAGAGATTATTAGAAAAGCCGCTACACGCAATGTAACTATTAAAACAAAAAAAGGACTGGATCTAAAACCCAATATAAAATCAAATCTTGCATCAGAAAAGAAGTTTATATCAGCCGCACTTCCGTCAATGGCGATAGATATTACGAAATCATTCCCTAATTCAAAAATAATTCAAGCTATTTATCCCGATCCCTTACATCGTGATTATGACCACTATTGTATTGGGGGGGTAAAGGTGAAAGGGAATACAACGAGGTATTTTGCAAGTAAAGCTTTACGAATAAAATACTATCATACAGTTGTTATTCCATTTTTTCAGATACCAAATCGTCAACAGAATCCTATTTACAGCGACTTTATAGTGCCCCTGACAGGTTCTACCAGGGAGCCGCCGTATGCTGATGAAAGCAGTATAGGAATGAGACAATGGTCTAACCAAATTGCTGCAAAAAATCCAAACTGGAATGTCTTAGTAACAAGGAAGAATCACGGCGGAAGTGGCGATAGTCCGTATGATACATATTTTGTGCATGGATATTGTGTTCCATTGGAGATAAATACAGATGGAACACCAATTAGCAGTTACGCTGGACCATGGATTAACAACGTCAATGACTCTTGGAGTAACCAACACTCTTTATATGGTGTGGTACATCCAAATATTTATGGACAACTCTATTTTGTTTACAGAGTTTTCAAAGACTTTGACCTCTCTAAACTAATTCAATGAAAAAACTACTTTCTTGAAGCCAAAGCTTACACGCGCCCAGTTTTTTAAATAAGGGCGCACGGCTTACTAATTTTAGTAGAACTCTCTTTTTTACTAGATATTAACTATATATGAAATTCATTCGCGCTTATGCATCATATATATAAATCAACTCCTACAATCCCATTATATCCTGATTCTCTGTCCCGCAAGTCGGGCAAAAACCAAAAAATGAATTGTGGCGTGTATTACACTTCGGACAATTCCGATAAAGCTTTAACCCACAAAACATACAAAAATTACTCACCACATCTTTGCTCTCAAGCAACTGACGTTCACAGCTAGGGCATACATTTGCCGCTAACTTCTTAATCGCAATGATATGATCCAACTTCTGACGACGTTCATTTTCATCTGCTTTTGCAGTCAATTGACGCTGCGCTAAATACGCCTGCATCCAACCAATGCCATAATATCCACACACCAGCACCAGAATTAATCCAACGATATAACGTACATAGCCGCCATAACTCGGTAAATAAGGCACAAGTTCAACAAAGAAACTAAAGAGCGCAAAGAAAATAAAGCCCCACACAAATGGCCAATATTTACTTTTACGCTGACGGACAAACAACCAAACCGCCGCAACAATGAGCGGCAAAATGAACAACAAGCGATATCCAAACACCTGTAATTGTTGCTTGAACACTGCATGATCATAGCGTTGATTGCTCTCTTGCTCTAACTCTCGATATTGCGGATAGAGCTGATCACTTTGTTGATTCAGCAACAATAACTGATGATCCAGATCGGCAATTTTCTGTTGTGTCTGCACTTGACTGGTTTTCAGTTCCTCAAGTTTCTTCGTCCGTGCAATTAACTCTGGGTTTTGATCAGATCGGTTGGTCACCGCACGAGTCGCCAACCAATTCTGGAAATTAACATGCTCAGTATCATATTGGCTTTGCGCGGCACTCAGTGATTGCTGCAATAAATCGCGCTGATCACTTTTCTCACTCTGCTCAATCTCAAGATTCTTCTTCGTTTGCTTCAATGCAAGAAACTGAGGCGTTGCAAACTGCTCAGGCGTCAAATCATGCGTAGTCAGCGGTAAATCACGAATAATCAAACCACCAAATCCCACCAAAAACCATGCAAACAAAATGGCAACAAGCCACATCGTCAGACCAAATAGCTTTTCTGGTTGCAGGAGTGTTTTCATGGTCGGTTCCTTATGGCGATTGATACGCTTTTAATTGATTAGAACAAGTTTCTTACAACAAACGATACTTTACTTTTGAGAAGCTGGTGCTTTACCACTCTCAACAATCTGATTCAACTCAGTTTCCTGTTTACCCACTTGCTGATATTGCGCAGCCATACAACCTGCGATCAGCTCTAGAATTTCATTAATATTTTTAGTCGGATCATACTTTGCCTTCGCAGCTTGTGCCGCGCCCTTTATCCGACAATAACCCAATCCACTGGACTCTCGATCAGTGAGATATTTGATATATACATTCGACATTTGTAAGTAAGCTGTAAATTGAGCATTCGCTTGAGAGTGCGAAATTGAAGTCTTACTCGCCTCTAACATCGCGCAGCGATTCTTATATTTTGGATTGTTTGGAACGCATTTTGAAAACTCATCATCCAATGCTTTTTCACGAGCAGCCTCTGCCGAAGTCGCAGCAGAATCAGCTGGAGCTGCACTAACTGGAGCTGTATTAGTAGTGGTTTGGTCTACTTTGCTGGTTTGATCTACGGGATTGCTCGCCGCCACATTTACAGATTCAGCGTGGGCAAAAACTCCAATAAATACGAATGAACAGGCTAATAATTTAAGTTTCAAAATCCATCTTCTTTGTTAGTGAATAATTCCAATACTTTACACATTGATCAGACGAAAAAAAAGAGCATCACTATGGATACTCTTTTTATCATCGAAATACAAATTATAAATTTAATGCATTAGCCAGCTTTCTGCATTCCCAATCTTTTCACCATAATCAGCAACAACTGAACCGCCGCAGGGGTCACACCTTGAATACGCCCCGCCTGCGCCAATGTCGCAGGACGAACAGCTTTCAGCTTCATGGTGATTTCCCGCGACAAACCAGATACCGCATCATAGTCAAAATCAACAGGTAGCACAGTCTCTTCATAACGCTTCAAATGCGCCACATCATCTTGCTGACGATCGATATAGCCTGAGTATTTCACAGCAATTTCGATCTGCTCACCGACCATTGGTGTCGCATCAGAATCAGTCAATTCTGCAATCTGAGCAAAGGTCACATTAGGGCGTTTCAGCAAATCATAGGCATTGTTTTCACGGCTCAGGACTTCGCCAGTTTGTTCGATGAATGCCATACCGAGTTTGTTATTCGGCGTTGCCCATATGCCTTTTAGGCGTGCAGATTCACGCTCAATCGATTCGATCTTTTCACAATAAGCAGCCCAGCGCTCATCACTGACTAAACCTAATTTGCGCCCTGCTTCCGTCAAACGTTGGTCAGCATTATCTTCGCGCAGCATCAAACGATATTCCGCACGACTGGTAAACATACGATACGGTTCTTTCGTTCCGTGCGTAATCAAATCATCGACCATCACGCCCAAATACGCTTGATCACGTGTTGGAGTCCAGCTTTCTTCATCTGCTGCACGACGCGCAGCGTTGAGACCTGCCAATAAGCCTTGTGCGCCCGCTTCTTCATAACCCGTCGTACCATTGATCTGACCTGCAAAATACAGATTATTGATCGACTTGGTTTCAAGCGTAGGCTTCAAATTTTGTGGATTGAAATAATCATATTCAATCGCATAACCTGGACGTGTGATGTGGGCATTTTCCAAGCCTTTCATCGAACGAACCAGCTTTAATTGAATATCAAACGGTAGACTTGTTGAAATCCCGTTTGGATACAGTTCATGCGTATTCAAGCCTTCTGGCTCAATGAAAATCTGATGGCTATCTTTATCCGCAAAACGATGAATCTTGTCTTCAATCGACGGACAATAACGAGGTCCAACGCCTTCAATCACACCGGTATACATCGGTGAACGATCCAGACCGCTACGGATAATGTCATGTGTATCGAGATTGGTATGAGTCATCCAGCAGTTCACTTGACGCGGATGCATCGACACATCACCCATGAATGACATGACTGGCATCGGTGTATCACCCGGCTGAGGAATCATCACAGAGAAATCGACTGATTTAGCATCAATCCGTGGTGGTGTACCAGTTTTTAGACGACCTACAGGCAACTTCAACTCGCGCAAACGATCTGCCAATGCAATCGACGGCGGATCACCTGCACGACCACCGCGTGATTTTTCTAAACCAATATGAATAATGCCGCCCAAGAACGTTCCACTAGTCAATACGACAGTCTTTGATTCAAAACGGATACCCGTCTGCGTCACCACGCCTTTAACTGTATCGCCTTCAACAATAAGATCATCAGCGGCTTGCTGAAAAATATCGAGATTTGGTTGATTTTCAAGCATTGAGCGAATCGCAGCTTTATACAAAATACGATCAGCCTGCGCACGTGTTGCACGAACGGCAGCGCCCTTGCGGCTGTTCAATACGCGAAACTGAATCCCCGCATGATCAGTTGCCAGTGCCATTGCACCACCCAACGCATCAATCTCACGCACCAGATGAGACTTACCAATCCCACCAATCGCAGGATTACAACTCATTTGTCCCAATGTTTCGATGTTATGTGTCAAAAGCAATGTTTGACGTCCCATACGCGCAGCCGCAAGCGCCGCTTCCGTACCCGCATGCCCACCGCCAATGACGATGACATCGTATGATTTTGGGTAGTGCATGATGGTGACCTCTAAACACTGGGTTTAACAAAATTTGAAAAAATGAATACGAATCATCAGATACAACGAAAAATATCGTTGTCCAAAAATATAGCGGGACATTATAGCAAATTTTTGGAAACTCGGCTTGGAAGTAAACATGTATCTAAAAATGAATAGATCAAATCATCAAACTCTTAAAACTGCATCAATAACGACCACAAAACTTATTAATAGTCGAGCGCTCATTATGGCAAATAGATCATTTACAAATAGCATTTTTTGCAATTGTTTTTGTCAATAAATAGTCATATTCTTACTTATGATGTAAATGAATTACATCTTAATCAAACCGAATACAAGGTGCCATTGCAGTCCCTTAAAAGGGGAAAGGAAGTCCTATGAAGACTCAACTACAGCTATTAAGCGCAATCACGCTACTCACACTCGCAACTACCTCATATGCTCAAACTCTGTGTGTTTTTGATCCGCTAGGAACGCAAGGCGACTCCTATTTCTTCATGAAAGACTACGCCATTGCAGCCAAGCAATGGGGCGCGGATATTACGTTAAAACCATACACCGATGACCAGAAAGCCAATGATGCCTTCAAAGATGGTAAATGTGACGCTCTGACCACGATTGGAACGCGCGCACGTCAATTTAACAGTTTCACAGGATCTATCGATTCCGTGGGCGGTGTACCTGATGATGCGGTTGCAAAAAGTATCATTCTTTTGATGGCTAATCCGAAAATTGCATCAGAAATGGTCAGTGGGGATAGTGAAGTCGCTGGAGTATCTGCCGTAGGCGCAGCATATCCAATGACAGCAGACAGAACCATTAACAGTATGGCGAGAATGGCTGGCAAGAGCTTCGGAGCATTATCATTCGATAAGCCGCAGCTAGTGATGGCAGAAAAGATGGGCTGTAATGTGATTCCCGTTTCGATTACAACAATCGCTAACAAATTCAATAGCGGGCAACTTCAGATCATCGCCTTACCTGCTTACGCGTTTAAAGCGCTTGATCTTGCTAAAGGTATGAGCAATAAAGGTGCTATTGTCAATTATCATGCGGCTTACATCACAACACAGGTCCTCATTCATCCAAGCAATTTTCCTGATGGATATGGACAAAAAAGCCGCTCATGGATGGCAGGACAGCTCACCAATCAAATGAAATCCGTGAAAAAAATGGAAGGAAGTATTGATCCGAAATACTGGATGGAACTTCCTGCGAATGACAAACTCGTATACGACAAACTATTCCGCCAAGTACGACTTGATCTCGCGAAGGAAGGCATTTACAACAAACGTATGATGGGGATCCTGAAAAAAGTTCGCTGTCAGCAAAACCCATCAAGCTTTGAATGTCCAATGCATGATGAATAAGTAATATCCACTCAAACATAGGTATCTCTCTCGACCATACCTATGTTTGAGACTCATGATAAAACATCTGAGAAATGCTTAAAAATTTGCCAGTCAGATATATATGCGTGTAAATAAGTCAATTCTCTATTGCACACAACACCAAACTTACCTAAAATACCGCTCCAGAACAGGCGTATAGCTCAGTTGGTTAGAGCACCACCTTGACATGGTGGGGGTCGCTAGTTCGAGTCTAGTTACGCCTACCAAATTCGGTAGATAGATTAGCCACTTAAACACTTTTGTTTAAGTGGCTTTTTTATTTTCAGAGTATTTTGGCGTTAGTTATACTAATGCCAAAGTATAGCTAACGCCAAAGCTTAACCACTCGCCATAGTGCTTTCTGCTCAATTTTCATATCACCACCATCATTTGCATAACGCGCCCGACTATAAATCTCCGCAAGCGTCTTTGCTTGCGCTTGATAACGTGGAATGTGTTCAAGGCGGGCAAGCCAATGCAATACACCCTCATGGGCTTGTCGCGCTAGGTCTTGCTTTTCTAATCTCTTAGACAATCGTATCAAAGGCGCATCCAAAGGATGCCAAATTGGTCTTCGACGCCACCACATTATTCCAACCACTACAAGCAGCACTGAGATAAATGCTCCAAACATAATCCAGACTTGCATCATCTGTGAACGAAAGCCAAACATCTTGAATAAGAAGTTTTCTTGATTCTGTTCATCAAAGCCGACAACTTTTTGTTGCCACTCATATTTAGCGTAATCTACCCACGCTCGCATCCGTCCAAGCATACGGAACTGGTTATATCGCAAACTACCTGCCAATCCGCTACCAAACATCGTCGGATCTTGGGCAGTCAGTGCATCCATTCCCTGTCTCACGCGTTCTGGCGCAACCATTGCGGTTGGATCAAATCGTACCCAACCACGCCCAGCCAGCCATACTTCACTCCACGCATGTGCATCCATTTGTCTAATTTCGAAGGTTTTGCCATCTCGCCCAACTTGTCCGCCTTGATAACCCACGACCACACGAGCAGGAACTCCAGCAGCACGCATTAAAAACGTAAATGACGATGCATAATGCTCGCAAAACCCTCGTTTTGTATTAAATAGAAATTGATCAATCCGATCACCATCCAGTGTTGGCGGCTTCAATGTATAAATAAAATGTTCATGCCGATACCATGCCATGAGTGCATTAGCATAGACTTCTGGATTGTGCTGTGCGCTTGCAAAAAGTTTGGTTGCCAAAGCACGGGCTTTGGGATTTGTACCGATCGGGAGTTGCAATGTGTCCTTGGCTAACCAATCAGGCAACTCAACATCAATCTGATTGACATCAACCTGATACAAGTGAAATGTCGTTTGCAACACAACAGCATCATCAGCTCGCAAAGTATATTCACGAGTCAAACCTGCTTGCGAATCCATACTAAAAGGCAAATCTAATGCAAATAACCAAGGTTGCTGTGTTGGTTCCATGATTAACTGATATTGCTTTGGCTCAGTCTTTTTAAAATCCAGACCATTCATCAACCATGATGGCGCAGGCTTACCGCCCATTGCGATGGACTTTAACTGTGGATCTGAGCTTGGTCGCCAAGTTCGGCCATCGAAAGAGCCTAAAACCAAACCGCGCCAATACAAAGATGATCTTGGCGGCAACTGACCATCATCAAAAATCGCACGAAACGCCAACTCACTGGATTGACTGAGATCAGCAATATCACCGGGTGACATAGAGTCACTAATCCCTGTTTGAGATTGCCCTTGATTAAGATGCAACGTCCACAGTGGCGGCATACGTGGAAAAAAGATAAATAAAATGACCATCAAAGGAACAGCTTGGATAATGATTAACCCCAAAACCCTGCCACTTCGGTAGCCCATTAATTGATGATTCTTTTGAATAAAACTTTCTTGAACAAAGGACGCCTGTTGGGACTCTAACTGTTCAGAACTCGGCGTATTTTGTTTCACCATTGCCAACAAAATTGCAAGCGCCGTACAAGCTGCCCAAATTGCAGTAATCAAATCCTGATCAAACAAAAACTGAGCAGCTGTGATAAATAAATTAAACGTCAGTACAACATAAATGTCTCGCCAAGCATTGACCTCAAAAAGCTTGCCCAGCAAGCAAATCATTAAAAAAGCTGTGCCCGCGTCCACCCCAACAAAAGTATGATACGACTGAAAGATACCGAACATACCGCCCAGAAATACAACACTTTGCACGATTTTTTGACGTGTCTTATGTTGGTTGGTTTTTTGCGAGCTTGAATCTGCTGCCCCAAATATTTTCTGATGAATCCATGATAATTGCGACAACACCACCAGAATCGATAAGAAGGTTAGCCAAGACGGTAAATGCCCAATATGCGGTAACACCACCATAAGCTGGGTCAGCATCAATGCATTACGCGCAGACAGATGTATCGAACGCATCACTCCACCTCCGCCAGCAAACGCAATGCTGCTTTTTGGTGAAGCAATCCTTGCCCTATAGATAAAGATTGCTGACGTACTTTTAATTCAAATGAAACGTGTTCTTCGGTCAAACGCTTCACCCAATACGCTAACTGCGATAAACGCAATTCATGACCACCATGCATCGCATCGTAGTCCAGTAATTGCTCACGTCCGCACGGATCTGAAAAGCGTTTCGTCATCATCCCCTGCCCACGCGCCAAATGCCCCCATGACACATGAGCTAATGATTCACCCTCTATAAAAGAACGTAAATCATCAAACTCATCTTGGCCTGCTACACGTAAGACGGACTCATCGTCATCATCACTAAGCGTCCGTTGTCCATTCAGTATGCCTTCTATAGGCTGAGGCGACACCCATGCTGGCTCATTAAACCGCACATAAGTCCACGCGCGTAATATGCCTAATGGATAAACCGTAGATACACTCAGACGTGGTGGTAAAAACTTGCCTCGGGTTGGTGTTTTTAACTGCATCGTAATCAGCGTTGCGCGATCTAGCACTGGAATCGTCAGAATCTGATCATCCCATTCCAACTTGATCTGACAAGCAATCTGCCGACCTTTAGGAGTAATTCTGATGCGATAATTAGTATATGTCCCAGCTTCACAATCAGATGCATCAACCGCTTCCAGTAATAATCCTGATAAATTATTAAAGGTATGATGCATCACAACGACCAGCACACTCCCTAGAAAAAAGCATAAACCCAGCACTAGATTATTGGCGTAATTAATACCAGCAATAAAAATAGCCAGCATCATGAAGGCATATAAACCACCTTCTCGACTTAAAAAAATAAAGACCTGACGTTGTGTGAGACGAACTTGTTTAACTGGAGGCAAGCGGCGATTTTGCCAATCTCGGAATCTCTTTTGAAACCAACGTTGAGATATTTGCACAGCCATCAGAAATCCGTTTTACTTGATTGACATGAACTTGATTCAGGGTAATTTAAGACTTAAAAAATATTAAACCACTACAGCAACTTGTTTTAAAACTTGCTGTGCTGGTGACGTGCCATCAGTCAATCCACCCAAACGATGATCCGCAACAGCAGCAAAAACCGCCTGAATATCCTCTGGAATCACATAACTACGCCCCGCCACAAACGCATAGGCTTGTGCTGCCCGCTTCAATGCCAACACACCACGCGTAGACAAACCAACATGCTGACGAGACTCACGTGTTTTTGCCACTAAACGCTGAAGATAATCCAACACAGGTGAAGCCAAATGAACTTGGTGTAAGCTCGCTTGCCATTCAAGCAATGTGGTTTGATCCAATAAAGGTTGCATCTGTGCAAGCATTTGTCGGCGATCTAATCCAAGCAACAAATCCCGCTCAGCCTGCTCTGAGGGATAACCCAAAGATAAACACATTAAGAATCGATCCAGCTGTGATTCTGGCAGTGGATATGTACCTGCCTGTTGAAAAGGATTCTGCGTCGCTATCACAAAAAATGGCTGCGGCAAAACCCGTGTTTGACCATCTTGAGAAACTTGTCGTTCTTCCATCGCCTCAAGAAGCGCACTTTGTGTTTTTGGACTTGTGCGATTGATTTCATCCGCCAATAAAACTTGGGTAAATACTGGGCCTGCACGAAATTCAAATTGTTGTTTTTCAGGATTAAAAATCGAAAAACCCAAAATATCTGAAGGCAACATATCGCTCGTGAACTGTACACGACGATACGTGAGTCCCAATCCACGCGCCAAACTCTCAGCAAGCGTGGTTTTTCCCATCCCAGGTAAATCCTGCAACAACAAATGCCCACCCGCTAACAAGCAGGTCAGGGATAACTTAATTTGTTCTGGTTTATCTAAAATAATATGACGTAACGCGACCAATGCCGCTTCGATTTTTGGATGTGCAGTTTGAAGTAATGTATTCACTACAGCGACATCCGAGCGCGGGGATTGTGATTCAGAAGATGTTGAAAATAGATTGTTTGCACTTTGATTTGGACTTTGATTTGGACTTAATGTCACGACGTAAACATCCTGATTGTTCATACAAAAATATATCTCTAGTCTAACTGAAAAACATAGAGATACAACACGTAAACCAGACCACTGCACCCACCCAATTACGGTTTAATCCAAATGTGATTTCCATAAAAAACACGCTACTTTGATCAAGTAACGTGTCATTCACAACTGATCGGAAAAGATCAAACCGTTAATCTATCATTCGATTCTTAGACCTGCTCGACGCGGAATCTTATCTCGTATGACTACCACCTCAACCACACCTTTTTTCGGCAACGTTTTTTGTGCAACTGCAAATGCAGCAAGGTTTGGCGTTGGACGACCATTTAACCGCACGATCACATCCCCGATTTGGATTTGTGCATTATTGGCAATGCCATAAGGCTCTATAGAATCGACAACCACACCTTTTATCGTGGCATCCGCACTCTCTTTGTCGCTCATGTCGTGCGCTTTTAATCCTAAGATGTTGATGCTATCGACCCCATCCCTTGCAACTTTTTCCTCAGCATCCTCGTCCGCAGTTGCCGCTTTCAATTTAGGATTCAAAGTCAGACGCTGACCATCTCGAAGCAAACCTAACGCAATCACCGTGTTTGGACGCGTACGATTAATATAATTCACCAAATCAGAGGCACGAGAAATTGCTTTATCATTAAAAGAAAGAATAATATCGCCTTCTTTAATTCCCGCTGCACTCGCCGCCGAATCTGGCGAAACCTTAACCACAAGTGCGCCTTCTGGTTTCGGCAAGTGATAAACCTCTGCCAAGTTTCGATCAATATCCTGCGGATAAACACCTAAATAAGCTCGCGAGACTTTTCCTCCGTTTTTAAGCTGATCCGCAACACCAATCGCGACATCAATCGGAATGGAAAATGACAATCCCATATATCCACCCGTTCCCGAAAAGATCCGAGAATTGATCCCAATCACTTCACCCCGTTGATTAAATAAAGGGCCACCTGAATTACCTGGATTCAGCACAACATCCGATTGAATAAATGGCACAGCGTTATCCACTGTGACAGAGCGCGATGTTGCACTGACGATCCCCGCCGAAGCAGAATAATCAAATCCAAACGGTGAACCAATCGCAAGGACAGGCTCGCCCACTCGCAATTTATCCGAGTCACCTAATTGTAGCGAAGGATAATGATCTCCTTTAACCTTCAATACAGCAACGTCAGTACGTTCATCACTCCCAACAACATCGGCGTCCAGTTCGCGACGATCACTTAATGTCACGGTGACTTTTTTGACATCATCAACGACATGACGGTTAGTCAGAAGATAGCCGTCTTGGCTAATAAAGAATGCACTGCCGTAAGACTTCTGCTCCGCTGGAGTTCTAGGTTGATTAGGAATAATGATTTGATTACCAAAGTATCTTTTTAACATCTCAGGCAATTGCTGCTGCATTTCTTCTTCTTTGGTCATTTTCTTAACGACCGTCACGCGCACAACGGCTGGCGCAACTTGCGCGACAATATCAGAAAAATCAATTGGTGCAGTCGCATATGCTGTCTGCAATGAGAAACCCGCCATTGTGCTCGTCAAGAGAACGCTTTTAACGAGCGTCTTGAAGCTGATCTTTCGATGAGTTTGCGATACTTTTTCTGAGGTTTGATTAAAAGGTGTATCCACTGTAGCGTTTATTTCACTCGAATTCCGTTCTGTGATTTGTACTTTCACTGCGTCCATGAGCCAACGTTCCCATATAAAAGATCATACATAAAAATCATAAATAAAAATGTCGTAAAACATGAGATTTGATAGAGGATTTTAACCATAACGATGCAGCAACTTCTGTTAGCAATCGTTGTAAGTTGTATGATTCATTTCAATCAATTACGAGATTAATGTAAACCAAATTTCTTTTTAATTGTGATCCATTTTTCTTGCGTATCCATGTAGCCGATTCAACTTCAAGTCACAACTCGATCATACCAACCCAAAATCCTAGGCAAAAAACGCCACCGATGTGCCTAGATCGGTTACTTTTTCACTTGCAGATCTTTCATAAATCTTTAATACTTCATCTCTTATTCGGATTTAAAAGGCACCATTCGCCCGTGAGCACGACCAATTCTACCGTGAGCGCAACCACTGTCAGCCCTAATCGCACTAGCCAACCTGATAATACCCAAATTAACAATGCATTAGATCATCATCATTTCGATGTCATGATCGTAGGTAGTGGCGCGGCGGGATTAACGCTTGCACTTTCTCTGCCAAGCCATCTACGTGTCGCGGTGATGGCGAAAGCACCGTTGACCGAAGCCAGTACCTACTATGCACAAGGTGGTGTCGCTGCGGTTTTAGATGAAACAGACTCAACAGAAAATCATATCGAAGATACGCTGATTGCAGGTGCGGGATTATGCCATCGTGATGCTGTTGCATTCACTGTTGAAGGTGGTCGCGAAGCAGTCGATTTCCTATTAAAACAAGGCGTACGCTTTACTCTAGATGCAGAAGAACAACTCCATCTCACACGAGAAGGCGGTCACTCACATCGTCGTATTATTCACGCCGCAGACGCAACAGGCATTGCGATTTCCACGACATTGATTCGCCAAGTCAAGAAACGTAAAAATGTCACCATTCTCAATGATTATGCAGCAATTGATATAGTCACCAGTGAAAAATTAGGTTTAGCTGGTGAGAACCGTGTTGTTGGCATCTATGCGTTGGATATGGTTGAAAACAAAGTAAAAACTTTTCAAACCCAATTTGTTGCATTAGCATGTGGCGGTGCAAGTAAATCTTATTTGTATACCACCAATCCTGACATCGCGACGGGTGATGGAATTGCGATGGCGTGGCGTGCAGGTTGTCGTGTCGCCAACATGGAATTTAATCAGTTCCACCCAACCTGTCTTTACCATCCTAAAGCACGCTCCTTCCTGATTACGGAAGCAATGCGCGGTGAAGGTGCATATCTGCGCTTACCCAATGGCGAACGGTTCATGCCACGATTTGATGAACGCGCAGAACTGGCGCCGCGTGACATCGTCGCACGTGCGATTGACTTTGAAATGAAACGCCTCGGGGTACGTCATCTCTATCTCGACATTACACACCGCCCACCTGAATTTGTTAAAGAACACTTCCCGATGCTGTATGAGCGTTTGCTCGAACTTGGGATTGATATTACCAAAGATCAGATTCCTGTCGTTCCTGCAGCGCACTATACCTGCGGCGGTGTAATGGTTGATTTGAATAGTGAAACTGATATTTCAGGTCTCTATGCCATCGGTGAAACATCATTTACAGGTTTGCACGGCGCAAATCGCATGGCCAGCAACTCTCTACTTGAATGTTTTGTATTCGGCGCAAGTGCCGCCAAACACATCGCACAGAAAATCTCTGAAAATACTGAACAAACGACCTTAGTCGATGTGCCTGCTTGGGACGATTCGCGTGTACAGCATCCAGATGAAGACGTGGTCATTCTGCATAACTGGGAAGAGTTACGTCACTTCATGTGGAATTATGTCGGTATTGTACGCACCACGAAGCGTTTGCAACGCGCGCTCAATCGTATTCAAATGTTGAAACACGAGATTGAAGAATATTACTCAAGTTATGTGATGAGTAAGAATTTAATCGAGCTGCGAAATCTGGCTTTGGTGAGTGAAATGATTGTCCGCTGCGCCTTACAACGCAAAGAGTCTCGCGGATTACACTACACACTCGACTATCCAGAATTATCGAGTGAAATTAAGGATTCGATTTTAGTTCCGCCTGATTTTAAGACGGAATAATTTAAGTAAAAGCTAAATATCAAAAAGCCTACTTTATAAAAAGTAGGCTTTTTTACCATCAGACACTAATCACCACGCGTAACCAATTTGCACTTTCGTTGCAATATTAGAGTTACCACTCACCGAACTTGATGCCCCCGCACCTAGATTCAGATGTTCTGTCGCTTGATATCCCACGGCGAATCCTAATGCGGATTGACCGCCATAATTTCCGTTCGCTGCACCAATCCACTTCTGCCCAACACTTAGTGCAGGAATTGAAGGAATCGCCAAAGCTTGCGCGGTTGCTTGCGAAGCAAATTCATAAGAACGACCTAAATTTTGGCTCATTTGTTGATTAATTTGACTATATTGCTGATTTAATTGTGCAACATTCACTGCATCTGTGGGCGCAGTACCTGCTGCAACATTAGTAATCTGCCGCGTTTGAGTTGTAGTACCCACAGAAACCGTGTTGTCGCGATCTGCAACGGATCCTTGACCTAGAGCAACGGAATTACTACCACTTGCGGTTGTGTTAGCACCGAGTGCAACAGCATTATTGCCACTTGCCACTGCATTATTACCAACAGCAGTTGTTGGATCAGCTAATGCCTGAGCACCAGCCCCAAGTGCAACTGAACCCGCAAAATGAGCCACTGCGCCTTGTCCAACGGCCAGCGCACCAGTGCCTTGAGTCGAGCCACAATTCAAGCCACTTCCTGTTGATTGGCACATCCCTGATGAAGTCAAAGCAGTTTGAGTCTGAGTGACACCATTTTGCGCCGCCACCGCAGCAGTATTAGCACTGGTTGCAGCAGTCTGAGCCAAATTAGCAGCGGTTTGGGCCGTTGCTGCGTTACTTAATGCTGTGTTTGCAGTGGCTTGAGCTGCAGCCGTTGCTGTTTGATTGGCAGTAATAGCGGTTGTGTTCGCAGCGATATTCGTTGTATTCGTTGCAATAGCGGCTGTATTTGCTGCAATATTTGTCGTATTTATTGCTGTTGCTGCTTGAGATGCAGTTGCCGTTGTCTGTGCTGCATTGGCCGTCGTTAACGCGGTATTCGCTGTCGTCAGTGCCGTATTTGCAGTAGTTTGCACTGCTTGTACTTGACCAACATTAGCAGCATCAGTGGTCGCTACGCCCGCAGCAACATTATTGACCACAGTTCCAGTACCGCCATTACTATTGAGCCCTAGATTTAACCCACCATTGGTATATTGTGCTGAATTATTTGCAATCGTTAGCGCTGTATTCGCGGTAGTTTGGGCTGTGGCTGCATTTGCGAGCGCTGTATTTGCTGTGGTTTGAGCAGTAGTGACATTCTGGTTAGTCGTATATAGTTGACTGCCATTGATTGCATCAGTACTGGTCGCAGTTATGCTTCCTGCTGTGACATTTGTAATCGCGCGAGTTTGGGAAGGACTTCCCACAGAGACCACATTGCTTACACCGCCATCTGTACTATTTGCGCCAAGAGCAACAGAGTTAGTTCCACTCGCAACACTACTGCCTCCTATTGCAACCGACTGATTGCCTGTAGCCTGCCCCCCCGTGCCAATGGCGATGGAGTTGCCGCCATTGGCGGTGGTCTTCGTTCCACCAAAGACTCCAGTAATAACTCCAGTCGAACTACCAATAGCGATATTACCATTCGTTTGAGACCCACTAGAAACGGCTGTAGTAGCCTGTCCACCAGCAGCAATGTCGCCGCTACCTACGGCATTACCAAAGAATCCTATACCTATGCTCGCAAATCCACTTGCTGTACTAGAATAACCATTTGCAGCACTATAAGTTCCACTTGCATGGCTCGTATCACCCACTGCGGTGCTGTAATTTCCACTTGCATTACTAATAAAACCCACTGCGACAGCTCCAGCTCCACCTGCCTGACTCGCATCGCCAATTGCTGTTGCTGCTGCTCCAGGCGCCTTACTACTCGCTCCAATTGCAGTACTGCCTCCGAACATTCCATCAGCTGTGCTATTTGCACCACAAGCAACATTGCCGATATTGTCTTGAGTACACACCTCTGTGCCTGCTGTACCAAACCCCGTTCCACCATTTGCTGTGCCCCAAGCAGCAGGACTCGCAGATAAGACAGCTAAAATAGCGATAACCAACATTTGATGCCGCCATGTTGGACTCATATTAATTACAGTAAAATCAGTTGGATAATTAAGAGAATTACGCATAATATTGTATCCTTATTTATATAGGATTTTTCAGGGACGCCTTCTAACAACATCAGAATGCTTTATTTATGCAATGTTTTTTTGATTGTAAATTGAGCAATTATTAACACTTTTTAATCAAAGTGTATATAGCTAAATATTGTTTATTCTATGATCAAAGATAAATAACTTTAGTCTCTGTTTTGGTATTTATCGCTATTTCTACAAATAAAGAAACAGCTCACTGAACAGAGTCGAAGTGACGGTACTCAGCACCGTATATTTCAACGAAGCTCAATGTACTATTGATTTGTATGGTCATTGACTGGAATAGCTATACCAAAATTAGACTTTTTAACTTTTCGCCTTTATGTTGATAGGCTCAACGAGCTACGTAGTTCTTTGAACTTATCAACATATTGATATATGAGAAAATATAATTTGATAATCGCTTTGTATGAATACTCAAGCATCCAAAAATATAAGATGAATGAGATATCTACTCTATGTTGCTACCTCATCACCAATTACAACCCCATAAACGGCGCAACCAATTGCCACGGTTGCGCCCTTTCTAATTGACCTGCCAGTTGAAACAACAACCCTTCCTCTCCCATTGGCGCGATAAACTGCACGCCCATCGGCAATCCCTTTGATGTTACATGCAACGGAACAGACATTGCGGGGACACCTGTAATATTAGCAATTTGAGTAAATGGCACCCATTTTAGATTATCGACCGCCATTTTCTGAGCTAGACCCAACTCGAGTGCGGGGCGCGCTAAATGTCCTGCTATAAGGACTTTTGCAGCGACTTTCTCAATCATCGACAATCGAACTTCACCGACTCGCGCTGGCGGCATCGCCATCGTCGGTGTGAGCCATAAATCATATTTCTGATGAAACTCAGCAAGTTTACGCGCGCACTTATTGGCATTCACATAGGCTTGTGCATATTCGGATGCGGGCATCGCTCGACCAAATGCAGCACTGCCTAAAGTATCCAGCTCAAAACCTTCATTACCGATACCCGTTTGTTTCTTAACAGCATCCACAGTGACTGCGGCATTACCAAACCATATTGCCAAAAAATTCTGAGCTGCCTCTAAACCATCAATTTCAGGTTCAGCTTCTTCAACATGATGTCCAAGCGATTCGAGTAGCTTGACCGTTTTTTCAACAGCTTTAATTGCTTCAGGGTCTACAGGTGTCCCAATTGGAGAACGTGTTGAGAATGCAATTCTAAGTGGTTTAGGATCGCGTCCCGTCTCCTCTAAATACGAACGAACAGGCTTCGCAAGTCGGTATAGTGAACCAATCTCATCACCCAATGTCGCATCCAGCATCGCCGCACTATCACGCACTGTCCGCGACACTACATGATTCATTGCCGCACCGTGCATTTGCTCAGTCACCAAAGGCCCCCACGGTGTACGTCCACGACTGGGCTTTAAGCCAAACAACCCGCAGCAAGCAGCGGGAATACGAATCGACCCACCGCCATCATTTGCACCAGCGATGGGCACAATACCCGCCGCAACTGCTGCCGCAGAACCACCTGATGAGCCACCAGGTGTATGTTTAATATTCCAAGGATTACGACTTGCGCCCCATGCTTCAGGTTCAGTGATCCCTTTAATGCCAAACTCAGGCGTATTCGTTCGACCAAAAATAACAACGCCAGAATTCAACCAACGTTGCGTTATTTCTGCATGAACACTCGGTCGATGATTGGCTTTTTTAAGTGCTTTATTTCCATTGGTGTTGAGAACGCCTGAATAATCTTGAAATAAATCTTTAGTCAAAAAAGGAACGCCAGCAAACGGTCCAGTCAGTGTTTGTTTTGCTCTTGTCTGAGCAATCTCATCCATTCGAATAATTACTGCATTCAGCTTCTTATGCGTCTTTTCTGTACGGTCAATCGCGACACGCAACAACTCCGCTGCACTCACCTCGCGGCGCGCAATTAAATGAGCTAAACCCAAACCATCATATTGAACATATTCAGAAAATTTCATGCGCACAATCCATTCAAATTTTGTTGTCAGTACAGCCTAGCTCTAAAAAGAAATAAAGAGAACGTCTTCTCAATCAACACACGCGACGACGTTGACCTTGCTTAGTACTAAAACAACGAATCACAACTTTTGAATGTTGCTTATAGCTGCGGTAATGATGTGGACGTTCATGACGAACAGGGTGGTGACTGGCGCGATGATGTGCAGCTTGACGAGCTTCAAATTCTTCAAATGAATGGCCGTGATGATTCACCAAAACTTCAGCATTGGAAGATGTGGAAACAACTAATAGCCCAAATACGAAAACACCACTCATGATATTTTTTAGCATGATAAAAATCCGTTTATATCTGTTGATCAAAATCCTTGATTGAAATATATCAGACATCTTTACAGTTCGTTTGCAATTCGTGCTGGAATCCTTACCACTCAGCAGTCATATCGATCATTTCATTCAAAAAGCATTGATCCCAACTCAACTGAACAATACATAAAACAACGATAACGTGTTAAAAATAAGATGAAACTAGGATCTACACCCATTGATATCACCAGCATTGACTAACAGATAGCGACCAGAAATAAATTTGCATTGGGTTTGTAACATTTTCCAAAAGCCAGCGTCTAAAGACCATAACAACCTCATGATGCTCGGCAAACACCCGTATTGGAGAACTGAAAATGACTCACTCTTATTCCCGCCCTAATTATTCTCGTCGTAACTTCCTCACCGCTGCTATCGCTGTAGCAACGGCTGGCTCTATTGGGGGCTTCATTTCTCGTAAAGCTCAAGCGACTGAAAAAGCAAAAGACGTCTGGATTGTGACGTTCTCACCAAATGGAGTCCGCACAGGTCGAGTGCAAGTACCCAAAATCATTAAAACCGATGCACAGTGGCGTGCTCAACTCTCAGAGGAATCATTTGAAGTCGCTCGCCATGCAGGAACAGAGCGACCTTTTAGTGGGAAGTTATTGAATGAGCATCGTGCAGGCATATTTCAATGCATTTGCTGCGGCACTGCACTCTATGACGCTCATACCAAATTTGACTCAGGAACAGGATGGCCGAGCTTTTATCAGCCCATTGCTGAAGAAAATATTACCAAGACCGATGATTTTACATTGGGCATGGAGCGTACTGCCGTCTCCTGCACACGCTGTGATGCTCATCTGGGACATGTATTTACTGATGGTCCAAAACCCACAGGACTACGCTACTGCATGAACTCTGTTGCGCTAAGTTTTGCTCCACACGCTTAAATGACATTAGGTAAATTCATCATGAACATTTTAAAAAATAACTTCCAGATGACCATCACAAATGGTGCAAAAACACTACTCCTTCCGATGATCATGCCAATGACGATGTGTGTTTCACTCACGGCCTGCGCGCACGAAGTAAATCGGATACTGCCACCGCCTAGTGTCAATGAACCTGCTACAGGTCATCATGAGGTCGTGGTATTTTCTGGCGGATGCTTCTGGGGCGTACAAGGTGTATTTCAGCATGTCAAAGGCGTGATCAATGCAACTTCAGGCTATGCAGGTGGTAGCGCGGCAACAGCGCAATATAAAACCGTCTCAAGCGGCAATACAGGTCACGCCGAATCGGTCAAAGTTGAATTTGATCCACAGCAGGTTTCATTTGGTGAATTGCTACGAATTTATTTTTCCGTCGCGCATGATCCGACAGAACTCAATTTCCAAGGCCCAGATACAGGCACGCAATATCGTTCAGCAATTTGGTATACCAGTCCTGCACAACAAAAAGTCGCTCAAGCTTATGTCTCACAACTGACCGAAGCCAAGATCTTTAATGATCGTATCGTGACTCAAATTAATCCACTCAAAGGATTCTATAACGCAGAGGATTACCATCAGAATTACTTAACATTGCACCCAAACAATCCATATATCGCCATCAACGACATACCCAAAATAGAGAATCTCAAACGCCTCTACCCTGCGGACTATCGCACACAACCAGTGCTGGTTGGAGAATAAAATGATTATTTTTCTATTAGCATATTTAGGCGGAGCGCTCACCATTTTGAGCCCTTGCATCTTGCCAGTTCTACCGTTTGTTTTTGCTCGATCAGGACAACCTTTTATCAAAAGTAGCCTGCCCATGTTGTTCGGGATGGCACTAATGTTTGCAGTGGTTGCAACGCTAGCAGCAATTGGCGGTGGCTGGGCGGTACAAGCGAACCAATACGGACGCTTTGTCGCAATTTTATTGCTGGGCGTATTTGGATTAACGCTCATATTTCCTGCGTTATCTGAACGACTCTCTCGTCCATTTGTCGCACTAGGCAATCGCGTACTCAAATCCGCAGATCGTCCAAACACAAAATCTGGTGATACGCCAGCAAGTCCTTACGCGACGATCATTCCATCATTCTTATTGGGCATCGCCACAGGTTTATTGTGGGCACCCTGCGCTGGTCCAATCCTTGGTCTCGTACTCACAGGCGCAGCATTAGATGGAGCCAATAGCCATACCACACTATTGCTATTTGCCTATGCACTTGGCGCAGCATCATCACTTGCCGCAGCATTATTGATTGGCGGAAAAGTATTTACAGCCATGAAAAATAGTCTCGGGATTGGTGAATGGATACGTCGTGGTTTGGGTGTCGCAGTATTGATTGGTGTCGCTGCGATTGCGCTTGGACTCGACACAGGGTTGCTCACTAAACTCTCATTAACACGCACCGCCAAGATCGAGCAGTCTCTCTTAGACCAAGCTCAAGTACAAATGCCACAACGTAACACCGTGAACAATAGCGCTAGTACAACATTGGTCAATGCTGCGATGAGCACTCATTCATCTGGCTTACCGATTGAAGGTACCATGCCACCACTTGATGGTGCCGTACAATGGCTGAACTCGAAACCACTCACGGCAGCCGATCTACGCGGCAAAGTCATACTCGTTGATTTCTGGACTTACTCTTGTATTAATTGTTTGCGCAGCCTGCCCTATGTCAATGCATGGGCTCAGAAATACAAAGATCAAGGACTCGTTGTCATCGGTGTCCATGCTCCTGAATTTGCGTTTGAAAAAGACATTGCCAATGTCACCAAAGCAGTCCACGACTTAAAAATCACCTACCCAGTTGCCATTGATAACAACTATGTCATTTGGCGTGCCTTCAATAATGAATATTGGCCAGCCCATTATTTTATTGATGCACAAGGACGCATTCGCGGTCATCACTTTGGTGAAGGAAATTACGACGAATCTGAAAAGATCATTCAACAATTACTGGCCGAAGCTGGTGATAAAAACGTGCCTCAGCATCTCGTCACCGACTCAGCAACAGGCGTCGGTATGGCAGCAGATATGGATAACGTGCAATCATCTGAAACTTACATTGGTTACTCTCGCGCCGAAAACTTCGCATCAGAAGGCGGTCAAGTTCAAGATCAATCTCACGCCTATAGCATTCCAAAATCGTTAAAAACAAACGAATGGGCGCTGGGTGGAAATTGGAAAATTGAACCTGAACGCGCTGTGCAAATCAGCTACAAAGGTCATCTGTCTTATCGTTTCCATGCACGCGATCTGCATCTAGTCATGGGAAGCTCTGATGGAAAACCAATTCATTTCCGTGTGACGTTAAATGGTGCTGCACTAGGCGCTAATCACGGCCTTGATACTGATGCAAATGGTATGGGTGTTGTCACAGGACAACGCCTCTATCAACTCATTCGCCAAACTCAAGCAGTCAAAGATCAGATCTTCGATATTGAGTTCCTTGAGCCTAATGTCGAAATATTTTCATTCACTTTTGGTTAGTTTTAGGGCGTGTTGAGGTTTTGCAGAATTAGAGCTGTTGGATATTTACGCACGTTTCGACTTCGCTCAACGAGCTATGCAGTTCTTCTTTACGGAGTCGAAGTGTGCCTAAATATGAATCTGGTACAACACACAAAAGAAGCCCATAAGAAAAAAGCCCAAATCGAGCGAAATGGGCTTATAGTGTTGTTATACAACTTCCTCAGTGTTAATTTTTCCTTTTGTTGGAGCAACTATACTTTGCTTAAATGACAAAATGATGAAAGCAAAGTTCTCTCTTAACTTTCTATTAACGCGCTACCAACACCAATTTCAAATCATTGTCTGCTAAAAAATAACCAAAATCCCGCATCCCAACATCTTCGCGAGTTCCACGCGTTCCACTCTATTTTATCCACAACCTTACCCGCAGCCTGTGTGGGTAACTTTTTTAGAAATCTATAGTGTGATCTATTAGACAATTCACTGAATTAGTATAAGATTAATTAAATTTTATCATCCCTAAATCAGTAGGATTACGGAACAACTCAATGACCCAAATCAAAGCAAGGAAAAGCTTTTGGATCGCTACAGTCGTCGCAATCATCGTGACTGGTGGTCTCGTATGGTTATCATTTGCGACATACTACGGAGACACTCCATACAAAGAAGGTACTGGAGAATATGTCGGCTACACCTCAGCAAGAGCAAATGGGCTGAAAAGCCCTGCTGAGTGTACAAACGACCCTGAAACCGTCAAATTAAAAGGTTTTGTGGCCGGCTGCAAACGATGGTTTGAATTACCGTAAGAACTGAGACCTTGATAATCCTCAATGTTGACGATCATAAGATGAATTCATCTTGCATTCACTAGAGACTCCACCATTATCAATAACCCCACACTGATCCACGATAAGATCAGTTATGCAATTTTTATCTTGATATTCAAAGAACCACACTTTATTTTCGAATCGTTCATTTATTAATTTAATGCTGGGCTGGTTCTTTTTAAATTGTTGATCGATTTTCCAATTTGCCAATTTTAGTGCTTCTGTATGACTCAGCCCATCTGCCTTACAACGGACGCAATGATCAATAAATCCTACCGATATGAATACAATAACTAAAGCGAATACACCTAATAGCCATTTTCTTACCAAGAATCGCCTCAAAATTTCCATCATACGACTCAATTAAAAAAGAAAAGTTTTACTTCAAGGATAAAATTGATTTAGACAAAAAATATTCAATAACTTTAGATAATTAGAATAAAAAACTCTCCTAAATCTACATATGCACTTTCACCAATTGATTGAAGCCTAATAGCGCTTTTTCAATCAATGCATCTTTTGAGAACTGTTCGGGTAATTGGAAAACATTGTGTATACGGAGCGACGCTAAACCATGTGCAAAAGACCAAGCCGCCAACGCTGCTGAACGGACTTCTTTCGATTGCACGTCTTGACCTAAAACCTCTGCAACACACTGCTCCACGACAGCATAGGCTTGTTTTCTAGCGATAAATAGTTTGCTATTCATTTCACTGTGCGCAAGCTGTGAACCAAACATCAATTGATACATCGCAGGATGTTCAAAAGCAAACAACATATAGGCTTTGCTCGTCACTTGCATTTTATGTCGAACATCAACACCCACCTGACTATCGACAAGGACTTTCTCAAGCGCCATAAAGCCGTCCGCAGCCAAATGACTAATCAGTTCATCTTTATTCGCAAAATGATAATAAACCGCCGTTGCGCTGACACCCAATTGTTCAGCAATGGCTCGAATTGATAATTTATCAGGTCCTACTTCTTCAAGCATTTTTTTCGCTTGATCAATCAGTTGTGGTTCAAGATTCCCCACATGATAATTCATTCTTTTTGCTTTATTGCTCATAAATCATTCATTGCTAATACTGATGCTGAATTTACACATCCTAACACAATTTTAAATACTCAACCGCTCGCCATCTTTACAATGTTAAGATTAATCTTTACAGTGTTAAGTTGTGCGGTTTAGGTATTCTTTGTAAAAAATATGGATGCAGTGATGAATCAGAATTATGAATGTTTTCAGATTTCAGTAACGGATCAAGTTGCACATTTGCAGCTCTCTCGTCCCGAGAAAGCCAATAGCCTAAATCTCTCTTTTTGGAGAGAATTTCCACAAGCGATCCAGAATTTGAATAAAACTGGTCAGATTCGAGCATTGATTATTTCTGGTCAAGGTAAAGTGTTTTGTGGTGGCTTAGATTTGGAAATGTTTACCAATCAATCTGAATTCCACGCAGCAAATGCTATTGATCGTGAAGGAATTATACAAAGTCTAGGCTTAATGCAAGACGCTTTAACCTGCCTTGAAAAAGTAAGATTTCCAATTATTGCAGCAGTTCATGGTAGCTGTGTCGGTGCAGGTTTTGATCTGATTGCCGCGTGTGATTTCTGTTTTGTCACTCATCAAGCCAAATTCCGAATTGAAGAAACCAATATCGGCATGATGGCAGATATTGGCGTATTACAGCGTCTCCCCCATCAAATCCCTTTTAATGTCGCGCGGTATTTAGCGTTAACAGGCGACACCTTGACTGCGGAAGATGCTTATCGTTTAGGCTTGGCGGTTAAAGTTTTAGAAACGCCTGAGGCTTTGCTCGAACATGCCTTTTCGGTTGCACGAAAGATTGCCTCAAAACCGCCCGTGGCAATGCAAGGCATCAAACGTAGCCTAATCTACAGTCGTGATCACGACGTTGCGCAAGCCTTGGATCATACCGTCATGCTGCAATCCGCAATCTTAAATGGTCAAGATATTTTAAAAATGGTGCAGAGTCGGATGTCTGGACAAGCTGCACAATTTGATGATTTAAAACAGATTAATTTCGCTGACGCATAATATTTGATGCAAAAATCACGGAAAAACCGTGATTAATATGAATTAGTAATTTTTTAACCAAATCTTAACACTGATAAGTTGGAGATCAAGATGCAAACATTTGATGTCGTTGTTATTGGTTCAGGCAATGCTGGACTCACGGCAGCAGTCACCGCACAAAAAGCCGGCAAAAAGACTCTATTAGTCGAGCGCCACAATATTCCAGGAGGTTGTGCGACTTCTTTTGTACGAGGAGATTTTGAATTTGAAGTTGCGCTGCATCAATTAAGCGGCTTGGGAACAGAACAAAGCCCTTTTATCATGCGCCATGTCTTTGAACAGCTCGGTGTCATGGATAAAGTCGAGTTTGTTCAGGAGCATGCGCTATACCGCTTAACGATTCCCAATCAAATTGATATCACCCTACCCGCAAGCTGGTCGGGCATTCGTAAAATGCTACACGAACGCTTTCCCTTAGAAATTGAAAACATTAATCAATTCATGCTGGCATGTGAGAAAGTTTCTATTGAAAGCTTTACCACATTGCCGCAAGCACAAAAAAACAATAGCACAGAACTTCTCGAAGAGTTTTGTCCTTATTTTAAGCGTTTTGGTTTACGCACCGCAGATGACGTTCTAAATGAATTTTTCTCAGATCAGACACTGATCAGCATTGTATCTGCCTATTGGTTTTATGCGGGTGTGCCACCCAAAGAGCTCTTGTTTTCTGACCTTGCGGTGATGATTTATGCCTATGCCATATTTAAACCTTGGCATATCAAAGGTGGCTCGCAAGCCATGTCCAATGCGCTGCTTGAATCTTTCCTAGAGTCAGGCGGTGAAGTCAGATTTAATTGTAGCGTCGATAAAATCATCACTCAAAATAAAACCGTGCAAGCGGTCAAACTTGAAGATGGTTCTCAAATCCATTGCAAAGCTGTGATTTCAAATGCCAGCCCGATATTGGTTTTTAATGAAATGTTGGATGACGTGCCGCCTTTACAGATCCAACAGGATTTCAAATCACGTCGAATGGGAACATCCGCATTTGTGATTTACTTGGGACTGGATTGTACGCCAGAACAGCTCAATATCACCGCGCCTTCTACCTTTATTTCATCCACGATGGACTGGTCTAAAACCTATGCCAATATGCAGAGTTTTGACAGCCCCATTTCAGGCATGCTGACCTGTTATAACTTAGATGATCCAGATGCTGCACCGCAAGGCAAAAGCCAAGTTGTGCTCGTTTGCCTGCAATATGCGGATGTGTGGGAACAAGTTAAGCCAGAAGATTATGCAAAAACCAAATACCGTTTTGCAGATGAGTTGATCAATCTCATCGAACAGGTTTATCCAAATATTCGTAAATATATTGAAGAAGTTGAAGTTGCAACACCACTGACCATGATGCGCTACCTCAATACACCAGGAGGAGCAATTTATGGCTTTAAACAAACTCCTGAAGATTCAAGTTTAATACGAGATCGACTCAATCACATTCAGGGACTTTATTTTGCAGGTTCTTGGACATCTATCGGTGGATTCCAACCCACCTATATGGCTGGTGCATCCACTGCAAAAGCGGTTGTTCAACAGCTCAACAAAACCACACAACAGGAGCTCAGCCATGTCTAATATTCAAGTATTAAATGCTGTCACTGGCTATCAGGAAATTATGTACGCCAAAGGTGAGTTGGAAAAAACAGGCACTGATTTTTCTGAATACAAAGGCAAAATTGCCAACATCATGCAAACGCTGCATCCAAAGCGAATCGATTTAGTGGTCGGTCATATTCTCCAAGAAACGCCGACGACAGCGACGATTCGATTAGTTTCAAAGCACGGCCATGATTTGCCAGCATTTCAAGCAGGGCAATATATCAATCTGTTTTTAAACGTTCAGGGCACATACACAGCACGACCTTATGCAATCGCGTCATCACCCTTGGAAAGACAACATTACGATTTAACCATTAAAAAAGCAGAAGGCGGATTTGTTTCCCACTACCTAGTTGATCAAGTTGAAGTCGGGAAAGAATTTCAAAGCAGTGGACCAATGGGCAGTTTTCACCATAACCCACTCTTTCATGGAGATGACCTCGTTTTTCTAGCAGGAGGCTCTGGTAGCGTCCCTGCGCGCAGCATGCTGCTCAATATACTCGATCAGAACTTACCGCAACGTTTACATCTCATCTATGTCAATAGCTTTGAAAATGATGTGATTTATGCAGAAGAACTACGCGAATTAGCACGTCTGCATGATCATTTCACGTTGACGGAATATATCACGCGTCCAACTGCCGAATATCAAGGTGAAACTGGACGTTTAAGCCACGAAAGATTGGCGGCGCTACTCGGCACCAATCCTGAAAATAAAATGTTCTATATCTGTGGCCCTACGCCATTTAATCAAAGCTGTCAGCAATTACTTGTTAATTTAGGCGTACCCGCAAGAAGAATACGCGTCGAAGCAAATGGTGCTCCCAAAACACCACACCATCAGCAAGATTGGCCATCAGAGATTCTTCTCGCACAGGAAGTCACGGTCACTGTGAAAGGTAAAGGGCAATTTAAAACCACAGTTGGTGAACCATTGTTAAACAGCTTAGAACGCAATGGTTTCTTTGTAGAAAATGCCTGTCGCTCAGGTGAATGCAGTCTTTGTCGCGTCAAGCTGATTTCAGGTGAAGTGTTCAATCCCGATGAAGCTCATCTGCGTAAATCAGACCGTAACTTTGGCTGGATTTATAGTTGTGTCGCATTTCCACTCAGTGATATTGAAGTATTAATCTAACCACAGGGCTAGAAAGAAAAACCCGCACAAAGCGGGTTTTTTTCATCATTTAAGCCTCATAAATCTTGCGCCATGGCATGGCCTGTTCAAGCTCAAAAGCTAGCTCTAACAGCAATCGCTCATCGCCGTGATTCGCCATCAACTGACAGCCAATCGGTAAGCCTTCTTCACTCATCCCCACTGGCAACGAAATCGCAGGACCTCCAGCAGCATTATTAAACGGTGTAAAACAGGCAAACTTCTGCAAATTATTAAAAATCTCATCAAAGGATTGCGCTGGTGAAAGCTGACCCAGTTTTGGTGGTGTATGTCCAATGGTCGGGGTTAAAATCACATCGTAATTCGCAAAAATAGCCCGATAATCAGCCTCCGCCTTTCTCAGACGATAAAGCATTGCGGGTGTTTTATAAAAATCCCGCTGATACAGTTTAGACAAACCCAGTGTGAGATTATCAACTTTACCCAAATCAAACTGAGTTCCTGTGAATAGTCCAGTGAGGCGTGACATGACCAGCGCTAAAGATCCCCAGTACAAGGTAAAATCATCAACAAACTGCGCTTTAATCGGAAATGGCATTTCGCTGACATGATGCCCTGATGCTTCGAGTAACTTTGCGATCGATTCAACCGTTGTCCGAGTTTCGCTGTCAGTCTGGTGATAGATAGAATCAAAAAATACACCAATTCTCAGTCTTTTTTGTCCTGCTCGCTCCACCCAACCAATCGGTTTGAGATTTTTATTTTGGTAAGTTTGCTCCATTCCCGCAAAAAAATGCGCGGTATCCCGAACACTGCGAGTCAGTACACCTTCAGAAATAATATTCACAGGCAACATACGAGCCGCAATACTATTCACAAATCGACCACGCGTAGCTTTCAAACCGATTAAACCACAACACGCCGCTGGAATTCGGATTGACCCGCCGCCATCATTGCCGTGCGCAATCGGCACAACGCCTGCTGCAACCAACGCCGCAGCGCCACCTGATGAGCCTCCTGCCGTATGGTCAAGATGCCAAGGATTATGAGTAGGCTCTTGCCCCTTATATTCGGTAGAACCATTTAAACCGAACTCAGGCATTTTCGTTTTACCTAAAACAGTAAAACCCTGAGAAAGAAACTGACGTATAAATGGGTCTGTAATTTTAGCGGACTTTGCTGTGAATGCAGCCGAGCCAAAATTTGTAGGCAATCCTTTCACGTCCATATTATCTTTAATAAACGTCGGAACACCTGCAAACAACCCTTTAGTGCGCTGATGAGCCTGCGCGCGTGCTGCTGAGAAGCATGGAAGTTGAATCGCACATAACTGTGGATCAATGACTTTTGCGCGTCCAATTGCCGCATCACACACCTCAGCGGCACTGACTTCTCTCCTCGCAATCAGTTGTGCAAGACCCACAGCATCATGATCTAACATCACATCCTGACTAAACGCATGCAGCCGTTTTTGCTGCAATTTATTGGACTCTAACGCTGCGGTGGAACTCATTAACTTCTTGGCATCATTCATGGACGCGTCTCTTGATCAGAGCATCAGCTACTGATTCATCATGGAATATTAAATTGGGGACACTCAACGCTACCACATATTGATAGGTATCCGTATATCCAAAACGTACAAAGTTAAAAAATGAAAAATAAAAAAGCCTCAAACCATGACAGTTTGAGGCTTTTAGAATCATCAAAGATGATTTTCAACAATATGGCGCAGCGGACGGGACTCGAACCCGCGACCCTCGGCGTGACAGGCCGATATTCTAACCGACTGAACTACCGCTGCAATGGTAGTGTGCAAAAGCACAAGATAACAATATTGGTGGGCGTTGACGGGCTCGAACCGCCGACCCGCGCCTTGTAAGGGCGCTGCTCTACCAACTGAGCTAAACGCCCAATATTGATACTCTCACTAAAAAGAAAAACCCGCATTTGGCGGGTTCATCTCATATATGGCGCAGCGGACGGGACTCGAACCCGCGACCCTCGGCGTGACAGGCCGATATTCTAACCGACTGAACTACCGCTGCAATGGTCTAGCTAAACGAATCATTACTCTGTCAAAAGTCTCTTCACACAATCTTGAACAATATTGGTGGGCGTTGACGGGCTCGAACCGCCGACCCGCGCCTTGTAAGGGCGCTGCTCTACCAACTGAGCTAAACGCCCAATATTGTCTAGCGTTACTGTGAAGCAGTGTTCGCTTAACGTGGGGTGCATTATAGAGAATTTCGGAACAGTGTCAACGATTTTACTGACATTTCCATAAAATACCGCTCGACTGCTCAAAAGCCGTACAAAACCTGACTATAAACCAGCAAAACCAACATATCTGACTGTTTTTTCATGCGTTTTATATGATCAATTATCTAAAACAAACTCTCTGCGATAAGTTTTAGATCGACAAACATTAATGAACAATATCACGTCATGCAGATTCAACAATCTCTACCGTAGATCCCACATCAACATGTTCAAATAAATCGACAATGTCTTGATTTCGCATTCGAATACAACCATGCGACTTTGGCTCACCCATAGGCTCACTATCTGGCGTACCGTGGATATAAATATAGCGTGCATGTGAGTCGACATTTACACCATCAGCATTTTTGCCAGCATTCACCCCATCTTCCAAGCCCGTGAGCCAAAGAATCCGAGTTAAGATCCAATCACGCGTCGGGTGCTGAATCGCAAGCGCAACATCATAAATCTCACCTGTTGGCTGACGCCCACGCAACACCGCATTGATAGGCAGTTCGCCACCTATTTTTTCAGTAATGACGTGCCGACCCCGCGGCGTACATTCACTACCTTCAACTTCACCAGCGCCATTGAGTGCAGTCGATACAGTATAAGCACGCGTCGTTACTGCTGATGATAACGTTAACGTTTGCTGAGCAATATCAATCAAAATATGAGTCATAAAAAAACACGCATGGAATAATAAAAAGCCAATACCAATAAATGATTCACGTCAGCTTTAAATCATTGCATTGGTATCTTAAAAACACAATGAAGATCATGTGAATTATTCGATTTGTCATGCGAATTTGAACGATAACTTTTATTATTTTGAATGCTTCAGATACTAATGAGCATCATCATGCCCTGACAAAATTTCTGCGGCGATTTTTACAAAAATAGGCTTACCTGACTGCAATAAAACCTGAGCCATCTTTTGTTTGAAACCTAAAGTTGCTGTACTCGCACATTGACGAAACCACGCCGCAGCTTCAATATCTTTTCCCTGTTCAGCAAGTTTCGATGCATGATTAAACTGACCTCGAAAATCACCTGCCTCAGCCGATCGTCGATACCATTCTGCTGCCAGATTTGAGTCCTGAGGTGTTTCCCATCCTTCTTCGACAAACCTTCCAACAATATTCATCGATTTGGCATGACCCAATAAAACCGCTGTGTTATACAAGCGAAATGCTTCTGCCCGATCTTGTGGAATCACAACACCGCGAGCGAGCATATTGGCATAATTATACATTCCCCAATCTAAACCCAGTTCAGCTGCGCGTTTGTACCAGCCTACCGCATCGGCAGGATTAGCTTCTACACCCCAGCCATTTTCAATACAGCGTCCGACCATATTAATCGCCATCGGATAATTAGATTCACTGGCGACTCGGAACCATTGCAGAGCTTCTACTTGATCAACTGCAACACCCTGTCCATCTAGCAACAACTGCCCCAGTAATGCTTGTGCATCTGCAATTCCTTGCTCCGCTGCCAATCGTAATCCTGCAGCGACTTGCTCCGAAGTCCCTGACAATTGCGTAATGATCTGTTGTTGAATTTCTTGAGACGGAAGCGATGCGGTTTCGATAGACATATACAGATGATTTCAATATAAGAAAGTTCAGTCGGCACAGTACTAAACCACCAGCCCAAATGTCAATGAGAATCGTTTTTATTTAAATTTTAGCAAATAAAAACGGCGACAGAAAAATATCATATCGCCGTCTGTTCAATCAGATTTTTAATAAAATCTAATTAACTTAGTACTGTTGGAAGAACGTACGCGCTGCCATCGTACAGAACGGTGGAACTAATGAACCGTGATATTGGCTTGCAATATAAACCGTTGGAGATACCCCTGTAGGAGTCGCAGCTGCTGTCGCTTGAACAGATTGAGCAAATCCAGTCTGCAATTGAGTTGCTGTCGCACCCATCGTAGACAAGACTGATGAGCTCAAGCCTGCAGTTGTACCTGTTGAAGCAAATGGTACTGCGCCTGTATCACCATTTACAGCAGTTTGATCCACATCAAGCAAAGCAAATTTCAATGGCGTACCTGATGAAGCAATATTGGCTAATACACCAGCAGATAACTGACCATTTGGTTTAAAGAATACTGTTGGATCATTATGACCACCACACATCAGCACAGGCATAGATGGGAGGTAACCACGCAAATCATTCGCTTTAAATGCTTGACGTAATGGATTAGCTGGAGTGCTTGCAGGAAGCCCTGTTGTCACTGTAGGGATAGCACCATCTGGATTTGCCGCAGCATCTTGTACATAAGCCGCACGGAACGTTGTTTGAACCTCAAAATTCGTTGGTGAGAAACCAAAACTAAACTTGCTGGTTGTGACATCTGTTTTAGTAATAGGATCAAATTGATCAGTTGTTGCACCAGTTGAATCAGGAATGCTTTGGAACAATCCTGGTAACGCTGTTGGACTCAGCAAAGATGCTGCAAATGTAGGATTCGCAAGAATGCCTTCCACGTTACTCGCAAAATTAGCTGTATATCCATCAGATGGTTGACTATAAATATTGCCATACGCCTTTTGGTAGCTGGTCGTTAGCAATGGAGCAAACAATGTACCGCCGAGTGGCGTATTACCATAGAAAATTGCATCACCATAAGCTGCTAAATTATATGGACCAGACATCGGAGCACCCGCAGTCACTTTAATTCCTGCGGCATCCATACCTTTCAATGCAGCCATCGCAACATAGCCACCTTCAGAGTATCCTGTTACATATAATTTGCCAGAATCTGTACTACCTGATGCCACAGTAGATGTAGCTAACGCAGCACGTCCAGCTTTCAGTGCATCAATCATTTCCTGCGATTGCTGTTTATAGTTGACATATGGATGATAGGTTAATGTTGTTGGACCGGTACCACTTGTTGGTAAATCATATCCAACGTAGTTTGGCGCAATGACGATATAACCCTGTGCCGCAAATGAAGCTGCAACAAGTGTTGCTTCAGAATTGGTTGTGATATTTGCCATGTTAAAAGTTTGATCAGCAGTTGTGCCATGTGCATAAAGTACAATTGGGCGTGCACCAGTACATTGTGCACCAGTTCCTGTTGGAACCATCACTGCTGCGGACGCATTGGTTGCCTCACCAGCTCCACCAGCTGTTGAATACACGATATGACTCACCGTTACTCCGCAAGGCAATTGATTAGGGGTTGCTGTGCCAGCGGTCGACAGCTGTAGTAATTGAGTACCCGACGACGAAGTCTGTAATGCACCTGTAAACTGTGCGGCAGATAATGCAAGAGGTGTTGTTGGTGTGCCTTGCAAACTGCCCGTCGTGGAGCCACCCACTACCGTTCCATTGTTATCACCATTACCGCCACCACAAGCGACGAGCAATACACTTGTTGAAATTGTGATAGCCGCAGCTATTGTTGTTTTCTTAAACATTACAGCTCTCCATGCCTAAATTAGCAGTTTCAGAAATACCACACTATGACTTCGCATACAAGAATATGCAGTGGCAGAATCAATCAAGCGAACCCCGAAAAATAGTTAAAACCACTGCATATTTACATCATCAATACACGTCTACAACTCATATAACCATCAACGATGAACAATGGTCATAAACATTGTTTTTTAGCAGACTCATTCGCCGTAATTGCCATGACCACAAATGCCTTATCTACCATGAAAACAGGCCAATCAATTTGTTACATGAAACAGTATTTTGACCAATCATTAAGCTCAATAAACAAGCTGCTGGTTAACACGATTTGAATACAGATATAGAGCAAACACTGTCGGCATAAAGACGTGCTGCAACAAATTCCGATAACTATCATCTTTCACAAAAATAGTGATCGCAGCGCCCCAAATAAAAATCACCGCAACAAGGTAAATTGTCTTTGCAATTGCGTGCCCAAAAACAAGAAATACGCCAGCAAAAGCCACTAATAACCCGATACCACTCTGCTGAAAAAATGGAAAAACCAAACATACCAACGAGCCTGCAAATATAAAAAAACCACCTAATATCTTAGGAGTGTCCTCAGGAATACCTTCATGCGCTCGTTGTAAAACCATAAACAAAATCGGCACTAACAGCCATGTAAACTTGATCAATATCACAAAAATCTTACTTGTATAAAACGGCTTCGATTCAGGCGGCGTTTTTGCGTAATCTCCATAAAATACAGTTGCCTTCATATATTGAGTTTCAATGGTTTTGGGAACTAAAAATAAGAGATAAACCTTTACAGACTTACCGCCTGAGATATTTAATTTAATATCATTCTCACCCACGAGAACATATTTCACCTGACCATTGCGATTTACATCTGTCCATTCATAAGGCGAAGGCTTATCACTCCCTAATCCCATAGTAGATTGCAGACCTCCGCCCCCACATTCTTCTTTCGTCGTTGGACAATGCACCTCGACGATAATCGGAATCTGATCACCAATACGATGCCCTTCTTTATTTCTTAGTCCTGAATATTGAAGGTGAATCGTCACAGGTTCATTACCAGCCTGCGACCTAAATATGGGCAATGACACAGTCTTAACACCCAATGGTGTCTGCTCAGTTGCCCCTTGAGAGCCATATATGCCCCCTTCAATTTCACGTCCCCATTGCCCCTCGGCTAATACTCTGAGGGGATGATCAGGATCGGTGCTATATAAAATCGAGGGTGTCACAGAATCAAGAATATGCACTTTCGTTGTTTTTTTAGTGCAGCTTAAACTCACCAAAAGTATGCAGGTATAGAAGAATAATTGGACCAAAGTCATCTGTTTTAGTGGATTGTTATGACTCATCCATCACCCCATTTTTTAAGAAAAAATACAGCAGTAATACGAATTAAAATACTTAATGCCCTGACCCTATCACTTAAGGGGAATCAAGCTTGGCCAACTGTTGTTGCTCGTTATTCAAATAAACCCACTGTCCTTCCGCAATATCGACTAATTCAAATTGTCCGATTTGTTCACGATGCAATGCGACAACATGATTACCCACTGCGGCAATCATTCGCTTCACTTGATGATAAATTCCTTGGTGAATCGTAAAGCTTAAAGTCTGGCTATCTTCTAGTTGGCATTGGTATGCACGCAATAATTCTTTTTCACCAATTAATTCTACGCCTGCCTCTAACTGCGCAATTTGCGTATCAGTCACAGGCTCATGTGTCGTCATTCGATAGCGTTTTGGTACATGGCGACGTGGGTGAGTCAGTGCATGTAAATAAGCACCATCATCCGTCAGCAATAACAGTCCTGTCGTGTCTTGATCTAAACGTCCTACACATTGCACTCCCCGCTCTATCAATTGCGGAGGCAACAGACTAAACACACTATGGTGATGCTGCGGATTGTGTGAGCATTCAAAACCCGTAGGTTTATTCATGGCGATATAGACTTTTTCGCGATATTGCCAAGCTTTTCCTACGACAGAAAACTCTAAATGATCAGTCGAGAAATTGGCTTTGGGATCACTACATGGTGTGTCATTGACTTTAACTTTGCCATTTTCAATCAGAGATCGGCATTGTTTTCGACTACCGAAGCCTTGCGATTGGAGGATTTTTTCGAGGTGCATAAGGATTAATTAATTTTCGATTTAATTGCAATTTTACGCTATTTTTTAAGAATTTCTGCGCAATATATTTAAGTTCACTAAACCTACGGTTATTGAGCCCGTAGAAATATCGAAAGGACATATTCTTTTATCCAATTGCCCATCAAAAATACAGATCACTGAGCTTGTCGAAGTGCATGACCTTTACCCGCACGTTTCGACAAGCTCAACGAGTTATTTGGATGTGTAAATACTCTTTGAGGTGGCAATCTGCTCGGCTTAATTTACAGAATAATAAATTTCTATTTAGACTTTATGTATGATTAAATTGAATTTGTGTCGTGTACGCTAAACTCTCATTCAAACTAATTATAAGGATATATACAATGTTATGGAGTCTTATACTACCTATTTTAGTAATAATATTTACTTTCTCTTTTTATTACAAAATATATGGCAAAAAATGGCAAGGATCCAATGGGATGACTGCTGATCGAATAATTTATAATTATAAAATTTCAAAAAGTAAGAAAGGAATTATTGCTGTATATATTGGTATAGATTGCGCTGGTTTTGATTTTTCTATAAATAGAATGAAATGGTTTAATAGATTTTTTAAATCCCTCGGTTTTGGATTCATGCAATCCTTGACCAACCAAGATCTGAACAATGATATATATGTGTACTCTGATGATTCACGGGTTTATAGCGCACTGTCTTCGGATCAGGCCGTACTCTCAAGTGTCACGGAGATTT
>JAGWUI010000023.1 GCA_028868515.1 Gammaproteobacteria bacterium
TCACGATGCGTCAGTGGAATTCCTGCATAAGCACTACATCCTGATGCAGCCGTAATCCCCGGCACAACTTGGAACGCCACGCCTGCCGCAACCAACTCCTCAATCTCCTCTCCGCCTCGACCAAAGATAAATGGATCACCGCCTTTAAGGCGACAAACGCGCTTACCTTCTTTCGCTAAACGAACAAGCAACTGGTTGATGTTTTCTTGTGGCACAGCATGATTTGCACGCGCCTTGCCGACATAAATCTTCTCGGCATCACGACGCACAAGTGACATGATGGGTGCGGACACCAAACGGTCGTACACCACCACATCGGCTTGTTGCATCAAACGTAATGCTTTAAACGTCAACAAATCAGGATCACCCGGCCCTGCACCGACGAGATAAACCTCTCCGCGCGATGAGACATCTGCTTGCCAATCCGCTAAAGCTTGTGGCATCGCAGCATCCGCCGCTTCGCGCTGACCATTCAGCACTTGTTCACCAATCTGACCTGCGTACAACGTTTCCCAAAAAATCCGACGCTCATCTGGACTGACAATTGCAGCTTTAATCTTTGGACGCCAATCGCCAGAAAACTTGGCGAGATCGCCATATTTCGCTGGGACTAATGATTCGATTTTTGTGCGGAGTTGACGAGCCAATACAGGCGACTTACCACCACTCGACACAGAAATTAATAACGGTGAACGATCTACAATCGCAGGCACGATAAAGCGGCAATGCGGTGGATCATCAACAGAATTCACCAGAATCCGCTGTGCTTCACAATCATGAAAAATACGTTGATTCACGGCTGCATCATCAGTTGCAGCAATCACAAGACGATATGGTTGTAAGTCAAAATTGGACGAATAATGTTCTAAATAAACACTACCGCCACTGTCTTTCGCCATGCTGTCTAAGTCAGGTAATACATCAACAGCAAGTACATCCAGCTGCGCACCCGCTTGCACCAACAGTTCCGCTTTACGCCGCGCAATCTTGCCTCCGCCCACAATCAAACATTGTTGATTGGTTAATTTGAGCGCAATCGGTAATACATCCACGATGATCCCCTAAATACTAATCTGATCATTCACTTATAAATAAGGAGGCTTTTCGCCTCCTCGTTATTTTCATATTTATTCAAGCATTCGGCATGACTAAATCATCCGCCGAATAGCTCAATAATGCAATTACTTAATCGACTCAAGCCCACGTAAATAAGGGCGCAGTGCAACTGGAATTGTAATCGAGCCATCGGCTTGTTGATGGTTTTCCATCAATGCAAGCAAAGTGCGACCAACTGCTAAACCTGAACCGTTCAATGTATGAACAAACTCGGTTTTCTTATCCGCTTTAAAACGCGCTTTCATACGACGTGCTTGGAAATCACCAAACATCGAGCAGCTTGAAATCTCACGATACGTATCTTGGCTCGGCAACCACACTTCTAAGTCATAAGTCTTGGCTGCTGAGAATCCCATATCGCCACCACACAGTAACACCTTGCGATATGGCAATTCCAACGCTTGCAAAATCGCCTCAGCTTGACCTGTCAAGGTTTCTAACGCTTGCGGTGCATCTTCAGGTTTTACTATTTGTACAATTTCAACTTTCTCAAACTGATGCTGACGAATCAAACCGCGTGTATCACGACCATACGAACCCGCTTCACTGCGGAAACAAGGCGTATGCGCAACAAATTTAAGCGGTAATGATTTCTCATCGATAATCTCATCACGAACTAGATTCGTCACTGGTACTTCCGCAGTTGGAATCAAGTAATACGGTTTTTCGCCACTGAGTTTAAACAAATCTTCTTCAAACTTAGGCAATTGACCAGTGCCTTTCAAGCTATCGGCATTGACCATCAGTGGGACATACACTTCAGTATAACCATGCTGTTCGGTATGAAAATCCACCATGAACTGTGCAAGCGCACGTTGGAGGCGCGCCAGAGGTCCTTTTAATACGCTGAAACGTGAACCTGTGATTTCAGTGGCTTTTGCAAAATCCAAACCGCCCATGCTTTCGCCAAGATCAGTATGATCTTTGATTGGAAAATCAAAGCTGCGTGGTGTGCCCCATTTCAACACTTCAACATTATCTTTTTCATCTTCACCGACAGGCACAGACGCATCAGGCATGTTCGGAATGCTCATTGCATGCGCTTCGATTTCAAGTTGCAGTGCGTCAAAATCGGCTTCAACTTTTTTAACTTCTTCACCAACCGCCTGCATACGCGCCATCAATTCGCTGGCATCGCCACCTGCTTTCTTGATCTGACCAACTTGTTTCGCACCGTTATTACGCTCGGCCTGCAAGGCTTCCGTGCGACCTTGTAAGTCTTTTCGGCGCTCTTCAAGCGATGCCCAAAGCGCTGCATCTAACTGTAAGCCATTACGTTTTGCGAGGGCTGCATTCACCACATCAAGTTGGGTGCGAAGTAATTTTGGATCTAGCATTTTTTGTCCGTGATCGTGGCAATGGTTTTAAACCAATGGCTTTAAAAAATTGAATAAACGAATGGTCGATAGTTTAAGGGGTTTAGGTCTGGATGGGTAGATAAAATGCCACTTTCATTTGTCGTATCTATTGCAATGATTAGCTTAAAATCCAGTCACCATCAAATCAATTGCCGATAAAACTAACGTTCGATGTTGCGAAATATTCAGAATCTCTGAGCCTAAATATTTTTTAGGAACACTGGCAAGCTCAGGAATCATCAAAACATATTGCACACCATTTATATCAATAACTGGTGTTAATTTGGTTAATCGTTTGCCCAGCGAAACAGTCGCTGGATAAACAGGAATGACCAAGCGTGTATCTAGATCTTCCAGAAAATCATTTTGAATATCGAGGAGATACTGAACAGTTGATTTTGAATTTTTATACTGATGAATCACAAACTGAGTCATTGAATCGTTATTCCCAAAACACAATTTCTAAAATTAAAAAAGACGTAATCCTTCACTAAACACACCATCTTCGGCGATATGCTCGTTATAAGCGGCTATCGCTTCTTTATTTTCTAATAACCATAACTCTTTAGCACGTTTTCTCAATACATCATTGAGAGCCTGTTCTAATGTAGCAGACAAATTAATATCCAGCGCCTTTGCCTTCATCAGTAAATCACTGTTGATACTTAAATTGGTTGATTTTTTGGCGGCTTGAACATCATAACTTGTATGCATTATGTCACTCCAAACAAAACATTTATGCGCATACGATATGCGCATAAATGTTTAAAGTCAAATGTGTGACGAACACAAGAAAACGAAGATTGTACGGACTACCTTTGGTTGCCCTTTTAGATATTATTCTGGAATTTGATAAGGACAACCAAAGGTTGCCCCTACATTACAAATCCCATAAAACCAATCAACCACCCGCCCCCGAACTGCGACGACGCTGTCCAGCATGATTCGCATGACCTGAATGATTCGAATTGCCTTGCTGTTTTGGATTCTGCGGCTTCTGGTTTGGTTTCTTCCCAGCATTCTGCCCACCACCATTTGATTTACCCGCAGCGCCATTTCGATTACGCGGCGGACGTGCTTCTTGTGGTTTACGCAGTGGTTCAGCTTTGATGCGAGGATCAACCTCAAAACCTTTGATGACTTGCTGTTCGAGTTTGCGCTTCATCAGCTTTTCAATATTGGCAAGCAAACGCAACTCGTCGATACATACCAATGAACACGCCTCACCCGACATCCCAGCGCGCCCTGTTCGCCCGATACGATGCACATAATCTTCCGGAGTGGTTGGCAACTCATAGTTCACCACGTACGGCAATTGATCAATATCAATACCACGCGCCGCAATGTCAGTCGCAACCAACACACGCAAGCGACCTGCTTTAAACTCACTTAAGGCACGTTCACGCGCAGACTGGCTTTTATTACCATGAATTGCCATCGCAGAAATACCGCCTTTATCAAGCTGCTCTGCCAAGCGATTTGAGCCATGTTTGGTGCGCGCAAAAACCAGTACTTGTTCCCAACGATTCGTGGTAATCAAATGCTCCAGCAGCGCACGTTTACGTTCACGATCCACAGGATGCACCACTTGCGTCACTAACTCGGCAGGCGCATTTTGCTTTGCGACTTCGATATGCACAGGATTATTCAAAATCCCAGCCGCAAGCGTTTTGATCTCTTCGGAGAATGTCGCGGAGAATAAAAGATTCTGACGCTGCACAGGCAATAACGGTAAAATTCGACGGATATCACGGATGAAACCCATATCCAGCATACGATCGGCTTCGTCTAAAACCAGCGTATCCACGCCTGATAAATCAATGGTTTTCTGCCCAAGATGATCAAGCAAACGTCCAGGCGTTGCGACCAAAATATCGATACGACGATTAAGCCGCTCTATTTGCGGTTTGATATTCACACCGCCAAACATCACCATTGACTTCACATCAATATGCTGACCATAAGTGCGCACGCTTTCTTCAACTTGTGAGGCAAGCTCTCGCGTTGGGGTCAAAATCAACGTGCGAATTTTAGCTTTATGATTGACACGTGAGAAATCAACGCGAGACAGCAACTCAAGGATTGGCAAGGTAAAACCAGCCGTTTTCCCTGTTCCTGTTTGTGCTGCGGCAAGTAAATCACGACCCGCAATCACAGCAGGAATCGCTTCGACTTGGATCGGCGTAGGCGAAGTATAGCCTTGTGCCTCAAGCGCACGAACAATCTTTGGCGATAAACCAAGTTGTGCAAAGGTTTTAGAATTGGTGGATTGTTTTTGCATAGAATCAGAAGATTGAAGACTAGATTCTGACGTTTGTTTTGGAACAGAGTTTACCGCGTGGGACATAAGAGGCTCATTCATTAAGGCGTGATCGCATCACACATCAAAATGATGTGAATACAATTTAAGCGCCATTATAACAGCTTCGGCAATACCATTGTTCGTAGTATACTCATGAAGAACCAGCGTTCCTTTCGCTACTTTCGCTGAGTGATTTTGTAGTGTCATAACAAGTGATTAGAATAATTGATGATTCATTTAAACCAATAAAAGGTACTTTTTGTGAGCTTGCTCAGTAATTTTATGGTGATTGGCATCTTGGTGGCATGTAGTGCTTTTCTATCCATGTCCGAAATTTCTATCGCTGCCGCGCGTAAAATCAAACTTCAGATTTTATTGGCTGAAGGAAAAACCAACGCACAAAAAGTCCTCACCATCCAAGATCAAGCAAGCAATTTTTTTGCCGCAACACAAATTGGTTTAAATGCAGTCGCTATTTTAGGTGGTATTTTTGGACAAGCGACGCTCACGCCCTCTATTCAAGACATGATTAGCCATGTGTACAACGGCGATATGCTCGGCTCAATTAGCTTTTTCATTTCCTTCATTATTGTCACGACGCTCTTTATTCTGTTTGCGGATTTGATGCCGAAGCGTCTCGCCATGACAGCACCTGAGCAAGTGTCTATTCGCTTGGTAAGTCCGTTATTATTTTTTATAAAAATCTGTACTCCTCTGATTTTCCTGATCAGCGGTGCTGCAAATAGTCTATTCAAACTATTCAATATTTCCACCGTCCGCAACGATGTCATTACCTATGACGATATTTATGCGATGGTGGATGCTGGCGCACAAACTGGTGCAATTGATAAGCAAGAATTTCATTTAATTGAGAATGTCTTTGAACTTGAATCCCGTACTGTGCCATCTTCAATGACTTCCCGTGAAAGTATTGTTTACTTCACGTTGAAGGAAAACAGCGACAGCCTTAAACAAAAAATCGCCGCACATCCTCATTCTAAATTTTTAGTCTGTGATCAAACCATTGATACTGTTGTTGGTTATGTCGATACGAAAGATATTTTGCTGCGCATGATTAATAATCAACCGCTTGCGCAAATCTACGAGTCAAATATTCGTAATGTGTTGATGATCCCAGACTCACTGACCTTATCGGAACTCTTAGCACGCTTTAAAGCCACGCGCGAAGACTTCGCGGCGGTCATTAATGAATATGCCTTGGTCGTCGGTGTCATCACGTTAAATGACGTGATGAGCACAGTGATGGGTGATTTGGTCAGTCAGCAAGAAGAACAAGTCATTCAACGTGATGAAAACTCATGGCTAATCGATGGCGTCACACCGATTGGTGATGTGAAACACGCACTGGGGCTAGAAGTTTTTCCTGATGAAGAAAACTATGAAACCATCGCAGGCTTCATCATGTACATGCTCCGCAAAATTCCAAAACGCACCGACTTTGTTGAATTTGCTGGGTTCAAATTTGAAGTCGTCGACATTGATCACTATAAAATTGACCAACTGTTAGTTACACGTATAATTGCGCCATCTCCATAAATAACTGACGAAAAAAATCGTTAAAACCTACAAGGAAGTTCTGCAATGAAATGCGTATTGATCACAGGTGCTGGCGCTGGCATTGGACAAGAAACAGCACGTCTTTTTGCAAAAAAAGGATGGTTTGTCGGCTTATATGATCGCGACGAAGCTGCCGTCCAACGTCTTGCTGAAGAAATCGGTAGTAAACAAGCCATTTACGGCAAACTCGATGTCACTGATGTTGAAGGCTGGAAGAAATCATTAGCTGACTTTTTTGAACAAAAATCTCGCCTTGATTTATTGATTAATAATGCTGGCGTTCTCCACTCCGGCGCATTTCAAAACATCACGATTCAACAACATAAACAAATCATTGATATCAATGTACAAGGCGTTATCAATGGCTGCCACAGTGCATTTCCTTATCTGCAAACAACGCCGAATTCTCGTGTCATTAATCTATCCTCAGCATCTGCAATTTACGGTCAACCTGATATCGCGACTTACTCAGCCAGCAAGTTTGCAATTCGTGGCTTAACAGAAGCACTGGATAATGAATGGAAAGTTCAGGGAATTCGCGTATTAGATATCATGCCTTTATTTGTAAAAACGGCAATGGTCACAGATATGAATGCTGCGAGTTTCAAAAAAATGGGCGCGCGCTTAACGCCAAAAGATGTCGCACAAACGATTTTCCATGTCGCCAATGAAAAATCACCTGCAACGCATACACCTGTAGGACTTTCAACTCGCCTACTCTATACCATCTCTGGCTTTGCGCCAGATCGATTAAATCACTGGATTAATGGGGTTCTGAGTAAGTAAGTTCAAATCTCCCCTCGAAAAATATATGTTGAGCCTCTTTCTCTAAAGAGGGGGACTTCTGAAGATTTAATGAAGAAGATGGATTCGCAGAAAGTCCCTCTTTAGAAAAGAGGGATTTAGGGAGATTTGATAGCATACGATCAATCAAACCTCATGCAAAATCCCAATAAAACTAAAACTCTCGCCTTCTTACTGATCAATCACATCCGCACCCTTAGGTGGTACAAACTCAAACTGACTGCGAGCAATCTCTGGATTAACTTTAATATCCGTGAAATTTACAGTGGTTTGTTGTCCCAATGAATCGGACAAAACCATTTGTGCAGGAACATTCGCATCAAAACGAATTGCTAAACTTTCAAATACACCATCTTTTGCACGCGGATAAAGGACGAAATATGGAATTGCACTATTCGGCTGAGTCACTTTATACGACTTCATGATCTGAGCAGCGTTTCCAGATAGCAATAACGCTGGCGTATTACTCATCTGTTCATCCAACGTCTGACGTGTCGCCTGCAGCAAATCAGGATCATAAATCCACACGATTTTGCCACTAGTCACAATCAACTGTTTCATTGGACTGGTCGTTTCCCAGCGGAATAAACCTTGACGCTTCACTTGCATCACACCACTAAAAGTCTGTCCCAAATGACTAGATTTCAAACCCTGCTTTTGTGGAATAGATTTAGTCGGTGTCGTTGCTTTAGTCGTCTGGCTAAAATTTGCTTGTAAGCTGCTAATTTTTCCCAATAAACCATTTAACTTTGCTGTGGCTTGTGCCTCTGTCGCAGCAACTTGTGTCGTCATTTGCCCAGTTGCAGCATTTGCAACTACAGGCATCACTCCAACTAAACCCAAAGCAATCGATACTGCCAATACGCCAAAAGAGCGACTCATTGTAATTTCCCCAATTTATTCAAGTATCTCTATGAATGTTTGTATTTTGACGTGTGTTGACGACGTATTCCACTGCGGTTTTGTGTGCGTTTTTACATAAATGACAGTTTATTGGATAGAGTTGCGTAAAAATATGGAGAAAATAAAAAGAAATGCGATATCTATATCTATTCTAAAAAAGCGATGTGCTCATTAATAATTAAAACTGAAAAAGAGTGCCAAATGCTTTTCTCCTTCCCCTTGAAAGGGAAGACTTTAAAGCAACAACTCTACAAAATACATTTTAACTATTACCGCCTATAGCCTATAAACACTCATCCTTAAGCCAGCTTATTCAATCGGCGATATAGCGTACGCTCACTAATTCCAAGCGCTTCTGCAAGCTGTCTTTTATTCCCACGGTGATTATTGAGCAAATTCAGCAATAAATCATCCTCTAACGCTTTCAGTGGCTTCGCGGCATCATGAGATGCTAATGGTTCAAGAAGCGTATGAAACTCTGTATGGGTATTTTCCAGTGCCAAGGCTTGCTGAATATCGTGTACTCGAATCAATGCAGAAGAAGCCAAAACCACTGCGCGCTCAAGCAAATTGCGCAACTCGCGAATATTACCTTTGAGCTCAAGTGTCTTTAAATACTGAATAGCATCTTGATCAATACTAAATGCATGCTGTTCACGCAGAGAAATCCGTTGCAATAACGTCGTCACCAAAATCGGAATATCATCAATCCTCGCCTTTAAGTTCGGCAACTGGATTGGAAATGCACTTAAGCGATAATAAAGATCCTGACGAAATAACTGCTGTTTTACCCGATCCAACAACGGCTGGTGAGTCGCAGAAATAATCCGCACATCAGCATGTCGAATGGTTGTTGAGCCTAATCGACGATAAGTTCCTGTTTCTAAAAAACGCAGCAGTTTGACTTGCAAACCTAAAGGAATATCGCCGACTTCATCAATAAACAAAGTGCCGCCATGAGCAGTCTCAAGCAACCCGGCACGCGCACTAGTTGCGCCAGTAAACGCTCCGCGCTCATGACCGAATAGCTCACTCTCAAACAAGGTCTCTGGCAAACCTGAACAATCAATCGCCACAAAGTTCTTATTATGACGGACACTCAAATTATGTATTTCATGAGCAACGAGCTCTTTACCTGTGCCCGACTCACCCAACAACAATACTGTCGTACTTGAGCGTGCTACCCGCTCGACCAAATTCATCATCGACTGAAAAGCAGCGGACTCACCCACCAGTTCAGTCTTTATCAGATCACTGACGGCGTCCAATCGATGAACTCGATTAATAAAATATTGTTGACCTGATTCATCTGGCGTAATCGGAATGAGTTCTACGCGTACTCGTCTTGCACCTTGACGACTACATTGATTTCGAACTTCCTCGACACGCGCGCCAGTTTGCTGGGCAATTTGCAGTGGACAGGGGTGTTGATCTGTGCCACAAGGATGATCGATCTGATGCAAAATCTGATAGCATTTTTGACCAACCATGTTATCTGGCTGTTCATCAAATGTACGCGCATAAGCATCGTTGACGCCTAAGATATGAAAATCCGCATCAAACAATAAAATAGGTTCAGGCAACCTTTCAATCAAAGAACGCAGTACATCGAGAACGGCCATTTCTTTCCCCAAATAAATGACTTAAAGAATGACATGTTAGGTTAAATCTGACATGACAATTATGTCATATCAACTGCCAGTTCCGACAGGTATTTCGCTCTCATTAAATCACATATTTTAGTTTTTTCAATTAATTTCAACAAATTAACAAAAAATTACGATTTGGCACAATAATTGAAATACTAGCTGCAAATGGGGGCATTTCATGAAAGCCAATGATCAAAAACTAATCAAAGATATTGTCATCGTTTTAATTATAAAACTCATTCTGTTGTATGGCATTTGGTTCTATTGGGTTTCTGGTCGCACAGTCAAAGTCGATGCGTCATCTGCTGCCACACATATGCTATCCACATCACATTAATTTTTTCTTAAGAAAATCGCATTCAAACGAATGCTAAGGAGCGTGTAATGATCAGTGAACATCTGGTTGATCTGTCTCGGTTACAGTTTGCCGTGACAGCACTTTACCATTTTTTGTTCGTCCCATTGACCTTGGGCATGGTGTGGATTCTTCTCATCATGGAAAGCATCTACGTCATGACAGGGAAAATGATCTACAAAGACATGACTCGCTTTTGGGGTAAATTGTTTGGGATTAACTTCGCGCTGGGTGTCACCACAGGGATCACCATGGAGTTTCAGTTTGGAACCAACTGGGCGTACTACTCTCACTATGTCGGTGACATTTTTGGCGCACCACTGGCAATCGAAGGTCTGATGGCGTTTTTCCTTGAATCGACCTTTATCGGACTGTTCTTTTTTGGTTGGGATCGTTTGTCTCGCGTACAGCATCTTCTCGTCACGATGCTCATGGCAATCGGTACCAATCTATCGGCATTGTGGATTTTGATCGCCAACGGCTGGATGCAAAATCCAGTGGGCTCCGAGTTCAACTATGTAACGATGCGTATGGAAATGAGTGACTTCTGGGCGTTGATCTTTAACCCAGATGCTCAGGCAAAATTTGTTCATACCGTTTCTGCTGGCTATGCATGTGCGTCTGTTTTTGTGTTGGCGATTTCATCATGGTATTTACTCAAAGGCATTAACGTTGAGTTTGCTAAACGCAGCTATCGAATTGCGGCAGCGTTTGGACTTGCCTCAGTATTATCAGTCATTGTACTTGGCGATGAATCTGGCTACACCGTCGGAGAGGCGCAACAAACCAAAATGGCTGCCATCGAAGCGATGTGGCATACCGAACCTGCACCAGCACCATTCAATCTCATCGCGATGCCGAACGAATCAGCAATGCGTAACGATTGGTCAGTACAGATTCCATGGGTGATGGGCATCATCGGCACTCGCTCTTTGACCAAACAAATCCCAGGCATCATTGAAATTAAAGACAAAAATCGCGAGCGTATTTTATCTGGAATTCAAGCGGTCACTGCACTCGAAGCATTACGCGCCAACCCATCAGACAGTCAAAGTAAAGCTACTTTTGAAGCTCACAAAGCCGACCTCGGCTTTGGTTTACTCCTGAAAAAATATGTCGTGAATGTCAAAGATGCAACACCAGCACAGATTCAACTCGCCGTTGATTCCACCGTACCACGCGTCGCACCGATGTTCTGGAGCTTCCGTATCATGGTTGGTATGGGTGTACTCATGCTGATTCTGTTTGGCTTGTCATTTTGGCATACCTTACGTCCAGGTTTTGAAAAACGTAAAGCATGGTTATTCAAGTTTGCATTCTTCATGCTTCCTGCACCATGGATTGCCATCGAACTCGGCTGGGTTGTTGCAGAATATGGTCGTCAACCTTGGACAATTTATGGCGTATTACCAACGCATCTCTCTGTATCGACACTTTCGGTAGAAAGTATCTATGGATCACTGTTTGGTTTTATCGGCTTCTACACCGTACTCCTGATTGTCGAAATGTATCTGATGATCAAGTTTACTCGCCAAGGTCCTGGCAGTCTGGGTACAGGTCGTTATATGAATGAAGCACCGCATGACTCAGTCACCGCAGCACACTAAAAGGGGCATCACATGATTATTGATATTCTAGATTATTCGACCCTGCGGGTGATTTGGTGGGTGTTGGTGGGCATTTTGTTGATCGGCTTCGCCGTCATGGATGGACACGATATGGGGGTGGGTACATTACTCCCATTCGTGGGCAAAACCGATATCGAACGACGCGTCATGATCAACACCATTGCACCGCACTGGGACGGCAATCAGGTCTGGTTCATCACTGCGGGCGGTGCAATTTTTGCCGCTTGGCCATTTGTTTATGCAACAGCATTCTCTGGATTTTACTGGGCGATGATGGTCGTACTCTGGGCACTGTTCTTTCGCCCAGTTGGTTTTGATTATCGCAGTAAGATTGACAACCCAACATGGCGTTCAGCTTGGGACTGGGGTCTGTTTATCGGCGGTTTCATTCCACCTGTGATTTTTGGTGTCGCGTTTGGTAACTTGCTGCAAGGCGTCCCGTTCCACTTTGATACCAATATGGTCTCAACCTATGACGGTTCATTCTGGGCATTACTCAACCCATTTGCATTGCTCTGTGGTTTGATTTCAAGTGCGATGATCACTTTTCATGGCGGTGTTTATCTGATGCATCGCACTGAAGGCGACATTCAACGCCGTGCGCGTGCGTGGGTTATCGTGCTGGGAATTGCCTTATTAGTGATGTTTAGCCTTGCAGGCTTATGGGTTGCCTATGGCATCCAAGGTTTCCGTATCACCTCGGCAATTGATCCAAATGGCTTCTCTAATCCGTTATCCAAAACTGTCGTTCGCGAAACAGGCGCATGGTTAAACAACTATCAACGTTGGCCGCTACTAATGGCCTTCCCTGCATTGGCTTATGTTGGATTCTTGGGCGCGCTTGGCCTTGCAAAAAGTGGGAAATCACTCTTGGCTTTTGTAATGTCTTCCTTAGGCATCGCAGGCGTGATTGGTACGGCTGGCGTATCAATGTTTCCGTTCCTGATGCCATCATCCAATGACTTTAAATCCAGCCTAACTGCATGGGACGCGACTTCAAGTCATATGACGTTGTTTATCATGCTCATCGCAGCACTGATCTTTGTGCCGATCATCCTGTTTTATACCAGTTGGGCATATGCAGTCATGCGCGGCAAAGTCACTGCGGCTTACATCAAAGAAAACAGCCACAGCACTTATTAACCTACTTTGATTAAAGGAATGAAATTATGTGGTATTTCGCTTGGGTACTCGGTGTGGGCTTTGCGATTCTACTGTCCATTCTCAATGGGATGTGGGGCGAGCTAGAAGAAGATCGCCTCAACCAAATGACAAAAGATGAGCACTGAATCAGTGCTCGTTTTACCCACTTCTGCATCTATTTTTGAGGAGTCATGATGTCAAATCTACCTATAGAACCACAAACATTGGTACAGAGCGATGCCGAAGGTCATAGCCAAATTGCGCTATTACCATTGATCATTGCACTGGGTATTTGTTTATTTGTCAGCATTCTCCCTCAACTCTTGGTGCAGAAAGGGATCGCCAATCATGGTGCAGCAAGTTTGCTATTTTGGGCAATGAGTGCAGGATTTATTCGCGGAGTGGGATTCATTCCCAAACATATCGTTCCGCGATTATTATTTTCAACCTATGCCTGCTTGATTGGCGTGCTGGGTGCGGGATTATTGATGCTGCTTTAAGCAGCATCTTTTTAACGATTTCGACTGATCATTACGATTATAAAAACTTACTTTTTAGACTTCATATCAATGATTTTACAAACTAGTTTTAGTTTGAGCAGCAGGCGTTTATTAACCTTAACCGCTACAAAATAATCTGCACAATTAAAATCTTGATCAAAATAAGCTTCTTTTGAAAACACCGCACCAACACTACGATATTTTTTAATCAGCGACGGCACGTCTTTTTTACGATATTTCAATGAAATATCTTGCTCATCTGATTCAAAAAAATCAGACTCATTTTGTTTTTCGAGCAAATACTCTTTCAGATTAAATGCCTTCAAACTTATAATTTTTTTACTTTTGGCTTTATCTTGGATATAACCTTGTGTCGCGATAATCTTTTCGCTTTTAACTCCTAAATTCACACTAACCGTACCGATCAGATGCTTCGCTTCCAACTCTCGGACAATGAGCGGCACCATGCCCATCCAAAGCACGGACAATGCTTTACCACCACGATAAGCCTCATCCACGCAGGTACGACCAATTTCGTAGACTTCTTCTTTATCTTTTAAATAATCCGTTAAATTGAACTCTAACTCTGAATAGTAACTGCCTAATTTTTCTTTTGCTTTCGGCGTCACGACACGAGTACACGCCGCGATGGCATTGGTCTTTGTATCGCGAACAAGGATATGAATGCTGTACTCATCAAAGCGATCAATGTCCGTACCTTGATCAAAGTAAATGTTATATGCTTCGCCAAAAACCCGAGCGCGAAAACGCTGCACTTCCGCAATCGTTTTTGCATCGCTGGCAATTTCACATTTCAGTGCCGCGACTTTTTTGGGTGGTTTTTGCTTAAAACTTTTCAATGCAGTTTTAGGCATAAAACGTAGAATTGGACCTGAGCGAAGCATAGTGGCTTGCATATGACTTTCCGATGATGATCTATTACTTGTACTTCATCGTAGTCCTGAAATATGACAGTTTTAAGACGGGCTTTTTTAAGCAGATATAACCAATTAAAATATAAGATAATTAATCCGAAACAAATATTAAATAGAATTAACATTAATGAATTAATCAGACAAACTAAAAGCAATCATCAATGTCATCCAATCTGATGTATGCCATGCAATGAGATCAAATACTCCACAAGTTACTAAATTTTAACTTTACGACAAGGATGCTTTGTCGATACGCTATCAAGCGTTGATTAAAATAGATTATTTTTGGAAATATAATGAATACGAAAACGGAAGAACAAGCGCAACAACTTTTAAAAAATCTCGACAGTAAAACGATACCTAGTGATGGATTGCTGTACGCTCATGAGCTATTTGCTCTCTCTTTGGATTATGGGCTATCAAGTCTGCCACCACTAGATAAGCTCTTAAAACAGTTACACCAACAAGGCGAAACTCCAAACTCATTGATGGAACAAGAAGGTGGGCAAAATTTCATTCTGATGGTTGCTGTTTATCTGATTGAAGTCGTTGTCAAACAAACAAAAAAATCCGTCCAGTGGTATAACTACGATGAAGCGGTTAATCGTTTATCAAGCGACTATGGACTAGAACGTAATTTTTACTCATCCATTGTTGCGATTATTAACGGTAACGTCTGTCTGCCGCTCGGTTTATTTGCAGATATTCTACATGGTCAAGGTCATCATACGTGCGTATCGTATGTGGAAGAACGATGCCATGTGGTGAGCGAAAATCATGAAACTGATCAAAATGAATGGTGCAAAATTTATTTAGATGCGATTCGCAATAAAAAATATATGCCCGGTGGAAATGCTTACAGAAAAGCTCTAGAACTCATTACCTTTGATGACTCATTACGAAGCGTAGAAGAAATTGACCGTTTGTTACTGACGATCAAAAGAACTGAACAACTAACCGTTAATAAATACAAAGATTTTATTACAAATACTGAAAAAACTAATGCACTGCTCTTAATTGGTTTTTATTTAGGAATGCTTATCGCTAAACATTCTCGTGAAGTCATTAAATGGTTTAGTTTTGATGAGTATCAACAATTAATCCAACAACCAGATTTAGAACGTCGTTTTGAAATGCATGCTACATATCGCATTGGAAATATGTACCAACATCCACTGGAAGTGCTCACAGCGATTTTATTTGATCCAGATTATGATCCGAATAATGAAGAATACTCTTGTATCGGATACGTTAAAAGAATTATTGGAAGGCTGCCCAATGGAAATGTAACTTATTTTCCATCCAATACGACTCCAACCTACTCTGAACAGCCCGTTGTAATTTCCGAACCTCTGACTACTGCTATGAAAGACGCAGGCTTTCTCGCAGCGATGGCAACTTTTAGTGTCCAAGATGACGGCTTTCATCATCCCACCAAGCTCAATCGTCATGGCGAAAAATCATTACTTGTCGCAATCGTAGGGGAAAATGGAGTAGACAGAGGTCTACAAGATTTGAAAAACAATCCTGAAAACCTGCCATACCAAAGTTTCGCTTATGATATGTACGCTAATTTACCAACGGGTCGCACCGATGGATTTGCGATCGAGGTACGTGGATATAATGACGACCCCTTTGAGCTTAGCTTCATCGTGCCTTATCAAAAGAAAAATAAAGATCACGATTTCCAAGTTCATTCTGTGGCGATGAATATGGAGACACCTCCATTTCCTCCTGCCAAAATGCAGGCTGTCATCGACGCATTTTATGAAGGGGCTTTTGGCTTTATTTCAGGTTTTACCCAGAAAAGTTTATGGAAAGACTGTTTTGTTGACGTCGTTATTCCTGAGTTGGACACCAAGCCTGCCTCAGTAGATTTTCTGAATACTCAAGAGCTGCGTTTTATTGAAGCACTGGCACAAACTACGCCTAAAGAAACATCGCAGCCCACCGCTGGTGATTCAGAGCAAGATGAAATCGCAGCATCATATCGTGACATGATTGCAAACATTGATGTTCCACAGTTGGTTGATCAGTTGCCGCTCAAATATCGCAGCTACTTACAAGTTGTTCCGCCACCATGGATGAAAGGTGATGAGTTATATAGCCAAATTACCGCCATGCCCTCGCTATATCGAACTGGCAAGGTCGTGTGGGCAGCCTTAGTTCAAGCCAATAGCTTAATGTTCAAGTCTGAAGGCGCATCATGCCCAGGTGAAATTGTCTTTGATCCAACAGGACAAACCGACATATATACATTGCATAATTCAGCAAAACAACTTTTTGCATTGAAAGGCACAACACCTGAGCAAGAAGATCAACGCAAATACGCCGAACATCTCACTAATGAGCGTACTCGTCTTATCAACTTTCCGTTTCCACAAAGTCTTGCACCCCTGCCTCTGCGTATGTCGAGCGTTTGGTTTTGGCGGATGCACTTGCCTGATGGAATGCTCACCTTACCGTATTTTCCAATTATTATTTCTGAACAAACTCTAGGTGAAGCAATCATCCTGCCTTCTTTATTTTGGCCCAAAGTGTTTAAAGAATATTGGTATTCTGTCTCTAAAGAAAAAAATAATGGACAAGTCATCGACTTAGAGGCGACTGTCATCAGGCGAATGGATGAAGGTAAACAAGATTTGCCAGAATCCATGCTAGAACCTCGCTTACCTTTGATTTTTAATAAATCAGTAGCAGCTGCGCAACGCACTTCGATGAATCAACATAATTCATCCTTGTCTAACCAATCAACATTAAATCATTCGAATAGTTCAACAAATCAAGGTGCGGCTCTCTTTGAGCAAGCAAGACAGATTTTTGAAGACAAGAATCTATCGATGGAAGAAAGGGCAAAATCGATTGACCCTTTAAAAGAAGCTGCGCAACTTGGTAATACCGATGCACTCACTCAGCTTTCTTATTTTTACAGTGAAGGCCTTTTTGTTGAAAAAAATGAGAAAACATCAAGAGACTACTTATTAAAGCTCGCTCACCGAGGCAATATTAATGGCTGTATTGCTGTTGCAAATGCTTATTTAACAGGCAAAGGCGGTCCAATAAACCTTCAGGAAGCACGTCATTGGCTGAACATCGCCGCACAAAAAGGTCATGCCGATGCTGCCAGTATGCTACCTCGTTTAGACCAAATGATCGTCGAAGCCGACATGGCGGCACTTGAAGCCGAAGTCAAAAAATCAGGTCATCCTCTCATGCCTAAGACATGGTTAGAATGGTGCATTGCTGCTGTGATTATCGTTTTAGTTATGGGAGCATTCTTTAAATAAACATGCTCAATTTGAGACTATAACGCTATCCCCACTCCTAACTTCCCATAAAAAATCCGCCAAATACAGGCGGATTTTTTACATTCAAATTTTGCGGTCATTAAGCACTTAAAGCACCCAAGACTTTACTCTTGGCTTTCGGTTTAGATTCTTTATTATCGAATCTCAAATAACCATCTTCAAATGAACTCTTGCGCAAGTGCACACGATCAGCCAGATAATTATTCATCACAAGCCATGGTGCTTTTGAACCTTGACGTGGCAAGGTTTTAGCCGCACGCGCAATATAGCCTGCATGTATGCTACCCATAACTGTGTTTTCAGTTTTACATCCCTCATGATCTTGTGGAACAACGGTTTGATAACCTTTTTTGTCCATAAAATTCAGCAAGCGACAGATATATTCAGCTGCAATATCAACCTTCAATGTCCATGATGCATTGGTATAACCCACGATCAACGCAGCGTTCGGTACGTTTTCAACCAAAATGCTTTGATACATCAGATTTTCATTCGGGTTAAATGTTTTACCATCAACCTCAACCTCTGTACCACCGAGCATTTGTACATTGAGTCCAGTTGCAGACACAATGATATCTGCTTTCAATATTTTGCCCGATTTGAGGATAATGCCATCTTCGGTAAATGATTCAATATGATCTGTTTCGATGCTCGCCTGACCTTGTTTCAGCACTTTAAACAAGTCGCCATCAGGTACCACACACAGACGCTCATCCCAAGGATTGTAGTTCGGGGTGAAATGACGCATATCAATGTTTTTGCCGACTTGATGTTTTACGGCAGTGAGAAGCAATTTACGCATCACTTTAGGCTGCGCTAAAGACATTTCATAAATTGCTTTTTGTAGACCGATGTTACGGCCACGAGTGATTTTATAAGCCAGCTTGCCAGGAAGCACTTTCTTCAATCGATCGTATACAAAATCGATCGATGGTACGGTCGCAATATAAGTTGGAGAGCGTTGTAACATCGTGACATGACCCGCTTTACCCGCCATCGATGGCACCAGCGTAATCGCAGTCGCACCACTACCAATAATCACAACACGTTTGCCACTATAGTCCAGATTTTCTGGCCAATGTTGCGGATGGATAATTTGACCTTTGAAGCGATCTTGATTTGGGAATTCTGGGCTATAGCCTTGGTCGTAGTTATAGTAGCCTGTACAACCGAGCAAGAAATCAGCAGTCCATTCTTCAGCTTGCTTCGTCACTTCATTGTAGACAGACAAAGTCCATAACTTTTGTTTAGATGACCAAGATGCTTTTTTGACGTGACGTTGATAATTAATATGATCTTCAATATTGTATTCTTTAGCGGTATCATTCAGATAACCACGAATTGACGCGCCATCTGCGAGTACTTTTGACTCTGTCCAAGGTCTAAATTCATAGCCAAAAGTTGACATATCCGAGTCAGAACGGATACCAGGATAACGGAATAAATCCCAAGTCCCACCCATTGCTTGACGGCGCTCTAGGATCGCAAAGCTTTTCTTTGGACATTCGCGTTTTAGATGACACGCAATACCAATTCCAGAGATACCTGCACCAACAATCAATACGTCAAAATGTTTCTGGCTCATTATGTTACCCTAATCAATCATGAAGGACTTCTCGCTAACATAACACAAAGTTGACAACAGTCAATGTCAGCTTATGACAGATAACAGTCTTTGCATGCCAAAATTACAATAACCCATTCAAATATAATATTTATATTTTTTCTCATTTTGACATTCAATGCTTATTAAATCGCCTGTTTGATTACTTTGTATTCAATTTTTTTTTAAATACTTTTATGCTTCCTCCTAGCATACTCCTTTATTGATCGCCCATAAAAAAATCCGCCAAACGGCGGACTTCTTTTCAAACAAATTCTAAAAAAGAATTATGCTTGGATTGGGTCTACGAATACGTAGCGACGACCAAATGCACCTTTAACCGCAAAGCGCAGGATGCCATCAGCAGTTGCAAACAAAGTATGGTCACGACCCATACCAACGTTTGTACCTGCGTGGAATTCAGTACCACGTTGACGAACAATGATGTTACCCGCTACGACTTTTTGACCGCCGTAAACTTTCACACCAAGCATCTTAGGATTGGAATCGCGACCGTTGCGGGTTGATCCACCAGCTTTTTTATGTGCCATGAGTTTTAACTCCTCAAGCGTAAAATAAATTTAAAAACAAAGTTTGGAACAAAAAATCAAAAATTATGCGTTGATCGCAGTGATTTTGATTTCTGTGTACCATTGACGATGACCTTGTTCTTTGTGGTAGTGCTTACGACGACGATGCTTCACGATACGAACTTTGTCATGACGACCATGGCTCAAAATTTCGTAAGTTACGCTTGCACCAGCAACAGTAGGCGCACCGATTTGGATTTTGTCACCATCCACAACCATCAAAACTTCATTATCAGTGATGCTTTCGCCAGTTGCCGCTTTCAGCAATTCAACTTTCAAGTATTCACCAACTACAACACGGTGCTGTTTACCACCGCTTTTAATTACTGCATATGCACTCATATTTAGCACTCAACAAAGACCCGTGTTCGCGGTGCAGCGACTAAAATTGTCTCTGGCTTCAAACCTGCGTCACTGGGTTGATTCATACAAATCATTAGACCGCGCATTGTAGAGATTTTAAACCACAACGACAAGCAATATTTTGAACATTTTATCGCCGCTTTTATTTATCTTTTATGCGTTTATTTTTCCATATTAATTTTTTTCATAATTTTTAAATAGACACACTGGAAGTTCAGTTCCCAGACGGTTAGGATGAGCACGATTTTGCATCAAAGGGAAAGAAAAATCCTCATAATCCATGTAAAATCCAGCACAACATCTCAGGTATGAGATCTCGAAATATTTGTTTTTAGAGCAGTTCAATAAATGACCGACTTCAATAGTATCTTACGCCCTGTCGCTGATGATTTTGCCGCAATGGATCATTTCATCAAAACAGGCATTAACTCTAAAGTACCTTTGGTATTGAGCGTAAGTAGCTATGTTGTTGAAGCGGGTGGCAAGCGTATGCGCCCACTCATGTCATTACTTGCTGCGCGCGCATGTGGTTTTGCGCTTAGCAATGATTCCAAACAAACGGATCAACACTTAAAACTGGCAGCAATTATCGAAATGCTCCACACCGCCACACTCGTTCACGATGATGTGGTCGATGAATCAGGCTTACGTCGCGGGCGTCCAACAGCCAACGCGACATGGACGAATGCAACGGCAGTATTAGTTGGAGATTATCTAATTGCTCGCGCGTTTGATTTATTGGTCAAATTGGGTGATTTAGAACTGCTGCACATCATGTCGAGTGGAACTTGTGAAATTGCAGAAGGCGAAGTATTACAACTACAGCATCAGCATAATCCAGATTCAACCGAAGCGGATTATCTACAGATTATCTACGGCAAAACCTCTCGCCTTTTCATGCTTGCCACTGAAGGTGCTGCTTTGCTTGCACAGACAGAACATTTGCGCGCCCCGCTCAAGGCATACGGTGAACACTTCGGAAACGCGTTCCAAATCATTGATGATATTTTAGATTACACCTCTGATGCGGCAACGCTGGGTAAAAATATCGGTGATGATCTCGCTGAAGGAAAACCGACATTACCACTGATCGCAACAATGCAACGTGTGCATATTAAAGATAACGAAATGATTCGTCATAGCATTCAAACTGGCGGACTTGAGGATCTGAATAAAATCATTCATTTAGTAAAAACCAGCGGCGGCTTAGAATACTGCCAAATGCGCGCAAAACAAGAAACAGAGCTCGCGATCGCAGCACTTCATCCACTACCCGATTCGATCTATAAGCAGGCATTAATTAACTTAGCACTCCTTGCATTAGAACGCCTGAATTAATCTTAAACACCAGCATAAAGCCATTCTATGAATGGCTCAGAAGTGTAACAGAACACAAAAACCAAAAACAATAATTCATATAAACATTAATAACTTATAAATACAATCATCAATTTATTCCTATTCTTGGATATGAATCAATAACAGTGATAACCATCCAACCTCATGATTTATACAAATCACAATTTATATTTAGAATAAAGTGATACGCCTGATGAGATCAAAAATCTATTGAATAGAAAGGATAAAATCCTATTTATGCCAAGCATTTCAAAAAAAAGTAACCCAATTTTGCAAGAGGCAATCTCTACAGTATCACCTGAAACATTCAACGCAGCACTTTCAACATGCTATGCAGAGATGTTGACACAAACTGATTCCAGCTCCCCATCAGCACAACCGTTCATTGATTTAATTGAACAATTACGTCCATCCTCCAGCTACAACACGTCTGAAATCGCAGAGCGTTTTGACCTATGGATGAATGACTTTGATAGCCAACCAGCCCATGCAACATGCTTAACCAACTATGTTCTGAATTTACTGGAAACTTACTCTCCTGCATATTTCTATAGTGATCAAGGGATTCTCAGTAATGATGGTTTCTTTACAACGCTGGCACAGCGTCTGACATGGCGGATTTTGCCGCCACTTCAAGCAGAAGATCGAATCAGTGCTCTATTTCAAATCGTATTTTATAAATCGAGTGATATTCGCTGGCTAAAGCACATTCAACCTAAGCAGTGGCATCGACTGTCAAACACTCTCTCAACAACACAGCCAAAACCTCCTCTTATACAATCCTCTCAAAATCATATATTTAATGCGCTGATGATATTGTCTTATCGCGTCGCCGCAATGGGACTTGAGCGAGATTTAATGCGGATTGACCCTAGCATTGATGAGTTTGAATCGCCATTTATGGCTCAAAATCGAGAAGTCATCGCCTTTATTGAAAGCTATCAGCCTTTCTATTTGGATGATAATCCCAGCGTATCTGAGCGAACTCCGCCCGATGAACGACCTATCACGGTCATGATTGAGCAATGCCGAGATATTGTGTGTCGTGTCCGAAAAAACACACGGCGATATGGTGTCAGCATTCATTTAACAAATTTAATGATTCGGATTGAACAAAGTCTCGCGCGCATGGAGCTTTTGCTTGAATTATTACTCGGATTCCAGCGTAGCCCCTATTTAAAACTCTCCATGATTGAAGCGCATAACCAAACGATCTTGCATAAAAATGCGGCTGCCTATCCTGATAACCCCATACAACGCACACTGCAAATACTTGCCGATGATCAAAAAAATCACGCCAGCATTAGAGACTTAGTGTCGACCAATACCGAACTCATGGCACTTCAAGTAACCGAAAATGCGAGTAAGACTGGTGATCATTATGTCACCGACAATCGTCGAGGATATTTTGCAATGATGCGCTCAGCGATGGGTGCGGGTGCAATCATCGCGGTGATGGCAACGATTAAAGTGCTATTTGGGCGGTTAACTTTAGCACCGTTTGTAAAAGCACTTTTTAATAGCATGAATTACTCATTTGGATTTATGCTGATCCATATGCTGCACTTTACGGTTGCGACCAAACAGCCGGCCATGACGGCTGCAACAATTGCAGCAACCGTACACCATGCTGAAAAGACAAAGAAAAATCAAAATGATCAATTAACAGATTTGGCGCGACTCACAGTCAATATCATGCGGACACAACTGGTTGCGATCCTCGGCAACATCATGATCGCCATGCCAATCGGTCTACTCATTACTTATTTATGGCAGACGTTTTTTCATCAATCACTACTCTCGCATGATGCTGCGCACTCATTACTTCATAGCCTCAATCCATTCACATCTCTTGCAATTCCACATGCTGCAATCGCGGGCGTTTGTTTATTTTTATCAGGTTTGATTACGGGGTATTATGACAATTTGTCAGTTTATCATCAGGTTGGAGCACGTCTACGCCAACACCCACGCTTAATTAAGATCATGTCTGCCAAACGATTAGATCAAGTATCTCGTTATATTGAAAACAATCTCGGCGCTTTGGCTGGGAACTTCTGGTTTGGAATTATGCTCGGTAGCATGGGCACGCTGGGTTATATTTTAGGTTTGCCTTTAGATATTAGGCACATTGCTTTTGCCTCAGTGAACTTCGCTCAATCCATGTATGCACTCGGTTCTAGCGCCAATATGGGTATAGCTGCTATTTCATTTTTGGGTGTATTACTGATCGGAATGACAAACTTATTAGTCAGTTTTTCACTCGCCTTATTTGTCGCACTCAAAGCACGCGGCGTATCGTATGGTGAATGGATTTCATTAGGTAAATTAATTATCGGACATTTCTTTACACGTCCAACAGATTTCTTTTTGCCACCGCTCAAAACAAATTTAGACGAGAACACTCTGATTAAAAAGAAACCCGCCAAATCATCATAGTGTGATGATTTGATTTGACTTCGTCTGATCTATTCGCAATAGATTCAAATAGATCCAAACCATAATATTTTTCATTGTTTCACTATTAGAACGATGTGTTTCAAATTAAGATTAAGTTTGTTAAAAATTAATAACAATAATCGCTTGCACCAATTTGTACTAAGCAGTACTCTTTTCAACTTATAATACTATTCAGTACGCTTTCTATTCCTGACTGATGATGCTATTAATCCTAACTTCATGAATCATTTCTATGCTCAGCATCATCAAGATGTTTTTATGAGTATGCGATTTTTCACATGATTTGATTTAACCTCAATCTAATACTGATTTATTACGTTAAATAACGCACCAATAGGCTGCAGCTCCAACTGCCTACAACACAAAAGTCCATTCGAGGTTGCTATGAAATCGCGTCAATCGACACAAAATCCTTCGCTCCATAACAAATCAACCGCTTGGCCGACTCTCCTCCTGCTATCGACTCTATCTGTCAGCATTGCACTGACCGCATGTGGCAAAAAAGAAGCTGCGGCTGGCGGTGCTGGTGCAAGTGCGCCACCACCAGAAGTGATCGTGACCGTTGCACAGCGTGCACCGATTACTCAATATGTTGAGTTAGCAGGACGAACAAGTGCATTCCAATTATCGCCAGTTATTCCACAGGTGAGCGGAGTGATCTTAAAGCGTCTGTTCCAAGAAGGCAGTGTGGTTAAAGCAGGGCAACCGCTCTATCAGATCGACCCTGCCCTTTATAGTGCTGCGGTTGACGCTGCAAGTGCTGCGGTTCAACGCAACAAAGCCAATCTTGCTGCACTCAAAGTCACTGCTCAGCGTTATAAAGATCTCATCGCAACCAATGCGGTCAGTAAACTCGACTACGATAATGCCATGCAACAAGTTGCTCTATCTGAGGCAGATCTCGCGTCAAGCCAAGCCACATTGAAAACAGCACAAATCAATCTGGGCTACGCAACGATTCGATCCCCGATCACAGGTCAAAGTGGTGTATCTAACGTTACTGCTGGAGCTCTAGTTACCGCTAATCAAGCCACGCCATTGGTCACGATTCAACAGATGGATCCGATGTACGTCGACATCAGCCAATCCAGCGCAGATATGTTGAAACTGCGCCACCAAATCCAATCAGGTTCTCTCAGTAAACCAAACAGTACAGCCCTCAGCCTAACGCTAGAAGACGGCAGCAGCTATCCATATCAAGGTCATTTGGAATTTTCTAACGCCAGTGTTGATGCTGCCAGTGGCTCCGTCATCCTACGCGCAGTGATCCCAAATCCAGCAGGGGTATTGCTACCCGGCATGTATGTCAAATCTAAACTGACACAAGGTGTGGTCAATGATGCGATGTTACTGCCACAACAAGCGGTGACGCATGATCCCAAAGGCAACGCAGTCGTCTTAGTGGTTGCGACTGATGGCACCGTCAGTCAGCGCATCATTCAAACGGGAGCAACTCAAGGCGACAAATGGATCGTCACAGGGGGTCTTGAAAATGGTGAACAAGTCATTCTCGAAGGCTCACAAAAAGCAAAACCCGGCTCTAAAGTACATGCGACGGTTGCAACACCAACCGATGCCGCAGCGAATGCTCCAGCAAATGCACAACCAAGTAATGCACAACCAAGTACAGCCACTAGCAACGTAAAACCATCATCCACCATGTCAGCAACTGCTGCTAAATCTTAAGGAGCCGTTGCTATGTCTCGTTTTTTTATCGACAGGCCCATTTTTGCATGTGTGCTTGCGATATTGTTGATGCTGGCAGGATTGCTATCAATCTTTACCATGTCCGTATCTCAGTATCCGAGCATTGCTCCACCTACCATCACTGTCAGCGCTGTATATCCGGGTGCATCAGCAAAAACCGCTGAAAACTCGGTCACACAGATTATTGAACAACAAATGAAAGGACTGGATGGGCTGTATTACATGTCCTCCACGAGTGCGTCGAATGGCGCAGTTTCGGTTTCCCTGAACTTTAAATCAGGTACAAATCCAGATATTGCTCAAGTTCAAGTCCAAAATAAACTGCAAGCAGGGATAACCCTGCTTCCACAAGCAGTTCAACAACAAGGTGTCACGGTTAATAAATCAGGCCGTACATTTATGATGGTGCTGGGCTTTGTTTCTAAAGACAACAGTATGGATCGTGCTGCCATCTCTGACTATGTCGTGAGTCGTGTCGTTGATCCACTGAGTCGCGTGCAAGGCGTTGGAGATATTCAGGTTTTCGGGACACAATATGCAATGCGTATTTGGCTTGATCCTGCTAAATTGAATAGCTATCAACTGACAACATCTGATGTGATCAGTGCGGTACAAGCACAAAATACGCAGGTGTCTGCGGGTCAACTCGGCGGTACGCCAGCCGTTGCAGGTCAACAGCTCAACGCGACAGTCACTGCACAAAGCCAGTTGCAAACACCTGAACAGTTCCGTCAGATTTTCCTAAAAACCACTGCCAATGGTGCGCAAGTGCATCTGGGTGATGTGGCTCGGATTGAGCTTGGTGGTGAAAACTATGACACCATCGCTCGCTATAACCGTAATCCAGCTGCTGGGGTTGCGATTAAATTAGCGGCAGGTGCTAATGCATTGAATACCGCTGCTGCGGTTGAAGCCAAAATGGCTGAACTGAAAAAAACCTTCCCGCAAGGTCTTGATGTCATCATACCTTATGACACAACTCCAGTCGTCAAACTGTCAATCAAAAACGTGATTGAAACACTGGTTGAAGCGATTGTGCTGGTGTTCTTGGTCATGTATCTGTTCTTGCAAAACTTCCGTGCAACGCTGATCCCGACGATTGCGGTTCCAGTGGTTTTGCTCGGTACCTTTGCGATTTTGAAACTGTGTGGTTTTTCGATCAATACATTGACATTGTTTGGTCTGGTTCTAGCCGTCGGATTGCTGGTTGACGATGCCATCGTCGTGGTTGAAAACGTCGAACGGATCATGCATGAGGAAAAACTAGGGCCATTAGAAGCGACTCGTCGTTCGATGGATCAAATCACAGGCGCCTTGGTTGGGATCGGGGTGGTCTTGTCTGCGGTATTTGTACCGATGATCTTCTTCGGTGGTTCAACAGGGGTGATTTATCGCCAATTCGCAGTTACGCTGATTGCGTCGATGGGGCTCTCGGTGATCACAGCGTTGATCCTGACTCCTGCACTATGTGCGATTTTGCTCAAAGCACCTGATGAAAACCATCATGAAAAAGGCGGTTTCTTTGGTTGGTTTAACCGTTATTTTGGTCGCACGAGCAATGGCTATGTGTCATGGGTCACCAAGATGCTGGCAAAAAGCGGTCGCTATGTGATTATTTATTTGGGCGTGATTGGCGTATTGGCATTCCTGTTTATGCGCTTGCCGACGTCATTCCTGCCTGATGAAGATCAAGGCATTATGTTCACCCAAATCCAGCTTCCTGCGGGCGCGACACAAGAGCGCACGATGAAGACCATTAAACAAGTCGAAGACTATTATCTTGAAAAAGAGAAAGATTCTGTCGAAGGCGTGTTCTCGGTTGCAGGATTTAGCTTTAGTGGCACTGGTCAAAATGCGGGGATTGCTTTCGTTCGCATGAAAGACTGGAGCGAACGCCCACGCGCTGATCAAAGCGTTAAAGCATTAGCAGGTCGCGCAATGGGTGCGTTCTCACAGTTAAAAGATGCGATGGTCTTTGCCTTCCCTCCTCCTGCGGTGATTGAACTGGGTGTGGCAAACGGTTTTGACATGCAGTTGCAAGATCGCGCGGGCTTAGGTCATGAAAAACTCATGGCTGCACGCAATCAATTGCTCGGCATGGCAGCAACTGATCCGAAATACAAACAAACTGTGGTCGGTGTTCGTCCAAATGGTCAGGAAGATACCCCGCAATACAGTTTGACAGTCAACCAAGCTCAAGCTGGGGCAACAGGTGTGGCGCTTAGTGATATCAATAGCACCCTGTCTACAGCATGGGGCGGGTCGTATATCAATCAATTCCTTGATCAAGGTCGTATCAAGAAAGTCTATATCCAAGGTGATGCAGATTCTCGTATGTCACCTGAAGATCTTGGCAAATGGTATGTTCGTGGTAGCACAGGTTCAATGGTTCCATTAACTGCATTTACCCAAGGGCAATGGAGCTATGGTCCACCACAGTTGCAACGTTACAACGGCTTCTCCTCTGTAGAAATTCAAGGCAATGCAATGCCAGGCAAAAGCTCTGGTGATGCCCTGAAAGTCATGGAAGATATTGTATCGAAACTACCTGATGGCATTGGTTTTGAGTGGACGGGTCTATCACTGGAAGAAAAAACTTCTGGTTCTCAGGCTCCAGCCCTCTATGCTTTGTCATTGCTGATCGTATTTTTATGCTTGGCGGCACTCTATGAAAGCTGGTCAATTCCAGCGGCGATTCTCATGGTTGTGCCACTGGGTGTGATGGGTGCGCTCCTCGCAACGTGGTTCCGCGATCTGGCAAACGATATTTACCTGCAAGTCGGTTTACTCGTTGTCATCGGAATCTCCGCAAAAAATGCTATTTTGATCGTGGAGTTTGCAGTTGAACTACAACATCAAGGCGAGGGATTGATACAATCAATCTTGCATGCGATCCGTATCCGCTTCCGTCCAATTATCATGACTTCAATGGCATTTATCTTGGGCGTACTTCCTCTCGCGATTAGCTCTGGTGCTGGTTCAGGCAGTCAACATGCGATTGGTACAGGCGTTATCGGAGGGATGGTCAGCGCATCAATACTTGGCGTATTCTTTATCCCATTGTTTTATCTCTGGATTAAAAGCGTATTTAAAGGTAAATCTCGTCCTGATTCGGCTATACCTGCGACCCCAACATCTGGGCAATCTTCTGGAACATTGGATACTCAAGAATGAAAACAAATCAATGCAACAAGCAACGCGAAAATCAAAGCAATGCCAGATCCGCGCAAAGATCAGTGAAAGTCGCTTTCACCGTGCTTGCGTTACCTTTGGCGTTATCAGCATGTACGAGCCTCTTGCGTCAGCCTGATCCAGCGCCAGCAAGTAATCTGACCTCAGCAGCGTATCCTACGCTGCTGAATCAGACGCTACCAAGCCAAGCAGAAACATCGATTGCAGCAAAAGGCTGGTCTGATTATTTTTCTGATCCCAAACTCAAAAAATTGATTCAATTGGGTCTGGATAATAATCGCGATATGCGTACCGCAGCGCTGAACATCGAACTCGCGCGCGCGCAGTATCAATTGGCTAAATCCCCTCAATTGCCTACAGTCGGCATCAATGCTGGCGCAAACACTGTCGGGAATAGCTCAGACCACACCACGACCTACACCGCAGGTTTAGGTCTAACCAGCTATGAGTTAGACTTTTGGGGACGCGTTGCCAATCTAAAAGATCAAGCATTACAAAGCTTCTTTAGTACCGAAAGCGCACGTGCAACCACGCAAATCAGTATCGTCAGCCAAATCGCGCAATCCTATCTTGCGCTGGCTTTCGATCAAGAGCAGCTCAAACTGGCGCAGCAAACACTGGATGCTCAGCAGAAATCTTATGAGTTGAATCAAGCGCAATTCAAAGCTGGCATCATCTCTTTAGCTCCGGTGAAACAATCCCAGATCAGTGTAGAAAACGCCAAACTTGCCATTGGCAATGCACAAACACAAGTCGCAAAAGATCGTAACTTATTAGCGCTGACCATTGGTTTACCGACTGTACCAGATGATTTAATTCCACAAGGTGCTGTCGATCAGATCACCACAAACCCGTTGCTTCCTGCGGGCTTACCGAGTGAACTGCTACAACGCCGTCCTGATATTGCTCAAGCGGAATATACGCTCAAAGCAGCAGGGGCAAATGTCGCTGTTGCACGCGCAGCTTATTTCCCAAAAATCAGCCTAACGGGTGATGTGGGTTACTCAAGTCCTAGCCTGTCGAACCTCTTTAAATCAGGTTCATTTGCATGGAATGTTGGGCCATCCATTACCTTACCGATTTTTGATAATGGCGCACGCAAAGCAACGTTGGAAAGCGCTCGCGTTCAACAACAAATTCAACTCACTGCGTACGAAAAAACCATCCAGTCTGCATTCCGCGATGTTGCTGATGTGCTTGCGGTTCGAGCAACGTTGGATGATCGTTTAGCTGCACAACAACGCCTCGTTGACGCATCACAAACCAACTATGATTTGGCAAATGCCAGCTTTAAAGCAGGTGTGAGTGATTATCTGACTGTACTCGTTGCACAAACCTCATTGTTCAGCGCACAGCAAGCTCAGATCACGTTGAAACAAGCTGCGTTGCTCAGTCAGGTAAACTTGTACACAGCGTTAGGTGGTGGTGCGGTGAATCACATCGATACGACGTCTGACAATGCTAATGGAACTACTACTGCTCAGAATGTTAAATAATTTGTAGGGGCTCCCCTTGTGGGAGCCCTAACTTAACATGCAAAAAAAGGGCGCCCACAAGGGACGCCCCTACATCAACTTAAAACTACCGCACCTTCGCGCGACGAATCACTTTATACAACAGCGTCGGCGACACGCGGGACAACAATGCTGCGACTTTTTCTTTCGCTCCGCCAATCACAACATACTCACGCCCCGCCAAAAGTGCCTTGATTGTTTTTTCAGCAAAATCAGTTGCGCTCATTGCTCCAGCTTGTGCATCATCCATCGTACCAAGTTCAGAACCATCGCCAACAAGTGCAGCTACAGACACATTGGTTTTGACAAAACCTGGAAAGACCACGCTCACACCAATCCCTTGTCCACCCACTTCTGCACGCAAACTATTTGCCCAGAGATGGACAGCCGCTTTTGCTGCGCTATAGCTTCCGCGATATTGCGTACCGACCAAACCTGCGACACTGGAAATAAAGACGACTTTACCTTTTTTACGTTTCAGCATATCTGGCAAGACCTTACGTGTCAGATTCACCACCGAAAAGTAATCCACTTCCATGATGCGACGATCGACATCAGTAATCGTTTCACTAATCAAAGAACGCTGACTAATCCCTGCATTATTAATCAGCCAATCCACCTGCCCCATTTCTTTGGCGATATTAAAATAAGCGGTATCACAAGCCACATCGTCGGTCACATCCAATGACACGGTGAGAAATCGACCATGACCCACTTCTGAACAAGCAGCCTTCACACGTTCTAACTCATCGATTCGCCTTGCGCTCAGTACGAGATTCGCACCACGTTCAGCACAAGCAATCGCCAACGCTTCACCAATGCTACTCGATGCGCCAGTAATCCAGATCGTCTTATGGGCAAGTTGTCCTCGAATCGTCGGTTTCATGTCTGATTACTCTCGTAATTGAAAAGTCATTCATATGTTATTACAAACCATATCTTTGACAATATCTGATTTTTGACAGTTGACTAAATTTCCATGCAAATTACACGACAAACATATGGTTGACCGTTCACACATTCATTCGCAAAACTGTCTAAGATCAATCCAAAATTTACCCTCAAAATCCGCTACAATAGTCACCAATTTTATTATTCGCTTTCTAGCATTTTTGGGAATCTCTGTAAAACATCATGACTGCATCTGATACGACCACCACGCAAACGACACTCGACAACACGCTCGCTACCACTTACGATCCTGCTGCGATTGAAGCGCACTGGTACGCCAAGTGGGAAGCAAATGGTTACTTTAAACCATCAGGCACAGGTGCGCCGTTCACCATCATGATTCCACCGCCAAATGTGACAGGTAGCCTGCACATGGGTCATGGTTTTAACAATGCAATCATGGATGCGCTGACTCGTTTTCATCGCATGAAAGGTCACAATACCTTATGGCAACCAGGTACTGATCACGCGGGGATCGCCACGCAGATGGTTGTTGAGCGTAAACTCGGCGCTGAAGGCATCAGCCGTCATGACCTCGGACGTGAGAAATTCTTAGAAAAAGTCTGGGAATGGAAAGAACAATCAGGCGGCACGATCACCCAACAGATTCGCCGTCTCGGTTCATCTGTGGATTGGTCACGTGAACGTTTCACCATGGATGATGGCTTATCAAATGCCGTCAAAGAAGTATTCGTTCGTCTGCATGAAGAAGGCTTGATCTATCGCGGCAAACGCTTGGTCAACTGGGATCCAAAGCTACACACTGCGCTGTCAGACCTCGAAGTGGAAAGCGTTGAAACCGCTGGTTCACTGTGGCATTTCAAATATTTCTTTGCAGATAGTGATCTCAAAACTCAAGACGGTAACAACTATCTTGTCGTAGCGACCACACGTCCAGAAACCTTGCTCGGTGATACCGCAGTTGCGGTGAATCCCGCCGATGAACGCTATCAACATCTGATCGGCAAACAAGTTCGCTTGCCATTATCAGGCCGCTTAATTCCAATCATTGCCGATGAATACGTTGAAAAAGACTTTGGAACAGGCTGCGTCAAGATCACGCCAGCACATGACTTCAATGACTTTGAAATGGGCAAACGTCACAACTTGCCAATGATCAACATTTTCAATCTCAATGCTGAAGTGTTGTCTGACTTTGACTTCTTTGAAAAAGCTGGCGCGCCAGTTTCTGAGACGATTCCAGCCCCTGCGGAATACGTTGGACTTGAGCGTTTTGCTGCGCGTAAAAAACTGGTTGAAGAAGCAACCGAAAACGGCTGGCTCGATAAGATCGAACCGTATGCGCTCAAAGCACCAAAAGGCGACCGTTCAGGCGTGATTGTTGAGCCACTGCTTACCGATCAATGGTATGTCAGCATGGCGGAGCTCGCCAAGCCAGCGATTGATGCAGTGCAAAACGGCGACATCAAATTCGTCCCAGAACAATACAGCAACATGTACATGGCATGGATGAATAACCTGCAAGACTGGTGTATTTCACGTCAATTGTGGTGGGGGCATCGTATCCCTGCATGGTACGACGCAACGGGCAATATCTACGTGGGTCGTAGCGAAGAAGAAGTTCGCGCCAAACATGGCTTACCAAATGACCTGTCGCTACGCCAAGACGAAGACGTCCTCGACACATGGTTCTCCTCTGCCCTATGGACATTCTCGACACTGGGCTGGCCAGACAACACGCCAGAACTCAAGACATTCCACTCAACCGATGTGTTGGTGACAGGTTTTGACATCATCTTCTTCTGGGTTGCGCGGATGATCATGATGACGCTGCACTTCGTTAAAAACGAAGATGGCACGCCACAAGTTCCATTTAAAACTGTCTATGTGCATGGTCTGGTACGTGATGGTGAAGGACAAAAAATGTCAAAATCCAAAGGCAACGTGCTTGATCCAATCGACCTGATTGACGGTATCGACTTGGAAAGTCTAGTTGCCAAACGCACCAGCGGTCTGATGCAACCTCAAATGGCAGCCAAGATCGAAAAAGCCACCCGCAAAGAATTTACCGATGGGATCTCGCCATTCGGTACGGACGCGCTGCGCTTCACCTTCTGCGCACTTGCAAATACAGGTCGCGACATCAAATTCGACCTGAAACGCGTCGAAGGCTATCGTAACTTCTGCAACAAAATCTGGAACGCGACGCGCTTCGTGATGATGAACTGCGAAGGACACGAGATTGCCCAAGTCGCACGTCCTGAGTTGTGGGAATTGCCAGAACAATGGATCGTCAGCCGTTTGCAACGCTGTGAAGATGCGGTACACAAGGCATTTGCCGACTATCGCTTGGATTTGGTTGCACAGACGATTTATGACTTTGTCTGGAATGAATACTGCGACTGGTATGTCGAACTCACCAAGCCTGTGCTGAATGGTGATACTGCGCCAGAACGCAAAGCCGAAGTACGCCGCGTGTTGCTGGCGACATTGGAAACTTGTTTGCGCTTACTTCATCCACTTATGCCGTTCCTCACTGAAGAAATCTGGCAAACACTTGCACCGATGATTGGTCGCAAGAGCACTGATTCGATCATGCTGGCAACTTATCCGCAGCCTGATCACAGTAAGATCAGCGCACAAGCAGAATCTGATATGCAGTGGCTGCAAGATTTGATTACGGCAGTGCGTAATATCCGTGGCGAGATGAATCTAGGTAATGCTCGCCTCCTCCCTGTGCTGATTCAGAATGTCTCTGCAACAGAACAGGAACAGCTTGCGCGTATTGCACCGTTGTTTAAGGCTTTGGCTAAGGTGGAATCTTTGGACATTCTTGCTGTCGGTGATGAACCACCGCTGTCATCAAGTTCAATGATTGGTCAGGTGAGTTTGTTTGTACCGATGAAGGGCTTGATTGATCCGAAGGCGGAACAAGCGCGCTTGCAGAAAGAGATGGATAAACTGCAAAAAGCCGTGGATATCCTTGCAGGTAAACTGTCCAATGAAGGTTTCGTTGCGAAAGCACCACCAGCGGTTGTGGAAGTTGAGCGAGCGAAGTTGGCAGAGCAACGTGAGCAGTTAGGTCGTTTGCAGGTGCAAATGGGGCAATTGGCAGCGTTGTAAGGGTTTACATAATAATCAAAAAGCTGGCTAGCCCCCAGCTCTTTGATTGTTCGTGAGTATCGAAAGGAAATTAAATGGAATTTTGGCAAACGATTACTGCAACACTCATCGGAGGGCTAATAACTCTATTTGCCACGATGATAACGAATAGATATCAAATAAAGCGTGAACAGAATAAAAGAAAAATTGAAAAGATTGAATATTCATATTTATTAACATCAAAAATAGACCATATCTATCAAATGCATTGGGCATCAGATTTTGCATCACTTAAATCTGGGAAATATTTTGATGAATATAGAGTTATGGAAAAAATTCCATTTGATGAGCTTGCAATGTTGATAGCATTTTACGTGCCCGAATTAAAACCAAAAGTTGCCCAACTCATCACACTCACACAATCAGAATATGGGCAAATTAAGGTTAGAATTAACTCTATAGAGGAAACAACACCACAAGAACGCGAAACATTGCTCTTTAGTCTTAATGTTAAATATAATGAGATTAAAGCATGTATTTCTGAATTACAAAATTGCCTTATAGAGTGTGCTAAAATTTAGGTTAAATTAATAAATTATTATTTTATAAGGAAATAAATATGCGCTTAGTAAAATTATTGATTGCTTTATCTTGTTTAATTTCTATGCATTCATTTGCAACGAACCATGTATCAAGTAAAAGTGATAATACAAATAAGAAATCTATAAAGCAGCTTGAACCAGCCAAAATTTCAGGTGTTATTACATATTTTTTTAACGATAATTATGGCAATAAACCAGATACTGGCGCAACAGTAACACTCATCAAATATGATAAGAATTTTATGCCCAATGACAACGATAGTCTCATCAATTTATCAAGCGTAATGGAGCGATTAACAGCATCTGGAACTGCTTATTTTCCGATAATCAAATCTTCCACTGTCGATGGGATTGGTCGTTACGAGATAACAGGGATTAAACCAGGATCATATTACATAATAATTAAATCACAACATACAAAATCCAACGCTATGCTAGGTCTTTCTGGGAAAATTTTTATCTCACATATTGAGTTAGAAAGTGGGCAAACAGAAGATATATCTAATGATTTTGGAATGAGTGAGCGCTAATTAATGTAGCTCGTGTAGGCTGGGGCTAGCCCCAGCTAACTCAAAACCAACTCGCCAACCACAATCCCAAAAGCAATAAAAATGCGCCAATACATCCGTGACCGCACCGCAGGTGCTACCTACTTCTTCACAATCAATCTGCTCAATCGCCAAAGCAACCTACTGGTTGAACACATTACTGCTTTACGTGCAGCTTACAACAGCACCCAAAAATCTATGCCATTTACACTACATGCGATGGTGGTTTTACCCGATCACCTACACATGCTTCTGACATTACCCGAAAACGACGTGAACTACCCTCAACGTATCAGTCAAATGAAATCTCGCTTCTCACGCGCATTACCAGAAATCGAAAATATCAACGAAAGCCGTCAACACAAAGGCGAACGCGGTATCTGGCAACGGCGCTATTGGGAACATCGAATACGCGACGAATTGGATTATCAGCGTCATATGGACTACATTCATTACAACCCAGTAAAACATGGATATGTGAATGCGGCTAAAGATTGGAGTTATTCAACATTTCATCAATGTGTAAGGGATGGGATTTATGCTGAGGATTGGGCGGCACAGGATGATTTTGGTGTGATTGGGAAAAATGATGCTTAAAAATAATTAGCTGGGGCGAGCCCCAGCCTACGTCGGAAAGAAAAACTATCTGTTCTAACCAACTCCCCGCAACATCTCATGCACATCATAAGTCATGAATGCAAGATAGAGCACGAGACCCAAATACAGCACCGCATAATTCACCCGCATATTGAGCGGCACATTATAGTAATGCGCATCTTGCGTAGACGTACCTTTATGCAGCGCCCATGCCTGCTTGAGTTGTGGATATGCCAAGACCGCGATCAAAATCAGCATCGGACTCGGATGATAAATAAACAACGCAGCCAGCAAAGGAATACCCAAAAACCACACTTTCGGCGAAATGATCGCAGTGATGCGCCCACCATCCAGTGGTGAAATCGGAATCAAATTAAATAAATTAATCATAAACCCCGAGTAAGACAGAGCAAGGAGCAATTGACTACTATGCTCACGCGCATACCAATAGCAAACCAAGGCCCCTGCCGTCCCCGCAATTGGGCCAGCAAAACCAACATAAGCCTCGGTTTCCACGCTGGTTGGCATCTCTTTCATCTGAATCCAAGCCCCGACAAAAGGGATAAATGTCGGAACACCCACATCTAAACCCTTTTGTCGCGCTGCGATGTAATGCCCCATCTCATGAACAAAGATCAACAGTACAAAACCCACCGCATACTGCCAACCAAACACAAAAGAATAGACGACAATCGAAATCAGCATCGTCCCCGTCGTGGTTAGCAGTTTGCCCATCTTACCCGCAGCAAACAGCCATACTAATAACTTACCCATAACTGCTTATGCTCTGCATGTGATGACCGAAACAAGAAAAGAAAGTCTGCGACGCATCATGTTGCTTTACGACCAAAGAACTTCTTGATGCCTGCAAAAGCCGCGACAACGCCCACAACAATAAGCTTTTTCAAGGCAATGAGTATCGCGACTAATTTGGCAAATAAACCTAACTTCGCAGCAACGCCACCTGCGACCAAAGCCGCCAACCCATACGCCGCAACTTTATCCGTCTTGTCATCAAAGTCTTCATAACGATTACTTGGTGTGAATTGTGAAAACGCAGTGACATCTTTCATCTGTGTTTTGATACTGCTCAATTGATCCATATTCGACATCGCATTCAGCACCAACACGCCTTTACGACCGAGCACGCGAACGCTGTAATTGAGCGTATGATTAGCTTGTCCTGCACTCGAAATATCTTCTGCCCAGTAGTATTTATGAGTTTGCTTGTCATAAGTTGGCTGTTCAGCCCAGCCTTCTAGTTTGATTGGGCTATAACCTGCTTTGGTACGCTCTTCATTATGATCAAGTGTCGCTTGCTGCATGGTTTTGAGCAGTTCATCGTATTTAATATCATCTGCGTCATTATCTTTGACATGACCATCATCCATATAACTGATAATCACGCCCCAACCATCCTGACTCAAAGGATCACCGTCAGCAGGAACGATCATGCCTTGGGTATCAGCCGCTGGATTGCCCCACGCTTGGAGTACACGACTCGCATCGGCAGGTGGTAAATATTTAAATTTATCCGATAAATCCAAGGTTGCCATACCATTGGGAATCGTAATTTTACCTGTCTGATAATGCAGAGAATTCAGAAACTCCTCTTTAGTCATTTTCGGCTGCTGCGCCCCTGATGCACTAGCGTTTGCAGCAGTAGATGAGGAATCTGGTGTAGTTGGATTATCAGCCCAAGCACCTTGAGTTCCAAAAAGAATAGCGACAGTTAACGCAGATTGTATGAATAGCTTCATGTTCTTTCCTTTTTGATATTAAGTATTTAATGTTTAATCAGAATATTAAGTTGCCAAATAAGAAGCTTTCCCGCTTTCTAAACGAAAAATAAGCCTTCGGCGCATCTTGATGTGCGACCTGAATAAACTGCTTGTGAATCATCCTTACCCGTTTTTCTTTTCTTAAATTCCTATACGATCATGCAATACGCCAGTTTTTTTAACAAGCTAAAACCTAAGCTTTATTGTTGCGTACACAAGAAAAACTTTTAATAAAGCAGAGGATATATTCCAACTAACGGATGAGTCTTTTTAATTTGATCCGAATGAGATATCTTTTAGCAACCAACTCACACTGCTCACAAGGACAGTATTTGCATGGTCTATATTTGTAACGATTGCAGCAACCAATCCACCAAAAGATTCCCCAATGGTAGATGCCCCGCCTGCGACTCTTACAATATTAGCTCTACAGATAAACCAACATTGTCCACAACACCAAAAAGAAAACCCAAGAGACTCATTGAGATCATCATTCTCATCCTACTGTGGGGATTGATTTTTTATGGAGCATGGAATAAGTATTTCCATCACGATCACCCCACAATATCTAAGCCAAAAGCAGAATCAAATACACAAAAAACAGAAGATCCAACGCTTAACATGTAGCTCGCGTAAGATGGGCTTCAGCCCATCAAACACCTACCACAAAATCACTCCTCCCAAATCACCTTCTCACCCCGCCCCTGCCAACCTTCCGCAAACGGCAAATAACGCGCCTCAATCACATTGCGCTTAATCTTCATTGTCGGTGTCAGGAAACCATTTTCCATCGTCCACTGATCCTTCACCACCACAGCAAACGCGAGCTTCTCATGATCTTCCAAAGTCGCATTCACCTGGCTCAACAACTGCTCAAACTCAGCCGTCAGCACATCACGACTAAGCGCACCGCTATCCAAAGCCTGACGCGTATCCAGCGACAACATCAGCAAAATAAACGGCTGCGGCAGATTCGGCCCCGTTACGCACGTCACTTCTAAACGAGGATGATTAAACTTATTCTCGATCGGCGCAGGCGCAATATATTTACCCTTACTGGTCTTAAACAACTCCTTCACGCGCCCCGTAATCCGCAACCGCCCCTGCTCATCAAATTCACCTCGATCACCCGTCTTGAAATAGCCATCAGGCGTCATCTCTGCGGCGGTTTTGTCAGGCAGTTTGTAATAGCCCAGCATTAGACTGGGGCTTTTCACTTCGAGTTCACCATTTTCTGCAATACGGCTCAAGGTACTTGGTGTCGGACGACCCACATAGCCAATGCGAACCTCACCTATACGACCGATATGAGAGTTACCAAAATCCTCACTCATGCCATAGACCTCAAGCAACTCCAATCCTAATTTTCGATACCACATAATGATATCTGGTGGTAACGGTGCCGCACCCGTCAAGGCAAAACGAATCTGATCCATACCTAGTTCGGTCAGAATCTTCTTTTTCACAATCTTCGAGATCAGTGGAATCGCAAACAAAATGCGTTGCTTGGCAGGCGAAATCTTATGATTAATCGCCAGATAGAACTTAGTCCACAATCGAGGCACAGAGAAAAAGATGGTTGGACGTGCACGCTTCATATCCGCCTGAAAAGTCTCAAGCGTTTCAGCAAAATACACTCGAAAACCTGAATACAGTGAATTGGTTTCCACCGCGGCACGCTCAGCCACATGCGCCAAAGGCAGATATGAAAGCATGCGATCATTTTCGGTCACACCCATCTCATCTTTGAGACCCTGCATTCCGCCCGTCATACTGTGGAAGCTGTGCATCACGCCTTTCGGTTGACCTGTGCTACCCGAGGTGTAGACAATCGTCGCCAGTGCATTGTCGTCACGCTGCACAATATCCTGATCTTTCATCGGCGCATGCTGTTTCATCAGATCCAGCCATTGCGTGACATCCTGACGCGGTGACATCGGCAAACTCAGGATTGGCAAGTCTGGCGGTAAGTGATCTTTCACATCATTCCACGTGTCTGTCGTACCATCCATTTTGCCGAGAATCAGTAATTTCGCTTCGCTATCTTGCAAGATATATTGTGCGGTTTCAGCATTGAGAGTCGCATACAATGGCACGCTGACATGTCCAGCCATCCAAATCGCCAGATCGGCAATAATCCAATGCGCACTATTTTTGCCTAGAATGCCGATATTGCTGCCTTTGGGGAAATTTAACGACCGTAAATACGCCGCCCCACGCCGCGCCTGCTCCGCAACTTCGCGCCATGTGTAATCCTCAACACGACTATCCGCATAAGGCTGCGTTAAATAGACCGCGTCAGGTTTGGTCTTTTCCCAATGCAGGAGGCAATCGACTAAATTATGTAAACTTGCAGGCGTATCGGTCATGAACGACTTCCTTGTGTGTCACATGGTGTGATGGCGATGTCCTATTAGGTTTATCTGAAGCCTTAGAGTGAGTCAATATCAGATATGACCAGTTCGCCATCGACTTTTATGACTTATTGTTATCCGTTCAAAAGATTCCGCCGATGATTAGGGTAAATAAGATGAGCCTAAATATGAGCGTGTTGTATCGCTATTGATTCCCAATGGCGTCAAACTCCATCGTTGTCCAGTGGTCAAATTACCCAGATAAATCTGGTAATAACCCATCTGAGACCCGCTAAAAAATACTAAATTAGAACCATTGACTGGCCACGCATCTGAATTATCACTTTGACAATCATTAAAATTTGCCTGTACTGGACGTGCGGTGAGACTGGTCTTATACGTCGTTTGATCAATGCCTGTTGTCGTGTCTGCATAAAATATGGTGGCATCAGACCTCGCAATCGGATAATAGCCAGAACCTGCAAATAATTGCGTCACGCCACTCGTTAAATTCTTGTAATACACTTGCAACGCACCGCCTGAACCTTCGACAAATAATAGACCAGTATTGTTCGGCATTAAAAAAGGCATGGAATCCTGCGCAGTATTATTGGTTAAATTCGTTAACGCGCCGATGGAAGGAATGCCATTATTCACTTGAAATGGCGCAGAATAACTATTAGCAAGATTCTGTTTAAAAACTATGCGCGAGCCATCGGCAGAAAACTTCGGATCTTCGTTACGCGTTGCGCCTGTTGAATTGGTGAGGTTATAGGGAATATGGCTGTTATTTGTCGGCCATACAAAGATGTTCCATGCATTATTTTTTATGCCCATAAATAGCAACCAATTGCCATCAGGAGACCAGACGGCATTCATTGGATCAGTAATTCCCCAGCTTGCATTACTGATTTGTGTGAGCGTTTGATATTTAAAATCGTACACCCAAAGCTGACTTGAACCATCACCATAGTTAACATAGCTATGGTAGACCAGCTTACCTGTGATTGAGCTTGGAAACGTGCTATTGGATGCAGTTGAGGGATTATTGGTACATTTCGCGTAGCTATTGTTGCAATTGACGGTCAAAACCGCACAAGCCGCCAAGGCTGAAATCATAAATGATTTGAGTTTCATGCTATACACTCCCTGTATTTAAGCAACATCCTCATGAACTAAAAAAGTACAACCTAGCTTTGGAAAAGATACTCCCAAAGCAAATCGTGCCGCACCTGTTAGAACTACACTGAGTACACATAGATCATCCTGATCATTCACATGTTATTCAGTACGTCTTATTCCAAAGACTAACGTATAATGACTCTGCCATTATTGTTTGAAAAGCCATGCTCACACATTCACAACCAATTAAAAATACGCTACTGCTCGCTTCTTCGCCTAATGGCATCCAACTCCATCTCAAACGCATCGACCTTATCCATCCGACTATCTCAGGTAATAAATACTACAAGCTGAAAAAAAATCTGATTGAAGCCAGAACGCAAAGTTTCCACACGCTACTCACCTTTGGCGGGGCATACTCCAATCATATTGCTGCCGTTGCTGCGGCAGGTTTAGAGCACGGTTTTCAAACCATTGGCATCATTCGCGGGGAAGAACTGGCTGACAAAATTCTGGAAAATCCAACGCTAAGATTGGCACAAGCGCAAGGGATGCAACTCCATTTCGTCAGTCGTACTGATTATCGACGCAAAGCCGATCATGAGTTTATTGAACAGTTGAAAAAACGATTTGGCGAGTTTTATCTAATTCCAGAAGGCGGAACCAATGCGCTTGCAGTACAAGGCTGTGAAGAAATCCTGACGGAACAGGATAAACAGGAATTTGACTATATCTGCTGCGCTGTCGGCACTGGTGGTACGATTGCAGGGATGATTAACTCAAGCAGTGATCAACAGAAAATCTTGGGGTTTCCTGCATTAAAAGGTGATTTTTTAACGAGTGAAATTCAGCAATGGACAACACGAACAAATTGGGATTTATGCCTTAATTATCATTTTGGTGGTTATGCCAAAACCTCGCCTGAATTGCTCAAATTTATTCAAGATTTTCAAAATAAAACGAATATTGCAATCGAACCAATTTACACAGGAAAAATGTTGTTTGGGATTTTTGATTTGATTAAACGCGGTTATTTTCCTGCGAATAGTAAGATTTTGGCGATTCATACGGGTGGGTTACAAGGAAAACAAAATAGATCACTGAGCTTGTCGAAGTGACCTATTTTGCGCCGCACATTTCGATACTTCGACAGACTCAGTAACCACAGGCTCAATGGACTATATTGGTTGTTAAACAACCTGCAAACCCAACTTCTCCACAAACGGCATGAAGTCTCGGTCAGAAAATAATAATGAATGACCATGCTCAATACAGTAAGTTGCAATCAAACAGTCAATCGTCTTGCGAACTGTGATGCCTTGTTTGCGCAGTACTCGAAAATTCTCGGCGGCTCGAATCGCAACATGTTGCCCGCCTACATCCAAAATAGGCACAGTTGCAAAAATTACTTTCGCTTGTTCAAATGCACGGTCTTCACGAAAACCTTGTAGCACCTCAGCCAACATCAAATCGCCAGTTGCTATCACTTGGACGCCTAGTAAATCTTTTAGCTTCAATGCTGCTGGACTCGCCTGACCATTGAAAAAATCGATCCAAACACTCGAATCAACAATGATCATGATCGAGTACGCATCTCATCCAAATCACCATCCCAAGCAAGCTTGCCAAAAAAACTT
>JAGWUI010000060.1 GCA_028868515.1 Gammaproteobacteria bacterium
CTTCCTACTTTAACAACAGGCGCGGGAGTTCACTAAGCCATGATGAATGAACTCAATTTGGTTAGTTTTCTACCGCTAACACCTGTATTAATTGCGAGCTTTACCTCGGTTGTCGTGATGTTGCTCATTTCGATGAAGCGTCATCACAATCTGAGTGCAACGGTGACAGTGCTAGGATTAAATGCGGCTTTAGGTTGGATTGTTTGGTATTTTCTCAACGGTTCACCTTCATCAGTCATGGGTTTATTCATGGTTGATGGGTTCTCACTGTTTTATATGGCTTTGATTCTGATTGCGGGTCTGGCTTGTTGTACGTTATCACATGCTTATATCCATGATTATCGTGATAATAAAGAAGAGCTATATATTCTCCTCTTGATCTCGATTGCTGGCGGTATGCTGTTGGTTGCGGCACAAAATATGACATCATTTTTCATTGGCTTAGAGCTGTTATCAGTTCCGACTTATGGATTGCTGGCCTATACCCATGAGCGCAACAAATCGTTAGAGTCAGGCATTAAATATATGGTGCTGTCAGCGACGGCTTCGGCATCGATATTGATGGGTATGGCTTTCTTGTACGCATTCAGTGGTACGTTAGACTTCCATCGTCTTGGTCAAGTGTTGGTCACAACCTTGCATGAGCCACTTGCTGTAACAGGTGTTGGTTTAATCCTCGTGGGTTTGGCGTTCAAATTATCATTAGCTCCGTTCCATCGTTGGACACCTGATGTGTATCAAGGTGCGCCTGCGCCTGTAGCAACCTTCTTAGCAACGGTGAGTAAAGTTGCTGTTTTAGGGTTAACCTTGCGCTTCTTATTCAGCTCTGGTGCGCTGGCAATGGACGGCGTTCGTGAAATCTTGATGGTAATTGCTGTGCTTTCTGTGATCATTGGTAACTTACTGGCTGTACGTCAATCGAATCTGAAACGTCTGCTTGGTTATTCATCGATTGCGCATTTAGGATATATCCTGATCGCATTGGTCGCTGCGGGCATGTCGAGCTTGCCAACGATTAACATTTATATCGTTGCGTATGTATTTACGACGATTGGTGCATTTGGTGCGGTTGCGTTGATGTCTAGTCCTTATGATGGCGATGAAGCTGAGTCATTGGCGGATTATCGTGGTTTATTCTGGCGTCGCCCTGTGTTGACAGCTGTTTTGACCGTGATGATGTTGTCTCTGGCGGGTATTCCATTGACTGCTGGTTTTATCGGGAAGTTCTTTGTTGTTCTTTCTGCAACAACAGGCGCAGCATGGTATTTGCTTGGTGTAGTTATTACAGGTTCAGCGATCGGTTTGTATTATTACTTGCGCGTTTTGGTTGTGTTGTATATGACTCCGCCTGAAAAGAAAGGGTTGGATGCACAAAGCAATTGGGGAATGCAAGCGGGCGGTGTAATGGTCTTGCTGACATCATTACTCGTTCTTGTCTTGGGTGTGTACCCAGCGCCTTTACTTGCTTTAGCGGCAATGGCGAGATTCGTTGTTCAGTAATGATTTAATGAGTCAAACATGCTCCATAAAAAACCAGACTTCGCGTCTGGTTTTTTACACTATTTGTTTTCATAAGGTCAAAGGCTTGTTCTCGTGGGAGTCTTAAGGCTTGTCGGTTAATGGGAGGAGCAGCCTGCCGCTGGCCTTACTTTTTTCTTGGAAAAAGTAAGCAAAACCGCGTCTTTCGCAAAACTCGCGTACAGGGAGAAATGCTTAATCATTAGGCTTATCTATGGTATTAGTGATCTAACGTATGAATCTTTGGCTCAAACAGTTGCTACAGACAGTGAAAGTCTTAAATCACACTTAATATTCTGAGCCAATGCACAATTACACAGAATTTTGGCAGTATTCCATAAATGATTTCATCCCTGGGCCTTGATATTTCTGACGGTGGACAATCAGGAAGAAGGGACGAACGAGCATCCAGAAGGGTGTGTTGAGGATGACCAATTGCCCTGTGGCAATCATCGGTTCGACTGCAAGTCGAGAAACACAGCCTACACCAATCCCGCCTGCAACGACTTTGAGTATGGCTTCATTATGACCAAGTGTCAGACGTAGTTTTGCATCGGGAAAGTCATTCAACACGATATTATCAAAGACTTCGCGAGTGCCTGAGCCTTCTTCGCGCACAATCCATTCGGTGTTTTTAAAATCCTCCAGTGTGAGAGATGTATGCTGTTGCTTCTGTGCAAGCGGATGTGAGATGGACGTAAATACCGCTAACTCATCGGTGCGCCATGGTACTGCTTGTAAATGGGGCACATTACATGAACCTTCGATTAAACCTAAGTCGAGTTGGAATTGACTGACTGCTTCGATGATTTGACGCGTATTGCCGACTTGTAGGTGAAGCTGGGCATCTGGTTTTTTAACAATAAAACCAGCAATTAAATCAGGCATGATGTAGTCGCTAATCGTCAGCGTGGAGCCGAGACGAATATCTACCGCCTGCAATTCGCCGCGTGCAGCTTGTTCGAATGCTTCTGCGCGACCTAATATTTCGAGTGCTTGAGGAAGTAAGTAACGACCAAGATCATTGAGGTGCAGGCGTTTGCCTTGGCGATCAAAGAGAGGAGATTCAATACCACTTTCAAGGTCGGATAAGGCCATACTTGCAGCACTTTGAGTCAAGCGAACTGCTTCACTGGCGCGTGTTACAGTGCCTTCTTGGGCAATGGCGACAAAAACTGCTAATTGACGCAAAGTCATACGCATAGGGAATGCCTTAATCGTTTTATAAGTTATTTCAACTGGCTTACATGCTAACATGTTGCGTGAGTGAGAGAGTAGGTTGAACAGTTAAAGTTCGGGAAGTTGCAAGATGATTGATGAAACGGGAAATGCTGTTGCGAGTGCCGTGTCAAAGAACCTCGAAGTGGATGGACTCGATGCAAAATATAGCCGCGAAACTGTGCTGAGTGTGCGCCGTTGGAGCGATTCGCTGTTTAGTTTTGTGATGACTCGCCCAGCTCATTTTCGTTTTACCGCAGGTCAATTTGCGCGAATTGGACTTGAAGTTACAGGCTCAGCGCCAATTGTGCGGGCGTATTCTGTAGTGTCATCACCTTTTGCTGAAACGTTGGAGTTCTTTTCGATCGTTGTGCCTGATGGAGCGTTTACTTCTCGATTAAAAGACTTGAAGGTGGGTGATCATCTGTTACTTGAGCGTATTCCCTATGGTTATCTGACGCTCGCACGCTATCAAGAGCCTGTACCGCAGGATTTATGGTTGCTGGCAACGGGTACTGGGCTTGCGCCATTTTTGTCTATTCTGCAAGATTTTGCTGTTTGGCAAAACTACCAGCATATTGTCTTAGCGTATAGCGTTCGAACGATTGAAGAGCTGGCGTATGTCCATGAAATTAATGCACTGGCTGCAACGTTTGCAGAAGATGGCGGTGCGACGTTTCAATTTATTCCGATAGTTACCCGTGATTCATCTTTTGCCCTGCATGAGCGTTTGCCTGTATTGATTCAATCGGGTTTGTTAGAGCAATCTGCGGGCATTCAACTGGATGTTGCCCGAAGTCATGTGATGTTGTGTGGAAATCCGCAAATGGTGGATGATACGCGCAGTGCATTAAAGGCGCGTGGACTCATTATGAATCGGCGTGGTGTGGGGAATATTGCGGTAGAGAATTATTGGTAACTAAATAAGATATTGATTTTATTTGGTTGGTTAATGCGAGATGAGATTATTTTTGCATTTACAAAGCGTTTACATAGATAAAGTTTTGAAAAACGACTAAAATCGCGCCACATTTTGTGATCGCTTGGTAAATCATTGTCCACGCTGCTTCGGTTTAGACAGTCTCCTTTAAGGTTTGGCGTTTTGCTCGCGTTTGCTGCATGGCTCATGCAGCTGTCGGTATTTTTGACGCCTATACTTTCTCAACAGCTTCGTGTTGGATATGGTGTGTGTGAAGAGCTTGCAGTTTTTTCGCAAGATACTTCGTCTAGAACGTCATCTCAGCAGCAAGTACAAACGCATGTAACACCTCAATTTGGCATGTCTCATCAAGCGATGCCGATGGCAGACATGTCTGACATGCCGATGATGGATATGTCGCAAGATGCATCAACCGCGAATATTTCTGAACATAAAGCCGACTCACAGGCTCCGCCTCATCAGCAGCTTCAATCCTCAGATTCTGCACCTGCACATGACCCACATCATGCGCTTTGTCATTTCTGCTTGTTGTTTGGGCATTCAGTATTACCGCCACTTCATGCGATTACATTTGTCTTAGTCTCAATTACGTTGACTGTCCATGCAGTCCAGATTGTTGCTATTCGTTTCTTATTCTTCAAACAAAATAAAAATCTCCGTCCCCAAGGTCGTGCGCCACCGCAGTTCATTCACTAAATACAGCTGATTTAACACCCTTATTGCTTGTGCATCGCAAATCGATTTGCTGTGCCGTGCAAGAGAGATTCGTGTTCATGCTGTGCATTTGATCATCGTAAGTTTTCATCCCTGTTGATCAGCAATAGGGGATTCATTGATGTTGAATAAAATTTTGGAATGAATATGAGTACGACGTTTCAATTCGATCAATTCGGTCGATCGTTTCCACAGTCGATCTTAGCGATTGCTGTGATGAGTGTGTTATGTCAGCAGGCTTATGCCGTGGAATCGGATATGACTGAGAGCACACAACCTGATACTGCACAAATGTTGCCAACGATTCAGGTCAAAGCTCAACCTATGGCGACCAAAGCTGTGCCGAGTGACATCGCAAAACAGTTTCCTGCATCGACAGCAAGCATCACAGCGCAACAAGTGGCAAAGACGATCAATGTGGTTAATACAGAAGATGCATTGAAATATCTCCCTGATGTTTTAGTTCGTAAGCGCTATATCGGCGATACCCAAGCGCCTTTGGCAACACGGACAACAGGTGTAAATGGTAGTGCGCGGAGTTTGATTTTTGCCGATGGCGTACTGCTGTCGACCTTGATTAATAACAATAATGGCAATGGTTCACCGCAATGGTTCATGGTCGCGCCAGAAGAAATAGCACGTATTGATATGATGTATGGCCCATACTCTGCGGCCTATGCGGGTAATTCATATGGTGCAGTTGCTGAGATGACCACTCGAATGCCTGATCATTTTGAAGCCAGTGCAACGATGCGTGGAACCACGCAGGATTTTGATTTATATGGATCAAAGAACCGTGACAATGCTGGGCAATTTAATCTCTTTCTCGGGAATAAAGTTGGCGATTTCTCTTGGGTGTTGAGTGCTGAACATCTGGATAGTACAAGTCAGCCGATTAGCTTTGGAACAATTGCTCAATCAACGAAAGTTGCGGCGAATAATCTTCCTGTGATTTCTGGTGCGATTGCGGATCAAAATCGTACAGGTGGAAATATTCAGGTATTGGGCGCTGGGAATATCGTTCATACGATTCAGGATAATGTAAAACTGAAAATGGCGTATGACTTTACGCCGACTTTAACTGCAACCTATATGATCGGCTTTTGGCAGAATAATGCTGCTGCACATGCTCAGACCTATTTAAATACTGTAAGTGGCTTACCGTACTATGGTGCAAGTAGTGGTAATGTCAACATGGGTGGCTATAGTTATAGTGCAAGCAGTATCGCTGGGCAATTTTCTAGTAATGATGTGGAACAACAGCATCTGTTGCAAAGCCTGACGATTGCGACACATGATCAGGATGGTTTTAACTGGTCAATGATCGCCAGCAATATGCGTTATCTTGAAGATCAAACGCGCGTATCAACAGGGCTATATCCTGCGGCGCAAGATGGTGGAGCAGGGCGCATCACTGATGCCAGTGGTACAGGCTGGACCACGTTGGATTTAAAGGGAAGTTGGTCTGCACAAGATGGCATTCTCGCAGCACATCAGGTGAGTTTTGGCGCGCATGACGATTGGTTTAGATTAGAGAGTCCAACCTATAACACGACTGATTGGATTAATGGTGGTCAGGGTAGCTTATACAGCAATTCACTGGGTCAAACACAGACTCAAGCGTTATGGCTGCAAGATGTTTGGCAACTGACACCTGTGTTGAAAGCAACGGTTGGTGGTCGCTATGAGAAGTGGCAAGCCATTGATGGTTATAATTTTTCAACAGCGAGCAATGGTAAAGGCTTTGCCATCAATCAACCGAATGTCGATAAATCTGGGTTTTCGCCGAAAGCATCATTAGCATGGTCGATCACTGACTTGTGGACAATGACAGGATCAGTCGGGAAAGCATTACGCTTTCCAACGGTCGGTGAGTTGTATCAGAACGTGCAAACTGGAACGACTTACACCCAGCCTAATCCGTATTTAAAACCTGAAAATGTCTTGTCTGATGAGTTGTCACTTGAGCGAAAAGCGAATGATAGCAATGTGCGTATTTCAATCTTCCAAGAGCGTGTTAAAGATGCATTGATTTCGCAAACAGCAATGATTGCAGGTTATGCAACGCCTGTGTCTTATACGCAAAATGTCGATAAGACGCGCCAGCGTGGGATTGAACTGGTTGCACAGCATGATGATGTGTTGGTTTCTGGATTATCGTTGGCGGGAAATGTCACTTATACCAATGCCAAAATTCTAGAAAACAGCAGTTATGTCCCCACGATTGCAGGTGCAACGTCTGTTGGCAAGCACACGCCATATGTGCCTGATTGGCGAGCGACTTTGGTTGCGACGTATCAACTTAATCGTCAATGGGCATTTACCCTCGCGGGTCGCTATAGCGGAAAGCAATATGCGACTGTGGACAATACCGATATCAATTCTGATACCTACCAAGGATTTCAAAGCTTCTTTGTGATGGATGCGCGTGCCCTGTATCGCTTTGATCGGCACTGGAGTGCGGCGTTGGGGGTGGATAATTTGAATGACCGTAAGTATTTCTTATATCACCCATTTCCACAGAGAACGTTGTTTGGTGAGCTGAAATATACTTATTAAACGAGCAAAATTTCTATTACTTGGGAGTCTTATCATTGAGTTTTGCAATGGGAGGATCCGCCTACCGCGGGTCTTACTTTTGTCTTGGCAAAAGTAAGCAAAACCGTGTCCATCGCAAAACTCGCGCACAGGGAGGAATTTTTAACAAGTAGGCTTATCTAGAATTCCATGCAATTAAATATTTTTAGGTTTTGCTCAAACAGTTGCTCAGGACAGATTAGAAGCAAAAGCTCTTACTGAATCTTACGATCCAAGATTGAGCGAATGTCCTCAATACTCGAATCCAAATCCCATGACAACCATGCAGGTTCGAAAACTGAGGAATAATGCGCAAGTTGAGTGCGACTGACGATCACCCGAATCGGACATTCTTCCTCAAGCATACGCCATGGAAAGATCGGTGCATCAGCATCTAAAAGAAAAGGCAATCCGCGCAAATCGAGCACCATCGCTGCGAGAAAGTCGGGAAAACCGATAATAGAAAACTCATCAGTCCGACGACGAATAAACTCGAGATCATCCCATTGGGCAGCAAGATGATTGTCTGGTGCGGAAAATGAAATCACCCCGACCAAATGATAATCGCGAGTGGTGTGCAGCCAAGATTTATAAGTGACTGGGGTTTCAACCTCGAGCGTGACGGGTTCTATACGATGAGGCATGACTTTATAGACTTTTTATAAATTACAGACCGAAATTGTACGCGCATTAGCGGGAAGGGTCAAAGCGCTTGTCGTAATTCAAAGTTTCTGACTAATTGAGTTGGGGTAATCCAAAGATACGATCAAAACTCCAGTTAAACATAAAACCATAGACCAAAAAGAACAGCATATACCCTAAATCAGTGAAAAATGCTTCCCACAGTGGAATTTGCATCCACCATGCGATGAGTGGCAGGGTGGCGAGTAATAAACCGCCTTCAAAACCCAAGGCATGAACGATACGTCGCCTGATAGTCCGGCGCTGATCGGCTTGACGTGCTTCCCAGAGTTCAAAGATCTTGTTGAAGGTCAGATTCCACACCATTGCAATCAATGACATCACCACGGTCATGATGCCAATATGTACTAATCCATCGTTGAAAATCCATGCAAATAAAGGCACGGCCAGAATGAGTCCAATGATTTCAAAGGATAGGGTGTGAATGATGCGGCGTTTGATGCCTTGCATGAATGTAATCCTAAAATTGCTTTAGAGGTATTGTTTTAAACATATTGTGCAGCAGCATGACCCGAAGCCCATGCCCACTGAAAGTTAAAACCACCCAAGTGACCCGTCACATCGACTACTTCACCGATAAAATACAAGCCTTTCTGCTTTTTGCTTTCCATCGTTTTTGAGGAAAGTTCTGCCGTATCTACGCCGCCTAAAGTGACCTCGGCTGTGCGATAACCTTCGGTGCCTGATGGTTTGTGCGACCAGTTTTTTAGCAGATGCGCGATGTCATCAAGCACAGTATCGGGAATTTGCCCCATTGCGGTTTCTGCGTGGTTTTCCCAAAGTAAAGTTTGTAATTCGAGTACCAGACTTTTGACCAGACGATCATAGAGCAGGGTACGCAGGAGTGATTTTGGGTGTTGTTGTTTTTGTTGCTTCAACCAATGTGCAAGCTCGGAAACATCTTCGGTTGGGAATAAATCGATGGTGATGGATTCACCAACTTGCCAATAGTTCGATACTTGCAACGCCGCAGGACCGCTAATACCACGATGGGTAAACAAAATCGCTTCGCTAAATGCAGCTGTATCACTACTCATCGTGCCGTCCACTGCGATACCCGACAGCCGCTCCGTCACGGCTTTAAAGCCATCGGTGAACGTAAACGGCACAAGTCCTGCGCGTAGTGGTAATACGGTGTGTCCGAATTGCTTCGCGATATCGTAACCAAAACCACTTGAGCCGAGCGTTGGGATCGACAAGCCACCTGTTGCAATCACTAATGATTCAGCGAAATAAGTACCTAAATTTGAGTTGAGTTTAAATCGCGCAGTTGGGCTACTTGTAGAATCAGCTTTGCTGCCTTCAATGGTCTGAATTTGCGTGACTTCACAATGAGTCTTGATTGCCACATTGGATTTTTCACATTCGGCAAGCAGCATGTTTAGAATATCTTTCGCTGAGTCATTGCAGAATAATTGACCATGTTTGCGTTCGTGGTAGGGAATTTTGTATTTTTCCACCATCGCGATGAAATCCCACTGGGTATAACGGTTCAACGCTGAAATACAGAAATGTGGGTTATTAGAAATAAAGTTTTCAGGTTCGACAAATAAGTTGGTCATATTGCAACGACCACCGCCTGACATGAGGATTTTTTTGCCGACTTTGTTACTGCTATCCAGCACTAGAACACGCCGTCCACGTTGTCCTGCATGGCTTGCACACATGAGACCCGATGCACCTGCACCGATGATGATGACGTCGTATTGGTGTGTGTGAGGCTGTGTCAAAACGTATTGCTCGATTAGAATTTTGGATGGCGCGGATTATACGCGATTTCGGGGTAGCTTGGTTTTAATGCGGTATAGCTCATTGAGCCTGCGGTTACTTATCTTGTCGAAGTATCGAAATGTGCGACGCAAAATAGGTCACTTCGACAAGCTCAGTGATCTATTTTGTTTTCCTTGCAATCCACCCGTATGAATCGCCAAAATCCTGCTATTTGCAGGAAAGTAACCGCGCTCAATTAAATCAAAAAGACCAAACAGCATCTTCCCTGTATAAATCGGCTCAATTTCAATATTGGTTTTGATCTGAAAATCTTGAATAAACTTAAGTAGTTCAGGTGTCGTTTTGGCATATCCACCAAAATGATAATCAAGGCATAAATTCCAATCAGTTCGTGTCGTCCAATGTTTGATTTCATCAGCTAAGAAGTCACCTTTTAATGATGGAAACCCCAAGATTTTTTGCTGATCACTGCTAGAGTTAATGATTCCTGCAATCGTGCCGCCAGTGCCTACAGCGCAGCAGATATAGTCAAAATCCTGCTTATCTTGCTTGGTTAAGATTTCTTCGCAGCCTTGAATCGCAAGCGCATTGGTTCCACCTTCTGGAATCAAGTAAAACTCACCAAATTTCGGTTTTAACTGTTCAATAAACTCATACTCGGCTTTGCGTCGATAATCAGTACGACTGACGAAATGGAGTTGCATCCCTTGCGCTTGTGCTAACTGAAGTGTTGGATTGTTTTCAATTTTGTCTGCAAGTTCTTCACCGCGAATGATACCAATGGTCTGAAAATCATGTTCTATACCTGCTGCTGCAACGGCAGCAATATGATTGGAATATGCCCCGCCAAAGGTGAGTAGCGTGTGGAAACTTTGCGTTCTGGCTTCAATCAGATTTTTTTTCAGCTTGTAGTATTTATTACCTGAGATAGTCGGATGGATAAGGTCGATGCGTTTGAGATGG
>JAGWUI010000090.1 GCA_028868515.1 Gammaproteobacteria bacterium
AACTCGGAATAGGAGATTCAGTCAAGTCGCAGCATGATCTTTGGTCTTTTTTAATTGACCAAAGATACCGCGACCTACTCCCAACGATCATAACGACAAATTTGACAGTTACCGAACTTCAAGCTCAGATAGGTGATCGCGCGTTTGACAGACTCATGCATAATTGTATTTGGCTTGACTGTGTGTGGCAAAGTTATAGACAATTTAAGCGTCGGTCGAATTTTTAAATGATTTAAAATGAGATAGGTGACGACCTATCTCAAAGCATCATGCACTTGCTGAAAAACATCACGTCCATCTTCAGCTTTCGATCTAGCCATTAAGAAAATACGCTTCCCTTGGCTATCACTAGCCCATTTTTGACCTATAGCATTTTTCTCTTTACTATCATCGTTTGTAATATATATCTCACCTTTATATTCAATTACTGCGATAGAGCCGTCATCAAGTTCACATACAAAGTCAGGATAAAAATAGTCTTTTGCCGTAGGGAGCCAGAATGAAGTTTCACGTTGCTGGGAAATGTTACGCACCCAGTGCTTCACTCGTGGGTGCATATCAATGACTTGAGCACACGAAAACTCCTCAGCATTTTTACCATCTTTGGTCTTTTCGCGTAAGTCATCAATTTGCTGATAGAAGTGCTTTTTAAACTCAAATCCACCACGATACGGCTTGCGCACAGGATATTCACCTGCTTCAAACTCAAATTGATGCCATGCCTCTGGTTCAGGAGCGACCGTCATTTTGCCAAATAAATCACCTTGAAACGCTTCACTTCGCGCCAGCTCAAAAAGGCGTTCAATTTCATTGCGAACTGCTTGGCGTAGCTGAAATTGTGCACGTACCAGTGCCGTCAATGTAAATTTACGCTCATGAATCAAGAAGCCCACTAATTTAACAAGATATGCTCGTAGCTGTGCTTGTGTCAGTCCCGTATGGCGTACTTGTTTGTCCAGCCAGAGCACTAAATCAGTTTCAGTTATGTTGGTGCGCATTTCATTAAAGGTGAGTTGATCAGCCCATAACTGCCGATAAGTCACGCTTTCGCCTGCGACGTTCATATCGATTTCAAATGAATGTGCGGTTTCTCGTATGTTGAAAGCCAAGTTTAGCGGATAGTTCAATAAATCTAACTCTACTGAATTTTCGATCACTTCCTTTTCAACAACTTGCCACTCTCCATCCACAAAAATACAGAGTTGTGGAATTGGCGCAAAGCGTGCGTTCCATGTTTCACCCGCATGTTGTGCTTGTCGTTCAGCTCGCGCCTCATTAAATGCAGTTTTTACCAGTTCTTGTTTTTTAGCTGGTGTACTTTGAACTACAAAAGATTCGATTTGTTTGAATGTATCTTCGGTCGTGCCTTTAGCAATGAGTAATGTTGCACCTTGCGTAGTTGGCAAAACAGTAATGGCTTGTTTCACTTCATCAGAAAAATGCGTGATGTCTGGTACATGCGGTAGGGCAAGAGCCAATTCTGGGACAATATTCGCGCGCCCATCACCTTGTGGAGTATCAACTGGCAATGTTTTTTGTATGGCTAAATCTGCTTCCCATTTATTGAAGCCCATATTGGCGACCATACGGTCTTTGAGCATGGATGCGGCTTGCGCTACGCTTTCGGCAATGACGTGGGCATAGGCTTTATTTAGGCTGTCTAAGGAGCGTTTTTGAGCATAAGGCATTCGCAATACACGACCCAACAATTGCTCAACATCTACCGCAGAATTCATATTTTGTAGTGAAGCCAATACATAAGCAAAGGAACAATCCCAACCTTCTTTTAGTGCTTCAACTGTGATGACCACACGAATTGGACAATCTCGTGCAAACAAATTGACATCATTCAATTCTTTGGTTGTGCCTGTGGATAGGGCTATTTGTTCTTCAGGAATATTTTCATGCTGGATTAAATGTGCACGCACGA
>JAGWUI010000061.1 GCA_028868515.1 Gammaproteobacteria bacterium
ATGAAAAAATGCAGCGGTACTTGGAGAAAAGCGTGGTGATGTACCCCAATAATCCATTGCCACTGAAGCAGGCGGTGCATATTTTAGAGCGGTTGCCAGGATTGCGCGGAGTACGGCAACAGATCGGCACGTTGTGGGCGCACACGTTGAAACAATGGAAGCATGCGTACAAAGCGGAGATGCCACACACGCTGAAATTGCACTTCATGCGAATGCAGGGCAATGATGTGGATACGTTGGTGGAATTGGTGGCGCATGTGCAACGTAGGTCTGCGGAAAAAGCAGCGCAAAGCGTAAGTTGAGTTTTGATACTGGTGAAGTCGGTGGCAACCACCGATATATCGAGTATCAGTGGTCGCCACTCGGTTTGTCACTTTACAGTTCAGACGAGGCTCACTATGCAGCATCTGATACCCACAATATACAACACGCTATGCATTTTTGGGGAGAGCGGCAATGAAAATACATCCATTGGATGAGAAGCTGTACGCGGAAACACTGGAGAGAGTCACTAAAGCTGCTCGCCCATTTGGGCAAGCGCATGTGGATTACGCGAAACATGGCTTGGATGAGCTTTTTGCATTTAGAGCCACGCTCGATGCTTCGGAAATCGACGGTGAAAACTTAAAGTTGAAGTGGCGATCAAAGTTGCGCTGGTGGTTCGCGCGCACGTTGAAGGATTTTCAAGTCGCAAGCCGCATCAAAAAGCGCAATTCGTTTAAGTTGGATGCCTAATAGGTAGTTGTTCAGGTTTACAGTACACTACTGACAGTAGTGGTCAGGTCAGTACATGGGGTGTGCAGTGGAGTTGTCAATCAGTAAAGCAAGTGTAACGTGGGGTGTATCGCGCACAACGATTCATAAGAAAATAAAGGCTGGTCAACTGTCTAAACTTGCAAACGGTACAATAGACACGTCTGAAATGATCAGAGTGTTTGGGGAGCCGCATGTAAAAGTTAACAGCACACCAACTGTTCAGGTGGTCAACGAAGTACACCCAGACAAACTACTAGAACAGCGCATTAAACACCTTGAAACCAGCTTATCTGAATCCAAAGAGCGCGAAGCTTGGCTTCAAAACCAAGTAGGAAATCTTACTGATACCATCAAGCTGCTAGATGCGCCAAAAGCACCCAAAAAACGTACTTGGCTGACGTGGGTGCTGGCTGTTTTGTGTTTGGTTTTGACTGGTGCGGTAATCGCTTTAACGATATATCTGATGCAGCATTACCACTAAACCATATATAGATATAGGACTTAGAGAGCTGGCTCTAGGTCGTTCATTTCTTCGATACGCAGCATGCGTATATCGCTCACAGATGGTTTAAACCAAGCGTATTCACGACTCAAAGCCTGTGCAGCAAGTACGCAACGAACAGCCGTCATTGAGGGTTCGCCGAAGTACACACTACCTTGCTGACGTGTAAAACCCAGTCTTGTTAGTGTGTTTTTAACATCACCGTAAGCGTTATTCCATGACGCATTAGGGTACAACTGCTTCAACGTGTCAGTATCTAAATCAAAAGCGATTGCGTATGCCATGTGAAAAACTCCAAGTTTGTACGCATATTAACCCACTTTTCTTAACAGCAAAACGGATTAATCCATAGTTCGCATTAAATCTTATGGGCCGATACCAGCCATAAATGGCTTAATCGAAGAATGTAAGCGAACGCCGTTCACTGGAACAGGCAAGCCTGAACCATTGAAGGGTGATTTATCTGGATTTTGGTCACGTCGAATCAATCAAGAGCATCGCTTGGTCTACATGTTTGAGGGCGGAACGCTTTTCATTGCGCAATGCAAATATCACTACTAAGCGAACCACCGTCGCAGCATAAATCAACTAAAAGCGTTAATCCATGATGAGGGTAAAAACTAGATTTTTACCCTCATCATGGATTGCTAGAAAAATAAAATTAAACAGCGTATGCTTAAAGCACTACATATCACTACAGATTTTAGCCATGACCGCACTCGCGCATGAAAATTCGCTTACACCGTTCTCGATACGGCTACGCAAAGACCAAAAAACAAGGCTTTCGGCAATCGCCAAAGCACAAGACCGTACCGCCCATGCAGTCGTGACCAAAGCAGTCAGTGAATTTATCGAGCGAGAAGAAGCTAGATTGAGTTTTAAGAGCGAAACGGACGCTGCATGGCAGCACTACCAAGAAACAGGCTTGCACGCCACCCAAGACGAATTGTTCGCATGGATGGATAGCATGTTTACAGACAACGAGCTGCCTGTACCCGCATGTCACAGATAAAACTCATCCCGACCGAATCAGCTATCAAGAACATCGAGCAGATCAGAGCGTTCTACAACGACATTCCAGACGTAGGCAAGCGTGCTATTGAGGGTTGGCAGGGAAACGGCCAAAAAGTACCAATTCATATCGTAATAGATACATACCATGTAATTACATACTAATTCAGTATGGTTTGATGCTTTAGAAATCCGATTTTTTAACACAGGATAATTATGAATTATCCTGTGTGACCTTAAAATTCAGTCTCTCGCGCTGTTTTGCAAACGTACTGCGATGCCCTAAGTCCTATTTTTACACGTATCTCGGCTAGGGCGTTAGCTGATGAGTAACATGGATTATTAATTATTCTAGATCAATGGCTTAAGCAACTAACTGCTGTTTTTTGTCCTTTTCCCTGCCAAGGGTCAACAAGGGGGGATTTGTACATAATAGGCTGGTTTTACGAGATCGTAGAGTCAGAATAGATAGCAATTGTTCCAAATCGTGCATCAATGTCGTGCTGTATATCGGTGAGTAACTGGTTACGACGAGCATACATCGCACGTTTATGGCTTGATACTTCTTGTAAATTACGAATTCCTAACGCAGTTGGTATGAGATACCAGTCTTGATGAGGTTGACCACCTAACTCCTTCCAAAGTTGATTATAAGAGCGTTTGACTTGAAGAGCCTGTCTGGATCGATATAACCAATGTTGATAAACATGACACTGGTCACTGACTGCACGAATCGATGAAATTTTCCAAGAATGGGCAAGCGCTTGCGTAATATTGACTAGGAGCGCCATAGGACGTAGTCCATGACAATCTTTTGCCATCTGCTTCAGCGCATCGGCTTGATCACGACCTCCTTGCATTCCACCAATAATTAGAACGTGATCAGTATCTTCTTTACTTACTGCGATGGACAATGTAGCTAACCTCTCAGCTTGAGATGAGAGAATGGTCAGCATTAGATCTCCCTCTTTACGACAGGAATGGTGATATTCAAGGACTACTCGATAGTGCCTTTGAGGCGTTTGTATATCGAGTATTGTCAAACCCGTGGGAGAGTAAATTGCTTGGATTTGTTCTGGGTGAAGGTTGTTGAGTAGCCATCGATAATGATGAGCAATAGTAGTGCAGCGGCGTAGAACTCCCCAGTGGCAATTCAAATATGGATAGCGTGTTTTGTTTAGAACAGAGGGTTGCGCTGCAAGGATAAATTTAAACTTTGGGCGGTTAAAAATGTTGATTAGAGGGTGAATCCACGGTAACCAAGGCAATAACCGTAATACATATTCGATTCTGCGTCCAAGGTCAGAAAGCGCATTTTTGGGCTGCACACTGCGACTGAAATGCCACAATGTGGGAATTAAATGAATATGGCTAAACATAGAAGTAATGACCCATGTCGAGTTTGACGGATACTTTTAAAGGGAAGCACTGATCGACACATCAACTCGATGATCGGCTGATCGACGCACCATGAATCGCAGAAGCCTCGACCATGCGTTTCGCCATTGCCGTGTCAATGGTTCGATTACTCATAGCAAACACTCACAAAATGATTAAAATAACAATATTTTATACGAAAAAACCAATTTTTTCAGTTAGTTATAGAGCATCTTTCGGAATTTTGCACGAATCCCAGCCGACCCTCATATATATCCATTCAAAAAGCGTCCGTATTTTTTAACAGGGGTTAGATTTAGCAGACTACATTAGTCTGGATGACTGCCTTCGGCCTTATTCTCTAAGACATTTCCTGTCTGTGCATCTACACCCACTTCGTGTGTGGTCTTGCCAGTGAGTATATCGAATGAATAGCGCAAGCCGCTGCCGCCATTTTCTTTCTCTAATTCAGCATCAGTAATCTTTCCGGGATGAGCTTTCAGCGCGATCATCCGTGCTTGAGCCATCGTCACTTTTGCATTCTTTTCTAAAGAACTGCCCGTATAAGCTTGCACACCAACCGTGCTTAACAAAGCGATTGATACAATGCCCGTCCATAAAATACCATTAACTGTTCGCATGATTTACTCTCACCAGAAGCCCCATCAAGATGATGTGACATAGAGTCAATGTAGCAGTCCACACTTAGGTCGACCTGAGTAGAATGTAAACAATGTAGTCTTTGAGTGAAGGGATAGGTTTACTAGGAGGGGCTATTAACCAAAAGTATCTTAATGTAAACAGACAAATAGATTAGTCATGTTAAATTAGAATTACTAATGAAATTCGGAGTAATTAAAATGCGCTCTGCTTTAGTTTTAGCGACATTGTCATTAAGTTTGGCCATTAGCGGTTCTGCGTCTGCAGATTACGACGATGGCGTATCAGCGATAGCTGGAGGTGTTATAGGGGCATTTATGGGTAGCATGGTTCAACCCTCATATTACCAACAGCCTATTCAACCAGTATATTACCAACAGCCGCAACCTGTTTACCAACAGCCTATTCAACCAGTATATTACCAACAGCCGCAACCTGTTTACCAACAGCCGCAACCTGTTTACCAACAGCCTATTCAACCAGTATATTACGGCTATGGTAGGGAAGAGGATGACGATTAATTCATGGTGCCGAGTACTATAGAAATCATCGTCATTTAACAATGATTTCATGTAAACGCTGGCATGCTAGTAGTGTCGATTAGTGAGTGACGCGGGTTGTAATCACCTTATTTACGCCCAGAGTTGAAGCAACATTATGAAATTCAAAATGTTGATTTACAAACGCCTTTTAGAAGAAATATGCAGGACACTCGTTCCAAAGAAGCCATGAAAATATTAATGAATGCAAGAAGAAAGATTGAGACAGTGATTGGTCAATTAACTGAACGTTTTAATATTCAGAAAGTGAGAGCCAAAGATTTGTGGCATCTATCTCATCGAATTATTCGTAAAATTCTTGCACACACCGCTTGTGTACTTTTAAATACGAATTTGGGAAATCCACCACTACAGCTCGATTTACTCGTTAAAAGTTGAGAGTGGCGTATACCATGTAATTACATACTGATTCAGTATGGTTTGGTGCTTTAGAAAGCCAAACTGACTAAAATGCCACTGGTGCCAATTTGACGCCAGTGGCATTTTTATGTACAATAGACTCTTCTTTAGAGCTCGATCCGAATTGGTAATATTCAGTTGATTGCTGAAGCCAGCATTCGCGAGACTACAAGATTTATAGGTAATTATTATGATGAACTACATAGTTAGTAGGAATGAAATAGGCAAATCCATGCCAAGAGAAAGGGTTACCGCCCGTGTTCCGCATGATGTTTATACAACTATACATGAGGCGGCAGCATTGAGCGGCACCACAGTAAATAGCTTTATGATTCAAGTAGCTTTGCAGCACGCGCAAGATTTAATTGATAAAGCTTTAATGAAGTCAATTAATCTGGTTGATGAAGCAGATGTTGCTTGGTTTCTATCCAAAATTGAAGAACCATTTACGCCTAATGAGAAATTAGCGAAAGCTCTTCGTAGATACCAAGAGGTAATACATGACAAACCCAGTACAAAAGGCATTGACGAAACCGTTTGATGCATTAACCGCAGCAGAATTGGAAAGTCGCAATATTTTCGATTGCGGAGAGCTTACGTTAAATGAGTATTTAACGAATAAAATGCGTAACCATCATGATAAAAATATAGCAAAATCATATTTATATACTGAAAACGATAAAATTTTGGGGTACTACACCTTAACCCCAACGGTGATTGAGTTAAATCCCGACTTAGCAAAAAAGCTAAAGCTACCTAAACACTCGCTGCCAGCCATGCTTTTGGCTCGTTTAGCGATTGATAAGAGCTGCCAAGGAAAAGGTTTTGGTGAGCTACTGCTCGCAGAAGCGGTGATTAAGTCGGCTGCTGCCACTAAATCTGTCGGTGGTGTTGGATTAGTGGTTGACGCACTCCATCAAAACGCATCAAATTTCTATCAGAAATACGGCTTTGCCCCTAGCCCAACAAATCCGCTTTGGTTGTTCATGCCACTCCCTAGTAGCTAAGCTACTCAACAACCTTCAGCCTGCTCGTTCGCCCATGCCACAATGTCTTGTTCGTATGCAATACCCATTTTCAAAACCTCCAAATGACTCATTGAGTATACGTTAATCGGTCTCTTCAAGGCTAAACTCCGCGGCTGCCCTGTAGTCTGCTTTGATTTTTTGCAATGCCTGAACCAGATCAAACCCTGATTTTTCAGCGTACTCGCGCACGTATTTTTCTGTGATTTCTGGGTGATTGGTTGTGATCTCTTTGAATAAAATCAGCTCAAGACCAACAAGTGCCGATATGTTTTTAGGTAACTTCGGTTTACTGACTTTCTTATGCTCAATTACTGGCTTTTTAGGTGCGAAATAGAATTTTAGCGCATGGACAGTGCGTCCTCGCTTCACTTGCTCATACGTCACGGAGTAGTCAGTATGTTGATTGATCTGTTCTAGTGCTGGCTCTATAACTCGAGCTTTTAGATTAAAAACGCGGTCATATTTTTCATCAAGCTGGAACATTGTTTTTATTTCATTTAACTCTAACGTTCTGTTTCCAATGGAGCGATATTGCATAAAAAGTTCATAAAAACGAATCGCATAGACACTGGTCATTTGCTGAATATATTTACGGTCGTAAGTCGTAAACGGATTATCTTTATTAAACACAGTAAACATGTAAATCACTTCGGCAGGGAATGAAACGTCTATCTGCCCCATGCCATTTTTATACTCTAAACGATACACCCAGCGGCATTTGACTGGATTACCTGCACCGCTGACATAGCTAAAATATCGACCAAAAAGGCGATCTACAGCGTCCTGCAAACCCTCGTAAGCAGTATGGCTCTCGATGCCACATTCTCGTGCAAATTCATCCGCTCTAATGGTTAGCACTTCCCCTTCTTTTAAATTTTGTTGTCGCGCCAGACCACTAGCATGGATGAAAAGCCGCTTTTCAGTGAGCGTCATACCGTGTATGGCTTCGACCAATTTATTGCTTTGTGCAACGGTACTTAAACCGTATTTCTTTTCCTTAGCCATAAAAAAACTACATTGTTTAATAATGTAGCAATGCTACGCTAAAAAACATTGTAGTCAATAGGTCGGAATCTGTAGTCTTTAAGGTCGGAATCTGTAGTCTTTAAGGTCGGAATCTGTAGTCTTTAAGGTCGGAATCTGTAGTCTTTAAGGTCGGAATCTGTAGTCTTATTGGCTCTGTAATCATTACGCTGCAATGGTTACAGGTGTCGTAAAAGCTTTAAAAGATTTAAAAATATATAAAAGAAATTGCAAAATAATTCAGATCAAAAGCGAAAAAACAGAGCGGTTTTGAGAAGAAAAAACATGGAATTGCTGTGCCGATTTTCAGCAGAAAATCGGATGCTTTTTGAGGAATCAGAAACGAAGAATCACACCCACCAAAAGATGGGTGTGATTGGAGAACTACCGAGCTGCAAAAAGTATGCAGTTCAGTAGACCGAAGTTTTGCTGGCATTGCCAACTCAACTTTGGATTTGGTGTTACACCACAAGTCTTTCAAAACTCAACATCCGCCAAGACGTTGATTCAGGTGAGCTGTCCAGGCCCACCTATTTGGTTTTTCTAGTGCTTCGTACCGCCTTACACCAACAACTTTGGCTTTCGCTCATCAATCGCTTACGTTTTTATTCGCTCGAAATTGACTCAAACGCTACTGACCAAATCTCCCACACTGTCAAATTCACTTATGCCCGATTCGAGATCGGTTTTGGTGAATACGGCTTAAAGCTCACTTGCCAAAGTCAACAACCGCAGTGCTTCCCACGTTATTACATCAGATCTTACCGAGCAGAACCCGCCTTTCTCCAGTGCTGTAACCCTTCCATTTTTCATCGGTAGGGGTTCCAAAAAGTAACCAATTTATCAGTCACAACACCATCCACGAATTTAGCGTACTTGCTCTCTACAATGCATGTTTAACCTGTTTGATGAAACAGGGGTAAAACCACGCAATTACAGGCTTAAGCTATCCAGCGATCTTGCAAACTTGCGTTCACAAGTACCAGTCAATCCAGATTTCTCCTCATGACCCGAATACGTCACCGTATCCTCAGCAGCCCACCTGTGTAGCACGCAACTGACAGAAATTACCCAATCTGCCAGCAACGGTGGTGATTAACGAACCTGTTCACAATCCTTGTGAGGTTCTCACCCTTTCCCGATGTACAGGGTATCTAACGCGCCATTGTTGCAACGCCTTAAATCTCTAGTCACCTAGATTCCCGTGTCCGTGTCGCCCAACCACCTAATACAAATATCGAAAGTAATGCGGTTATTTTGCGTTTTAAAGAACGTTTAGCGTCATTCTGGTACATCCATACCAAAACAAAATTACATGTGCCTTAAAACGCAAAATAACCGCATTTAAAATAAGAATGGATCGAAGGAGGCATTTCAGCCTCCAGCGCCCGTCATAGCCGCACCAGCGAGGTTTCCCCAGCATGCAGCTTTGTCGAAGCAAATTTTTGGCAAAATTTGTCGAAGGCGGTACGAATTACCTGGGGGATTGGCGTCCCCCATTTTTCCACAAATGAGAGGTTAGACAAGCCCCAAAAGACCTGCTCACGATAGCACACGGATTCCCTAATTTCAAAATCGCAAGGAACCCCCATTTAATGCAATCGCGATGCGATTCTTTAAAAGCGTTTTTAAAATCAAAATCAACAGCATTTTTACCGTATATAAAGTAATATGCGCCATAGTTTCGCGAAATAATTCATAGTATCGCGGTAAAGGTATTGAAAATGATCTACTATTGCTTCCGAAAAACGACTGCATTACAGCGGATTCAGCTCTCTGTGAGCTTGGGTTCAGACCACTTCGCAGTGCTGGAAATCCCGCCACAAAGTATCGAGAATGTAGTGAAGAAACTGACCGCTCGATACGCTTTAGACTTATCCAAAGATCAAAAGTATCGGCGGCGAAAGGCGGGGCAGTCCGTAGCGGATTTAGTGGTTTACTACGATTTACAGCTCGCTAAATACCGCTTATTTGTTTTGGTGACCCTTGGGCACGATGCGATGGATTGGACGCGGGCTGGATACGAAAATATCCAGTCGATTAATGTGACGCGGTTGACGTTTTTAGATCAATATGAGCTGGTTTATCTGACGCGGAAGAAATCAGCGATGCTGAATCGAGGTCGGAGCAGCGATGCACCCGAAACGTGGACTTGGCGCATGACCGAGGTTCAATATGAAAAAATGCAGCGGTACTTGGAGAAAAGCGTGGTGATGTACCCCAATAATCCATTGCCACTGAAGCAGGCGGTGCATATTTTAGAGCGGTTGCCAG
>JAGWUI010000062.1 GCA_028868515.1 Gammaproteobacteria bacterium
GAGCAATGGGAAATGCCGAGATTGGAGAGAATGCTGGTGTGGTTGCAGGAGTCGGCAGTCTCGCTGGTGCCGTACTCGGCGGTCTAATAGGAGGGGGTAGTGGCTATGCCGCAGGAGCAGCACTCGGCGAAGCCATTGATCGCCACATCCTCGATAATTATCACTGTATTGATTGTGGCTACAACTTTAACAGCGACCATCACCAATCAAATTTTACTCCAAGTACTTATCCTATTAATCAATCTTCTCTGATTGACTTCAATTCACACGAATCACGCGAACTCAATTTTGACTGACCTCTGATAGGTCGCTTTGTCGCGTCCACTATTTAACTAACCCAATTAAAGGAAGTTCATCATGGCACATCTCATCGAAACAATGGCATTTACAGGTTCAACACCTTGGCATGGTTTAGGCAATCAACTGTCACCCCATCAATCCATCGAAGTCTGGGCAAAACAGGCAGGTATGGACTGGGAAATCCGTGAAGCCTCTGTTCGTTTTGCTGCTGAACACGATAGTCACACCAAACATCAAGTTACCTCAATCCACACCTTCCCAGAAAACAAAGTGTTATTCCGTTCTGATACCAATGCACCGTTATCTGTCGTCAGCCAGCGTTATCAGGTGGTTCAACCTAGAGACATCTTAGAGTTCTATCGTGATCTGACTGAACAATCAGGTTTTGAACTGGAAACCGCAGGCGTACTGAAAGGTGGTCGTAAAATTTGGGCTTTGGCGCGTACTGGTCAATCCACTGCATTACGCGGTCGTGACGTGACCAATGGCTACGTCTTACTGGCAACTGCTTGTGACGGCACTTTAGCAACTACAGCACAATTTACAAGTATTCGCGTCGTCTGTAACAACACGCTTGCTGTGGCACTAGCTGGCGGAGCGAATGCCGTCAAGGTTCCCCACAGTACCAGTTTTGTTCCTGATACAGTCAAACGGCAACTTGGAATTTCAGTCTCATCATGGGATGACTTTATGTATCGCATGAAAGGATTGAGTGAACGTAAAGTGAAATCTATCGAAGCGGAGCGTTACTTCCTTCGCGTATTCAGTGATCAAAATCTTAACTCAAAATCACTCGGTCAAACCAATGAACGAGCAATAACTAAGTCATTAGAGCTTTATCAAGGTCGTGGCAAAGGTGCTGATCTCGATTCAGCTAAAGGCACTGCATTTGGTTTACTCAACGCGGTGACTGAATTTGTGGATCACGAACGCCGCGCCCGCAGTACCGATCACCGTCTGGATTCTGCATGGTTTGGTCAAGGTGCAGCGATTAAACAGAAAGCTTTAGAGCAGGCTGTGTTAATGGCAGCTTAATTGCGAGCCTGATCACTGTTCAATTCATTTATATCCAACACATCAAAAAGCCAGACCCAGCATGTTGCTGGGTCTGGCTTATCTTTTGTTGAACTCATTTCTAACAGGAAAATACATCATGAATCAAGCCATCTCAATATCAAGTGTTTCACCAACATCTACACGTAAACCTGTGTCCAATCCCAAGGCTTTGCGCTTGGTTTCAACCAAATCCCTTAGCCGAGACGAATGGCTTAACGTCCGTAAACAAGGCATTGGTAGCAGTGATGCCGCTGCCGCAGTCGGTCTTAATCCTTATCAATCACAACTCGAACTCTGGATGATCAAAACAGGTCGAGATAGCAATTTACCGAAGATTGACCCCAACGATGAAAGCTCACCGATGTACTGGGGAACGATTCTTGAGCCGATTGTTGCAGCCCATTACACCAAACGCACTGGTCATAAAGTCCGTCGTATTAACTCAGTACTTCAACATCCTGATCCAGATAAAAGCTGGATGTTGGCGAATATTGATTATTCCGTTGTGGGCTGTGATGACGTGCAAATACTGGAATGTAAAACGGCTGGAGAATTTGGTTCACGACTCTGGCGCGATGGTGTACCTGAATATATCCAGTGTGTGCGACGTGAAGTCGTTTGAGTAATTGTTCCAGCGAGGAAACTCGCCGAGGAACCTGATGTTCCGTCATCAGTAGCCTACCGGCACATGCAAGATTGGTAACGATCTTGTGTGAAGCTGCCGGGACAATGTAGCTGGGCTTTTAAGCCGCACCGAGCCGTGAGGCGACGTGCTATCTGCGAGCATCAATGCGGATACGGCGCTAGGCTGGATGGTATGACCAACATATGTGAACTGCTGATAAACACCGTTATGTATAACAAGCCAAAGATGCTGACAGGCTTAAACCAAAAGGTATGCGGCCGGTTACCTCATACATTGTGGGGGTACACGGACATAAAGGCCGCCGGTGGAGAGGCAGGGTCTAACCCATCTCGTTACTTATGCGAAACACGGTAAGCCCGTATCGCTGCCCTTCTTGGGCAAGCAAACCGTAAGGGATGCTGTTGGCGATGCGGGTAAAGGAGTGTGGAGAAAGCGAAGGCCACTCTGTAATGGAGTGGATAGGGATTAAGCTGCAAGGCAACATCACCCCACGCGAAAGCGGGCAGACTTCCACATGGTCTTTCTTTACGAGATAACTTATTTAACCTTTAATAGAGAGGGAATTGCAGATGACTACGCAAGAAACAATTTGCGCGGGTGCGCCCTCACACCAATCGGCGACATGGCACAGCATCGACTGGGTCAGGTGTCACCGCGAAGTGCGAAGGCTCCAAGCGCGTATCGTAAAGGCAACACGGGAAGGAAGACATAGTCGGGTGAAAGCCCTGCAATGGATTTTAACCCACTCGTTTAGCGGCAAGGCATTAGCCATCAAACGAGTCACCGAGAACCAAGGCAAAAAGACATCCGGTGTGGATGGCATCACATGGTCTACTCCGGAAGCTAAATCTCAAGCGATATTGTCACTCAAGCGGCACGGGTATCATCCCAAGCCGCTGAAGCGTGTCTATATTCCCAAAGCCAATGGAAAGATGCGACCGCTGGGTATCCCGACGATGAAGGACAGAGCCATGCAGGCTTTATATCTACTGGCACTGTCTCCAGTCGCTGAAACCACAGCAGATCGGCGCTCATTCGGGTTTCGACCATCAAGAGCCACTGCGGATGCGATTGAACAGTGCTTCATCGTACTGGCTCAAAAGCACGCCCCACAGTGGATTCTTGAAGGCGATATCAAAGGCTGCTTCGACAATATCGACCATGATTGGCTATTGAATCATGCTCCGACAGATCGAATGATTCTGAAGAAGTGGCTCAAGGCTGGATACATGGAAGATCGGCAATTGTTTCCCACTGAAGCAGGTACGCCACAGGGCGGCATCATCTCGCCGACCTTGGCTAACCTTGTCTTGGATGGACTGGAGGCCCGATTGAATAACGCGTTCGGAAGAACGCGGTATACCAATGGGATACGATTCTGTCTCAAGATCAACTATGTGCGTTACGCGGATGACTTCATCGTCACCGGATGCTCGAAAGAGTTGCTGGAGAATGAAGTCATACCGATTATCAAGGACTTTATGCGGGAACGGGGGCTGACGCTTTCACCCGAAAAGACCAAGATTACGCACATCAACGAGGGCTTCGACTTTCTCGGTCAGAACATTCGTAAATACGACGGTAAGCTGTTAATCAAACCGTCGAAAGCAAATGTAGCAGCCTTTCTACAGAAAGTACGTACTGTTATCAAAGGGAATAAGACTCTGTGTCAGGATTATCTGATCCAGAGGTTGAACCCAATGATTCAGGGCTGGGCGAACTATCACCGACATGTCGTATCAAAAACGACATTCGCGCGTGTCGATCATGAGATTTGGCGTGCATTGTGGCAATGGGCTGTCCGTCGCCATCCGCAAAAAGGTTGCGGATGGGTAAGAAGACGTTACTTCCACACCGTAGGTACTCGTCACTGGGTGTTTGCGGCGGAAACAGGGGAAAGATTCCCAGATGGGAATCCGATCCTTACGTCTTTGCGAAAGATGTCGGATACGCCTATTCGGCGCCACAGGCCAATCAGGCTGGAAGCCAATCCATTTGATCCACAGTGGGGGAAGTATTTTGAAGAGCGAGCAGCTCTTAAGATACGACAATCACGGGGGAACAAGAAGATGCTGAACAGACTTGAATTGGATAAGCGTCATGTCCAAGGTCTCAAAGTGGTGGAACCGGCTCGTGCAGACGGGCTTTGAAAGGCTTGAGCCGTATGCGGGGAAACTCGCACGTACGGTTCTTAGGGGGGTGTGGCTCAGTAATGGGTCATGCCTACCCGACCAGGTACAACATCAGATGGCGGTCACGGGTAAATCGGTGGTGGATGTCTGCGTGTTGATCTGTGGTCAGGAAATCAGGATTTATCGCATTGAGCGAGATGACGAACTGATTGATCGGCTCATCGAACTGGAACGTAGATTCTGGCATTACGTTGAACAGGATATTCAACCACCTGTCGATGGCACAGATTCAGCAAGGCAGGCACTTCGTGCGTTATATCCCCATGATTCAGGCAATTTTATCGACCTGACCGATGATTTGGGTTTATCGACTGCCTTTGTCGGCATGGTGAGTCTACGAGCTGAAATTGAATCCAAGCAAGAAATTGCTGAACACCTCAAGCAACAAATTCAGCAACGGATGGGCGAGGCCAGTAAAGCTACTTTCCGTTCGGGGTCTGTCACATGGAAACGCAATAAATCAGGACATCGACGTTTTGTCGTGAATGTTGATCAGTCCAATCCATCATCGGTGCAACAACCGATATCACAATCCATATCTCAAGAAGTCTCAGGAGAACATCATGATTAAAGGTTTAGCAATCACACCGCCTGTATTGGGACGGATTAGTATTGGAAAACTTGTGGAGAAAAATGACAAACTTCTTCCCCAAAAAGATGACCAATTCACCATTACCTCGCAAGTCCAGAACAAAGACGGTTGGGTGAATCATCCACTGGATGAGGAATTCCGTAAAACCTCAACAAATGGCAAGCTACGTTCAATCCCAGTCAGAATGCTGTTTAATGATCCTGACTTAAATCTCCGTGCAGAATACAGTCTGTTTGATAAAAAGAATGGACGACCGATCTGCGTGGGGAATGGTGAAACTTGTCGCCGTAATACCGAAACTGGCATTGAAATTTTACCGTGTCCATCACCTGATCACTGTCCATTAGCGCAAGGCGGTCAATGCAAACCCTATGGTCGTCTCAATGTCAAAATCGGTGATGACGATGAGTTAGGCACGTTTATCTTTAGAACCACAGGGTATAATAGCATCCGAACACTGGCTGCACGGTTGCAATATTATCAGGCTGTTTCTGGAAATTTATTAGCTTGTTTACCACTACAGCTCAAGATCAGAAGTAAAAGCACCACGCAGAGCCATCGCACACCGATTTATTATGTTGATTTAACCGTGCGTGATGGTACTACGCTTGAGCAAGCCATTGTCGAGGCGAAGACAATTGAGCAACAACGACTTGAATGTGGTTATGATCAGGTGGCTTTGGATGAGGCTGCTAAAATTGGTTTTGCCAATGCCACATTTGAAGACAGCGAGGATGAAATTCCTGATGTCGTGGAGGAGTTTTATGCGGAAAATGCTGAGGTTGTCACATCATCTGATCAAGTTGTACAGCCAATCACTCAATCAAAGCGTCCATCATTGAAAGTAAGTTTGAAGCAAAAGTTGGAGAATAAAGCAGTTGGTTTATCTGATTCTGCCGATTGAATTTTAAGCGACTGCCTATTTGGACGGTCGCTTATCTATATTTTTTTTGTAAATCAACAAAATTTATCGATACGAAAAGCTACTTCAGATTATTCAAGTAGAAGTAATTACATAAAGCAGTCTGTTAGACTTTATTTTTAGCTGTATTTTCTATAGGTTAAGATAATTTTATTTGATTTGTTCTTCACTGATTCGGACTAAGCACACAATGACCCAAGTACAACTGCAACAGCTACAAAAACAACTATGGAATATTGCCAATACCTTACGTGGCAAGATGGGTGCAGATGAGTTTCGTGACTACATTTTAGGATTTATTTTCTACAAATATCTTTCTGAAAAATCCGTGAATTTTGCCAATGACTTGCTCGATGGTGAGGGTGTGACGTTCTTGGAACTAGATGAAGCCAATCCTGAGCATGTGCCGTATATCAATGAGATCAAAAAGAATGCTATTGAAGAAGTCGGTTATGCCTTAACTCCGAAGCAACTGTTTCACAGTCTGGCTGAGCGTGGTGGTCAAGGCGCGTTTATTTTGGATGATTTAGCTGCAACGCTTAAAAGCATTGAACAAAGCACACTGGGTTCAGATTCCGCCGATGACTTTGCTAATCTTTTTGAGGATCTCGATCTCAACTCGACTAAATTGGGTAATTCCGCCAGCGACCGCAATGAGCTGGTGGCGAAAGTGTTGCGTCATTTAGACGATATTGATTTTGATATTTCCAATACTGAATCGGATGTGTTGGGCGATGCTTATGAATATTTGATTGGTGAGTTTGCTTCGGGTGCGGGGAAAAAAGCTGGGGAGTTCTACACGCCACAAACGGTATCAACTTTACTCGCAAAGATCGTGACACAGGGCAAGACCCGTTTACGCTCCGTCTATGACCCGACCTGTGGTTCAGGCTCGTTGTTGCTGCGTGTCAAACGTGAAGTGCAAGACGTGGATATGATTTACGGTCAGGAAATGAACCGCACTACCTACAACTTGGCACGCATGAACATGATTTTGCATGATGTGCATTTTGCCAAGTTCGACATTAAGCAAGAAGATACCCTGATTCGCCCGCAGCATTTAGATAAACGTTTTGATGCGGTGGTTGCCAATCCGCCATTTTCAGCGAATTGGTCGGCTGATCCGTTGTTTTTGCAGGATGAGCGTTTTGCGGCGTATGGCAAACTTGCACCAAGTTCTAAAGCGGATATGGCTTTTGTCCAGCATATGCTGCACCAATTGGATGACAATGGCACGATGGCGGTGGTGTTGCCGCATGGGGTGTTATTTCGCGGTTCAAGTGAGGGTGTGATTCGTCAGTACTTGATTGAGCAGATGAATGTGATAGATACCATCATTGGTTTGCCAGCTAATATTTTTTACGGTACGTCAATTCCAACTTGTATTTTGGTGTTGAAGAAAAACCGTCTGCATACGGGTGATATTTTATTCATTGATGCTAGCAACGATTTTGAGAAGCAGAAGAATCAAAATAAGCTGTTGCCTGAGCATTTGGACAATATTATCGGAGCGTATGAGAACCGTCAGAATATTGAGAAGTACGCGCATGTTGCGACTTTGCAGCAGGTGAGAGACAACGATTACAACCTGAATATTCCACGTTATGTCGATATTTTTGAGGTTGAGGATGAGATTGATTTAGATGCGATTGCTCAGGCTTTGCAAGATTTGGAAGTGGAAAGCCAAAAGGCCGATGCGGTGATTGCTGGCTTTTGTGCTGAGCTTGGAATTGCTTCACCGTTTGCGGAGGTGAAGTGATGGCTACACCAAAGTTACGGTTTAAAGAGTTTGGTGGGGATTGGAAGCTATCAATTCTTGCAGAAATCAGTAATATTGTTACTGGTAGTACACCTGCTACGTCTAAATCTGAATATTATAATGGTGATTTTTTATTTGTTAGTCCTGCCGATATTCAGGAAAATCGTTATGTAGAAGCTACAAAAACTACATTAACAAAAGAGGGATTTAATAAATGCAGGCATATCCCAAATAATTCAATTTTGTTTGTTTGTATTGGTTCAACAATTGGTAAAATTGCACAAAATAAAGAAATCTGTGCAACCAACCAACAAATAAATGCAGTTATTCCCAATGATGATTATGTTTCTGACTTTCTATATTTGGTTTTAGATAAGCTCGCACCAAACATTAAATTAACTGCTGGAGTTCAAGCAGTACCTTTAATCAATAAAACAGAATTTGGCAAAACTGAACTTTTTACTCCAACATTTGGCGAACAAACCAAAATTGCCACATTTCTGTCCGCAGTCGATGCCAAAATTCAGCAACTTACGCAAAAACATGCGCTGCTTTGTCAATATAAACAAGGCATGATGCAAAAGCTGTTTAGCCAGCAGATTCGTTTTAAAGCGGATGATGGTAGTGAGTTTGGAGAGTGGGAGGAACTAAAGTTTAAAGAAGTCATCAAAATTAAGTATGGTAAAGACCACAAAAAATTAGATGATGGCGACATTCCTGTTTTAGGTACTGGTGGCATTATGCGCTATGTCGATTCATACCTTTATGATGGTGAAAGTATTTTAATTGGACGTAAAGGTACGATTGATAAACCTCAATTTATATCAGGTAAATTTTGGACTGTAGACACGCTGTTTTATACAGAAATAGGCGAAAAAATTCTGCCTAAATTCGCCTTTCAGCAATTACTTTTGGTGAATTGGTTAAATCTAAATGAAGCTACTGGTGTCCCAAGTCTAAATACAACTTCCATTGGAAATATTGAATTAAAAGTACCGTGTTTAGAAGAACAAACCAAAATCGCTAATTTCCTCTCCGCCATCGACCAAAAAATTGACGTAGTGGCGCAACAAATCGAGCAAGCCAAACAGTGGAAAAAAGGCTTGTTGCAGCAGATGTTTGTGTAGGGGAGGATATGAAATGACTAATTTGGCATCGCTAAAGCAACATAAGAAATTGCTCGAAAAAGCAAAACTATTCAAAGTAGAAGAAAGGGAGTTAACTTTTTTTGATACTGCGATTCGTAACCATTATGAAAATCCTACCACTGAATTGCTTGCCTTCTTTTTAAATCCTAAAAATAAACATGGCTTAGATCATTGTTTTTTTAATGGACTAATTGATGCACTCTCTCAATTATTTTCTATTGATTTAATAGAAAATGTTGGTGATATCGTAGATATTCAGACAGAGGTAGATATCCCTTCTGGTGGGCGCATTGACCTACTAATTCAAACAGATAACGCAGTGATCGTGGTGGAAAGCAAAATCTATCATCATCAGCTCAATCCATTTACTTCATATACCAAGTACGCAAAGGATATTGCTAGGGATAGACAAATTATTCCTGTCATCTTTTGCATTGATGGTAAAAGTCTAATAGATGGCTGGTCAGGACTATCGTTTGAGCAATTCACAGCGGCAGTTGAAAGCCAACTAGGACAAGCACTTGTAACTAATCCTTATAATAAATGGGGATTGTTTGCTAGAGAGTTCTTATTACATTTAAACAGCTTTGAGAAAGATAAAATCAATATGGAAACCTTCAATTTTGTGGTTAATAACTTAAAAGAAATCAGTGAAATAATTGATCTAAAGGATCAGATGTATTCTCAACTTGTCAGTCACATCAATCAAAATCTTGAAGAAGGGATTGAAGGGTACGAGGCTTATCATAGACGTCACACTTGGAGTGGTACGCCAGCCTTTAGATTTGCAAATAACAAATGGACAACATGGAGTGATATTGTTCTAAATCTAAACATCAAAAGTAGTCCATTAACTTGCAAAATCAATCTGTATATCGAAAATCAAACACCTGAGTTGGTCAAAATATTTAAGCAAGAATTACAAAAAGAAGG
>JAGWUI010000093.1 GCA_028868515.1 Gammaproteobacteria bacterium
CGCCCTTACGGTATTTTTCAGACAGGCAAAAAAACGCCAGCAAGGGGTTGCTGGCGTGTAAAGCGGGATGTGCGGTGAGTATGCGCTAATCTGTTTTTGCGAGGGCAAAGTCATTGGCGGGTTGGTAGTCGCTCTGAATACGGTTTAATGCGCCAAAAACGTCGATTTGAGCCATTTTAGCGTATTCCCTGACGTATTGCTCGCTAATCTCTGGAAAACGCGCCTGAAGCGATTTTAGGAGCTGTAGCTCAACACCAGCGAACCCAGATACGTCTTTCGGCGGAGTTTTCTCCTTTGGCGTCGCTTTTACCTCTGAAACCGCCTTTGATTTTTGCTTAAATTTGAACGTAAAGCCTGAGATTTTGCGCCCAGTCTTAACCTGCTCATACGTCACCTCAATGTCCGTATGCTCGTTGATTTGCTTGATGGCAACACCAAGAACCCTAGTTTTGAAGTGGGTCATTTGCTCATACTCGTTAACGCACAACCCAAGCTGACCCCTTAGACTTTCGAGCTTAAATTCTGGTGTTTTACCGACCGAACGCCACTGAATCAGCAGTTCGTACAGGCGGACGGCGTAAACATTGCTCAGGTTTGCTGTTTGGGAGAGCAGGTATTGGGTGAAGAACTCAACCGCGCCGTCGATGCGCGTAATTCCGCGTACAACTTGGTACGTTAGGCGCATTTCAATCGCCCCAGCACCGTCAAAATACTTCACGTCCTGCACCCATGCTGATTTTACAGGGTATCCATCGGTATCCGTGAAGGTGAATTGGCGCTTAAACAACGTGGATTCAGCCTCCTTCATGCGTGCGTAAGCGTTCTGGCGCGTGGTGTTGAACGCTTCTGCATAGCGAGATGCATCAATGCGTAGCGGGTTGTCTGCGCTCAATCCTTTGCCTGTTTCCCGCGCATCAATCACGGCAAGCTGGATGATCCGTAATTCAGGAATACTTAGGGGTGCAATGGCTTGATTGAGCCAATTCGCTTTGATTACCAAGTCTTTTGTCACATCCCGCCCCAAAAGCTTCAAATTGGTTTTTAATATAATTGTCTACTTAAATTTATATGTAGCTAAATGGTAACTGGTTGTAGCTAAATGGGTAACTGGTTGTAGCTAAATGGGTAACTGGTTGTAGCTAAATGGGTAACTGGTTGTAGCTAAATGGACGCTGAAACCGTTGCGAGAGTAGGGTTACAGAGGACGGAAAAGCTTTTAAAAGCTTTAAAAACATTTAAAAGCCCAAAATCTATTTTTTTTGAGGTCAAAATCAAGGGCAAAAACAGCAAAAACCGTCCCAAAAACCAAAACAGATTTAACACCAAATAATTATTTGTAGCTAAATGCGAAGAAAATAAGCGGAAAACGAACACCGAAAGTCCCTAAATTCAAAATCGCAAGGAACCCCCATTTAATGCAATCGCGATGCGATTATTTTAAGAGCGTTTTTAAGATCAAAAGCACAGCATTTTTGCTATATACAAATCAGTATGCGCCATAGATTCGCTAAAAATTCCATAGAATCGCGGTAAGCCATCTGCAAGAGCGCACTTACGACTTGGAACTACGTTTCCAAATCTACAGCACGCCAGGGAAACCCTAGAACCCAAAATCAAAAGCGGTTTTGAGTGAAAAGCGAGGTGATCAAACTCCGTAGGACGCACGCAAACTAGAGCATCGTGAAAGTTTGCATAAGTGCGCCCTTACGGTATTTTTCAGACAGGCAAAAAAACGCCAGCAAGGGGTTGCTGGCGTGTAAAGCGGGATGTGCGGTGAGTATGCGCTAATCTGTTTTTGCGAGGGCAAAGTCATTGGCGGGTTGGTAGTCGCTCTGAAT
>JAGWUI010000006.1 GCA_028868515.1 Gammaproteobacteria bacterium
TTACAGCACTGATCTTCATATGTCATTCAAGACATTGAAGAGAAGTCATCATGCTAAAACCCTTTTATAACACTAATCCTTACTTGAATAGTCAAGCGCATATCTTGATTGAGATCGAGAATCTTGTGAGACATGTGATCAACCACTTTGAACCGATCAGACTTTCCCCGTTGACATCTTCAAATCGCATTCGCTTTGAGAGTTCTTGGTATGTGCATATCCTGCGTTCTATGCCTCGCTTACTGAGTGTATATCGCAGTGACCATGATTATGCTGAACTCATTACCGCATTCTGGCATGGTTGCAAGGTGGCAGGATTTCTGTCCTTACATTCAGTTGATGATGAGTATTATCAGGAGCCGTATCGCCATCATGGATACATGATGGATCATGCTTTAGCATTAGCGCGAGCGATTAAACACCATATCAACGATCAAACATTTCGACGTAAGCCGAGTGACAGGCTCTATCAGATGAAATCAAATCATGCCAGTCTACGAGCATCGGTTGCGAGCAGTTTGCAACAATACAGTTGCGCCTTGGTCATACGCGGTGATCTGGGCTATTGCAAAGAGTATTACAGTGAGATCACGATTCAGGATGTATATCAACATTTAGACAGGTTAAATAAAACCATCAGCTATCGTCGGGGAACATTCGAACACCTTATTGATTATCACTGGACGCTTGAGCAGGGCGTGGATCGCGGTTATCACATTCATATGGCGTTCTTGTTTAAGGGCTATCGACATCAGCAAGACTGGGGTCTAATGCAGGCGATTGGTGAGCTGTGGCGAGAAATTACAGGGGGCTATGGTTCTTATTTTAATGGAAATCATCCCGACCTGAAGGAAAAGTGGGCAGGTCTTGATAGGCTAGGGATTGGTAAAATCAAAAGGAATGACACCGCAGCTTGTGAAAACACGCTGGCGGCTCTAAGCTACTTGGCTCAGCCTGAAAAAACCGATCAGTATCTGCGTATGAAACCGCGTGGGCGGCGGAGTTTTGCATAGCGGCATAAATTGCAATAGCTCGCAATGAACCATTGAGAGAGTGTGAATGCTTGTTATTTGTATCTACCTTGTCTGAACTGACGCATGCTTAGAAGAAAATGCTGGTGATGGCTGTTTTTATAACCCAAGTGGCTCAATTTCTCTCCGCAATTTATATTTTCAAATGATGAATTTAGCCTCATCAATCGAGTCGTAATAAATATTGACGGTTATTTTTGTATCGGGTAAAGTTTGCGCGTTTAACTTTAATGTATCTAATTTGTTATTTAAAAATATTGATTATGTAAATAACGTAATCAGCTTAAAAAATTGGGGCGATGAAGCACATGCTAAAAATAAGTAACTTGGTCGTCAGCGTTTTGCTTTTTGTACTTGTTAGCTTTGTGCAAGTTGTCTACGCGACCGAATTACAATTGAAGCATGATCATCACGCGCATCATGATGGTTGCCATGTTACCGACCCTAAAAACGAATGTGTCTTTAAATCTTTAGCCCTGCCTGCTGATGTCTTTGATGATAATTCTATCGGACAGGTTTATACGATCTATCAAAATCAGCCCAATGTCACGACTTCTGGTTTTGCATGGCTCAATTGGCATGGTGATATAGGCTTACAGCCGTTTGCACTTGAAGCCGCATCAGAAAGATCATCGGATCGATACGTCAATCCATATGGTGGTGACAATACCCCAAAAGTAAATAACTGGGTGTATGGTGCCGATCTGTCGGCCTTGGATCGTCTGGAAGGCACTGAAAAATTTAAATTATTTAATTTTAATAAAGAAATCAGAGTGCCTTTGTGGAAAGCCGTAAACACCATTGATGTGCCGAGTAGTATTGCATCGCATTCATTTTTATCATGGATGTATCAACAATTCTGTCATCTGGGGCTAATCAGCTATCATTCGCATATCGTTTATCAAATTGGTGGTTATGCCAAGATTGATTATTTGGGGGGTGGTTATAGCGGCGGCGATAGAGACAATGATTCGAAAGGCAACAACGATCAAAATAAATACATTGAATCGAAAGATCATAAAGACTTTGATCATCATGATGATGACGATGATTCAACAAAGAAGTTTTGGATCAAAGTTCGCTTTAAGGGCTTTATACATTGTTTTAATACACCACCTGTTGCACAAAGCTCAGCATACATCACCGATGAAAACAAAGCGGTATCTGTACCATTAAAAGCCTCTGACGCAGATGGTGATGCCTTAACCTATACAATCACCGCAAATCCAACACACGGCACGTTGTCAGGAACTGCACCTAATTTGGTTTATACCCCTAGCGCCAATTATTACGGTGCTGACACTTTTACCTATAGCGTGAGCGATGGTGTATTTACCGATACAGGAACAATTAATCTCACCGTTAATCACGTTAACCAAGCTCCTGTCGCACAAAATGTCAGTGCAACACTCAATGAAAATACATCCACGAATCTGACTCTTGTTGCAACCGATGTCGATAGCCCGACACTGACTTATACGATTACAGCTCAACCTCAGCATGGAACGCTCACAGGTAATGGGACAAACTGGGTTTATACCCCAGCAACGAACTACTACGGCACCGATACATTTAGTTATAGTGTCAGTGATGGACAATTATCAGCCACAGCGACAGGGAATATCACGGTCACTCATGTCAACCAAGCGCCTGTTGCACAAAACGCCAGTGCTACAACCAATGAAAACACTGCAACAAACGTGACTCTCGTTGCCACAGATGTCGATAGTCCGACCCTGACTTACACGATTACGACTCAACCTCAGCATGGAACACTTACAGGAACTGGCGCAAACTGGGTTTATACCCCAGCAACGAACTACTACGGCACGGATACCTTTAGCTATAGCGTGAGTGATGGACAACTGTCAGCCACCGCAACAGGGGGCATCACGGTTAATCATGTTAACCAAGCGCCTGTTGCAAAAAGTGTCAGTGCGACAACCAATGAAAATGTTGCAGCGAACGTTATTTTAGTTGCCACGGATGTCGATAGTCCGACGTTGACATATAGCATCACCACTCAGCCTCAGCATGGGACATTAACGGGTAGTGGAACCAATTGGGTCTATACACCAGCAACGAATTACTATGGGTCGGATACCTTTACCTATAGCGTGAGTGATGGTCAGCTATCAGCTACAGCGACAGGTAGCATTACGGTTATTCACGTCAATCAAGCCCCTGTTGCTCAAAACGTGACTGCCACAACCAATGAAAACACGTCAACCAATATTCCTCTGATTGCGACCGATGTGGATAGTCCAACGCTGACATACACAATTACGGCTCAACCGCAGCATGGGACATTAACAGGAAGTGGTGCAAACTGGATCTATACGCCAGCAACGAATTACTACGGAACAGACACCTTTAGCTATAGCGTCAGTGATGGGCAACTGTCCGCCACAGCGACAGGGAACATCACGGTCAATCACGTGAACCAAGCGCCAGTCGCACAAAATGTCAGTGCCACCACCAATGAAAATGTTGCCGCGAGTGTGGTGCTGGTTGCCACCGATGTTGATGGAGATCCGCTGACCTATAGCGTGACCACTCAGCCACTACATGGCACATTGAGCGGTACAGGCGCAAATTTAACTTATACACCTGCGACTAATTTTTATGGCACAGATACTTTTACTTACAGTGTCAGTGATGGCAGTTTGACGAGCACTGCAACAGCGGCATTAACAGTGAATCAAGTCAATCATCCGCCAGTGGTCAGTAATGTCAGTGCCAAAACTAGTGCTAACCAGCCTGTCACGGTCACACTACTGGGCACGGATGCGGATGGCGATACCTTGTCATATGCGATCAGTCAAGCCCCTGCCAATGGCACTGTGACGATCAATAATAACCAAGCAGTCTATACGCCCAATGCAGGGTTTACAGGACAAGATACATTCACTTATATCGCTAATGATGGCATTGCACCTTCGACACCTGCGACTGTCACAGTGACTGTTTCTCCATCAACCAATGCAGGGCAAGATTTTTGGTTGACTTACTTTGCGAATTATGTGCCTGGGGCGCATGAGAAAATCTACATTTCATCAACCGTCAACACGACTGCTACCATAGAAATTCCTGGGTTTAATTATAGTCAAGTCGTCACCGTAACTGCGAATACCCCTAGTGTGGTTGATTTGACCAGCGTCTATGATCAACTGCCATTTATGACATTCCGTGGATATCAAAACATCACTTCCAATGCAGGGATTCATGTTTACTCCAATGATTTGATCTCGGTTTATGCACTCAATACGCAGGGCGGTCAAACAGGTGAAACAGTGATATACCCAACGAATAGCTTAGGGAAATTGTATCTGCAAACAGCTTATGATCCCCCGCAGCCGCAGCCCTACGGTTATGGTCCTGTGCCGCAGCTTGCTGCGATCGTTGCTACTCAAGACAATACTAGTGTAACGATTAATCTTGCTCAGTTTTCAAATATCTATGATCAGACCGTTGGGGCGTTTGTCGTCAATTCGGCTACACCGAGTTATGGTACACCTTACACGGTGGTACTCAATAAAGGTCAAACCTATCATCTGATTCCTGGAGCCAGTCTGAATTACAACTTGGATGGCATGTTTGTTCAATCAGATAAACCAATTGCATTTTTTACAGGGAATGCGAGCGCATCAGTGCCGTTTAAGAATAGTTCCTTTGTACCAGATCATTTTTATCAACAAAATGCTTCGATTGATCAATGGGGACAGGAGTTTGTAACCATCCCCTCCGCATCTCGATCACTCGATTATTTTCGGATATACGCGGCAACGGATAACACACTAGTTTATGTTAATCATCAGCTCATCACGACCCTTAATCATGGCGGATATTATGAAGCCACCATGTCCGCAGGATCACTGATTCAGACCAGTAAACCAGTCTGGGTTAATCAGTTTGCAACATCAGTATCCCCATATCTGGGTGCTGCAGGTGAAGCGATTATGAGGGCATTGGTGCCCACCAACAAGTTTGCATCCAACTATGTATTTTCGATGCCAACAGATGTTTTTAGCTCTAATTATTATAATAATGAGGGGTGGATCTCACAAAACTATATTGAAATCATTGCTAAAGATGAGGATGTCTCTAGAGTCTTGCTAGATGGTCAGGCAATCAGTGCAGTTTGGCAAAAAATTGTTGATACAGGGTATAAATACGTACAGATTTTAGTGAGTACACTGACCACCGCCCAGCAACATACGGTCACTGCAGATCATCCTGTCGAAGTGAGTTTTTATGGGTTTTCACGCGTTGATGCGTATGGTACGCCCACTGGTGATGACTTCTTTAATCCAGATGCTGGAGTTCCAATCTCAATTAGTCTACCAACCACATTAAGCACCCCTGAAAACCAAGCCTTAAATCTGGATCCGATGAACTCCTTGAGCGCGGGGCAAACGGCGACCATCGCACATCAGCCCACTCATGGCACAATTACCCAGCAAAACGGTACTTATGTCTATACCCCAACGGCGTACTATCATGGGGTGGATCAATTTACTTTTAACCTGATCAATAGCGGTGGTGTGGCGACTTTACAAACGGTTTATATTAATATTGTTCCGATTTATTACCCATTGCAATCCCAAGTGATTAACCTGACCACGAATGAAAATTCACCAGTCAATTTCCCAACGCCTCAAATTGATGTCAATGGTCAAAAGCTGACTTATTCGACAGTGACCGCGCAGGCGCACGGGCAAATCACATTTACCAGTAACCAACCGACAAGTATGAGCAGCTACCAGCCATCTCAGTATTACTTTGGCTCGGATAGCGTGGTTTATCAGGTTACGAATGGTCAGGAAACTTCTACACTGACGGTCAATTTCACCATCGTCCAAATTCCACAGCACCCTATTACAGCATCTCAAAGCCTTTCAGTACCTGAAAATGCAACGTTACCGATTACGTTGACAGGTAGTGATCCAAACGGCGGGGTAGTGACCTTTGCGATTACCACGCCACCTAAGTACGGTACGTTATCAGGTACTGCTCCGAACCTGACCTATACGCCAAATACCAATTTTACTGGAACAGACAGTATCGGCTATACCGTGAGTAACGGCACATATACGACCAGTGCTGTAGTGAGCATCAGTGTTTCACCGATTCCGTTTGCCCAAAACCTGTCGCTCGATGTCCCTCAAAATAGCAAACGCGTCGTCACCCTCGTGGGTACTGAAGTTGGTAATCCTGTACTGACCTATCAGGTACTGACTCAGCCTACGCATGGCACATTGTCGGGTACTGCACCTAATTTGATTTACACCGCCACCGCTAATTATCTGGGCGCGGACTCGTTTACCTATCAAGTCAGTGACGGCAAGCAGACCGCGACAGGAACAGTGGCTCTTAATGTCGCAAATATCCCGCCACTCTTACCCGTTTGGACTTCAACCCCCAATACTTCAGCCCAAGTGGGGCAGCAGTATAGTTACACTTTGAGTGCTAATGATCCAAGTGCAGGAACAATCAGCTATAGCCTTGGTACAAATGCCCCGCAAGGCATGAGTCTGACGGGTAATGCTCTGACTTGGACTCCGTCACTGGCGCAGGCTGGAGCGCTCAGCTTTGATTTGATCGCCACGACCTCCGAGGGTGGAGTGGCACATCAAACGGTCAGTGTATTTGTCAACATTCCTCCAGCGATTACTTCCACGCCTGTGACGACGGGTGCAGGTGGACGACCTTATCAATATCAAGTCACTGCGACTGATCCAAATAATTATCCATTAACCTATAGTCTGGTCACTGCGCCTTCTGGTCTACAGATTGATGCCAACACAGGACTGATCAGTTGGGCGAATGCAGTCGCTGGAAGTTACACGGTCGTAATAGGTGTTTCGGATGGACACGCCGCAGTGACCCAAAACTATTCACTGACCGTTGCAGCACCACAACCGCTAGGCGTTTCAATACAAGCGCCAAACTCGGTCAATATTAATACCAGCTTTACCGCAACCGTTGCTTTGGTGGGTGCTGGCAGTGATGCTGTGGCCACGCTAAAAGTCGATGGGAATCCTGTTTCGTTAGATGTAAACCATCAAGCTGTGCTGAACTTTGCAGCCTACGGTTCACATACGTTGACTGCGACGGTGTCAGAAGGTAAAGATATTGCGACCACAACACAAACGATCTTTGCAGCAGACCCTTCAGATAGCGTTCCTGCTGTGGTGACGATTAATAACACGGCTAATCCGCTGATGATTACCAAACCGACTGATATTACGGGAACGATTACCGATAAGCAGGCGGTCTTGTCGTGGACAGTGAGTTTATACAGCACCTATGATCCTGATGCACCGCAAACACCCATCTGGACGAAAAGCGGAACAGGTGAGGTGAATGGCACACTCGCCACCATCGATCCGACAATGATGGTCAATGGTGCATATACCTTAGACATCAAGATCTTGAACGCAGGCGGTCTGGTCACAGATAGCGTGCATAATGTCGTGATCGCAGGCAAAATGAAAGTCGGTGACTTGGCGTTTACCTTACAGGATGCCGTCGTTCCTATGCCTGGCATTGATATTAGCTTGCAGCGTAATTATGACAGCCGTAATAGTGCCGTCTCTGGTGATTTTGGTTATGGCTGGCAGTTGGGTTCACAACAGATCAAGATCCAACAAAGTCGACCAGTCAATACAGGTTGGGAACCTTATTTCACCAAAATTGATATGGCTGCAACCAATACCGCAACAGGTTATATCAGTTTGCGTCCTGTCAATGGAGGAGATGTTCCGATTGTCTCTGTGACGTTGCCGAATGGTACCGTAGAAACATTCAAACCTCAATTTGGTAATACCTATGGTGCAAATGTCGCAGGAAAATTCCTGCTCGACGGCGTTGCGTTTAACTACACCATGCAACCGACGGGTAATACCGATGCTACATTTGATATCGTGGGCACGCATTCTATTTATTTATCGAATGGCAAATGGGAAAGCGCAGTTGCTTCGCAGGACGTTGATGCGAATGGTAATGTCATCACTAACTATAACTGGTTTATTCCTGATCAATTTACCCTCACCACCAAAGACGGTACGACATATAAGTTCAGTAAATCGGCGGGGCTACAGTCTATTACGGATTTAGAAGGACATTCACTAACGATTTATAGTGATGGAATTAAACACAGTAGTGGTGTTGCGATTATCTATACACGAGATGGATTCAATCGAATCACGCGTTCAACATTGCCTGATGGCTCATACTGGAGCTACAACTACGACGGTCAAGGCAATCTCGCGAGTGCGACTTCACCAGCAGGTATCTTTAATGGTTATACCTACGACGCCATGCACCGCTTGCTGACCATCGTCGATGCCAATGGCAAACTGGTCAAAGGCTACTCCTACGATGCCGATGGTCGCCTGATCGGTGTGACGGATGCATTGGGTAATACCGTGCAAATGACACATAACCTGCAAGCGAATCAAGAAGCGTTCCAAGACAAACTCGGCAATACCACGACGTATACCTACGACGACTATGGCAATGTCATCAACGAACTCGATGCGCTGGGTCATACGACACTACACACCTACAACACCAATTACGATGAACTCTCACGTACCGATGCCAATGGTAATACCACCAGTTGGACGTATGATGACAAGCACAACAAACTCACAGAAACCGATGCCAGAGGTCGTACCACCACGTACACCTACAACCCCTACGGGATTTTGCTGACCCAAATCGATAGCAGTGGTCGAACTGTGGCCACCAACACCACAGACAATCTCAGTCGCCCAACCCAACTACAAGATGCTGCGGGCAACAACACCGCCATCGCCTATAGCAGCGACGGCATGACCAGCTTAACCGATGCGCTGGGACATCAAACCCAATACGCCTACACCAATGGCAATCTCAGCAGCACCACAGATGCCGCAGGCAAAACCACCAGCTACACCTACGACAGCAATAACCGTAAAGTCAGCCAAACTGAAACCTACAAAGATGCCGCAGGAATCGTCCAGAATTTAGTCACCACATGGGTCTATGACGCGGATGGCAATGTCCTCAAACAAACCAATCCCGATGGCAGCAGTCATACCAAGACCTATGATGCCTTTAAAAATGTCCTCACCGACACCGACTCACTCGGACGCGTCACCAGCTATGCGTATGATGGTAATCAAAAACTGATTCAAACCACCTATGCCGATGGCACCACCAGCCATATCAGCTATGACGCCAATGGAAACGTCCTCTCTGAAACGGATCGCCTCGGCAGAGTGACGCAATATGCCTACGATGCCCTCAATCGCAAAGTCAAAACCACTTTACCGAATGGCGCAGTTACGACCATAGGCTACGATGCAGTGGGGAACATCACCAGTGAAACAGATGCCAATGGCAACACCAACCAATATCGCTACGATGCCCTCAATCGTAAAATACAAACGATCAATGCACTGAATCAAAGCAGCTCAGTTGCCTATGACGACCTCGGCCGCATGACCAGCAGCAGCGATGCGAATGGCAACACCACCCAATACAGCTACGACGTCTTGGATCACCTGATCAAAACCACCTATGCCGATCAGAACACCCGCCTCACCAGCTACGACGCACTCGGACATAAACTCTCGGTTACCAATGAGTTGGGTCAAGTCACTCAATATGGCTATGACGTCATGAGCCATCTCATCAGCGTCACCGATGCACAAGGCCAGATGACACGCTATGGCTACGACCAAGACGGCCATAAAGTCAGCCAGACCGACGCACTCAACCGTACCACCACATGGGCGTATGACCCCTATGGTCGACAAATCAGCCGCAGCCTGCCACTCGGACAAACCGAAACCAACGGCTACGACACCATCGGCAGACTGGCTAGCCATACCGACTTTAATGGACGGACGACCTCTTACCTCTACGACAACAACGACCAAATCGTCAGAAAAACCTATGCCGACGGCAGCCTTGACGCGCTCAACATCGACGCCGAAGGTCGCTTGCTCATGAGCCAACACATCGCAGGCAGTCAAGTCACCACCAACCAATATGCCTACGACAACGCAGACCATCTCATCAAAGAGATCAAACCGACCAATGACGGCCTCAGCTACCAATACGACTCAGAAGGCAACAAAACCCAAATGGTCGTCGCCACAGCCAATGGCTCATCGACACAGGTGTATAACTACCACTATGACGCACTCAATCGCCTGACCAGCATCACCGACCCACAAGGCACCACCGTCTACACTTACGATGCCAACGGCAACAAAACCAGTGAAGCCCTGCCCAACGGCATCATCACCAGCTACAACTACAACGCGCGTAACCGTTTAGTCAGCATCGCCTACAGCACCAGCAATGGCATGTTTGACAACATCGGCTATGGCCTAGATGCAGTGGGTAATCGTCTGGCGATGATTGAAATCGGCACAGGTATCAACAAACAAACCGTCTGGCAATACGACAACCTGAACCGACTCGTTCAGGAGGAGATGACCGACAACATTACAGCCCCAGCCATGATCCATACCACCACTTACAGTATGGACGCGGTAGGCAATCGCACCAACCAAAGCAAAGACGGCATCAGCACCGACTATGCCTACGACAACAACGACCGCCTCCTGTCAGAAACCACAGGCGGCATCACCACAGCCAGTTACAGCTACGACAATCAGGGCAACACCATTAGCGTCCTGAAAAATGGCGTGACGACCAACTACAGCTACGACACCGAAAATCAACTGGTGCAAAGTGGCAGCTCACAAAGCAATGTCCAGTTCACCTATGACATCGATGGCATCCGTAGCAGTAAAACCACCAACGGTATCACCACCAACTACATCACCGACAAGAACCGTGATTACGCGCAAGTGGTACTGGAAAGTAACGGAGCCACCAGCACCAGTTACAGCTACGGTGATCAACTGATCAGTGCCACCACGAACATGGGTACAAGCTACGTTCTGAAAGACGCTCAAGGCTCGACCAAAGCCCTGACCAACTCAAGCGGAGCAACCACAGATACCTATAGCTACAACGCCTATGGAGAAACGACAAGCAAGACAGGAACCACGGCGAACAACTACCTGTATGCAGGCGAGCAATACGATCCTGATTTGAATCAGTATTACAATCGGGCGAGGTATTACAACCAAGCGATAGGTCGATTCAGCCAGCAAGACAGCTACCAAGGCAACAACCAACAGCCGATTAGTTTGCATAAGTATTTGTATGCGAATGGGAATCCTTTGACGTATACAGATCCGAGTGGAAATATGGGACTTGGGGATGTTGATGCAGCAATTTCTATTTCAACAATACTTGATCAAATAGAAATAAATACTTCACAGGATTTATTAGATAATATTTTAGGTAATAGTAATCCTAATCTTCAACAAAATATTCATAATACAGAGATGGTAATAGGGATTGCTTCTTTAGGAACAGCGGGTTTTAAGATAGCCAAAATGCTATCAAGAAAATTTGCTGCTATGAGCAGGGTAAAACAGTTTAATGTTTTTAGAAATGACTTATTTAGTGACTTAACTGCAGTAAATCCAAGATCGATGGATAGAATTGCATTATCAGAAAATGTATTTACCTTACAGCAAGGTCAGATAAAAAACCTTACTCAAGGAGAAGTTTATGTTTATGTTGTTGATGAATCAAATAATATGCTTTTAGCTTTGAGAGGAAGTGCTGGTAGAACTGGAGTAAAGCACACAGAATTATCAGGAGGCGCACCAGTTAAAGCTGCAGGTGAGTTGGTTTCAAAAGATGGTGTTGTTACGGTTAATAATAGAACAGGACGTTACCGTGCTCAATCAAGTGAGTCATTATCAAGAGTAAAAGCTTTTCTTGAAAGTGAAGATGTTCAGGTTGAAACATCAATTGAGGAATTTTAAATGAACTTTGTTATTAGAGAGCCAAATGGATTTATTCCTGAACTTACTTATGGTCAAAAGGGAAGAGAACTAGAATGTTTTATTCCAGATGGCTATGAGTGGGTACAACTGAATTATGGGCAAGGTGAAGGCGAGGTTAAATTAAGTAATAATACAATATGGGGTTTTTTTTATGGGGAGGACTATATTGCTATATATTTTTATTCAGGCAATATTGATCTTGCGTCAGCAATAGAATTTATAGAAAAAGTGGCTAAAAAAATATTTCAAGAAACTGATTGTAAATTTAATATTTATTTAAAAGCAGTTGATAGTTTATAACTTATTTTTTTACGTTTAGCTGGTAACCTTTGGAGGGTTGCTATGATTAGATGGTTATATTTATTCGGTATTTTACTAGTTTCTAGCTGTGGTCATGGAAAAGCAGATACGCCTATACACGTTATGCATGTACCCCTGAGTGCAAGAAGCGTTGTATTAGACCCTAAAATTATCTACAGCAAAAAAGAAGATCAAGAAAAAATTATTTTATTAGTTAACGAGTTAAATATAGGTGACAACATTTTAAATTTAATTAATAAAATTGGATTGCCTTCGTCATACTATAAAAAATTAAGTCGTAAACCATTTAATTGTGCTTTTGGTAAGTACATACTGGTATATCAATTTAATCAAAGTGAGAAAAAGAATGATTTAGTTTTTGTTGATAGAAAAAGCGTAAATTTGTATTTTTCTAAAGATGAAAAACTAACAAATATTTCGAATAGGAATGTACCACAAATTAAAGAAAGAGGAATCGGTTGTCAAGGAGCTATGAGCGGTGGTGTATAACAACAAGGATTTTATATTACTAGAAATGGAAGAATAGGATTGTAGGAAAAATTAGCCAGCCAACATAGCGTGAGCAGAGAAACAAAACCCACGACTGTAGTCAAAAAGTCATCTAAAAGTACACTATTTGTAGACTTTGCCATCCAATCCGCGCATTCCGAACGCGACCTGTAAACTAAAAGTCAACTTTATGTAGACACTGGGAAATACGCCCTTTTTAAAGCCAATTTTGCCCATTTTTAATGGAATTTTAGCAGCTAAAATTTCCCTGTTTTAGGGGCAAATTCGTAATACACATTACGCACTCTATTGAGTTCATAAAAAACCTTTTAAAAGCAATTGGATATAAAAAAGTCTACAAAAAATGTGTAAACAAAGCGTAAACAAAAACGGCTTTAAGTTTATGTTTTATAGCGCTTTAGGTGTAAACATCGCGTAAACATTAGCAAAAAATGATGAATATAAAACTGCGTTAATTGTTGCACACCTGCGAAAGCACTCGAAGTTCCAAAAAACCGACCCCTAAGCATAAAAACTCAGGTGAACTGAACCCTAAAAAAAGATCACATACCATGCAGCTTCGCTGGAAGGTTTCAAAGCTATATGTAGTAAGGCTTTCGGATTGCTACCGCTTCTTGAAACACGTTGCTAAAAAAGTAACTAAAAAGTAGTTTTAAATATTTTATATCAATGTTTTACGAGTGCTACTGCTTGTTTAAAAATGATCTAAAAAAAGACTCGTACCACGCACGATGAGGCGTTGCTCATTTTTGGTTAGATTTTACCGTTTGTTATGTCTAAATTTAGAACGTCAAGCAAGCAAACGCGCTGGCTAGCGAATAAGAATGATAGCCCCACACGAAGTCTTGCAGGGTATAAATGTGGTTAGAATCCATCGAAAAATACAGCCCAATCGCAACTCCTCGCAACGCACGTTCGGCTGCCAAATTATCAATCTCGACCCGACCATCATCGCAGTAACGTCTTAACGCAGACCATAATTTCAAGGCATACTGAATCGCGCCCATCAAACCTGATTTACGTGAGAGTTGTTTTGCTGTGCGTAAGCGTCCACTGAGCACCGTCTTGACCTATGGTTTAAAGCCTGATCATGCAGACACAGGCTTAAAATTCCACGGCAAAAACTCATCTACCCGATTGATCGGATGATCCGCAATATGGGTCAGCACATGTCTTAGCCATGCTTCAGGGTCAACCCCATTGAGCTTCGCTGTGCCAATCAAGGAATACATCGCCGCTGCGCGCTCCCCACCACGATCAGAACCCGCAAACAAATAATTGCGTCGCCCAATCGCAACTCCTCGCAACGCACGTTCGGCTGCCAAGTTATCTATCTCGATTCGACCATCATCGCAGTAACGTTTTAACGCAGGCCATAATTTCAGTGCGTACTGAATCGCCCCCATCACACCTGATTTGCGCGAAAGTTGTTTTGCTGTGCTGATTAGCCATCTTTCTAATTCATCAATGATCGGTAAGGCTTGAGTTTGTCTGATTTGCTTTCTATGATCAGACGGTTGTCCTCGAATCTGTTCTTCTATCGCATACAGTTGTCCAATACGACTTAAAGCTTCTTGAGTGATTTCATTGGGCTGAACCACGTGAATTTCAAAGAACTTACGCCGTGCATGCGCCCAACATGCAGCTTCTTGGATTTGTCCTGTCTGATAAAGTGCATTAAATCCTGCATATGCATCTGCTTGCAGAATTCCTTTGAAATTTGTGAGATGACTTTGCGGATGCATTCCTTTACGGTCTGGGCTATAGGCAAACCATACCGCAGGCGGCGTCAGATCTGAGCTGGTACGGTCATCTCGTACATAAGTCCACAACCGCGCAGTCTTGGTTTTTCCCAAGCCTGGACTCAGCACTGGAATCGGCGTGTCATCCGCATGCAGTTTAGTCCCCGCCATGACATGCTGCTGAATATGTTGGATCAGGGGATTTAATAAATAACTGCTTGCACCAACCCAATTCGCCAAAACATTGCGCGGTAAATTCACCCCTTCACGCGCATATTGAACAGACTGACGATGTAAGGGAATATGATCAGCAAACTTTGCCACCAACACATGTGCCAATAAACCCGCACCTGCCAATCCTCGTTCAATCGGTCGACTTAGCGCAGGGGCTTGAATGATGTGGTCACAGCCACAGCATACGAATTTGGGACGGATATGGCGAATGACACGGAAACTGGCTGGAATATATTCCAATTGTTCTGAAACATCTTCACCGAGTGCTTTGAATGAACCGCCACAGTCAGGACAAGCAGATATTTTTGGCGTATAAACTCGTTCATCACGCGGTAAATGATCGGGTAATGGTAAACGTGCTTTAGGCTGACGCGCTGGAATTTCGCTTGCTAATGCGGTGATTGGCGAGATCGGTTGAATCTGTTCATTTGAACCTTCTTGAGATTCTAAATCTTCTAAGCGAATTTCTAATTGCTCAATCTGCCAATCGAGTTTCTCGGACTTCTGACCAAAGCGTTGGTGTTTGAGTTTGGCAATTTGTAATTTGAGGTATTCGATTTCAACTTTGGAGGTCGTGACCGTCTGTTTTAGAATGTTGATGTCGTGATTTAGGGTATGATTAATGTGTTGTAAATGTTGTACCGTCGTATCACGCTCAGCAACGATCTGTCCGATCAGCGATTTAAGGACTTCAACGTTATCAGGGAGTTCAAAGGATGTTTGCATGGCTCAAGTTTAAGTGAGCCTCAATGTGTTTACAAGCCGATCTGCGGTTGCCATGTGCGTGTTGGCGCACGCCAATCAATGCCTTCGAGCAGCATAGAGAATTGTGCCTGACTTAAATGAACTGTGCCACTGTCGGCTTGTGGCCAAATGAAACGACCTCGCTCTAGTCGTTTTGCCAGTAAACAAAGTCCATCACCAGTCCACCACAGGACTTTAAGCAAATCTCCACGTCTTCCTCGGAAGACAAAGAGATGTCCATTATAGGGATTCTGCGAAATGGCCGTTTGCACTTTGGCAGATAAGCCATTAAAGCCACAGCGCATGTCTGTGGCACCAGCGACAAGCCAGACTTGTGTACCCGCAGGTAATCCTAGCATGAGCGAATGGCTTCAATGATAGTTTGTAAGGTGCTCGGATCAATGCAACCTTGTAAAAACAGACGTCCTGTTTTGAGGTCTATTTCGAGATGAGGTTGGGTGTCTTCGTTGACCACAGTGACTGTAGTGACTGCGCTGGGCTGATGGGGAGTACTGGTGATGGATACAGGAAGCAGTTGTACCGTATCCCCAGTGTTTGACACATTTGCTTTCTTCTTGTGTAAATAACGCCATTTGAATAAGAGGTTAGCGTTTAAATCATGGCGACGTGCAACCATGGCTACCGAAGCATTGGCTTCAAATGACTCTTGGATCACGCGTTGCTTGAATTCTGGGCTAAACTCGCGTCGTTTATTGCTGTGTTTAGGATTAATCCTTGCTATCTCGTCCATAGTGTCCACCTTGTTTTAGTGGACACTATCTTCTGACTAATTTAACCAGATGGCTAGACGGTACTGAGTGGACGCTTACTGCTGTGCTGATGAGCCATGTTTCTAATTCATCAATGATCGGGTTATTTGTTAGACAAATTATACTGAGGGTGCTACGTGATTCGGTCTGTCGAGTCCAGAGTTTTTGTAACTGATTAAAAAATAAAGATCAAAAAAAAAATCGCAGAACAAAACTGAGCCAGTGCTGCCTGATCAATCAGGTAGCACTGGCTCAATATATGCCGCTAAATTACCGATAATCAACACTCGGCAGAATGGCATCTCGCCTAAACCACTGAATTACCAGATTGGTCTATGCTAAAACGAATATGTCCAAGCCCCCAAGTTACTCTCCACCTTCACCTCAGACACGTTATTGCAGAACGCCACAACACGAGTCATGTCTCCATATCGCAGTGTCATCGCGCCATGTGAGCCACGATCATCCCATGACCCTACGCCACAGTTACCACGATTAAAGACTAATTTGTTGATGGTGATCGCATCAGTTTTAGCGGTGATGGCGATTTTGAGGAGTGAACCGCCGCTGTAGGGGTTAATACCGTTTTCCCGAATGACATTGAGTACAGCTCCACCCTCTCTAGCAACTTGAGCTCGGCTTGCTGCAAACTTGCTTTGTAGTACAGTATTGGCAGCTTGTTGACGTTGGCGCTCAACCGCAGTTTGAGCATCCGCTTTGGCTTTGACCGCAGCATCTTGCTGATCTTGGAGATGTTGACGAGCCATGGCATCCGCAAGGTCTTGCTTGAAGTCATTGGTTGGATTACCACCACGAACTGCTAACCCATAGGCGCGATTGGATGAGTAGCCTGATTCATCTTTGCCTCGGCAACGTATCCCAGTATTACCAAGTTCGACTGACCAGATATCTCCCTGATTGTCACCTTCATGACAAGGTGAATTACTGGCATAGATAAACCCAACACCACTAACGCCTTTATCAAACGCCGCTGGGAAGATTGTGGTATCGATGTCATAGGTAGTGTTATGGTCATCACGTTGGATTGGACAAACGTTGGTGGTAGTCCCTGTCGAACCATCGTTCTTGGGGTACTGAACCAAACGGGTAACACGTTTATTGTCAGACGTTGGAAAACCACCCATACAACGGCGTATGGTCAGCAGTTCTTCCATGGAAGGTATGCGCCAGTCGTTGTAGCCGCCATAGTTAAGTTTAGCGATTTTGAGGATGAGGTTGTAGCCAGTATCAGTCGGATGGCGATTCCCGGCATAGCTTGGAATTGGACTCACACAGGTTGAACCATTCCATGTATCCCCTACAACACAGCGCATCCATGTCAGTCCAGTCTTCGGATCATGCCACATACCTTGAGCAAAAAGCTGTTGATCCTCTGGGCTCATGGCACTGATGGATTGAGGGGTAAGCAATGGGTCGCTATGGCTTGCCAGTTGATTACTTATACCTGTCAGTAAAGTTCCGAATACCTGACCGAGGTTGGGTGGTGTATTGGCCCAGAGTGGCATGGATGCAGTGGTTAGCATCATGCCTAATAGTGTGCTGGCAAGGCGTGATGTTTTAGAACGAATTTGAAATGTCGTTTTCATGGGAGTTTCCTTAAAGAGAATAAATTGGGGTCATGGTGTTATTGATTTGAATTGGCTTCTTGAGCCGCATTGGCCTCTTGAGCAGTCTGTGGCGTAGAGTCAACAGCATTAGCTAACGCGGCCATTGACGCTGCACTCGCATTATTTGCAGCAGGATCATCGGTACTCGTGGAGGTATGACCTGAGAAAATCACACAGAGAGAAATCCCAAAAGTGATCATCCAGATCCAGAAGTAAAACTTCGCTTGATGGAGTGTCTGAGCACGTTGCCAGAGATAAACAGGAATCACATTCGTCCATTTATTCGCAGGCACTGGACGATTGCGTTCTTTCAGCATCTTTTGATCCAGCCAGAAGAACAGACTGTTTAAGATAAAGAAGACAATAAAAAATGCGATCTTGGTATCACTGACGGCATAGATTAGGATGCCGATGATCGGAACTGTGGTTAACGCCCAGACAAATCGATTGTGAATATTCGCAGCAGTTTGGGATTGTGATGGATTGATCGTTGCCGAGGGTGCTGAGGCTAAAGATGATGGTGGTGCAGGCATAGTGGTCGCAGTGACTGATGGTACTGTCGTCGTTGTTCCAGCAATGATGGGCGCATTTACCGAAATAAACAGATAACCCAACTCAGTTTCTTTTGCCATTTTCCACTCACCCTGTCCTTTCCAAAGCATGGTGGTGGCGGTAATTTTACTGTCGCTAATTAAGGTTTTAATCTGAGTTAAAGCATAAGGGCCAAAGCTGCCAGTATCGTCAGCGTAGTGCCATTGTAGAAGTTCTTCCATGGTATGTTCTCGCAATGAATTAAGTGTGTGATCGTGTGACCATTGGTTAATTTGTTGAATTAATTTGGTATAAATACAGACAAAACAGGAATGCGAGGCACAAGGGAGCCTGCGTCACTCAATGGAAAATTGAATTACGTACAAGGTTGATTTGGGATTAGTCCAGTGAGTTCAGAGTGCCGTTGACTTCAACCCAATGCTGCTGAATACAAGCTTGTGGTTCGCCGTCTTCTGGCCCCTGTGATTTGGCACCCGTGAGAATCAGCAAACGACTATTCGGCTTGGACTGAATGCCTGCGGTCATGCCTTTAGTGCATGTGGCATTGGTATCTAGGCTATCGATATAACGCGCCTGACCTGTTTTGACATTGAGCAGAACGGTCGATGCACAACCTGATCCACATCCCCAACCGCCAGTGACATACTCTCCAGCAAAGTCGATTTTTTGTTTGGAGATTGCCAACAGTTGACCTTTCATTGCAGCAAATTCACCCACAGCCTTGACTTGGCGCGGGCCGTTATAGACCGTAGCGGGATAGTCTTCAAAGCGATAGGAATGGGGATGAGTTGCTGTAGTGCCACAAGCTGAAACACCCAGAAGTTCATGATCAGAAACTGCCTGAGTCGTGATCACCGCTTCTTTAGTCGTAATGGCTAGACAATTGCCACGCTTGGCCTGCTTCAATACTTTCAGCCCTGAACCTAAAGGACGAGTCAGATCAAGAATGACGAGACCATGAGTGGTTTGAAGATCAACAGTGGGTGAACCATATTCGTCGGTGCTGAAGGATGGGCTTTGGGTGAGAGTGAGTTGTGTGGTGATCGCATGAGCACTGATGCTGAGTGTCGATAAACAGATCAATGTGAGTGGAATTATAGTTTTCTTTCGATGAAGCAATCGCTTAGTAACAGCCATGACCAACTCCTTAGGTATAAGAAGTCCTGCCAGATCACTGCTAAATGATTGGGTGGCAGAACGGAAAGGGGTTAGCAGACTGATACCTAAGAAACCAGCACGCGCGAACGCGTCCCCCTCCCGTTCCACCGCAGAGGGGGGCGAGAAGGTATACACAAGAGACAAACGTCTTTCGTGTACTTAGGTAGAACGGTCTGCTAAAACCGACTAGCCATGAGGGCTAGTATTACGAAGAATACCTTGCAGCATTGAATGGGTCAATCTGAAGGTACAGATAAAACACGAAGTCAACGCATCGTCATGCCTTGATTTCATTCACAACTTGAATTATCCGCCTTCACTGGTAAAGCGAACAACTCTGGGGCTTACGCTGCCGCACCCACCTGTCCAGACAGCCCTGCCGCTTTACGGTCGAGCTTGTCTTTGAGGCTGGGTTTTGCAGTGGTCACGGTTCGGGCATTGCTGCCCTCGGTGTTGCCACCCTCAGCGTCGGGGAAATACTCATCAACAATATCGAGTATCTCATCCTCGCTGAACTCAAATGCTGCATTGCCAAAACCAAGGCGAGCGGCATGATCTAGAGCTACCTGATCGTAGCCACACGCTTTTCGATGCTCATCAATTTGTTTGGCTTCCACGATGGCATCTTCAATGCTGATCTCATCACGTACCGTCAGATCAACGTAATAGATCGCTGAGCGATGGCTTTGGGTCGTGCTTTTACCGCGTAACCGAAGTTGTAATGGTAGACATGACAATAAATCCCCAGACACCGCTTGGTAATAACTGAGCCGTGCAGCCAGACTACGGATACTATTAAAGCCTGTAGTTCTAAAGATAAATGTCCCCAGTTCATCACTGGCATCAATCTGTACATTCAATCGACCATAAGGCTTACACAAGCCGCCCTTGGCAAACGGACAATGATCGGGTGATGGGCAAGGTAACGTCTCAACCCCTGCATCTGTTGATCGTCTACAGGTTTCACCATTACCCACACACAGAGGTCTGCCATTCTTCCGATCAAACATGCTGTACTCAGCGCGTAGGTTTAGATCAGGATCATTGAACAACATCCGTACTGGAATCGAACGAATCTTGCCGTTGGTTGCGGATTTACGCAGTTCTTCATCCAGCGGATGGTTGACCCAGCCCTCCCGATTCTGCACTTGCGAGGTAATGGTAAACTGGTCATCCTTTTCAGGGAGTCGTTTACCGTCTTTCTCTACCACACGTCCAATACTAATCCGACCCAAGATCGGCGGTGTAATCGCTAGACCTTTAATCATGATATTGCTCCCTCTGAAATGGGTTGTTGCGCTGATGATGGATTGGACGGATTGGCATTAACGACAAAACGACGACTGCCTGACTTGTTCCGCTTCCATGTCACACTGCCTGATTTAAATAGTGCTTTACTGGCTTCTCCCATCCGTTGTTGAATCTGTTGTTTGAGCAGTTCAGCAACTTCCTGCTTGGATTCAATTTCAGCACGTAAACTCATCATGCCAATAAAGGCAGTCGATAAGCCAAGATCATCAGTCAGATCGATGCAATTACCTGAGTCATGTGGATATAACGCACGTAAAGCTTGCCCCGCAGAATCAGAGCCATCAACAGGCGGTTCAATGTCCTGCTCAACGTAGTGCCAGAACTTGCGTTCTAGTTCGATGAGTCGATCAATCAGCTCATCGTCACGTTCAATGCGATAAATCCTAATTTCCTGACCACAGATCAATACGCAGACATCCACCACCGATTTACCCGTGACCGCCATCTGATGTTGTACCTGACACTGGATATATTCAGGCACACCATCACGCCAGAGTTTTGAGCCAAACTCTCCAGCCGTTTTGCATTCGAGTATTTGGACTTCTTCACAGCCCACAACCGAATAATCAATATTTGCCAACATCCATGATTTATTTAGATCAGGATGTTGCAAGACTGAGTTAATACGGCGTACTTTATTTCCAGTACGTTTGGTGTAATGAGTGGCGACAATCGGCTCAAGAATCGTTCCCCAGTACATCGGTGAACTTTCATCGTTGGGGGCAGTCTTGGGTAAATTGCCATCCCGACCAGTTTTAATCATCCACAGTTCAAGTTGGGACTGATAAGGATTTAAACCGACTGCGGCAGCGGCATCACTACTGCCAATGCCACGTTTACGAACATTAAGCCATTCATCACGGCTCAGAGATTTGGTTGATACAAGACGTAAAGCCTTGAAATTTGAAACAGGTTTACGAGTAGATGCAGGCGAAACACTAGATATTGAGATAGCTTGATTCATGATGTAGTTCCTGTTAGAAAGAGCGCGACAAAAGACAAGCCCGACCCAGCAAATGCTGAGTCGGGCTTTTATGCCGTATCAGATAAGAATGGATTAAGCCGCCATCAATACAGCCTGCTCTAAAGCTTTTTGCTTAATAGCTGCACCTTGTCCAAACCATGCAGAATCGAGTCGATGATCAATGCTGCGGGCGCGACGCTCATGGTCAACAAACTCAGTCACTGCATTGAGTAAACCAAATGCCGTACCTTTGGCAGAGTCCAGATCAGCACCTTTGCCACGACCTTGATAGAGCTCCAATGTTTTAGACATCGCTCGCTCATTCGCTTGCCCCAATGATTTTGAACTGAGGCTCTGATCGCTAAAGACACGGAGGAAATAACGTTCGGCTTCGACTGCTTTTACCTTACGTTCACTCAATGCTTTCATGCGATACATGAAGTCATCCCATGAGGAAACTGAGATGCCGAGTTGCCGTTTGACTGCATCAGGATCAAAGCTAGTGCTATGAGGAACTTTGACAGCTTGCGTACCGCCAGCCAGTGCCACAGCAAGCGTGTTGTTGCACACAACACGGATACTGGTGAATTGGGCTGTTGTTGCTAAAGTGCCATCACAGGCGGTTGCCAGTAAGACATAACCATTAGTCACATCACGACCACGTAAAGCTGTTGATTGACCAGTACGTGCCAATGCCCATATTTTACGACCGCCTTTTAGTACACCAGCAGTTTCGAGTTCAAAACCTGATTTTTCAGTCAGATCGCGGTAGAACTCCAAGATAGAACGGGGTTGAACCACCTGATAGCGCTGGCTAACTACAGACAACGGGGCATTGGTATCTGAACGGAATAGGACTTTGTTTTCGGGGAAGGTATGGATTGAAGTAACGTTGGTGTCATGTTCAGCGGCAAAGCGTACAGCCGCTTCACGAATTTCCCAGTCCATGCCAGCCTGTTGTGCCCAAACTTCAATTGGTTGATGCGGTGAGAGTTGATTGCCTAAGCCATGCCAAGGGGTTGAACCTTGAAATGCCATTGTTTCGATAAGATGTGCCATGATGATTTTCCTTTAAATAAATTGAGTAAATAACGCGCATGGCAAAGCCACTGCACATAAACAGCAGTTCGTAAAACCAATGCGCTAGAGATGGGTGATTTGAAACTAGAAAAGTGAGGTAATAAACGGTGAAGCAGATTTATTCGTGATCACTGCTAAAACTATAGCCACAATCGAGACAATCGAAGTTATTGAGGATATGATCATCAATAACCTCACCCAAAGCTGATCCAGCAAGGCAACCTGTAACGCCACCAATTAGACCACCTAAGATGACACCTGCAAGACTGCCTACAGGCCCAGCAATCACACCAACCGCAGCACCGATTTCAGCACCGCTCATTGCACCTGCTGCGCCACTGGCTACACCAGCAGCAGTGCCAATGGCACTGCCGACCTGCTTGCCGTAGTTGTTGGTTTGAATATGATGAGAATGACAACGTGGACATACGACCATGATGATGACTCCTGATAATGAATGAAGATGGATCGTTGAATGAGATTTTTACGGCATAAAAAAATAGGCTTGCCGAAGCAAGCCTATGAATAGGATGAAATGATATACATCATGTAGTGATGTCATCAGAGTAATATGTGTTTATAATTGTTTTGAGTGATCCTGTTTAGCAGGGGCGTGTAGAAGAAATAAGCAAATAGAATAAAAAATATTTTTACGGTATGGGTTACGGTATTTCTGGAAATATTGATTATATAGGTTAGTTTAATCAATGCTATACGATTCTATTTCGACTCCCGCCGGGCGCACCATTTAATCTCTTACTTAATCTTATGGCGTTCCGGTAATTATTTTACGAGCGTTTTCCATCGTTGAGATTCTATTGTCGAGTGTGTTTTGGTCTGATCGAGAGCCATTCCATCTCATATCGTTTTCAGCATTTTTGAATTTTTCGTTGATCCCTTGTACATCCATATTTCTTCTGATGTTGTAATGATAATAAACTCTATCAGAATCAGATGCATTTGCTCTTGCTAAGAGCATGGCCGTATTTTGTTTTATTGCAGCATTGTCTTTTGAGCCAGCATTATCCTTAGCTGAACTGTCATTCATCCAAAGTTTTGCAACTTGTTTCTTTTGATTTGGGCAAGGTTGGCTGCTGTATAGTAAATGTCCAGTATTATCCGTACATTTGTAGACTGTTCCTGCTTTTGTTTCTAATGAAATAAGTGTGAGGCTTATGAATAATAAAAATAATCTCATGGTTAGTACGCCCTTTTATCAAATTATTTATATAGTTTTTTGAAACTCTATTTTTTCTTTCCCTGAGTATCATTTTATGTATCGGATGTGTTACTAGCAACCTTCTAATTCTTTGTCTTTCATTTTATTTAGATTGACCAATGCTTCTTTGAGCTCATCAGCTTGGTCAGCTCTCCAATATTTTAATCGAGCGGTTCTAGTTCTTTGATCGTATTTCCTTTTGATTCCTAGACGATCTAAATATGCACAATCTTTAGGATTGTTTATGATTGATGCATTCATACTAGACACGTTGATCGTAGGTGCCGTTTGTAGTTCTGAAGATTTTTTGGCTTTTTTTGATGGAATTGTTTTTTGATTGCTCTGACAGGGTTGATCACTAAAAGTCATGTGGCCATTCTTGAGTTGACATTGAAAGAATGTTGGATTTGCAATAGCCTGACTGCCAATGATGCCTCCAAAAATACTGGTTACAGGGAGAATATAGAGTAAAAAATAAGGTGTTAAGTTCTTCTTGAATTTCATTTTTTAGTAGGCTTTCAGTATATTTAAGTTAGGTGCGTTTCGTATTTTTATTCAAATACTTCAGCGAGTTTTTATCTGATGTAAAACTTATCTAATTATAGTGTGGATTTATGTTGTTTCAATGACTTAAAAATCATGATCGAAAAAGTTTTCGTTTTCCGCTAGTAGACGATTGCTGCGAGCAGCTGTTGTATTTTCTGTTTTTGCTGGGTGCAGAAATAAGGTGAAATCGTTGATGATTCTTTCTAACTCAGGTGGATAAGGATATCGAATGACTCGATATCCTGCTTCCATCAGCATCGTGTCTCGTTCGTTGATTTTTGCAGGGCTACTATTCTGAGTTGATTGATTGATTTCGACGATAGAAATCACATTGAAGTCTTTGTCCAGAATTACAAAGTCGACACAGCACCGATTGATTTTATTGCGTGTGACAAGTCCACTAGAGTTTAGTAAGGCTGACAGTGCTACTCGCGACAAGACAAAGTGGTCGGGAAGCGCTTTGCGTAGTTTGATAAAGGTCATTTGTTCGTTTGTTGATAAGAGTGATTTTGCTTTTTTTATGGGTGCTTCGTCTTTCTCTTTTCTTTGGAAGGTGACAGCTCGGTGGCTTTCTTTATTAGTTGCTGCGGCAATGATGACCATCGCAAGGACTGCGATTACTGCCAGAATAATTAAGAAGTTCATTATTAGGATCCTTCTGTGTTCAATTATTGGAGTCTATTCAGCTATTGGTTCTGTGTGGCTTATCAATCTACAGCTTCGTTTTCGGAAAATTCAGTACATGTGGCGGTGGTTTTTTAACTGGGGTTAATGTCGAGATTCTCTTTCTACTTTTCGTCCATATTGAATGAGTGCAATTTTATAATCTTTTGGGTTTTTGAAATTGTTTTCAGTGGGTGCAGCGTTGAGTATTTGATTGAGTTCATCTTGGTTGGTTGTGTATTTTTGATCGTTAATTGCATTGCCACAGATGAGGAGTGCTATTGTGGAGATACCCAATAAGCCAGCAATCCATGCAAACGTATATAGCCGATAAAAGAAAGGATGTTTCCATCTTAAATATTGTCCAAACTCACGAAGTTGTTTGAAAAATAAATAAATCATCCATAAAGCAATCAATCCTGCAATAACGGCAATTGCGTAATACATGATCAGATCCTGAATTCTTGTGATTATCCTTGAATAGAGTGTAGTACGTCAGATAGATAATAACAATAACGATACATTTGATCGAAATAACAAACAGTTTTTTCTGAAATAAATCTAATCCTCTGCTATAGATTTTTAGTCTAAATTTGGCAAATCACCTATTTTTTAGAAATGATTTGAATATTTAATAAACAAATTGAGGTTTCATGGTGTGGAATAGTGTAGAATTCGCCGCCTGTTTAATGGACTAGCTGCTTGATTACATGACGTAATTTAAAAAGGGCAATACATTCAGTAAATTACGTTTGGAGTGGTGCGATGGGCAGTTCACATGGGCAGGCGTTTGGTCAATCGATGGCTGTAATGGATGCATCGGTTATCATTGTTGGTGCTGGATTTAGTGGCATGGCAATGGCCATTGAATTGCAGAAAGCTGGCATTGATTTTCTGATCCTTGAGAAAGGCAGTGAATTTGGTGGTAACTGGCGAGATAACACCTATCCTGGTGCCGCGTGCGATGTCCCATCACATATGTACTGCTTGTCTTATGAGCCTTATCGCTGGTCTCGCTCTTATGCTAAACAACCAGAAATTCTTGATTACCAAAAATACGTCGCAAAAAAATATCATTTATATCGCGACACTCGCTTTAATTCGGCGGTTGCAAGTGCAGAATACAATGATCAAGAAAGCTATTGGACTGTAACCACCACAACAGGTGAGGTGTATCGTGCTCGTGCGATGGTTTCTGCGCGCGGCAATTTGCATATTCCAACTTATCCAAATATCCCGGGTTTAAATGATTTTAAAGGGATTAAGATTCACTCAGCGGAGTGGGATCATTCAGTTGATTTAACAGGTAAACGTATTGCATTGGTGGGTACTGGTGCGAGTGCAATTCAGGTTGTTCCTGAGTTAGCAAAAGTTGCTGGTCAGTTGACAGTGTTTCAGCGTACTCCAGCATGGGTACTACCGAAGTTAGACTATCCTTATAAAGCAGAAACTCAAGACAAACTTGAGAAAAAGCCTTTATCACGTTGGTTATACCGCAAACAGATTTATTGGACATTAGAAAGTAGTGCAGCGGGCTTTGTCCTCGATCCACGCATTATGAAAGTTCCGCAATTATTGGCTCATCAGCATCTACGTGTGGTGAAAAATAAAAAGACTCGCGCCGCCCTGACGCCAAGTTATACGATGGGGTGTAAGCGTATTTTGATGTCAAACAGCTATTTACAGGCATTTAATCGCCCAAATGTGGCTTTGACTGGCGCAGTTGAATCGATTACCGAAAATAGTATCGTTTCAGGTGGAGTCAGCCACGAAGTCGATATTATTGTGTTCTGTACTGGCTTCGACGCAACGAGTCAAGAAGCACAGTTCAGTATTAAGGGCAAAGGCGGTTTGGATCTCAGTCAACACTGGGAACAAGGCATGCATGCTTATCTTGGAATCACGACACATAATTTCCCGAATGCATACTTTATGTCAGGTCCAAATACAGGCTTAGGGCATAACTCAATCATTCTCATGATCGAAGCTCAGGCGCGTTATATTGCTCAAGCGTTGAAGTATATGAAAAATCAGGGCATGGATAGCCTTGAAGTGAAGAAAGAAGACGAAGATCAATTCTGCGAGAAGTTACATGCTCGGATGGATAAATCAGTCTGGTCTTCAGGTTGTGCAAGCTGGTATCTGGATGCAAGCGGTAAAAATACGTCAGTTTGGCCAAGCTTTACTTTTGACTATATTTTGCGGACACGTTTGTTTAATCCTGATGTATATGAATGCAAAGGTGGCGTTCCAGAAAGCAAAAACCTGCTGAAGCGTCTGCTCCAGCGAGTGTAAGTTCTATTAGTTCCGCAATTTTATAGCACTCAATGTCGTCGATGTTGAGTGCTATATCGCAAGTCCGACCGTGAGCGTAGAAACATACCCAGCAGAATTGCTACCCGTCATAGTCGCCATTTGATTGGTGACTCCATCGCTGAATACCATATCTGTTGCAAAACTTATTTTGGATAGATTTGTAGCGCTACCGCTGTATGCCGAGTCGGTATATACGTTATTCATTGTTGCCAATGGAAATGTGAATTGTGATGTTTTAATCGCATTGGTTGCGATAGTTGCTAATGTTAAGCTTGGGTAGACTTCAAAGTGCACATGAGGCATTCGTCCACTGTAACATCCTGGAAAAATCGTTTCGAAAGTCACGTAACCATCAGCATCAGCTACTTGTACTCCGCGTAGAAAACTGTCAGAAATCACATTTGTCGAATACAGTGAATATTCACCGCTTGCTGTGCAATGCCATAGATAAACTACATAACCTGCCAGTGATGCACAGCTTGAGTTTGTGTTTACTAGTTTTAATTTGATAGTTAGTGGAATACCTGTTGCGGTATTGGTCGTGGTCAAACTTGGCTTAATATTGCTACGTACAATCCCAGTCAAGATTAAGGCATTGACCGTGCGTCCGTTGACGGAATTGGTGCCATCACCTGGATAAGGGCCGCCTGTTTCGGTAGGAATCACAGAACAAGAGGATGTGCTTGTTGATGATGTCGTGGTGCTACTTGTTGAAGATGTACTCGTAGATGTATCAGATGTTGTTGTGCTGCTAGTTGACGTGCTGCTATCACTTCCGCCACACCCCATTAATGCAAGAGGGGCGATGCTTAAACCTGCGACAATTTTTAATGCTTGTCTACGGCTAGCGTGTTGAATCAAGAGTTTTTCTAGATCGTGCTGTAATCCATGTTCGTTTTGCATATCCATCTCAGCTTCAAATCAGTTGCGTTGAAACATTGTTCACTTAAATTGTGAATAGAAATGAAAGAGCATGTAACGATAAGAATTATGGCTTCAGTGCTATTTTCATAAGAAATAGCACTGAGTGATTCGCAGAATGGATTTATTCAGCTTCGTTGAGAATGACTCGGCCTTCTTCAATCCAATCAATCAAGAAATCAAAATCATCAGTGCCGACATCGCTGTTTGATAGCACAAGTCCATCCGCGATTTTTTGTGCGATCTTTGCTTGAGCGCTTGGCACTTCAATGATTTCGCCATTCCACCAGAATTCTAGTTCATCGTTTTTTTGCAAATAAACTAATCGTCCAGCAGGTTCGCGTTGGATTGTCGCTTCGGAATTCAGAGCGCTTTTTAATTCACTGCGTGCGATGCCAAAACCTTCAGGTAGATTTTCTGCATCACGAGACTCACTGAGCAGAGGCATGATCGCATCGTTAAAACATTCAGGATCACTGAGTGTTTCTTGTAAAGATTCAATTAATTGCAGACGTAATTGTTCTAGCTCGTCACGACTGATCAAACCTGCTGAATTTGCTTTCTTGCGATGATCCACCAATGGAATTTGGAAGGCTGGTTGACCAATCGCGTAATCGACTGTGCGCTCTAAGAGCTGTGCGGCATTTGGCATACGGAAACCAAATGAATATGTCAGGCAGTCTTCTTCTGCAACGCCATAATGTGCAAGTTTAGGGGGCACATAAAGGATGTCACCAACGTCTAAAATCTCATCAAAAAAGATTTCCCCCATATCTGGAAGTAACCGTAATGGTTGATTCGGAATGAGCGGAGTATCGCTATCGCACCATTGCCCCAGTTGCCAGCGACGACGACCAAAACCTTGTACGAGGAAGACATCGTATTGATCAAAATGACGACCGACAGAGCCACCTTGTGGCGCATACGACACCATGACATCGTCGCGGCGCCATTGCGGAATAAAGTCAAAGAGCTGCCAGAGGTTTGCGACATCTAATGACCAGTGATCAACTGCTTGGACAAGTAGCGTATGCAGGGGAGGAAGGTTCTTTAAATCATTGCTGACAAAAGGAGATTTTTTGACGCGCCATTGTTCTGCATTTTTTGGGTTTTGCATGAGTAGGCGTGCTTGGACGTCTTCTTCAAGTGCAAGTTCTTTGATGTCAGCAGGTTCTAATAAACCTGCGATTTGTGGCATGGCATTTTTAATGAGTAATGGTTTCTTTTGCCAATATTCATTGAGAAATGTATCAATGGAGATGTCGCCAAGAATATGAGTCATGTTGCTGCTTTAACAGTGAATAAGTTGTGCGCATTATATATGAGTCAAGGAAGTTATTTGAAATAAGTGATTTCGAGTCAGTGGGACATTATTGTTTTAAATGATTCGTTTCATGTAACCTTGAATTATTCATATTTTTGTTTTTCCAAATTAGGGTCTTTGGAATTTTTAGGCACACTTCGACTCCGCAAAGTAGAACTATATAGCTCGTTGAGTGGAGTCAAAGCATGCAAAGATATGATTTGGAATCATATTTTTAAAATTCTAATAAGCCTTATTGCGCTTTGTAATGCAGCACTTCGAGGCAAACATCACGATTGTCGTCTTCCTTTTCTTTTAAAGTATTCACGCGAGCATTGTTATAGATTTTCATGTAGTCTGGATCTGTATGCATGGCTTGAACTGCCGCGACAGGATTTTTGATGGATGGCAGCATCTGAGTAATGAGGTTGGCGTAACCTTTGCTGAAGTTCTTATTGTTGTTTGTGCCGAGGATTTTTGGACAAATTTCATTTAAAACGTCTATTGTGGCAATCTCTTCTTGCGATGTGCCTTGGCCTTGATCGCTTTCAACTTCAACTTGGGCTTTACTGTCTGTTGTTTTGCTGGTGGCTGCGTAGCTGCTGGTGATCAAGAGCAAAGAAAGACATGTTGCGCTTAAGATCTTCGTTGTAAGATGAAAATGATTCATATGGATACTCGTCATACTGTTACTCTGTCATCAGTTGTATTTAATGCGTGTGCATATTATGCGGGATTGGCTGGCGAGATTTTAGGTATTTTTAAAAGATGATTTACATGAGTTTTGTACAAGTCATTGATTTGGGGAATTGATTTTTTATCGAGCATTAAGCCTTAATATGCTTGTTTTTGGTGATGATTGTTGATTTGAGAGTGTGAATTGAAAATATTAGTGAGTAATGATGATGGTGTACTGGCACCAGGTTTGTTGGCATTGGTCACTGCGTTATCTACGATTGCTGAAGTGACTGTCGTTGCGCCCGAGTCAGAGCGAAGCGGCGCATCAAGTGCGTTGACATTAGATCGACCATTGCATCCTGTTCAGTTGTCGAATGGCTTTTGGGCTGTGAATGGTTTTCCTGCAGATTGTGTCTATGTCGGTCTGAATGGTTTGTTCCAAGAATCTTTTGATTTGGTCATCAGTGGAATCAATTCTGGTGCGAATATGGGCGATGATGTCTTGTATTCAGGAACTATTGGTGCGGCATTTGAAGGGCGCGGACTTGCGCTTCCTGCGATTGCTGTATCACTGGCTGGTGTCCACGCAAAGCAGTATCGAGAGGCATCACATTTTAAAGTTGCAGCAGAATGGGTGCGAGATTTTGTCAAACAGGGAGTTCCTCGACTGCCTGCAGGACATATTTTAAATATTAATATTCCTGATATAGCCGAATTGTCTGGGGTTGAAGTCACTCGTATGGGCGTAAGAGATGTATCTCAGCCTGTGCATAGTGAGATTGATCCACGTGGTCGGAAGATGTATTGGGTCGGAAAGTCTGGTGATCCGTTGGGTCAAGAGCACATTATCAATGACTCCGCATTACATCCACTAAATAACCAATTTGAAGCGGATGCAACAGTGCAATTTCGTACAGATTTTGCAGCGTTGAATGATGATTTTGTGAGTATTACCCCAATTCGCCTCGATGCAACTGGCTATTCTACGCTGGTCGGTTTAAAAGAGACTTTGTTTTTACGCGATTGATATTAGCGTTATTGATGTTAATCAAGTGACTTTCAGCGTTTTTAACCAAGAAGTCACTCATTAAACACCAAGAAGAGGATGAACGATTGTCGTATTTCAGTGCCCCAATACCCGCAACAAAATTGAAGAAAAAGCCATTATGGATTTCTACAGTGACGATGAGTTCGTTAATTATCGTGACTGCCAACTTTGTAGGATGTGCTTCCGCACCGACGGTTCGTCCTGTACGAGTAGCTAGTAATGTTGCAGTGCCGACGTATTATGTTGTGAAGTCTGGTGATAGTTTAAGCAAAATAGCCTTGCGCTATAATCTGGATTATCGGGATATTGCGCGTATAAACCAGATCGGTGGTGATTATGTAATTCAAGTTGGTCAACGGCTGCGTTTGGTGGGCGGTGCTGAGTCGAGTGCACAATCTGCTGCAATGCCAGCAGAACAGCCTTTGACTGCGAAGCCTTTAGCGAGTCCAACCAGTGCTCCTCAGACCAATACGGTATCTGTGAATCCTGTCTCTGCGCCATTGTCGAGCCAAGCCAATGCTGCCTATGGAAACTCATGGCTTTGGCCAACTGATAATGCGATTTCACAAGATTTTGATTTGAAGAAACGAGTTAAAGGCATTCGCTTTACAGGGAATGCGGGTGATCCTGTGCGGTCAGCGGCCGATGGCATGGTCATTTATGCTGGTAATGGTCTCCCAGAATATGGCAACTTAATCCTGATTCAACATGCGAGTGGTTATATCACAGCGTATGCACATAATCAGCGCCTACTTGTGCAAGAAAAAACACGAGTGACTGCTGGGCAACAGATTGCTGAAATGGGTTCTACAGGAACTAATCAAGTGATGCTAGAGTTTCAGGTGCGGTTGAATGGTAAGCCGATGAATCCACGCTTGGTATTGCCGAAGAAGTAGTTGGATGAGGGCGTGTTTGGTTTAATGATGCATTCTTGACCTTACTACGCCTTAGTCCTGCATCATTGCCAATGTAAACTTTTATTTAGGTCAATCCATCATGGCTAATCTCAACTATAATGAGAGTCATTCCATAAAGGTTTTATGAGTTGGATACTTAAAATATGCTAGACAGTTTACGCAGCATGGCGATTTTTGTCAGTGTCGTGGACAAAGGATCGTTTAGTGGGGCTGCTCGAGCGTTAGGGATTACAACCAGTGCAGTCAGTCAGCAAATTCGTCTTTTAGAGAGCGAAGTGGGCACGATTTTGCTTCATCGCTCAACACGCAAGTTAAGTTTGACTGAGGCCGGTAGCGTTTTCTATCAAAGCTGTAATGAGATGGTACAGGCCGCAAAGCAGGGACGTGTCAGAATTAATGAGTTGCGTGATGAGCTTGTTGGTGATTTGCGTATTGCAACCACACCAGAGCTTGGTTTAAATCATATTCTACCTGCGTTATCGGGTTGGCTTCAGGCTCATCCTGGTCTGACGGTACATTTTGAAGCAGATAATCGTTATATTGATCTGATTGAAGAACGTATCGACATTGCGATACGTCTGAGCCCTGGTTTAGCGGACTCCACATTGATTGCTAGACCTATGGCGCGAGCGCGTTTAGTACTGTGTGCATCACCTGAATATCTTAAAAATCACCCACCGATTAATACCCCTGCTGATTTAGAGCAGCATGAAAGTATTGGTCTCACGCTAAACAAAGAACCTCAAGAACGTCATTTGCGTCATCGTGTGACTGGCGAGTTGGTTCAAGCGCATATGAAGTCGCGGATTCAAACAAATAATGTGTTTTTGATGCGCTCGCTGGTGGCAAATGGTCATGGTGTGGGAGCTTTAATGTCTGTCGATATGCCACAGGCATTTATTGATGGTGGGTTAGTTGAAATTTTGCCTGATTGGGAGCTACCGACGTATACGTTGTATGCGATTACCTTACGTCGTGAGCAACCGCTGAAGGTTGTTCGTTGTATTGAAACCTTAATGCAATACTTTAGTCAGATGCCATTGATTTAATGAATATAACAACTGTATAAATCATTAGGAATATTATGCTTATGAAAGGATTTCAGGGTATTCATGAGCGCGCGATAGCGCGTAAAGGTGGCGAAGCTGCGCTTCAAGAACTGTTACCACGAGTGTTGTCTCGTGACGAAATTGCAGCCATTCCTGATTCACGATTTTTATCGATGATGGCGAAAGGCATCAACCAAGCGGGTTTTCATTGGCAAGTCATCGAAAATAAATGGCCTCAGTTTGAGGAGGCTTTTTTTGGTTTTGATGTTGAGAAATTGGCGTTTTTATCTGATCAAGCATGGGATGCTTATCTGACTGATCCTCGTGTGGTTCGTAATTGGCAGAAGATCGAGGCTGTTTATAAAAATGCAATTTTCATGCGTGAGCTTGCGCAAAAGCATGGTAGTGCAGCGCGTTTTTTTGCAGATTGGGATCCTGATGATCAATTTGGATTAGCTCAATATTTGAAGAAAAATGGTAGTCGTCTGGGTGGTATGACGGGGATGCTGTTTTTACGACGCATGGGCAAAGATATTTATTTACTGAGTCGTGATGTGGTGTTGGCTTTGCAACATGCAGGATTGGAAATCGCAGACCAACCGACTAGTTTAAAAGATTTTAAAGCGATTCAGTCTTGTTTTACCGAGTGGCATCAGGAAACCGGTATTCCTTACAGTCATTTAAGTAAAATTGCGGCATATTCGGTCGGAGAGAATTATGCGGCGGATTATATTCTGGAGCGAATGCATCAAGATCAGTAATCATCAGATTTTGATTGTTTTAGACTTATGGATCATAAAAAAAGCTAGCCTGTATTCAGACTAGCTTTTTGGTTTTTAGGCTTTCGCTTCTAAACTTATGCCCAAGCTTTTTCTAAGACGGATTTAATATCAGCCAAGCTTGCTTCTTTTGGATTATAAATAATAGAACCATCATCCAAAGCTTTTTGAGCAATTTCATCAAGCTGAGATTTTTGAACTTTGCCAGTTTCTTGCAGAGTACGTGGCAATTTCGTGCGTTCATACAAGGTATCGCGTAATTCACGAATGAATGCGATGGCTTTTTCTGCACGTTTCGATGCTGGTGTTGCTGCGTAAACATCCGCACCTGCGAGGTGTAGAAGCAGGTCAGCAGTACGATCACCGTTGGTGTCGAGGTTGTATTCGAGAACATACGGCAGGAATAGGCTCATTGCCAGACCATGTGGTACGTGAGCCACAGCACCAGCAGCATGACCGATGGAGTGAACTAAACCGACCATCGAGTTTGAGAATGCAATGCCAGCCATAGTTGATGCTTGAGCAAGTTCGAGACGGCCATTAGCATCTTTTGGATTGTCGAGAACGAAAATCAAATTTTCGCTAATTTTACGAATCGCCGCAGTGGCATAGGCATCGCTGATCGGGTTGTGACCTAGACAAGTGTAGGCTTCTACCGCGTGTGTCATGGCATCCATTGCCGTCATCGCAGTGATGTGAGGTGGCAACGTTTGTGTCATACGTGGATCAAGAACAGCTGCATTTGGCATCAAATGATATGATGTAAATGGCATTTTGATATTCTTTTCAGGATCTGCAATCACCGCAACCATCGTCACTTCTGAACCTGTCCCCGCTGTCGTTGGGACAACAAAAAACGGTTTCAATGGTTTCGGCAAGTTATGCGCACCTGAATATTTCATCAGATCATCGCCGCCTTCAGAGACAAGGATATTGACGCCTTTACTAGTGTCAATCACAGAGCCGCCGCCGACTGCAATGATCGCATCGCAGTTGTTGTCACGATATAACTTCGCTGCTGCACGAACTGTTTGTAAGCTACTATCTGGCGGAACTTCATCAAAAATCACAGCGATTTGGCTGTCTGTATCAGTGAATGTTGCTTCCAGTGGTACGAGCAGATTGTTGCTGCGTACACCTTTGTCAGTAATGATCATTGGGCGTTTTGCACCCAATGCAGCCAGTTCAAACGGAATGTGTTCCAGTGCCATGTGACCTGCAATAACTTTGACAGGACAGAAAAATTCGTAATATGACTTAGGTTGAATCGATGACATGGTAGGTTAGCTCCGTTTTGCTGTTTTATTCAAGCGTGGAATGAGGTCTGTATAACTGGATACAACATTGGCATAGATTTTTGCGGCTTTGGTGATTTTTTCACCGAGCGCGAGACTGGTTGGATAACGTTTTACAGCAAGTTCAGCAACGAGTTTTGGCAGAATTAAAGCTTCTAGTTTATTCAGGCAACGTACTAAGCGAATTGCATAACTCACTTCACCATCTGCAATCATACGATCATTGGCGAATGCGCGAGAGGTACTTTCTTGAAACGAGAAGACGAGGAATGCATGGCTGACGTGTTTGAATTTGACTGCCAGATCAGGTTTGCCTTCAAAATGATCAAGGCGGACAAGACTTTTATCAGCTTGTACTTGAAGGTTAAAGTGAGAGCCATTTGGGAGCACGATCATTTGAATCACAAAGTTTGCTGGAAAACCTGAAAATTCATTTTTCAGTTCACCATCGACTTGGCTGGCAAACACTAATGCGCGTGCGATGGTATCCATCATTAGCGCAACATAGGCTTTTTGTGCAGTTGGAATTAGGCGTTGAATCGGTGAGGTCGGGGATTTTTGTATTGCCAGATTGTTCATAGCTGGATTATCCATAAAGATCATGCCATAAAGATCATGATGAATTGTTGAGAAACTCAAAGTTTCCCTATTTATTCCATACTATAAGGATTTTGCTTGCAGGAATAAAGCAACTTTCTGAAGCTGTTTTTCGCTTGGTATGGAATAGAGTGTTCTGATAAATTAAAGTTAGAGTAATTACTCTAATTTCGATGAGTATACCTTAGAAACTTATAGAAGTGGAAGCCTGTAAAGCAGTCTTTTGATTGCCACGAGCAATAAAATTACGAGTGATTATCTTTCTTGTCGGTGTTGTTCACACAAGATAGTGCTTAACTGGTCGGTAATTTGTTGAAATGTGGGCTTGGATTGGGGCTGTTCTTGTTTATTAAGTTCATCAATGAGTCGGGTCATACGCAGTCCTGCATAGCCGCAGGGATTGATATGACTAAAGCCATCTAAGTCGCAATCAATGTTTAATGATAAGCCATGATAGCTGCGTCCACGTCGAATCTTAAATCCTAATGAACCAATTTTTGCTTCGTTGACATAAACGCCGGGTGCGTCTTTTTTTGCATAGGCGTCAATATTGTAGATATGGAGCAACTGAATCAGAGCATTTTCGGTATTGGTGACGAGTTGGCGGACATTCCACTTTAGTCGATTGAGGTCGTAAAGGAGATAGGCGATGAGTTGCCCTTGTCCATGCCAAGTGATTTGGCCGCCACGATCAGATTGGACAATGGGTAAGTGGGTTGTGTGGAGGAGATGTTCTGGTTTGCCAGCTTGACCTTGTGTCAGCACGTCTTGATGCTGCAATAACCACAGTTCATCAGGGGTGGTTTCATCGCGGTTTTCAGTCAACGTTTTCATGGCTTGAAAACTGGTTGCATAGTCAATCAGACCATCAAAATGATGAATAATGAGGTCTGATTGATTGTTTGTTGCCATGATTTCTTTTGATACGTGGCTTATTTGATATATGGCGTAACCATCGCGCGGACATCCGTATGTGCGTCAATGACCGTCATAAACGTATATGCACCGATAAATTTACGGCTGATAAACATAAATTCTTTCGGTGGCACACTGAAGAATCGCGAGGTCATGGACTCTGCTGCTTGTCTCATGACGCGTGAGTGGAGCATGCTTTGTTTCCAAACATAGCGACCTTCAGCATCAAATGCATTGGCAGGTGCATCTGGGTTGTTTAGTAAGGTTGTAAAAGGCTCTGTCGCCATTAAGAAAACATCGGCCATTGCGGGCTTAGTGCCTAAAGGCATTTGGTCAAAGAAGGTGTAGCCTTGCATCGCTGAAATCATTTCATCTTTGTCATGATGATAGCCTGCGCGGATGAGTGCGCGTGCAACATGCAGCAAATTTGTATCGAATCCACGAATTGCGCCGAAGTCGAGCAAAATGATTTTGTCAGGAATGTCTTTGCCATTTCCTAAACGAACTAAATAGTTCCCAAAATTCGGGTCAGTCTGCATCTCGCCCCATTCAAATAACTCGCGGATCGCAATTTCAATCGATGCAGAGCCGAGTTTATTCCGACGTGATTGAGGGAGTGATAACATGACGGCGCTGTTGATGGGTACACCACGCTCAAAGGTCATGCACAGCACGCCAGCGGTACAGTATTCATGGATAATTTGCGGCACAATGTAACGCGGATCGTCTTTGAGTCGCTCATAGAAGCGTTCAGTGGTGGCGGCTTCCATTGGGTAGTTGACTTCGCGATGCATCATTTCACTGACTTCATCGAACCATTCGTCAAACTCACGCGTTTGAGGAACCATGCGCGTCAATTTCAGCATATTGCGGAATAAGCCAAGATCAGAGTCGATTGCTGCGGCAACGCCTGGGTATTGCACTTTGAGGACGATTTCTAAACCATCTGATTTTCTGACAGCACGATGAACCTGTGCTAGAGAGGCCGTACCTAAAGGCTCATGATCAATTGTGAGATCATGAAATTTATCACCCAGTTCATGCTTGATTTGTTGTTCAATGACCGACCAAGAAAGTGCGACAGTGTCATTATTTAGGCTGTGCAGCGCATCGGTGACTTCAGGAGGGAGAAAGTGCTCACCATAGAGCGCCATCATCTGTCCAATTTTGACAATAGAACCTTTGAGTTTACCGATTTCATGGGCGAGATACTGAGCTTGTTCGCTCATCACTTGTTTGCGTTTTCTATTTCTGTCGGCTTCACTTGAAAATATAGTGCCTGCATTGACGCTTGCCCAGCGTGATCCCGCACGAAAAGAAGCCTTTGCAAGAGACATGCGACGGTCGAAAGCATTTGTTTGCAACTTATCGAGAGTATGATGCTGTTTATGTTTATTGCGAGTGTTTGGGTTATCAGAAGCATCAGACATAAGCGTGGGTTATCCTAAATAAGGGCATACAACTTAATTAGTATTAAATAGCGTCGCACTTAAGTTTAACAAAATAATCTTTACAAAACAGATATGACATCAATCGTCAGGATAGTACGCAACATGTGATCAAGCAGGCTGCGATGTTTGAGTTCGGTTAGTCAATCATAAGGGGAAGTGATAGGTTATTCAATCACTTCTATCTGTTTCAGATGACCGTACGGATCACATCATGCCTTTTTATGGTGCATGATGCGATCTTTACGAGAGAGGGGATTTAACCTAAGACGGTCATGCAGACTTATTTGGCTTGACCAGCTTGTTCCCGTGCAATTGCGCGATAACCAATATCACGGCGATATTGCATGCCGTCAAACGAGATTTTTTGGATATGTGCTAGGGCTTGTTGCTGTGCTTCTAGAACAGTCTGGCCGAGCGCTGTGACACAAAGTACGCGTCCGCCACTTGTTACAGTGTTGCCATCCTTTTGTGTGGTTCCTGCTTGGAATACTTTTGAAGAGTCACTGACGTAATCCAAACCGTGAATGACGTCACCTGTTTGAATTTCTGCAGGATAACCCTTTGCCGCTAAAACAATGCCAATCGATGGACGGCTATCCCATTCAGCATGACTCGGTAATTCACCTTTTAAGCCAGCTTCAACGAGTTCAACCAGTGATGATTTCAAACGCATCATAATTGGTTGAGTTTCTGGATCACCAAAGCGGCAGTTAAACTCGATCACACGTGCAGTTCCTGCTGCGTCGATCATTAAGCCTGCATAGAGGAAACCAGTGTACGGATGACCGTCAGCCGCCATGCCGTCTACGGTTGGACGCATGATGTGCTTGATGACTTGATCATGAATTTCTGGTGTGACGACTGGAGCAGGGGAGTATGCGCCCATACCGCCAGTGTTGGCACCTTGGTCGTTTTCAAAAATACGTTTGTGGTCTTGGCTGGTCGCCATTGGCAAAATGTTATGACCGTCGATCATGCAAATGAAGCTGGCTTCTTCACCGTCGAGGAATTGCTCAATGACCACACGTGAACCTGCATCGCCAAATTTATTTCCTGCGAGCATGTCATCAATGGCTTCGTAGGCTTCAGCAACAGTCATCGCGACAATCACGCCTTTACCTGCCGCAAGACCGTCAGCTTTAATAACAATTGGTGCGCCGTTTTGATCAACATAAGCTTTTGCTGCTGCCACATCGGTGAATACGTCATAGAATGCTGTGGGAATTTGATGACGTTTGAGGAAGTGTTTGGCAAATGCTTTAGAGCCTTCAAGCTGCGCTGCAAATTGGGTTGGTCCCCAGATTTTGAGATTGGCCGCGCGGCAAGCATTGACCACGCCATTGACGAGAGGAGCTTCTGGACCCACGATAATCAGATCAATCGCATTACCTTTTGCAAAAGCAATAATGGCATCATTATCTAAAATATTCAGCGCAACATTCGTGCATTTATTTTCAAGGGCACTTCCAGCATTGCCAGGTGCAACGAAGATTTGACGTACTGCATCGTCTTGTGCACATTTCCATGCGAGAGCATGTTCACGACCGCCTGAACCAAGGATGAGAATGTTCATAGTGTTCCCTTAAAAATCTAAAGTTGCTTAATTTTTTCTTCAAAGTAATAGTGTTTACGCATTTTATGAAACTTATTTATCGTATGCCTGAAAATCCCTCCCAACCTCCCTTTCTAAAGGGAGGAGTGTTCCCTTCTTTAGAAAAGAGGGGTTAGGGGAGATTTGAAGGTGTACAAAAAGTCAAAGTACTAAAATTTGTGTAAATCTATTCCTTATAAAAAGATTTGCTTTTGCTCTAATCTATCAATGACGGAAATGACGCATTCCCGTGAAGACCATTGCAATATTGTGCTCATCAGCAGCTGCAATCACCTCATTGTCACGCATTGAACCACCCGGTTGTATGATGCAAGAAATGCCAACTTTCGCTGCATTATCAATACCATCACGGAACGGGAAGAATGCGTCAGATGCCATGACAGCATTGTGTACATCCAGACCTGCATGTTCTGCTTTGATCGCGGCAATACGAGCAGAATTAACACGGCTCATTTGACCTGCGCCGATACCGATGGTTTGACGATTTTTCGCATAGACAATCGCGTTCGATTTGACGTATTTCGCAACTTTCCAAGCAAAAATCAAGTCATGAATTTCAGCTTCGGTTGGCGCACGTTTAGTGACGATTTTCAGGTCACTGTCTTTGATCATACCTAAGTCTTGATCTTGGACCAGTAGGCCGCCCGTGACACGCTTGTAGTCGAGTTGGCTGGTACGCGCGCTGATGTCTGGTAATTGACCACAGACGAGAACGCGAACATTTTGCTTTGCGCTTGTAACTTCCAATACGCCATCTTCTAGGCTTGGTGCAATGATGACTTCAACAAATTGACGATCAACAATCGCTTTTGCAGTCGCCACATCGAGCGGACGGTTGAAGGCAATGATGCCACCAAAAGCTGATTCAGGATCAGTTGCATATGCCAAATTGTAAGCATCATTGATCCCATCTAATGACACAGCGACACCACAAGGATTAGCGTGTTTGACGATCACACAAGCTGGTTTAGCGAAAGATTTAACACACTCTAATGCGGCATCGGTATCTGCAATATTGTTATAAGACAGTTCTTTACCTTGTAGTTGTTTCGATGTTGCAACTGATGCTTCGCGTGCAGTTGGATCAATATAGAATGCAGCTGATTGATGTGGGTTTTCGCCGTAGCGCAAGTCTTGAGCTTTGACCAATTGCAAATTGAAGGTGCGTGCAAATGCATCTGCGGGTTGGTTCTCTTCTTTGCCGACACGTGCACCAAGATATTGAGCAATCATGCCATCATATTGTGCAGTGTGTTCAAACGCTTTCACTGCGAGGTCGAAACGAGTTGCATGAGATAATGTTTTTGCTGTTTTTAACTCATTAATCACACGGCTATAGTCGCTGCTGTTGACGATGATGCCGACAGATGCATGATTTTTTGCCGCAGCGCGAACCATGGTTGGACCGCCGATGTCGATGTTTTCAATTGCATCTTCGAGTGAGCAGTTTGGTTTTGCAACGGTTTGCGCAAATGGGTAAAGGTTAACAATGACAAGGTCAATTGGGGCAATGTCATGTGCTTGCATAACTTCTTCATCGATGCCACGACGCGCCAAAATTCCACCGTGAATTTTTGGGTGTAAAGTCTTAACACGACCATCCATCATTTCTGGAAAGCCAGTGTGTTCTGATACTTCTACGACTGGAATATTGTTTTCTTTGAGCAGTTTATAGGTTCCGCCAGTAGAAAGCAGTTCGATGTTGAGAGCAGATAATTCACGGGCAAATTCAATAATGCCAGTTTTGTCGGATACAGAAATCAGGGCGCGAGAGACTGTCATGATGTTGAGGCTTAATAAATAAAATAAAATGAAAAGAAATGTTAAGCTCATACAATTGCAATAAATGCAGTGCATGATCAAATAAAAAACTGTTTTTTGCAACGATCTGCATAGTCTGCGGATGCTTATGCTGTATGGATGTTTGTCAATCTGATGTTTGATTGAAGAACTCCCACAGGAAACAATAAGGGCTGGAAAACCAGCCCTGTACTGTACATATTTTAACGATTACTCGCTCATTAAGCCATGTGCTTTGAGTTTTTTACGCAAAGTACCACGGTTCAATCCCAGAATTTCTGATGCGCGAGTTTGGTTGCCGCGAGTTTGTTCGAGAACGACTGACAGTAATGGTTTTTCAATTTCTGCCAAAACCAAGTCATACACTTGAACAGGCTCTGCACCGTCAAGTTGTTTGAAGTAGTGACGAACAGCACGCTCAACATGAAGGCGTAATGCAACATCAGTAGGATTGTTGATAAAATCAGGTGACTTGATATTCATGGGTAAAAATCCGAAGCAAAATCATATTCATACTGCGCGATATGTAAAATTCGGAGCAGCGGGTGCATAACACACATAGAACACTAAAACATTGAAAAGAACCACGCATCGCGCGGGCGGGCATCATAACATTACCTGCTACGCATTGCAGTAGTTTTGATGCTTTTTTATGCAAAAATATTGGTGAAAAAATAGACTATACAACAGCCCATAATTTTGTTATGAGCTGTTGTATCTAAGCTTCTTATCGGACAGGATCTAATGCAAATACTGGAATTTCTTCGCGTGAGATTTTTACGACAAATTCGATTTCAGTAGGTTTATTAGGAATAATTCGAGCTTGTGAGTTATAGCCGCTCGTCAAATACTCTGCAGGATGAATAATTCGACCAGAGATGACTTGTTTATCCTTGAGTACAAGTAAGCGAATAGTCGGGAAGGGCTGACTTTCTTCGGCAGAGTTAGTCATCGTCGCAGTGAATTTGGTTGCGGTTGGATCTGCTTGATAACGTCTTGCCAGTACTTTAGTGAGTTTGATCTTATCAATATCAATTAAAGGAACGTCACATCCCAGCTGTAGACAAGCCTTATGCATGATGGGCTGATAGCTAGGATTGGCAGCAAGCTGGTCAAAATTAAAAAATACATATTGCACCGCTAACAGCGCGACCATGAGAAAGGATAAAACTAACCACCCAAGAGTATGAAAGAGGTTAATGTTAAAAAATGATTTACGTTCTTTGAGTTTGTCGAGTGCAACATTTCGTTTGGTGGTTTGAAAGTGCATGGGTAACGATTTAGTTTTTTTCTTAGAGCGCTGATTCTCATGAAAGTCATTCATGCCAGGTAGGACACGCTCTGTTTTGACTTTGCTTGCAGAGGCTGCTGCTACGCTGTTTTTGTTGAGATAGCCCATCAGGTCATCGTCAACACCTTCAGAGTCTTTGTTGTCAGCCTTCTTTTCAGTAGTCGTGGAAGTGGTTGACGATGTTTTGGTGATGATGTTGCTCGTGTTTTTTTCTTGATCCGTTGGTTGTTCAACAGGTTGTTCTACTTCTGGGGTGACTTCGCTTAGCCATTGCTCATTGAATTCTTGTCCCAAGGATTGTGGGGTGTCAGGAATTCGTTCCGCGATAGGAACTGCTGCAGAGAGTGATTCTGGAGTTTTTAGTTCTGGTGCAGGGTGTGGATTCGGAATGACGCTGAGATTGACTTTTTCTTTTTGCTTTTGGTCGTAGTCTATTGTTGCTGGCTCTTCAGGTATGGATTCCTCTGGAGCTTGCGCTTGAACGGCTGCTTTATCAAGGAAGCTGTCTAATGCAGAGTCAAAACCCTTACTTTTTGTTGGAGTGATTTTGTGCAGATCAACAATATGAGAGCGATTCTTGGTTTGGTTCTCAGTTGTGTTTTTATCGTCAGATGCTTCTGAGCCTTTGGCTGTAATCAGGTAGTCATCCGCTTTGAATACCTGAAAGCATTTTCCGCAACGTGTATAGCCGTCACGAATTGCGAGTTGGGCATTGCTCACTGCGAATACGCTAGAGCAGTAGGGGCAGCGGGTTTTTTGTGTAGTCACAGTCAACAATCCTGTTTATTGTTTTGAACAAGTAAAATACTAATCCAACTTTGTATCCTTACAAAGCCCATCTGCCCAGACAATTTGAAAAAATTAGTCTGCAGCTAGTCGGTAGCCAGACAAACGACACCAATTTCCATCGCGAAACTCTTGTTCATGTAGATTGAACCATGGGGCATATGCAGTACGCACGTTATCCACTTGTTCTTCAATCAAACCTGCTAGCGCAATAAGACCATTCGGTTGGCAGTATTGAGCAAAAGTTGGCGCGAGTTCCATCAGTGGTTTTGCTAGGATATTTGCCACAATAACATCACTTTGTAGGTTTGGGAACTGTTTGTTGAACTCATCTGGTAAGCCTACCCAAATGTGTGACTCAGTTCCATTTTTTGCGGCATTTTGGCGCGTGGCGAGCAGTGCTTGTGGATCAATATCGGTCGCATAAACGGCTTTTGCACCCAGTAATAAAGCAGCAACGCCCAAGATTCCTGAACCACAACCATAGTCGATGACGACTTTATCTTTGAGGTCGGTTTTACCTAACCATTGCAGACATAAAAATGTGCTGGCATGGTTACCAGTTCCGAAGGCGAGTCCTGGATCGAGCATCAGATTAACAGCATTTGGATCGGGTGGAGTCAGCCATTCAGGTACGATCCAGAAATTTTCGCCGCATTGGATGGGTTCATAATGATCCATCCATGAGCGTTCCCAAACTTGCTCTTCCAAATAGTCGTAAAATGCACGTACTGTTGGTGCTTGTGCTTGAACGAATGCAATGATTTGATCAGGATTTGTGGCTTCAGATGGTGTTTGTTCGAGATCGATATTGACTGAGTCAACGACTTCGTTAAATAGTCCAGTCACAATCACTTTGTCCCAAATCGGAGTTTCGCCCGGTAATGGTTCAAGCAAAGGTTGATCTGCAGCATCATCCAGAATGACGCTGACTGCGCCAACGGATTCAAGTAGGGTTTCCACCAGTTGTACTTCGTTTTTGGTTACTTCAAAGCGAATCTGTAGCCAGCGCATAATGCTTTCCTTTTTTAAGTCCTCTCATCGGACTTGAATTTAATTGATCTTAATAAAATGGGTGAGCGTTTGATGTCGTATGAAATCGTTAATTATTTAAGTGACGATACACGGAACACCAAGCATTTCAAATAATTGGATTCGGTCATCGGAATTAAGCTAGGATGATCTGCCGCTGGATGTGCTTCGTGAACGAGTTGCACATGTTTATTTTGGCGGCGTGCGACTTGTTGAACAATACGTATGAGCTCATCTCGTTCAAGATGTAGAGAGCACGATGCTGAAACGAATAATCCGCCCTCAGTCACACGCTGAATCGCACCTTCATTGAGGAGGAAATAGGCTTGGCGACCTTGTTCAAAATCACGACGCTTTTGAATTAATGCAGGCGGATCAAGAACAACTAAATCATAAGTTGTTTCGACAGGCTTCTTCACAAACTCAAACGCATCTGATTCGATGAAACTCACCTGAGACAGTTTGTTGAGTGCTGCGTTAGCTAGAACAGATTCTCCAGCTTTTGCTGAGCTATCGACACAGGTCACTTGAGTTGCGCCATGTGCCGCAGCTTGAATACCCCAACCACCGATATAGCTGAATATATCTAGGACAGTACGTCCTTGTGCGCAATCATTGAGCCATTTACGACCATCGCGGTGATCGTAGAACCAGCCAGTTTTTTGACCATCTAAAGGAGCTTTAAAGGCGACGCTATTTTCAATGACGTCCAACTCTGTGATATTTGCATTGGCAGGAACAGTCTCCACATATTCGTCGAGTTGTTCCATTGCGCGGCCTTTGCCATCGTTTTTAAAGACGATGATTGCGGTTGCACCAAAGATTTTTTGCAATGCAGTGACTAAGGCTTCTTTTGCTTGTTCTATGGCTTGTGTGCCAATTTGCACCACAAAAGTTTGGGCAAAACGATCGATAACCAAACCTGATAAGAGGTCGGCTTCACCATAGACCAAGCGATAGAAATCTTGTTTAAAGGTAATTTGACGTAATTGCAGTGCGGTTTGAATGCGCTTTTCAAAGAATGCTGCATCTAACGAATCGCGTGCTTCGGTATCTAAAATTCGTGCACAGATTAAAGATTGTCCATTAAAGCTGGCAGTTGCTAGAAATTGACCACGATAATCTTCAAGGTGAACTAGTGAGGATTTAATATTTTTTAGTGGTGTGACATCGGTGTCGACTTCATTGGAATACACCCAGAGATGACCGTCACGGAGACGTTGTTGATCGCGTTTTTTGATGCGGAGGCGAGGTGTGGTCATGGTGTGTTTCCTTGGGTATTGCAAAAGGGTCACCGAAATTGGTGGTGACTCATAAATAATAAAATTCAGAATGTTGGTGTGCAGGATGATGTGCTAAAGCAAAAAAATCATTCCCTGGGTGTCTTACCGTTGAGCTGTGTAATGGGAGGATCCGCCTACCGCGGGTCTTCTTGCGACTAAAAAAAGCTGTGCTTCTTTTAGTCTCATTTCTTGGAAAAAGTAAGTAAAACCGTGTCCATCGCAAAACTCGCGTAAAGGGAGTTGTTCTTAGTAGGAAGTTTTATCCAAAATGTCATGCATTTGAATAAAACTCGTTCTGCTCAAACAGTTGCTCAGGACAGGTTGAAAGCAAGAAAGCTAAAAAATTAAATATCGCCATCCATTTGTTGTTGACGCATACGGTAGCGGGCTTTTTGGGCTTCGCTGGTTTGATCAAAACAATGTGGGCAACTGACGCCGCGTTCGTATTTGACGGATTGTAATTCGTGACGTTTGAGTGGCCAGCCGCAGCCGAAACACATCGCGCTTTCGCCTTCTTCAACACCATGACCAACACCGACACGACCATCAAATACAAAGCATTCACCTTTCCAGAGGCTTTCTTCTTCTGGAATGGTTTTGAGGTAATTCAGGATGCCGCCTTTGAGGTGATAAACTTCTTCAAAACCTTGCTGAAGTAGTAGGCTGGTGGATTTTTCACAACGAATGCCACCTGTGCAAAACATGGCAACTTTTTTATGTTTTGCATCGCTTAAGTGTTCGTCTACAAACGCAGGAAATTCACGGAATGTTTCGGTATTTGGATCGATTGCATTTTTAAATGTACCCGCAGCGTATTCATAGCGATTACGCGTATCCACAATCACGACATCTTCTTGTTGAATGAATTCATGCCATTGTTCTGGCTCTAGATAATGACCAACTTGTGCAAGCGGCTCGACATCAACACCCAGCGTTACAATCTCGTGTTTGAGTTTGACCTTCATGCGCTTAAAAGGTTGATCACGACTGAAAGATTCTTTGTATTCCATCCGATCAAAGCCTTCATTGAGCAGCACTTGATGTAATTCATCAATCGATGTGCGACTGCCAGCTACCGTACCATTGATCCCTTCATCAGCAACAATCAGCGTCCCGCAAAGTTGTAAATGCCCGCTCAATTCTTGCAGACGATTACGCAAATCGGCAGGGAATGAGACTGAGCGAAACTGGTATAATGCGGCGATGACCCACGGTTTTTCACCTTGAGCGTCATGGCTGAGTTGATCATCGTGAAGTTGCTGTGTGACGGGTTCTTTCATGGGGCTAAAAGCTCTGTACTGTGACTGAACAATAACGTTTGATCGGTTATTAAACGTATTTTACCCAAATTAGGGTGCGCTATTCTAATCTTTTATGAGACATTTGATAATGGTTCAAATGACAGTGTTTGTGATCTAAAGCATTTTTGATTCGATTTGATCAATTTTGAAGGTCGTTTTTCGAATGAATTTGTCCATGTCTATGGATATGAGGTGGTGGTTTTGAGTGGTTCCTTAAATGGCTCTTTGAGTCCTTGTGCGGGTAAATGTTCGACAGTGTTTGGCGATCAAGTGTGTCGTGGATGTCGTCGTTTCAGCTATGAGGTCATCGAATGGAATCGTTATTCAAATGAACAGAAATTATTGATTTGGAAAAGATTGGACGAGCAGCTTGATCGTATTGTGCTGCCTCTTGTTCCTTATGCAAATCACGCGCAGATTGATGCGTTTTTGGCGTTGAGACAAGTTCGTTTGCTAGAGAGCAGTTCGCAAGGTCGTCGCGTTTATGAAGCGCTACGTATTTGTCAGCGCGCGCCTGAATTATTAATTCAATCAGGTTTAAATATTATTGCAGATCAACTCAAATCTATTTGGCAGCAAGTTGATGCGCGTATTTATACGCTCGCAGTGGCGAATTTTGAGTTTACATGGTTGCGAGCGGGAACGTTTGGGCATTGAGATACAAACTTTGAAATGAGTAAGTTGGGAGATGGGTGCATGATTTGGCAGAATCGTTTGACGCAGTTACTTGGCATCCAGTATCCCATTATCCAAGCGCCAATGTTAGGCGTGACATCACCTGAAATGGTGGCAGCGATTGCTAATCTGGGTGGATTAGGCTCGCTTCCAGTCGGTGGACTTGCTCCAGAAAAAACACTCGAACTGATTAAAAAAACAAAATCACTCACAGATCGACCTTTTGCGGTCAATCTTTTTGCGCATGAGATTCCTGAGATTGATGTCTCTGTTGCTAGAAAAATGACAGATTACTTGCAGAATTTAAGTGCTGAGCAGCATCTTGATTGCGCTATTCCTTCGATTGAGTCTCTTAAATTCCATTCTTATACTGAGCAGATTCAGATTTTGCTGGATGAGCAAATTCCGATAGTGAGTTTTACTTTTGGTGTGCTGACTGATGAGATTATTGCGCAGTTCAAGGCGCGCGGCGTAGTTTTGATTGGCACTGCAACGTGTGTTAAAGAAGCGGTGTTTTTAGAGCAAAAAGGAGTTGATGCGATTACTGCTCAAGGAGTTGAGGCGGGTGGTCATCGTGGCACATTCTTGACGCCTGCAAATCAACCGATTCCTCAGGTTGGCTCAATGTCGCTGATTCCACAGATTGCAGATCATGTTTCCATACCAGTGCTTGCATCAGGTGGTATTGGAGATGGTCGAACGATTAAGGCTGCATTTATGTTGGGTGCGGAAGCGGTGCAAATTGGTTCAGCGTTTATTGCTAGTGCAGAAAGTCTTGCTATTTCAGCGTATAAGGAAAGTTTGCAGGATGCGCAGGACACGGATAGCGCTTTAACGCGGGCATTTTCGGGGCGGTGGGCGCGAGGTTTGAGTAATTCATTCATGGCCAAGATGGACGTTGAGATTGCCCGAACAGGGTTGTCTATCCCTCAATATCCAATTCAGAACAGTCTGACGACTACGTTCAGAGGTGCTGCGCAAAAACAAAATAATGCTCAGATGACAAATCTGTGGGCGGGTCAGTCAGCCGCATCTCATGCGCAAATGAAATCGTCTGCGGAAATTTTTAATGATCTGCTTCAGCAGGTCGAGCAGTGATAAAGTCATTTTTTGCCAATGATCTTGGTAGGGTGTTTCAGTCGTTCTTACGTTATAGTTGATCTGGCTTTTTGCCATTGGAATAATTCGCTGTTGGAATAAATAGTCATGTCGTTTGATGATTTTCAAGATGGTGTTCCGTTTCCTACTGACTTGCCTCCAGCGATGCAAGCGGGGCTTGCGTTGTTGCCTAAGGCGCGTCCGATTGTATTGCTGACTCGCCACTCCATCCGAGAGTTGGTCGATGATCAAGGTTTTGCGGGTTATAAGCTGCCGCTCACTGAGCAAGGGCGGCGATTGGCGTATGCATGGGGCGAGCATTTTTGTGCGTGGACTGAGCGCACGTTTCATGCGTGTTTGAGTAGCCCAATAGGACGTTGTGTCGAAACTGCGGCGTTGATGCTGGAGGGTTCGTTACTTCAGGGTATTCAGATTATACAGCCAGATGTAGTCAAAAACGCTTTGTTGGTTGAGCCAGGCAGTTTTATACAAGATAGTGATAGTTTAAGACCATTGTTTATGCAATATGGTGCGCTGGAGTTTATTAATCATTTCTTGGGTCAAAGAATTTCTGGGATGAAAAGTCCAATACAAGGCGTATTGGATATTTTAGGTTTGCTTTATGAGCATTTGCCCAGTCAAGAGAATAGTGTCTTGCTTGCGGTCAGCCACGATACGATTTTAGCGGTTTTTTTGGCGGTGATGCAGCGCGAAACGGTGGTTTCAATGGATGATTGGCCTGAAATGATGGAAGGTGTTTTCCTGTGGTTTGAAGGCGATCATTTTGAGGGGAGTACCGTGCATTGGGTGTGGCGTGGTGTGGCGTATTCGAGATTGGTCAGTAGCTTTGAGGTATGAGCTGACTTGGTTGTGTGAGCCGTACTCATTGTTATATTTATAGCTTTATTCAAAATCTTTTAGTGGTTTCGTCTTTTTGATTTTCAGGAGCTTATTTTGTTGATTTTAGTTCACACCAGACTAGATGAGTTGTTGAATCAGCATCGAAATCAACTCGGTAAGCAGTATGTTGCCTATCGCAATCATTTATATCGTCTGATGAATATGATTCAAGCTGCGACGAAATTGACTGAGCTTGAGTTGGAAAAAGTTGCAGTCGCTGCTGTATTTCACGATTTAGGTTTGTGGACACATCACACGTTGGATTATCTTGATCCTTCTGCGCAGATGGCAACGGATTATCTGATTTCAATTGATAAGAAGTCATGGGTGGATGAGGTGGTTGCGATGATTCAAGATCATCATAAGATTCAACCATCTGAGCATCCTTCACGAATTGTCGAGTTATTTCGCCAAGCTGATTGGGCTGAGGTGACTTTTGGTTTGGTGGGTTTGAAGATAGATCAGCCGACGATGCAAGACATTAAACAGCATTTCCCTGATGTGGGTTTTCATCGGTTCTTGTTGAAGCGTGGTGTAGCTTGGGGAGTGAAGCATCCGTTGAATCCTATACCGATTTTGAAGTGGTAGATTTTTAAAAGCACCCCCATCCCGACCTTTCCTCTCAGGGGAAGGAGATAAACTTTTATGAGTATTTGAAGTTTCAGTTTTGAGTAAAACAATATATGACCCATAACCATTCCAATCTTTCCCTCCATCGTGGTTTAAAGAATCGACATATTCAGTTAATTGCGCTGGGTGGTGCAATTGGAACTGGCTTATTCCTCGGTTCGGCTGGTGTGTTAAAAATGGCTGGCCCTGCGATGATTTTAGGTTATGCGATTGGTGGTTTGATTGCGTTTCTTATTATGCGTCAGTTGGGCGAAATGATCGTGGAGGAACCTGTAGCGGGTTCGTTTAGTCATTTTGCGCATAAATATTGGGGCGATTTTGCGGGTTTTTTATCAGGCTGGAACTATTGGGTGTTGTATGTATTGGTTGGCATGTCTGAGCTTACCGCTGTTGGTAAATATATTCATTATTGGTGGCCTGATGTACCGACGTGGGCTACGGCTGCGGTTTTCTTTGTCTTAATTAATCTCATTAACTTAACGCGCGTGAGTTGGTTTGGTGAGGCAGAGTTTTGGTTTGCGATTGTGAAGGTCGCTGCGATTATCGGCATGATTGGGTTTGGTGGATATTTGCTGTTGAGCGGTGAGGGTGGCTCGCAGGCGTCGATCACGAATCTTTGGCAACACGGTGGTTTCTTGCCGAATGGCTGGCATGGATTGCTGATGGCATTGGCTTTGATTATGTTTTCGTTTGGTGGTTTGGAGTTGGTGGGCATCACGGCTGCTGAAGCGGCTGAACCGAAAAAAGTCATTCCTCGCGCGATTAATCAATTGGTTTATCGGATTTTGATTTTTTATATTGGTGCGCTGGTTGTTCTGTTGTCTTTGCGTCCGTGGGATCAGTTGTTATTGAGTTTATCGTCGGGTGGTGATGATTATCGCAGTAGTCCTTTTGTCAGTGTTTTTTCGATCATTGGTGATCATTTAGCGGCGAATATTCTGAATTTCGTCGTGTTGACTGCTGCGTTGTCAGTTTATAACAGTTGTGTGTATTGCAATAGTCGGATGCTTTATGGTCTTGCGGTGCAAGGTGATGCGCCAAAGCAGTTTTTGACTGTAAATCGTCGCGGTGTGCCTGCACTGGCGATTGGTGTTTCGGCGGTGATGACGTTTGTTTGTGTGGTGGTGAATTATACGATTCCAGAGCGCGCGCTTGAGTTACTCATGTCGTTGGTGGTTGCGGCGTTAGTGATTAATTGGGCGATGATTAGTTTTGCGCATTTGAAGTTTCGGGCTGCAAAAAATCGGGAAGGGGTGAGTCCGCATTTCAAGGCGTTGTTTTATCCTTGGGCAAATTTTTTGTGTTTGGCGTTTGTGGTGTTGATTTTGGGGATTATGACGCAGATCGAAGGTGTGGCGATTTCGGTGTATGTGATTCCGTTTTGGGTGGGGCTGATGTGGGTGTGTTATTGGGTGAAGTTAAAACAATAAAAAGGATTTGGATTTATGAGCAATACAAGTGGATTTTCAGCAGGAACATTGGTTCATGTTGATCAGGGTTTAATGCCAATTGAGAAGATAAAAGTCGGTGATATGGTCTTGTCTCGTTCTGAGCACGATCCTGATGGATCCAACGAGTATAAGCGCGTGCTTCGTACCATTAAGTCAGCAACCAAACAGAAACTCAACTATGTACAGTATATGGTGAATGTTGATGGTTTAAATAATGATGATGGCTATCGCTATGTGTTTTGTACGGAGAGCCATTCGTTTTTTATCAACAAACTTGCTTACGATAGTGATTCTAATAGTTATAGCTTAGCTACGCGTTTGGGTTGGACTGCGGCAGAATTGCTAGGAGTATCAGATTCTCGTCAGGCGATAGAAACACTGCATCGAAATAAAACCTTTGCGTCAGTATGGCCACTTATGGGGAAAGAAAGTCGAATTTTATTAACGGCAGGAAGTGGTTGTGCTCGTGCAATGACGGATGATTATGGATCAGGAGCCTTGTTTGATTTTAGACAAGGACGTCCTATAGCTATAGGTGGTGGAGGTATAGATATGGGATCTTTAAGTGATATAGATTTTATTTCCCCAGAGCAGGAACAAATCATATACCCAGCTAGCGATAATGATCCAAGTGTGCAGTCATACTTGTCCGCTATTACCGAAGATTATGGGGATTATGAAGACTATGTTTATAATCTTGAAGTCGAAGATCATCATACTTACTTTGTAGAAAAATTTGGACTTTGGGTTCATAACGATAACTGTTTGTAAGTGATTTGCGAGATCAACTTTCTTTTTAAAACCTTGCGCTCACTCCTAAACCTGCTAAAGTCACGCCATTGAAAAACTGTTTGGAAATTTTCTCATGCCATTACGTTGGACAGATTCCCTCGACATCGCGCTCGCTCTGATTGAGGCGCATCCAGAAGTTGATCCAAAAACCATTCGTTTTACCGATTTACACCGTTGGGTGCGTGAACTGCCTGATTTTCAAGATGATCCAAATCGCTCGAATGAAAAAATCCTTGAAGCCATTCAAATGAATTGGCTAGATGAAATGGATTAAAGTTTTTTGAGTATCTCGCACGTTTCGATACTTCGACAGGCTCAGTAACCGCAGGCTCAACGAGCTATGCAGTTCTACTTCTCGAAGTCGAAGTGCGCCAGAATATGATTTGAAATCGCATTTCTACTTAAAAACTCAATAGACTCTAAAAACCATCATCAAGAAGTCATCTTTATCCGTAAAAATGCCATCACGACAGCATCAGAACGATTTAAACAATCTGTAAAACAAAACATGCTCTATCTTTGTGCTGCATCGTCGGTATAATACGCGCCTAATTTTTTAATTATCGTTTTTTGAATCATCAGTTTTTCGTTTTATCAACACTAAGAAGGAATGTCATATCATGGCAATCGAACGTACTCTCTCTATCGTTAAGCCAGACGCAGTTGGCAAAAACCACATCGGCGAAATCTACGCACGTTTTGAAAAAGGCGGCTTGAAAATCGTTGCCGCAAAAATGAAACAATTATCTAAAGCAGAAGCAGAAGGCTTCTATGCAGAACACAAAGAACGCGGTTTCTTTGGTGATTTAGTTGCATTCATGACTTCAGGTCCAGTTTTGGTTTCTGTACTCGAAGGCGAAAACGCAGTTTTGGCACATCGTGACATCTTGGGCGCGACTAATCCGAAAGAAGCTGCTCCAGGCACAATCCGCGCTGACTTCGCAACCAGCATCGACGAAAACGCTGCTCACGGTTCAGACTCTGTTGCATCTGCAAACCGCGAAATCGCTTACTTCTTCGCTGCAACTGAAGTAACTGCACGTATTCGCTAATTCCTGTTTTTAACCTGTGGTGACTTAAGCTACTCGCATCAGTCGCCGCATGTTAAAATAATAGCGCGCCAAAACCAGATGTTGCTGACATCTGGTTTTTGTTGTTTTTACATCGTGCAGTTTTTTTCGTTTTTTTATTTTGCAAAGTGCGATAAAGAGACGATGTAAGTTGTTGATACACTTTGTTTTAGTGTGAGATGTTTGATCTCATGTGATTGTGGTGTTGTTAACCGTTTTGGATAGATGATTTTATGAATGTTGACGTTGTAGATGCGCAAGCCAGCTCTTTTACGCAAGGCGATGGATCGTCGAATTGCGCAAGTGATGTTGCCAAGCCAGCAGATAGAAACGCGAATAAAGTCAATTTGCTCGGTATGACTCGCAAAGAGCTTGAAACTTACTTTGAAACCATCGGTGAAAAGAAGTTTCGTGCGGCGCAAGTCATGAAGTGGATTCATCAGCTTGGGGTCACTGATTTTAATGAAATGACCAATTTGGCTGGCGCACTCCGCGAAAAATTATCTCGTGTGGCGTATGTGGCTGCACCCGAAGTCGTACATCGTGAATACTCTAATGACGGCACTCGCAAGTGGGTGTTTCGCGTGGGTGAGGGTGCGGGTTCGCTGGTTGAAACTGTATTGATTCCTGCGGATGGTCGTAAGACGCTGTGTATTTCATCACAAGTCGGTTGTGCGCTGGATTGTAGTTTTTGCAGTACAGGTAAGCAGGGTTTTCAGCGCGATTTGCTGCCTGCTGAAATCATTGGACAGCTCTGGGTTGCGAATCAGTCCTATATGGAAGATACGCCAGTAGGTGAACGTACTCGCACCGTGACCAATGTCGTCATGATGGGGATGGGCGAGCCACTCTTAAACTTTGAACCTGTGGTCGCGTCGATGCAACTGATGCTCGATGATCATGCCTATGGTATGTCGAAGCGCCGTGTGACGTTGTCGACATCGGGTATCGTACCGATGATTGATAAGCTTGGTGATGTGATTGATGTGGCGTTGGCGATCTCATTACACGCGCCAAACGATGAACTTCGTAACGAACTTGTGCCAATTAATAAGAAATATCCGCTGGTTGAGTTGATGGCTGCGGCACGTCGTTATGTTGAACGTGGTGCGCCATTGTCAGATAAGTCTGCACAACACAAAGCTATTCAAGCAAAAATGGCACAAAAAGCAGCAGTCACATTGGATGACGATCAAGATGATGCGCTTGAACCATCGCGTAAAAAACACGTCACCATCGAGTACGTCATGTTGGATGGTGTCAATGATCAACCGCTTCATGCTAAACAATTGATACAACTCTTAAACGGTTTACCGAGTAAGATTAACCTCATTCCATTTAATCCGTTTCCACATGCACCATACGGACGTTCGAGTCGTAATCGAATTATGGCATTCCAGAAAGCATTATCGGATGCGGGATATGTCTGTACGGTTCGTACAACGCGCGGTGATGATATCGATGCGGCATGTGGTCAACTGGTTGGGCAAGTTGCAGATCGTACTCGCCGTGCTGAAAAGTGGAAGCAAAAGATCGTTGAGCATCAAAATGCCAACACGTCTAAACTGGATTCAACAGCATATTCAACGTCGGGTCAGCGCCGCGAGATATTGAGAACACGGGGTTCATAGTGATGATGCATCGTAAGAATTTATGCAAATTAAACACTGTTAAAGGTGCTGTAGATTCTATTCACCAACCTCGTGCATCTGATTTGCTTTTTGGTGCTTTTAGCTTGACTGTGGTTGCTCTAACAGGCTGTGTCACGACGGTAAATAAACCTTCATCCATGATGACGGCAGCACAAACGCCAGCGAATCCTACAGCCGCCGCCCAAGCAAGAACAGGATTAGCTGCATCATTTATTCAAAATGGTGAGTTGGATGCTGCACAGCGCACTTTGGCAAAAGCACTGGAATCAGACCCACGATCACCAGAAGCAAATAATATGATGGGTGTTTTGCTGCAACGTGCAGGCGGTGAATCCAATCAAATTAAAGCTGAAGAATATTTCAAGAAATCTATTTCTTATAAGAGCGATTACGCCTCAGCGCATAACAACTATGGCGTGTTTTTGAGTACACAAAAGCGCTATCAAGAAGCTTATGCTCAGTTTGAAATTGCGGGTAATCAATTAGGTTATGCTGATCGTGCAGCCGCTTTAGAGAATCTTGGACGTACAGCACTGATACTTGGAAAAAAAGCAGAGGCGCAAGAGGCTTTTATTCGAGCATTAGAGATTAATAACAATTCGCAGATTTCACGTTTTGAACTTGCAGAGCTGATGCTGCAACAAGATCGTGTACAAACTGCGCGTAAGTTATATGATGAGTTTCTCAAGTTTGCAGGCGATGAACCGCAAAGTGCTCGTTCTTTATGGTTAGGTATGCGGATTGCGCAGAAAACTCAAGATACAGGACGTTTAGAGTTCCTTGCAAGCCGATTAGAGCTTGAGTATCCAGATAGCCAAGAATGCCAACATTACCATGAGCTGTTGAAGTCGGGGGCAGCATGGAATTAAAACCAGATCAGAAGCCTGTTGACGGTGTTCCCGTCACTGAAAGCCCGATCGTAGTTCCACAATCGGCGGAAACTACGATAGAATCTGATGACCTTAAAAATAATGCTCATTCACTGAATGATCCGCAGAATCCTTCTTTGAATATTCAACAAAATCAGAGTAATGAATCTATCGCTAATCATCAAGAGTATGATGATATGAGTAATGGTTCACCACAACAATCCGTTTCTTCAGGTAGTTCGATGTCCACTTCTAGTTTGCCGTTGTCTCAAACCCAAACCCCAAGCAATGCTCAGAGACCAGGCGAGCGTTTACGCCAAACTCGTTTGCTAAAAGGTCGTGAGATTAAAGAGATTGCAACCGAGTTGAATATCCATGAGCGTATTCTGGTTGCGATTGAGGCGGATGATTATAAAACTCTACCAGAGCCAGCATTTATTCGTGGGTATTTACGCGCGTATGGGCGTTTGTTGGGGATTGATTCTGATGTGTTGATTATGCAGTTCAATGAACTTTATACGAGTGCAACTGGATTATCGAGTAACCATTCATTAGAAAATTCACCATTACAACAACTTGCAAAATTACAAAGTCGTACGCGCAAAAGTAAGCGCTGGATGCTGTGGCTACTTGTGCCTGTGATTTTGGTGGTGATAGTGTTAATTTTACGCCCAATCGTAAAACGCGTTATGGGTTCAACTACTGGTGCTGCGGCAGCACATACCGTTGTTTTGACTGATAATACACAAACGAGTACACAGACTAACAGTGGTTCGACCACCTCGGCGCCATATACACCAACGACAACCGCACCACTTTCGGCCTTACCGCCAGTTACGTCAACACAGAGCTCAAGCGATCAATTGGTGTTGACACTGAGTAAACCAAGTGATGTCAGTGTTCAAGATTCCACAGGCAAAACGCTCGTTTCTGGAACACAAAGTAATGCACAGCCATTAACATTAAGTGGTGTATCTCCGTTCAGCATTAATTTGGCAGACGCAGCACATGTGACGTTAAGTCTGAATGGTGAACATGTCGATTTGGCACCATATACCGTTGATGGACATGCATCATTCCGCTTGTCCCGTTAAGCATTGAGTGTGTATGCAATGCTAAATTATGCATTGTATAAGCTTAAAGAATTAGTAATGAGTAGGAACTGCTTTTATGCACCATTCGCCAATTAAGCGTAAACCCACACGCAAAATTCGTGTTGGATCGGTCTATGTCGGTGGCGATGCGCCAATTAGTGTGCAGACCATGACCAATACTGAAACTTGCGATGTGCAGGCAACAGTGGATCAAATTACTCGCTGTGTGAATGCGGGTGCGGATATTATTCGTGTTTCTGTGCCGAGTATGGAAGCTGCGGAGGCATTTGGCAAAATTCGCCAGCAAGTTAGTGTACCTTTGGTTGCGGATATTCATTTTGATCACAAAATTGCTTTAGCTGTAGCGGATTTGGGTGCAGATTGTCTGCGTATTAACCCAGGGAATATCGGTAGCGATGCCAAAGTCCGTGAAGTGGTTGCTGCAGCCAGACATCATGATATTTCGATTCGTATCGGTGTCAATGCTGGTTCACTTGAGAAAGATTTACAGGTCAAATATGGCGAGCCAACAGGTCAGGCATTGCTAGAATCTGCGATGCGTCATATCGATATTTTAGATCGACTGAATTTCCACGAATTTAAGGTTAGTGTGAAAGCCAGTAATGTCTTTTTGACACTAGATGCTTATCGTTTATTGTCTGCACAAATTGATAACCCATTACATTTAGGTGTGACTGAAGCAGGTGTATTTCGCTCTGGAACGGTCAAGTCAGCGATTGCGCTGGGTGGTTTATTGTTAGATGGGATTGGCGATACGCTGCGTGTGTCGCTTGCCGCTGAACCTGAAGATGAAGTGAAAGTCGGATTTGATATTCTCAAATCATTGAATATTCGTTCAAATGGCATTAACTTCATCGCTTGTCCAAGTTGTTCACGCCAAGAGTTTGATGTGATTCGTGTGATGAATGCATTGGAATCACGTTTGGAAGATATTCGTACACCACTTGATTTATCGGTGATCGGTTGTAAGGTGAATGGGCCAGGCGAGGCAAAAGAAGCGGATATTGGTGTCGTTGGCGCTGCACCGCGTTCATTGGTTTATCTCAATGGTGAAAAAAGCCATCTCATCGATACCAATAATTTGGTGGATGAAATTGAACAAATGGTGCGTCAAAAAGTCGCAACGATTGAAGCAGAGCGCACAGCCGCAAAAGCGAAAGAGATTATTCGAATTACGTGATTAGGTAGTAAAAGAGCAGCATGAGTAGTTTAACAATTAACGCAATTCGCGGTTTTAACGATATTTTACCCAGTGAAACACCTCGTTGGCGCAAGCTCGAATCTGTCTTGATGGGTTTGATGGATGCTTATGGTTATCAGCAAATTCGTCTACCCCTTGTTGAGCAAACCGCGCTATTCAAGCGCGCGATTGGCGATGCAACCGATATTGTCGAAAAAGAAATGTACACCTTTTTTGATAAAGGTGAGCCACCAGAATCTTTGACGCTGCGCCCTGAAGGAACCGCAGGTTGTGTGCGAGCCATGCTTGAACATAATTTGTTGCGTGGGACATTGCCGCGTGTATGGTATACAGGCCCGATGTTTCGCTATGAAAAACCACAAAAAGGCCGCTATCGTCAATTCCATCAGTTTGGTGTTGAAACTTTCGGTGTGACGACACCTGATATTGATGCTGAGTTAATCTTGCTGACCGCGAGAATGTGGAAGCGTCTCAACCTCAGCGACAAAGTGCAATTAGAGCTGAATACTTTAGGCGAAATCGAATCGCGTGGACGTTATCGTGCTGCATTGGTTGAATATTTGTCCGAGCGTAAAGCGCAATTGGATGAGGATAGTCAACGTCGTTTGACAACGAATCCGCTTCGCATTTTAGATAGCAAAAGTGAGCAAACTCAAGCCCTTCTCAAAGATGCACCAAAACTGCATGATTTTTTGGATGAGGAGTCGTTGCAGCATTTTGAACAACTAAAAGCCTATCTAGATGCAGCTGGCGTGGCGTATGTGGTGAATCAAAAACTAGTTCGTGGTTTAGATTACTACAACAAAACTGTTTTTGAGTGGACGACAACGCATCTTGGTGCGCAAGGCACAGTATGCGCTGGTGGTCGCTACGATGGTCTAGTCGGACAACTTAAAGGTAAAGCGGATCAGAGTGTTCCTGCGGTTGGTTTTGCGCTCGGCATGGAACGTTTGTTGTTGCTTACTGAACAAGTTGAAGCTCAAGAAAAAGTAGGTGAGTGCGAAGTATTCTTGTTGTCAGATCCGCAATACCAAACGCAAGCGCTGATTCTCGCTGAATCCTTGCGTGATGCATTTGAATCAGCAAATCAATCGATTCGTGTCAAAACAGGATCGCAGGGTAGTCTGAAAAGTCAGATGAAGAAAGCTGATCAATCTGGTGCACGTTTCGCAATTATCTTAGGCGAGCGTGAAATTGAGCAAGCTCAAGTGACCGTGAAAGTTTTGGCAACTGGTGAGCAAGAGGTATGGTCTCAGCAGGATTTGGCATCACAGTTGATTCAGCGATTCGCGAAATAACGTCATTGAACAATGGATTGCAGTAATACATTTAATTAAAGATAGGCATCGTTAAGATTGAGTAAAGGAATGAGTCATGAGTGATTATGTAAGCGACGAAGAACAGATTGAGCGTATCCAGAAATGGTTTAAACAATATGGAAACTCTGTTTTAACAGGTATTTTGGTCGCATTGATTGCTTTCTTTGGTTGGCAGTTCTGGCAAAATCGCCAAGCAAAAGCAAACATCGAAACCATGAATCAGTATCAACGTATTCTGGAAGATAGTGCGAAAGCAACAGCAGATAAAGCTGCACAGAGTCGTTTTATTTCTAATGTACAAGCTTTGGTACAAGCACATCCAGATAGTGTTTTTGCATTAAATGCATTGTTGTTACAGGCAAAAGTCACTGCTGATCAAGGTGAGTGGGCTGGTGCAGAAAAAGCGCTGACTCAGGCGGTTACGATCAAAGCAAAAGATCAAGGTTTGACGACAATCGCTTGGTTACGTCTCGCACGTGTTCAAGCTGCTCAAAATAAACTTGATGTTGCATTAGCATCACTGAAGAATGTCAGTGATCCAGCGTTTTCTGCAAGTGCAAACGAGCTGCGTGGTGATATTCTAGTTCAAAAAAATGATGTTGCTGGTGCAAAAGCTGCGTATCAGTCTGCATGGGATTCACTTGTAAAACGACAACAATCTCGTCAGTTACTCAAGGTTAAAATGAGCGCTCTTGGTTTGGAGCCTGTCGATATTGTTACTCCAAATCCTATTCGTGATGTTCCGCAGCCTGTAACTGCTGCGACCCCAACTGATACTGGAGCTGCGTCGTAATGAACTTGCCAATCGTGACTGCTTTGAAACAAACTTCATTTACAAGGCAGGTTACATTGCCTAAATTTGGCGCAACAGCACTTGCGATTGTCGCGGCCAGTGTTTTTACGCTGGCGGGATGTAGTTCTGATAAAGATCTAAAACCTGTTGAACATAAACCAAGTAAGTTGCCAGTGCTTATTGCACCAAGCCAAACGCTTGCATTAGTGTGGAAAGATTCGATTGGTGGCGAAGAAAAACTTGATCCATTACGTCCACAATTGGATGTGCAAGATGGCAATGTTTATGCAGCAAGCCATAGTGGTCGTATTTATGCATGGGATAAAACAGGGCACAAACTCTGGCAAGCTAAAAGTAAGCAAGACATTACGAGTGGTGTCAGTGTTGCCAATGGTGTTCTAGTCTATTGCACAACAAAAGGTAATGTCGTTGCGTTAGATGCAAAGACAGGCCAACAGCTCTGGGTTCAAAATACAGGCTCATCGATTTTATCTCCTGCTCTGATTAGCGGAAATCGTGTTGTTGTGTTAGGCGCTGATGGGACTGTGACGGCAACGGATCTTAAAACAGGTCAACCAGCTTGGGCATATGATATCCCGACTCCAACATTGAGCTTACGTGGAAGTTCTGCTCCAGTTGTATTTGATGAAAGTACAGTGATTGTTGCAGGTGATGCTGGACGTATTTATGCACTGGATCTGGCAACTGGAGTTCCAAAGTGGGAACGTCGTGTTGCGGTCAGTGACGGCGTTTCTGAAGTTCAGCGTCTCATTGATATTAATGGCGATCCTTTGATTGTTGGACGTCAACTCTATGTGGTGAGTTATCAAGGTCAATTGACCGCGATGAATATCGATGATCAACAAGTGAACTGGGTTGTTGATACGAGTAGTTTGCGTACACCAGCAACTGGATTAGGAAATATCTACGTTAGCACCGTAGACGGTAAAATTCTTGCTGTGGATGAGCAGAGTGGTAAATCGGTATGGACCCAAGATGCTTTATCCTATCGTGGTCTGAGCAATCCAGTGGTATTGGGTCGCTATTTAATTGTTGGTGATGCAAGTGGTTATTTGCATATCATCGAACAAACCGAAGGTAAAGTGGTTGGCCGAGTGAAAACTTCTGGCGCAATTTCTACGTTACGTGTTGTCGGTGATCGTCTACTGGTGAATAGTGCAAATGGTTCACTGAGTATCTGGCAGACAAGCTAATTCATGATGATTTCTGCCTATACGGTAGAATGGGTCATTAATCAGGTATAATGCAGGGTTTGCTGTGCTTGGGTATTTTTATGAATAAAATACTGGAAAGCTCAGCAAACCCTTTTTTAGCTTTTGATCTTTTCTCGTTTTAATCTTTGAAGCATGATCTTGAAGCTTGATTTTGAAATGTAGTTAAGAAGCTGTTTTACAGTCAATATTTATTTAAATGAGTTGTCATGAAACCTGTTATTGCGCTGATTGGGCGACCTAATGTCGGTAAATCAACCCTATTCAATCAAATTACTAAGACACGTAATGCCTTGGTTGCAGATTTGCCTGGCTTAACGCGTGATCGGCAATATGGCGATGCAACTTATGAAAATAAGTCTTTTATCGTTGTCGATACGGGTGGGATCGGTGAGAGTGAGCAGGGTATCGATTCTTATATGGCTGAACAGTCACGTACTGCGATTGAAGAGGCCGATATTGTCTTATTTGTCGTCGATGCCAAAGCAGGTTTATTGGCTTCAGATGAGCAAATTGCGCGCGAACTTCGCGTACTCGGCAAAAAAATCCATATCGTTGCCAATAAAGTCGATGGCGTACATGCCGAAGCGGCTGTTGCTGAATTTTTTAAATTAGGTTTTGGTGAACCCCATCATGTTGCGGCGAGTCATGGACGTGGAATAGCACAGCTATTGGAAGATGTGCTTGCAGAGCTACCAGAAGATGTTCCTCTCGATGAAGAAACCGTCGCACCTGGTTTGCGTATGGCGGTGATTGGTCGTCCAAATGTCGGTAAATCGACGCTCGTGAATCGTTTATTAGGTGAGGATCGTGTGGTTGTTTACGATCAGCCAGGTACAACACGCGATAGTATCTATATCCCGTTTGAGCGCCAAGGCCGACAATACACCTTGATTGATACTGCTGGGGTTCGTCGTCGCGGTAAGGTCTTTGAAACGGTTGAGAAGTTCTCCGTAGTTAAAACCTTACAGGCAATGAAAGATGCTCATGTCGTTGTCGTGGTGATTGATGCGCGAGAAGGGATCGTTGAGCAAGATCTACACATGGTGGGCTTTGCTTTAGAGGCTGGTCGTGCCATTGTGATTGCAATCAATAAATGGGATGGCATGAGTGAATATGATCGCCAACAAGTCAAATCTGATATTGAGCGTCGTTTTGACTTTATTCCATGGGCAAAGATTCATTTGATTTCTGCGTTACATGGAACGGGTGTGGGTGATCTTTATCCGTCGATTCATCGTGCTTATGATTCGGCTATGCTTAAAGTCACAACCAATCGTATGACTCAGATTCTACAAGATGCCGTCGAGCAGCATCAGCCGCCAATGGTGAATGGTCGTCGCATCAAGATGCGTTATGCGCATTTGGGTGGATCTAATCCTCCGCTGTTTATTATTCATGGTAATCAAGTCGATCAAGTGCCTAATGATTATCGTCGTTATTTAGAAAATGTATTCCGCAAAGTCTTTAGAATGGAAGGTACACCTGTACGTATTGAATTCAAGAGTGGCGAGAATCCGTTTGTAGAGAAGAAAGTTAAACTGAGCGAACGCGAAGCGGTACGTCATCGTCGTCTATCAGAGGCGTTTCAGAAGCGAAGTAAAATGAAAAAGTAAGCTGGTTTTATTGCTAAAAAATAAACCCTGTAGATCCGATCTACGGGGTTTATTTTTTAGGTGAGATAAATATGTACAATCACAACGCTGTTTTGACATGTTTTGATGCAGCAAGATCGGCATAAACCGCATTCACTTGCTCTTTGTTCTCAAATGGCAAAACCGCAGCAATAGAATGATATTTACCACCGCTGGATTGCGTGACAGTAAGGTGCGCAAGATCAAGAAGCGGGAAGTGCTTCGTCAATAAGTCACTGATCGCCCCTAATAATTCTGGCGATGCATGACCAATAATTTTGATTGGATATTGCATCGGAAATTGCCACAACTCTTCGTTGTGAATATCCGTTGATTTACGCGTGACAACGGGTGCGATTTTTTCATCGGTCATTTGCTAACTCCAAGTTTAATTTGATAATGATATTGGTAAACCATGTTGAATAGATTGAGTCAAAAAGTAAAAATTCAATCCGAGGTTTTGATTCAAGTCATTCAAATAAAAACGCCCATCATGAGATAGGCGTTTTTTATTGGATAACAGATTTAATGATTAGTCATTTTCAAGGAATGAACGCAAATGTTCAGAGCGCGAAGGATGACGGAGTTTGCGCAGGGCTTTTGCTTCAATCTGACGGATGCGTTCGCGTGTCACATCAAACTGTTTACCGACTTCTTCCAAAGTATGGTCGGTTGGCATGTCGATACCAAAACGCATCTTCAATACTTTTGCTTCACGAGGTGTTAAGTTTGCTAAGACTTCGCGTGTTGCCTCTCGTAAGCCTTCAGCTGTTGCAGCTTCAACAGGCGAAGTAATATTAGTATCTTCAATGAAATCACCCAAATGTGAGTCTTCATCATCACCAATTGGAGTTTCCATTGAAATCGGCTCTTTAGCGATTTTCAGTACTTTACGAACTTTGATCTCGTCCATTTCGAGACGTTCACCGAGTTCTTCTGGTGTTGGCTCGCGTCCCATTTCTTGTAGCAATTGACGTGATACACGGTTAATTTTATTAATCGTTTCAATCATATGTACAGGAATACGGATGGTACGTGCTTGGTCAGCAATCGAACGTGTAATCGCCTGACGAATCCACCAAGTTGCGTAAGTTGAGAACTTATAACCACGACGATATTCAAACTTATCAACCGCTTTCATCAAGCCGATGTTACCTTCTTGGATCAAGTCCAAGAATTGCAGACCTCGGTTGGTGTATTTTTTCGCGATTGAAATCACCAAACGCAAGTTAGCTTCAACCATTTCTTTCTTCGCGCGACGCGCTTTGGCTTCACCAATCGACATGCGTTTTGAAATTTCTTTGATGTCTACAACACGTAGGCTGAGCTGAGTTTCGAGATCAAGTAAGTTTTGTTGAAACGAGATAATGTCGGCGCGTGCAGCATTTAGCCCCATTTCTAGCAGACCATCACGCTCAATTTGTTCATCAATCCAATTGAGATTGGATTCATTGCCAGGGAAATGATTACGGAAATGATCACGATCCATTTTGGCTTTTTTGACCGAAAATTTCATGATTTCACGTTCATTGCCACGCACTTGATCGATCGTCTGACGAACCATGAGGCTAATTTCTTCGCTCAGGCGTGGTGTCAATTTGAACATCATGAATACAGTGGCAAGTTCTTGCAAAGCAGCTTTGGCTTGTTCAGAGTGACGTCCAAATTGAAGTGCTTCTTGCAGCGCAGCATGGCGTTCTGTGAGTTCGGCAAAGCGTATCCGTGCAATTTCTGGATCTGGTCCTGATTCTGCATCTTCTTCGTCACCACCACCATCTTCGTCATCGTCAGATTTTGATGCAGCTGGTTCTGAACTGGCGAGCTCTGGAATTTCTTCGTCATCTCCAACTTCGATCACTTCTGGGATTTCATCTGTTTCTGGATCGAGATAACCTGATAGGATGTCAGATAGGCGACGTTCTCCGCTGACTGATTCAGCGTATTCTTTAAGAACGAGTTCGACAGCACCAGGCCAGTACGCCATCGCATGAAGAATATCGCGAATACCGTCTTCGATGCGTTTAGCAATGCTGATTTCGCCTTCACGGGTCAACAAGTCAACTGTACCCATTTCGCGCATATACATGCGAACTGGGTCTGTGGTACGACCAGGTTCTGTTTCAACAGCTGCAAGAACAGCCGCAGCTTCTTCGGCAGCAACTTCGTCGTCGCCAGCTTCAGGCGCACTTTCAAGCATCAGTTCGTCGGTTTCAGGTGCGCGTTCATGCACAGGAATACCGACATCGTTCAACATCTGGATAATATCTTCGATCTGCTCGCTTTCAGTAATTGAGTCGGGCAGGGCATCGTTGACTTCGGCGTTGGTGAGGTAGCCTTGCTCTTTACCTTTGGTGATGAGCGCGGCAATTTGCGAGGTGGAGGTTTGTGAATCACTCATCGTTTTCGGCTCTCACTGATATCAAATTCGGATTACGCATTAATAAAATATGATGCGCTTTACGGGTTTTGCTTACTTTGTGCAATCCACAACTTTATGAATATTTTGCATAAAGTGTAATGCGACTCACTGTTTCAATCTGTACTATCTTGCTTGTGTGGCTTTTATCATGCAGCCAGTCCGCAATGTATTGCGTGCATGTTGGCTCAAATAACCAATCGGCGAGTATATCACAGGCGATAGCATTGTTTTAAGTGTCTGTTTGAAAGATAAATGGCGATTAGTTGTACGATTTTCAAGTTTTAAATAGGTTCATTCGGTTGAATAAGATGGGATCAATGAAGTTTAGAAGGAGCTATTAAACATCAATCGGTCGTTCCCGAAACTGTATTTTTCTTCGGACATCAGTTAATCGATCGTTGATTTTTTTTGCATCACTGAGAGAAGAGGTCATTTTCAAACGTCGATTTAAATATTTTTCGCAGAGCTGTAGTGCTAATTCTTGGCATAGCCCTTCGAGATGTGCAGGCTCGGCATTTAGACTTTGAATATTCACGCTATCTAGTAGTTGGCATAACCAGAGTCGTTCACGATCATCCGCCCAAGCACCGAGTAAGAAATAAAGTGCTTGTTCTGCATCATCAGGTAGATCAGCGCGGAATTGTGCAATGAGTTTGAGTGCACGCCCGAGTGGTTGGGTTTCATCCGCAAGTTCATGCAACTCTTCTAATGCTTCCGCTTGCATGGGGTAATGCAAAAGCAGCAATAGAGCCTGATCTTCTAAAGAATGCTGTTCAAAGTTCAATGTATGCTGCACGACTTGTGCCGTTTTGCCTTTCCAGCCTAAGCCGAGCCGATCTCGTAATGATTGTGAGAGTAAACGGCGATAGCTACCTTGAGGAAGCAAATCAATCATTTGCTGCGCATCGCGCATGAGACGACTTTTGCCTTCAGGCTGAGTTAGATTTTGTTGCGCTGCCAAAGTTTCATAGAGAAAGTCGGAGAGAGGAGGTGCGTTTTCAATGCGTCGCTTTAAGCCTTCTGCACCTTCAATACGAACCAGTGAATCTGGGTCATGATCTTGAGGTAAGACTAAAAAGCGTAATTCGCGACCATCTGTCAGAATTGGTAGCGCTAATTCAAGTGTACGCCACGCTGCACGTTGACCTGCATTATCGCCGTCAAATGCTAATGTGACACGAGGATTTTGCTTAAATAATGTTTGTAGGTGATCAACGTTTGTTGCTGTTCCCAGTGATGCGACTGCACCAGCCAACCCCGCTTGATGCAGGGCAATGACATCCATGTAGCCTTCAACCATGAGCCAGTCATTCGCACGTGCTTTGCGACTTTCATAAAGGCCGTAAAGAATCTGGTTTTTATAAAAAATCTCAGATTCGGGCGAGTTGATATATTTAGGTTTAATGTCATCGCGCATTGCACGACCACCAAAACCGACAACGCGACCTTTCACATCTCGAATCGGAAAGATAACGCGATCACGTAATAACACATAATCTCGCCCTTGCTCAGAGGTACGGATTAAGCCGAGTTTTTTTAGACCTTCAAGGTCATTAGGGAATCGTTGCAGTAAGTGTCCAGCGTGATCTGGTGCATAGCCCAAACGCCAAAATTGACTCGTTGTTTCATCAACACCGCGTCTCGTGAAGTAATCTCGTGCAGCGGCATTTTGTGTCAGTTGTTGTTCGTAGAACTGCGCTACTTGTTCTACGAGGTCATAAAGACTACCTTCTTTAGGTTCATCAAATGCGAGAGGCTCATAAGAAAAAGCGTTGTCATAGTCATAGCTATCTTCGTCACGGCTGAAATATGCATCATCATCCATGCCTGAGAAGTCAGCAGCAGGCGCTTCTTGGGAGTTGTTATGTGTCGTATTTGATGTTGAATCTGTTTTGACTGTCGTGTTTGTTTTGGGGGTGGGTGCTTGTCGTGTATATGAGGTGCGCATTTTTGCTTCGCGCATGGCTTGAGGGTCGCGTTCTGGCAGCTCAATCCGTGCACGTTGCGCCAAGTCTTTCAGTACATCCATAAAGTCACGGCGTTCATATTCCATGAGGAATGTGATGGCATTGCCTCCTGCATTGCAGCCAAAGCAATGATATTTGCCTGTTTCTCGAGTTACATGAAACGAAGGGGACTTTTCTTGATGAAATGGGCAACAGGCAGTATAGCTTTTGCCTGCTTTTTTAAGCGGGACGTGGCTATTGATGAGTTCGACCAGATCGGTACGATCTAAAATTTGATCAATAACAACGCGAGGAATACTCATATCTAATCTAACAGCCTCCACCAAATGCGATGTTGCGTATGATCTTTAACGATGCTTCAAGAATCATGTTTCAAGATCAATCGCTGACGGAGGATGATAGCATGTGTTTGTCGTTAAGGCTTGCTTGTTGCAACAGGTGCTGCAGGAGAAGCAGACGATGCTTGTGCGGGTGAGCTTGCTGTTGATCCATCCGTGTCGCCACGGTTTATGCTGGAAAACAGTTTACCAAACCAATGTGTCACACTATGTCCAGCTTGAGAAATGGCTTGTCCAGCTTTATCCAATTTTGAAGGCTGCTGTTTAATCGCATTTTTTGTGGAGTCGATCAAGTTCGGTGCAGCTTCAGCTGTAGGTTGATAAGCCTGACCTGTTGTAGGTACGACTGTGTCTGAACGACGTCCCAAGATTCCTAGTGTCATTCGGTTGAATAAAGAGGCTTCACCGCGTGCTTCTGCGAGGTTGACTGTATCTCCATGAACCAGTTTTGGATAGTTTGATTTCAATACATCCAGATATTGTTTTGCTAAATCATCCATGCCCAATTTCTGATAGCAAATTACTAATGTTGCGAGAGCTTCGGGAACTTGAGGGGTTTGTTGGTAATATTCAACAACCCAACGAGCACGAGCTGCGGCAGCAACATAAGCTTTACGTTCAAGGTTATAACGCGCAATGTTCATTTCACCTTCAGCAAATTGATTGGTGATAAAACGCATACGTTGTGCAGAGTCTGGTGCGTAAGCGCTTTGTGGGAACTTACTGATTAAGTCTCTGAAATTATCATAAGCCGCGCGGAGATAGCCTGTATCACGATGTGCAGAATTTAGATTGGTGTAGCGGAGGAGTGTATCTGCACCCGTCTCCATATTCGCAACACCTTTTAAATAATAGGCATAATCAAGTTGCGGATTTTGGGGGTACAGTTTAATAAAGCGATCAGCAGCAGTGATTACACCAGCATAATCACTAGTACGAAAACGTGCATACATCAAATCGAGTTCAGTTTGTTCCGTATACGCACCGACTGGATAATAGGTTTCAAGTGCCATCAAATCTTTGGTTGCATCATCGAATCGTGCATTTGACAAAGAACGTTGAGCGGATTCGTAATAACCTTGTTCAGTCTTGGTCGGACCAGTATCTTTTTTTGCATCCGATTTACCGAGGCTGCTACATGCAGACATTAGTAATGATCCTGACACTACAACTGGTAATATAAGACCCGTCAAACGCGGCAGCGACATAAAAACTCCTGAGAAACATGCCCATCTGGGCTACAATGGCGAGTATTAAAGCATTTTTGCGCTGTTTCGCAAATGACCAATGCTATGACCAACACACAAAGCCTACAGATGACGACGTAAATAATGAGCCAACACCCCAAGAACGACGATTTAAATGCCATAGATAGCCTTGATGGCTGGTCGGAAGATGATTCGACGTTGAATGATACGCAAACGAATGTCGAAATTGATGACAGTCCTGATGATGCATTACCTGATGATTTTGGTCTGCATGCGCATCCCGCAACACATATTGTCAAAACAGCAGTGGTTGATGATTCATTGATTGGATTGCGTTTTGATCAGGTTGCCGCATTGTTATTTTCTGAATTTTCACGTGAAAAATTAAAAGAATGGATGCTGGCTGGTGATCTGAAGTTTGATGGTAAAATCGTTAAACCAAAATCTCGCGCTTTAGGCGGAGAAAAAGTTGATTTAGATGTCACGCTCGCGGCGCAAACACGCAGTCAGCCAGAAGAAATGGCACTCGATATTGTTTATGAAGACGATCAAATTATTGTCATCAATAAACCCGCAGGATTGGTGGTTCATCCAGGCGTAGGGAATTGGTCTGGTACGTTAGTCAATGGTTTATTGCATCACGATCCACGTTTAGCGGAGTTACCGCGCGCAGGCTTGGTGCATCGTATTGATAAAGACACCAGCGGATTGCTGGTTATCGCAAAAACTTTAGTTGCACAACATAGCCTGTCGCAGCAACTTGCAGAAAAGTCAGTGTTCCGAATTTACGATGCAGTTGCAGTAGGGCATGTGATTGCGGGTGGCACCATTGATGAGCCGATCCGTCGTCATTCTACTGATCGCTTGAAAATGGCAGTGCAGCATGGTGGTCGAGATTCGGTCACGCATTATCGTGTTGCTGAACGCTTTGGCGCCCATACCTTATTGCGTGTGCAACTTGAAACGGGACGTACCCATCAAATTCGTGTTCATATGTCGTATATTGGCTTTCCTTTAGTCGGTGATGCCACTTATGGTGGGCGTGCACGATTGCCACGTGGAATTACGGCGGAATTGGTTCAAACGTTACAACAGTTCAAGCGTCAGGCATTGCATGCGCGAGAGTTAGGTTTGGTTCATCCTGTGACTGGTGAGGAAATGCATTTTGAAGCGCCATGGCCAGATGATTTTACACATTTGGTCAAAATGCTACGCAAAGAAGCACAGCCAGATTTAGGCCAATTCCGTTAGACTAAATGCACGTTGTTTTGTGGAGAGAATTTTGACGACTCATGTTATTGGTTCTGTTATGGATTCTATGAATACATCGTTACCTTGGCTTGAAGCTAAGGGTTTACCGTCGTCGATTTTAGCGGGACAAACTTTGCGGCGGACAGCGGGGAATTGTCAGCCGCCTTATGATACTTTTAATTTGGCACTACATGTTGGTGACGATCCTGCAGTCGTTCATGCCAATCGCATGAAACTATTACAAATGTTAGCTCCTTTTGGCTGTGAACGTTTGGTGTGGTTGAATCAGGTTCATGGCACTCATGTATTTCGCGTCACGGCAGGGTTAACTGCTTCTGTACCTGATGCTGATGCGATCGTGACTGATCAAGTCGGAGTCGGTTGTGTGATCATGACTGCGGATTGTTTGCCTGTTGTACTGAGTAATGCTGATGGGACGGAAGTCGCGTGTGTTCATGCAGGCTGGCGTGGATTACTGTCAGGTGTGATTGAAGCTGCTGCGGATGCCATGCGCGAACCTCCGAGCTTTGCGTGGCTTGGTGCTGCAATTGGTGCAGAGTGTTTTGAAGTTGGCGCAGAAGTTCGTACGCAATTTGTGCAGGAAGATCCAGCGAGTGCGGCTGCATTTACTGCGTTGCCAAATGGCAAAGATAATGCAGATTTATATCAGCTCGCGCGATTACGTTTAATGCGAATTGGGGTTGAACGGGTGAGTGGCGGTGAGCATTGTACAATGACAAATCATCAGGATTTTTTTTCCTATCGCCGTGATGGACATACAGGAAGAATGGCAACTGTGGTGATGATTCGTCCTCAGCCTAAAACTGCATAAATGGTTAAAAGTAATCAATAGATTGAAAAAAATGGGATTATAATTGTATCTACACCAACTGTTTGTTGATTAATCCGCTATGAGTAATACTTCTTCGAAACGCATGTGTGTTGTTTACCATAGTGCTTATGGTCACACTGCACGCATTGCTCAAGCGATTGTGGATGGTGCCAATCGTGTCGAACATATAGATGCAACGCTCATCTCAGTCGAACATATGGATCATTATAAATGGGAGCAACTCGATCAAGCGGATGTCTTGGTCTTTGGTTCGCCGACTTACATGGGTAGTGTCACAGGACAATTCAAATTATTCATGGACTCAACCTCGAGTCGTTGGATCGCACGAAGCTGGTCAGGAAAACTCGCTGCAGGCTTTGCCAACTCAGGTGGGTTGAGTGGCGATAAATTGGCAGTACTCCAGCAAATTTGTTTATTCGCTATGCAACATGGCATGGTGTGGAGTGGATTACCACTGATGTCTGAAGGTCATGAAATAACGGATTTGAATCGTTTAGCGAGCTTTTTGGGGCTAATGACACAATCTGATAACCTGCCTGTCGCACAAACTCCACCTGTTGGAGATATTGAGACGGCACATTGGTTTGGTCAACATTTAGCAAAGCTTGCATTACGCATGCAGTAAAGGATTAACCATCAGATGAGTCACGTGTTGAATAATGAAGTAGAAGTCGGAACAACCTCTAAAATAGTTGATGTCGCCGTAGGTTTAATCGTTAAAAATGGTCAAGCATTATTAGCCAAACGCGCTGAACATCAGCATCAAGGTGGGCGTTTTGAGTTTCCTGGCGGCAAAGTTGAAGCGGGTGAGTTAGTGACAGATGCTCTCTCTCGTGAATTACATGAAGAGCTTGGGATTCAGATTCATACTCCACAATTTGTTCAACGTCTCACATATCGTTATCCAGAAAAGACAGTTCGTTTGCATGTTTATCGTATCGAGTCTTTTGATGGTGAACCAATTGGACGAGAAGGGCAGCCATTACATTGGGTGAATTTGGATCAGCTGTTTGAATTAAATTTTCCTGATGCCAATCGGCCGATTGTACGCGCAGCACAATTACCATCGCGATATTCAATCACATCAAATCTCATGATGCCCGAGCATGATGCTATACCAGCATGGTTAGCTGAACAGGCGATTGAAAAAGAAACGGATGCATGGGTTTATGTCAGATTACCTCAAGTGTCATCTGATATTTATGAAGCGGCTATTCAAAAACTAGCTATGCTACGTCCTGACTTAAACTTGATTGCGGCGTGGGATGCATCAGAGTCGATAAATGCATTTATCCGAGGTCGCCATTTAACTCAATCAGCATTACTAGCACAAACAGATTTGGTTCGTTCTTCTGAACAAGATTTTTGGTTTGCCGCGTGTCATGATGAACAATCAATTCAGCATGCGATGCAATTAGGCGTTGATGCCATTACGCTAGGTTCAGTCTTTGCAACACCAACACATCCTGATCACGAGACTTTGGGGTGGAGTGGTTTTGCGCAGTTAGCGCAATTGAGCGATATTCCTGTCTATGCGCTTGGTGGCATGCAAGTGAAAGATTTGCATGATGTTCGTGCAAAGGGTGGATTTGGGGTTGCAGGGATCAGGTTTGTTTAAGAGTTCACCGACTCATGAACTTGTGGGGTGAATCCTTGATGTAACATATTAATAATTGAGTGAGGTGTTAATACTGTTACTTCAGTTGATGGCTTTATTATTAAGGAAATTTTAGTATAGCCAGAAAATGACCATAAATAGAGATGTTTATTCCACAGCAAATGAGCTTTGCCTTCAATATCAATAAATGTTCCTTCGGGAAGGTCTTGGAAGCGTGCTCGATAAGTATTTTTTTGTTTGCCAAGAGTTGCACGATCGATATGGAGTTGAGTGTCAATCTCCTTAATACTAACTAAATTAGAAGATATTCGATCTGGGTTTGCTTTACACCATGCTAATTTAAATTCATTAAATCGGTCTCTACGGCATTCAGCACAGGGGCGATGTCCAGCTGAAAAAGCAGTGGCTTCGTCGAGAAAGAATAATTCTGAATAATTATTTTGACTAAATATTTCGCGTTTATAGCTTTGAAACGAAAGTCTGCAGGTTACCCAACTTTTGTGACGCCATGGGGCGACTATTTCTTTTTTCTCATCGTGTAAAATGCCGCGATTACCCATCCAAGAGCCTCGGGCAATATCAGCATTGAGTTGTCCCCAAGGATCAATACGATTTTGTAATGGCATTTATTATTGCCCCTGCAAATGCCCATTAGCTTCATTCACGACATCAGGTTTGTTTTGCATTGCTCCTGCTAATGAAATGAGCTGCCAGAAACCAGATTTTTGTTGTGGAGATTTTGCTAAAACTAAACCACGTCGAGCCATGCCTTCAGCCGTTGCGCCATCTTTTTTCTTCAATGCCACTTCACTTAAACGCGCATAAACGCTCGAATATTGCGGCGCAATACGTTGAACTCGAATATAAGTTTCTTCAGCATCATCGAGTTGCCCAAGTTGTAATTGCTGTAAACCTTGAGCCATCAGCTTTTGCACCAGAGGGATATTGCGTCCATCTCGGAGTACAACTTGCGGCTGCGGTGGTGCAGGTAAAGCAGGAAGAGCTTGCGATTCCAGCGGTGGATATCCAAATTCAGGCTGAGGTGTCGTTGGACTATGCGGTGTAGCAGGTCTAACAATCGAGGGAGCTGGATGTGGGTGTACTACGGTCTTTGGTACAGGTTGCTTAGGTTGAGGTGGAGCAGTTTGACAACCTGCAAGCACACTGAATCCCAAAATGATGAGCCATTTTGGGGTTGATCGTGTTTGAGTTGATGTATTGGAAGCTGGATGAATAATATTTTTCATTAGAAGCTTTCCATTGCACGATCGAGTGCCGATGTTGAGCGCGACGGTGGTGGTGTGAGATTGCGGGTAGGAGCTACAGGAGCAGAAGGCTGTCCAATCGGATTGCCATTGGCATCTGTCGCAGAGTTATTAGGGGTGATCGCAGGTGCGTTAGGATCCATAGAGGCATTTTGCAATGCTTGCATTTGATCAATTTTTGCTTGCCCGCAAGGTGTCGCTTGTGCAGGTATCGTATTGCGGAGCATTGGAATATAAGTTGCCCCAGCACAACCTTCCGCAGAAACTTGTCCGCTTGTCGTATCTAGCCATTGCCAAACAACATTGTCAGGCTGCGCAAATGCAACAGGCGTAAGTTTAAGACGACTCATTAAGTCAATCCAAATGGGTAATGCGCCTGTTGCGCCTGATAACCCCGTTGGACGATTATCATCCTGACCAACCCAAACAACAGCCGTGTAATTTCCACTATAACCTGCAAACCATGAGTCGCGTAGATCATTGGTTGTACCCGTTTTTCCAGCCAAATTCAGTGTTGCTGGTAATGTACGGTTGACCGCTGCCGCAGTTCCTGATTTGACGACCTGCTGCATCGCATAATTCAACAAATAAGTTGCAGCAGGATCTGAGCCTTGTTGCATTGATAAGCCGAATCGTTGAATTGGCTGCCCATTTGATTTGATTACAGAGATAATTGCGCGCGGCGGATGTTGAAAGCCATCAGATGCAATCGTCTGATACATATTTAAAATATCAAGTGGCGATAAATTTGCTGCGCCCAGAAGGATAGAAGGGTAGCCTGTTAATGTTGCATCCACACCTAGATTTTTTAAGGTATTAATGACTTGAGGCACACCAAGTTGCATACCTAAATGTACAGTTGCCTGATTATATGAATGAGCAAGTGCATCAGTCAGGCTTACTACACCATGATCTTGTAGATCATAGTTTTCTGGTTGCCAATGGGTTAGTCCAGCACCAGATACATCCACAGGACCATCGTCGAGTAGTGACGTTAAGTTATAGCGACCAGATGCCAATGCTGTGAGGTACACTGCGGGTTTAAATAAAGACCCAACTTGTCTGCGAGCATCTAAAGCACGGTTATAACCCGTAAATAAGCCAGAACCTCCAACGACTGCGAGGATTTCACCGTTTTGTGGATTACTGACCAAAACTGCACCCTGCAATCCTGTTAAGCGCTTAGGATTGGATTTGACAATGCGATTGATCGTTTGATCGAAAGCGGCATTAGCTGCATTTTGTACACGTGGATCTAATGTCGTGAAAATTTGTAGACCATCGCTGGTTAAGTCACTTTCTTGATATTCAAGGCGTAAACGGCGACGCACTAAATCAAGAAAATCTGGATATAAACTTTGACCTGCGGTTGGTTTTTTCACAATTCCAAGTGGCGCATCATGCGCGGCTTGATATTGATCTTGCGTAATTTTTCCTTGTGCAAGCATATTATCTAGCACAACATTTCTACGTGCCAAAGCAGCTTCAGGGTGACGCCAAGGATTATATTCACTAGGACCTTTAACTAATCCAACTAATAAGGCAACTTGTGGCAACTTGAGCTCTTGAATAGGCTGTCCAAAATAAAATTGGGCGGCTAATCCAAAACCATTAATTGAATGATTGCCATTTTGACCAAGATTAATCTCATTTAAATAGGTTTCTAAAATCTCGTTCTTGGAATAATGAGATTCCAATAATAAAGCCATCACAGCTTCTGTTGCTTTACGTTTCAGCGTTCTTTCATTAGTCAGATAAAAATTCTTAACTAATTGCTGAGTAAGAGTCGATCCACCTTGTCTTGCACCACCCGTTGCATTGGATAGTAAAGCACGTCCTAAACCACGCACCGATATCCCATGATGTTGATAGAACGAATGGTCTTCCGTTGCAATCAATGCATCAATCAACGATTGAGGCGTGTCACTCAGTTTAATCAGTACACGATCTTCATTGATTCGAGGGTAAATTCCACCAATGAGTACAGGTTCTAAACGGACTACACCTGTATTGTTAGTTTGAGTGCTTTGAATGTCTGCAATTGCTGTTGGTCCAAATTGGACTTTTAAAACTTGTTCTGGCTCGAGAGAGGTTCCAAAGTTAAAGCCGCGAGTGTGAATGAACATCGCGCCGCCATTGTCAGTAAAAGTTCCAGAAGTTTGATAGTCGCTTGTTTTTTTATAGCCTAATAAAGTTAATTCATCTTTAACTGACTTTGCATCAACATTTGCACCGACATATAGTTCTAAAGGACGAGCATAAACTTTAGCTGGAATTTCCCAACGTTGGCCTTCGAATTTTGTACGCACAACACTATCAAGTCTCATTACATAAATTGCTAATGCAACGAAACTGAGCACAATAACCACAAGAAAAAGTAATGCGACTACGACCAATCCGTTATTAGACTGAGGAGAGTCATTTCTTGGATTCGAAATACGGGAAATGACTTTAGACTTATTAGGAAAATGAGAACCAGACAAAATAATGCGCCGTACGTTGGTAAAAAATTAGATAAATGATGCGACAGTATAAGTTTAGATGCAATCATTCTTCGTGAAGAAAACGTGGTGCTTTCGTGAATAAAATGAGAACAGTATGAAGTGAGGCGATTCATACCAGCTGATATATAGCGACATGTCATGTATGGAGAGCAAATTCTGCAACTGATATGAATGAAAAGTAGTCTATTCCTCATCAAAATGGTCACAAATCGAGCAAGTAAACGGGAATAGAGAGAAAGAGTTTGACAGGTTGAGATAAAAGTATAGAATGCACCCCACAGCGACGGTGATGTGCTTTTAAATAAGTAGATTAAACAATAGCTTGGGTGTTTTGTGGTGAGTTTTGATGTTTGTTTGGTGCTGTTTTTGCTGAGTTTGAGAAACGTTAATCGCTTCGAAAAACAAATTGAAAATAACGTTGACAACTTCAAAAACTACTGTAGAATACGCCTCCTACCGCGGTGATCCAGACGATGGATACGGCGGGTAAGATCAAGAAAACATTATCCTTTTGGGTGTTGTGTTTGATTTTACGAAAGACTCTTTAAGAATTAGTGAAGAACAACTTGTGTGGATTTTTGCTGGTTTTGATGAAAAAATATTTCATTGAAATTTGCAAAATTTTCTCGAAGTTTATTTGAGTAATTTCGTCAGTTTTGATGAGTCAGATTTAGAACCTTAGATTAAAGGTTCAAAGAAGTATTAAACTGAAGAGTTTGATCATGGCTCAGATTGAACGCTGGCGGCAGGCTTAACACATGCAAGTCGAGCGGTTTAAAGTACTTGTACTTTAGATAGCGGCGAACGGGTGAGTAATGCCTAGGAATCTGCCTGATAGTGGGGGACAACGTGTGGAAACGCACGCTAATACCGCATACGTCCTACGGGAGAAAGGGGGCTTTTCGGAGCTCTCGCTAACAGATGAGCCTAGGTCAGATTAGCTAGTTGGTGAGGTAAAGGCTCACCAAGGCGACGATCTGTAGCGGGTCTGAGAGGATGATCCGCCACACTGGAACTGAGACACGGTCCAGACTCCTACGGGAGGCAGCAGTGGGGAATATTGGACAATGGGCGAAAGCCTGATCCAGCCATGCCGCGTGTGTGAAGAAGGCCTTTTGGTTGTAAAGCACTTTAAGCGGGGAGGAGGCTACCTTGGTTAATACCCAAGGATAGTGGACGTTACCCGCAGAATAAGCACCGGCTAACTCTGTGCCAGCAGCCGCGGTAATACAGAGGGTGCGAGCGTTAATCGGAATTACTGGGCGTAAAGCGCGCGTAGGCGGCTTGTTAAGTCGGATGTGAAATCCCCGGGCTCAACCTGGGCATTGCATTCGATACTGGCGAGCTAGAGTATGGGAGAGGAAGGTAGAATTCCAGGTGTAGCGGTGAAATGCGTAGAGATCTGGAGGAATACCGATGGCGAAGGCAGCCTTCTGGCCTAATACTGACGCTGAGGTGCGAAAGCATGGGGAGCAAACAGGATTAGATACCCTGGTAGTCCATGCCGTAAACGATGTCAACTAGCCGTTGGGGCCCTTGAGGCTTTAGTGGCGCAGCTAACGCGATAAGTTGACCGCCTGGGGAGTACGGTCGCAAGACTAAAACTCAAATGAATTGACGGGGGCCCGCACAAGCGGTGGAGCATGTGGTTTAATTCGATGCAACGCGAAGAACCTTACCTAGCCTTGACATGTCTGGAATCTTGTAGAGATACGAGAGTGCCTTCGGGAATCAGAACACAGGTGCTGCATGGCTGTCGTCAGCTCGTGTCGTGAGATGTTGGGTTAAGTCCCGCAACGAGCGCAACCCTTTTCCTTATTTGCCAGCACTTCGGGTGGGAACTCTAAGGATACTGCCAGTGACAAACTGGAGGAAGGCGGGGACGACGTCAAGTCATCATGGCCCTTACGGCTAGGGCTACACACGTGCTACAATGGTCGGTACAAAGGGTTGCTAACCCGCGAGGGCATGCTAATCTCAAAAAGCCGATCGTAGTCCAGATTGGAGTCTGCAACTCGACTCCATGAAGTCGGAATCGCTAGTAATCGCGGATCAGAATGTCGCGGTGAATACGTTCCCGGGCCTTGTACACACCGCCCGTCACACCATGGGAGTTTGTTGCACCAGAAGTAGGTAGCCTAACCGTAAGGAGGGCGCTTACCACGGTGTGGCCGATGACTGGGGTGAAGTCGTAACAAGGTAGCCGTAGGGGAACCTGCGGCTGGATCACCTCCTTAACGAATTCATCGGGCCAGCAAGAATCCACAACAAGTTGTTCTTCACATAGACGCAGTATGCGATGCAGAAATGTATTGGGTATTGAGTCAGCATTCCCGAGTTCTTGAAAAAGAATGGGGTCTTAGCTCAGTTGGTAGAGCGCCTGCTTTGCAAGCAGGATGTCAACGGTTCGACTCCGTTAGACTCCACCATATGCTTTAGATAGCTGTAAGTAGTTTGCAGTGTTTAGCGTTGTACCCCGCGAACGGGTCTGTAGCTCAGTTGGTTAGAGCACACGCTTGATAAGCGTGGGGTCGGCAGTTCAAGTCTGCCCAGACCCACCATTAAGTTGGTGAGGTTGAGTAAAGTTGAATAGTCAACATAGCTTAGTAGTCATACTAACCTCTGTTGATTAAGCATCTCTAGTAGATGTGAGATTAAGGAATCATCTGCGACCTGACGAAGGCGTAGAAGACTTAAAAGGTCAAACTCTTTAATAGATTGGAAAATTGAGTTGTAGTTAATAATCTATTTGATGATTGATTTCATACTTGGAATAAATTGTTGGATAGATACTAAAACTGAATCAAGCGTTTTGGTCAAATAACCATTGAAGCTATATGATTTTCTACAGTTAAACGACTGTTTAGGGTTGTATAGTCAAGTAATGAAGTGCACATGGTGGATGCCTTGGCAGTCAGAGGCGATGAAAGACGTGTGAGCCTGCGAAAAGCTTCGGGGAGGCGGCAACAATCCTGTGATCCGGAGATGTCTGAATGGGGGAACCCACTCGTTGTAAGACGAGTATCAATACATGAATACATAGTGTATTGAAGCAAACGCGGGGAAGTGAAACATCTCAGTACCCGTAGGAACAGAAATCAATTGAGATTCCCTCAGTAGCGGCGAGCGAACAGGGATTAGCCCATTAAGTCTATAGTGTTTTAGAAGAACGACTTGGAAACGTCGGCCATAGTAGGTGATAGCCCTGTATTTGAAAGGGCACTATAGATGAATCGAGTAGGGCGGGGCACGAGAAACCCTGTCTGAACATGGGGGGACCATCCTCCAAGGCTAAATACTCCTGACTGACCGATAGCGAACCAGTACCGTGAGGGAAAGGCGAAAAGAACCCCTGTGAGGGGAGTGAAATAGATCCTGAAACCGTGTGCATACAAGCAGTAGGAGCACCTTCGTGGTGTGACTGCGTACCTTTTGTATAATGGGTCAGCGACTTATATTCTGTAGCAAGGTTAACCGTGTAGGGGAGCCGTAGGGAAACCGAGTCTGAATAGGGCGTATAGTTGCAGGGTATAGACCCGAAACCGAGTGATCTAGCCATGAGCAGGATGAAGGTGCCGTAACAGGCACTGGAGGTCCGAACCCACCGTCGTTGAAAAGCCGGGGGATGACTTGTGGCTAGGGGTGAAAGGCTAATCAAACTCGGTGATAGCTGGTTCTCCCCGAAAGCTATTTAGGTAGCGCCTCGGACGAATACCACTGGGGGTAGAGCACTGTTTCGGCTAGGGGGTCATCCCGACTTACCAAACCGATGCAAACTCCGAATACCAGTGAGTACTATCCGGGAGACAGACTGCGGGTGCTAACGTCCGTAGTCAAGAGGGAAACAACCCAGACCGCCAGCTAAGGCCCCAAATTTCTAGTTAAGTGGGAAACGATGTGGGAAGGCATAGACAGCTAGGAGGTTGGCTTAGAAGCAGCCATCCTTTAAAGAAAGCGTAATAGCTCACTAGTCGAGTCGGCCTGCGCGGAAGATGTAACGGGGCTCAAACTAGAAGCCGAAGCTGCGGATTTGAACTTGTTTCAAGTGGTAGGGGAGCGTTCTGTAAGTCTGTGAAGGTGTGTTGAGAAGCATGCTGGAGATATCAGAAGTGCGAATGCTGACGTGAGTAACGATAATGCGAGTGAAAAACTCGCACGCCGAAAGACCAAGGGTTCCAGTCCAACGTTAATCGGGGCTGGGTTAGTCGACCCCTAAGGCGAGGCCGAAAGGCGTAGTCGATGGGAAATCGGTTAATATTCCGATACTTCTATATCATGCGATGAGGGGACGGAGAAGGTTAAGTCAGCCTGGCGTTGGTTGTCCAGGTGGAAGGTGGTAGGCATGTATCTTAGGCAAATCCGGGGTACTCTATGCTGAGAGCCGATAGCAAGCTGTACTTGTACAGCGAAGTGACTGATACCAAGCTTCCAGGAAAAGCCTCTAAGCTTCAGTGATATAGGAATCGTACCCGAAACCGACACAGGTGGTCAGGTCGAGTAGACCAAGGCGCTTGAGAGAACTCTGCTGAAGGAACTAGGCAAAATGGTACCGTAACTTCGGGAGAAGGTACGCTGCTGTTGGTTATAGGACTTGCTCCTAGAAGCTGATGGCAGCCTCAGAAACCAGGCCGCTGCAACTGTTTATTAAAAACACAGCACTCTGCAAACACGAAAGTGGACGTATAGGGTGTGATGCCTGCCCGGTGCCGGAAGGTTAATTGATGGGGTTAGCGAAAGCGAAGCTCTTGATCGAAGCCCCGGTAAACGGCGGCCGTAACTATAACGGTCCTAAGGTAGCGAAATTCCTTGTCGGGTAAGTTCCGACCTGCACGAATGGCATAATGATGGCGGCGCTGTCTCCAGCAGAGACTCAGTGAAATCGAAATCGCGGTGAAGATGCCGTGTACCCGCGGCTAGACGGAAAGACCCCGTGAACCTTTACTGCAGCTTTACATTGAACTTTGATTTTACTTGTGTAGGATAGGTGGGAGGCTATGAAGTGTGGACGCCAGTTCACATGGAGCCATCCTTGAAATACCACCCTGGTAACGTCGAGGTTCTAACCCAGCCCCCTGATCGGGGGCGGGGACAATGTATGGTGGGTAGTTTGACTGGGGCGGTCTCCTCCTAAAGAGTAACGGAGGAGTACGAAGGTGCGCTCAGCGTGGTCGGAAATCACGCGTAGAGTATAAAGGCAAAAGCGCGCTTAACTGCGAGACCCACAAGTCGAGCAGGTACGAAAGTAGGTCTTAGTGATCCGGTGGTTCTGTATGGAAGGGCCATCGCTCAACGGATAAAAGGTACTCTGGGGATAACAGGCTGATACCGCCCAAGAGTTCATATCGACGGCGGTGTTTGGCACCTCGATGTCGGCTCATCTCATCCTGGGGCTGAAGCAGGTCCCAAGGGTATGGCTGTTCGCCATTTAAAGAGGTACGCGAGCTGGGTTTAGAACGTCGTGAGACAGTTCGGTCCCTATCTACCGTGGGCGTTGGAGATTTGAGAGGATCTGCTCCTAGTACGAGAGGACCAGAGTGGACGAACCTCTGGTGTTCCGGTTGTCATGCCAATGGCACAGCCGGGTAGCTATGTTCGGAAGGAATAAGCGCTGAAAGCATCTAAGCGCGAAGTCCACCTCAAGATTAGATCTCCCTGGGGTTTACCCCCTAAAGAGCCGTTCGAGACTAGGACGTTGATAGGATCGGTGTGGAAGCGTGGTGACACGTGAAGCTAACGATTACTAATTGCTCGTGAGGCTTGACTATACAACACCTAAACGGTTGTTGTTAGATAAAAGCTTCAAAGGTTATAGATCAAAGCAAAGCACAAAGCTTGGTTCAGATTTAGATGATTTAAATAATCAGTTAACGACAACTCAATCAGCCCAATCTAGCAAATTGGCAAAGTAGTAAAAGCAGAGAAAGGATTACCTTGATCATGCGACTAACGAGCCTAACAGTTGTGCTGAGGACTATAGCGAGAGTGAACCACCTGATCCCATCCCGAACTCAGAAGTGAAACCTCTTTGCGCCGATGGTAGTGTGGCATTCGCCATGTGAGAGTAGGGCATCCTCAGCTCATTATTCCAAAAGCCCCCTTAAGTTTCTCTTAAGGGGGCTTTCTTATTGGGGCGTGCGGGAAAGTTGTTGGGCTACATTTTCACTATCATTTTGTTTTAACCAGATGAAATAGAGGTTTATACTAGTCCCCACTATGAGATTATAAAAAAGGAGTAAGACCATGGCATTACGAGGCGATCCTCAAGTTATTGCTTTTCTAAATAAAGTTCTTTTAAATGAACTGACAGCAATTAATCAGTATTTCTTACATTCCAAGATGTTCAAGAATTGGGGTATCACCAAGCTTGCTGAGCATGAGTGGCATGAGTCTATTGATGAGATGAAACATGCTGATCGTCTCATAGAGCGTATTTTATTTCTAGAAGGGCTACCTAATTTACAACAGCTTGGTAAGTTAAGGATCGGTGAAGATGTTAAAGAAATCTTAACCAGTGATTTAGCGATGGAGATGAATGCGCATCCTGATTTAAAAGATGCGATTGAACACTGTGAAAAGGTTCGAGATTATGTGAGCCGAGATCTTTTTAGCGATATTTTGGAAAGCGAAGAAGAACATATTGATTGGTTGCAGACACAATTAGAACTCATCGAGCGTATTGGTATTCAGAATTATACGCAGACGCAACTTGGTTCGGATGATTCATAGAAAGATCGATCTAAATTTTTATCAATTCAGACGTAAAAAAAGTCCGCCGGGGGAGGCGGACTGAAAAGGGGTTTTGCCTTAGTAGACGAGTTTATTGTATGACGATAAGCATTTTCATACTGTAGTATAGCTGTTTTTCTATGTAAACATATGTCAAATGCCCACGACTCGTGTGAACGTTTAGTTATTCCAGCGATCCATTCTTAGGAAATGTAGTGATTTTTTGGTTGAGGAAGGCTTGTAAATCACTATAGCTTTGCATATCCGCATCATCTCCGATTTGAACAATAATCGTAATGAGTTGCTTATTGATCGGTGCAACAAAAAGCTCGATGCGTTGTCGTTCATTATTGGAATCACGAACTCGATAGGTTGAATGAAGGAAGTCATGATCTGCAAGTTGCAGTGAATCGTCATCGGCAGGGTTAATGAGGCTACGATGAGAGATGCTAAACTCTTGTTCAGTTTGTTGTTTTAGTGCATTAAATATGGCAATCACTGGAGTTTGTGAGATGCTTTCTAGAGTCGTGTAAGTCTGCTTGATTTGGATATGACCCAATGGTGATTCAAATTGTTGTATCTTGGGTGAGACTGGCGTAACCGTATGCCACTCTTCGAGGGATGCCTTTGGTGATTGAATAAGTGAAATGGTGACATGCTTAGCAGCTTCTTCACGCGACATACAACCAGCGAGTAAAAAGAGGCTAAAGACGATAGATAACCCAATATATTTGTCTTTCATCTGATTTGAATTTCATCTAGAAGCATCATCAAATTTACGATCATCCTTGATCAATTAAGACGCAATTTTTAGTGTGGTATTTAGGCTTTTTTAACGAATTCTGATTTCAGTTTCATCGCGCCAATGCCATCAATTTTACAGTCGATATCATGACCATCGCTGGCATCAGGTAGCAAACGAATATTTTTGACTTTAGTCCCGACTTTAACAACCAATGATGAGCCTTTCACTTTTAAATCTTTAATCACGGTAACGGTATCACCATCAGTTAATACATTCCCATTTGAGTCTTTAATGATCGCAACAGCATCATCGTTGGCTACAGTGTTTTTACTCCATTCATGACTGCATTCAGGGCATATAAACAATTCGCCGTCTTCATAGGTGTATTCGGATTGGCATTTTGGGCAATTTGGCAATGAGCTCATAAGGAAAGTCCTTAAAAAGTGGCTATTTTACTCTAAATTACGAGCTCACTGCTTTAAAAAGAAAGTGGGCAGTCGTGTTAGAAATTAAATGCATCCTATTTTTGTTATGGCGGTGCAGTACGGCGCTTCTTTTTGCCTGCGAGATGGGCTTCTTTTTTGGCTTCGCGTTCTAGTTTAGCTTCCTGCGCGAGCACTTCTTCTTGCTCAGCCATTTCTGGGGTCTCGAAACTGATTTTGCCGAGCAGTGGTTTGCGAATATCATGAATGACCATTTCACCAAGGCGAACATAGTCAACACATTTCCCGCTTGAGAAATAGCGTTTTTTTACGCCAACAATTTCAAAAAAATCCATAGCATCCGCAGGAAGTTCTTCTAGACCGTAGCGTTCTTTGACACGTTCTGGATAGGCTTGAATGAGATAATCCATGGCATAGCATGCGATGTCATCAAAGGTCACGGCAGTGTTTTTAATCGCGCCTGTGATTGCGAGGCGATAGGCTGAGTTTTGGTTATGGAATTTTGGCCATAAGATTCCGGGTGTGTCGAAGAGCACGATTTCTTCATCAAGTTTGATGCGCTGCTGGGCTTTGGTGACCGCAGGTTCATTGCCTGTCACGGTGATTTTGCGCCCCTTTAGAATGTTAATTAAAGTGGATTTTCCGACGTTGGGGATGCCGACGATCATGGCTTTGATATTGCGAACTTGGCTTGAGGTACGTGGCACGAGTTGGTGGCAGAGGTCGGTCAGGGCTTGGACGCGCAGATGCTGGCTGGAGTTAATTGCCAAAGTTTTAACCGTTGGATCCTTTTCGAAATAAGCCATCCATTGCTTCGTGATTTCAGGATCGGCGAGGTCGTCTTTATTGAGAAGTTTGATCCGCGGAATATTACCTGAAAACTCAGCAATGACAGGATTCTGGCTGCTGTAGGGAATGCGGGCATCCAACACTTCAATAATCACATCAATATTCGGCAGTAGTTCTTTAATGTCGTTGGTTGCCTTGCTCATGTGGCCAGGAAACCAATTGAGGTTTGTTTTTGGATTCATAACAGACTGACTTTTGATTGAGATGTGAATGTGTTGGTAATGTGCGTGATTTTAACATGTTGGAGTGGATTAGGTTGGATCAATAAAAAGCCCTACTCGTTAGCAGGGCTTTTTGAATGGGCTCGTCAGATTTTGGTCTGGTTTCCCACGCGTTTCGACAGGCTCAACGAGCTATGCAGTTACTTAAAACGTATCCGCAGGAATTCGTACCCAACCTTCCATCAGAATACGTGCACTGCGGCTCATGATAGCTTTAGTGACAGTCCATTCACCATTGACCAGTTTGGCTTCTGCACCGACACGCAATGTGCCAGATGGATGACCAAAACGGACAGCTTGGCGTTCGCCGCCACCCGCAGCCAAGTTCACTAATGTGCCGGGAACAGCTGCTGCCGTACCAATTGCCACCGCGGCAGTGCCCATCATCGCATGATGCAATTTACCCATTGAGAGCGCGCGGACTAGTAGATCGACTTCTTCCGCTTTGATTTGCTTACCGCTGGATGCGACATAATCTTTAGGCTTGGATACAAAAGCGATTTTCGGTGTGTGTTGACGAGTTAACGCTTCGGCAGGATCTTTAATTAAGCCCATTTTCAATGCGCCTGCAACGCGAATTGCTTCAAATCTGGCGAGTGCAGCAGGATCCGTATTAATCGCTTCGCGTAGTTCTGTGCCTGTATAGCCAATGTCTTCAGCATTCACGAAGACCGTTGGAATGCCTGCGGTAATCATGGTTGCTTTAAATGTGCCGACATTAGGCACTTCGAGGTCATCGACTAGATTTCCCGTTGGGAACATCGAACCGCCATCTTCACCATCATCGGATGGATCCATAAATTCGAGGACAATTTCTGCTGCTGGGAAGGTTACGCCATCCAGTTCGAAATCACCCGTTTCTTGTACTTGACCATTGGTAACGGGGACATGAGCAATGATGGTTTTATGGATATTTGCCTGCCAGATACGCACTGTGCATGTGCCGTTTTCTGGAATGCGTGCAGGATCGACCAGACCCGCATGAATCGCAAATGCACCTGCCGCTGTCGACAGATTTCCGCAGTTGCCACTCCAATCGACAAATGCTTTATCAATGGACACCTGACCATATAGATAATCGACATCATGTTCAGGTTGGCTGCTTTTGGACAGAATTACGCATTTGCTGGTACTCGATGTTGCGCCGCCCATACCGTCAATATGCGCCGAATATGGGTCTGGGCTGCCAATCACACGCATAAAGATTTTGTCGCGTGCAGCACCTGCGACTTGTGCGGCTTCAGGTAGGTCTTGTAAACGGAAAAAAACACCTTTGCTGGTACCGCCACGAATATAAGTTGCAGGAATGCGGATTTGAGGAAGATGGGACATGGCGAGTACTCAACAGGGTCAGATGTTTTGCAGGCAATTATAACGGGAACGCAGCGTTCAGGCGACTATGACTGTATTGATTGCATTCACTAAAACGGTATGTCTGATTTTAGTTCTATTAGCTTACTTTGCAATGGATGCTCGAATGCCAGAAAACTGGCATGTAAAGCGAGGCGGTTTAAGGGGCTTTGCGTCGGTTCTGGGTGATAGAGTTTATCGCCTGTGATGGGATGTCCAATGTGTGCCAGATGGACGCGCAGTTGATGTGAACGTCCTGTGATGGGTTCTAATAAAATACGGCTGATGTCTTGCTCGGCGTCATAAGCAAGATGCTGATATAAGGTCTGGGCGTGTTTGCCGATTTCAAAATCGACCTTTTGTTTAGGGCGATTCGGCCAATCGGTGATGAGTGGCGCTTCTATGCTGCCTTGTCCTGTCAAATGTCCTTGTACTAGTGCGATGTAGTTCTTTTTGACGGTTCTGGCTTGAAATATTTTGCTGATGGCAACTTCGGCGTCGCGGTGTTTGGCAAACATAAGAATACCAGAGGTTGCCATGTCTAAACGGTGAGTGACTTTGGCTTGTGGGTATTTTTCTAATATCCGCAAATAAGCACTGTCTTGGTGTTCTGGCAAGCGTCCCATGACGGACAACAATCCTGCGGGCTTATCAATGACAATCAGGTCATCGTCTTCATAGAGAGTCTGCAACGGCTCTTGTGGCGGCGTATAGACGAAGTTGTCGTTGAGGGGCATGGGGATCAAGAAAGAGATGAATAAGCGAAGCGCAACATAACAATGCAGGGCTAGCGTGTCAACGGATTACGTTGATTGTTCCGCAAACGATAGGATACTTTAAAGTGTATCGCACTGTATCGTGAATACAGTGCGATACACTTCAAGAATGCTAGTGGTCACGACGAATACGGCTTACTTAGGGCGATAGATTGCGCAGAGTTTGTTGCCATCTGGATCACGAACGTATGCAAGATGCATCGCACCTAGACTGCCTTGACGTAAACCAGGTGCATCTTCAATCGAGATGCCGCCTTGTGCGACTGCTGTGTCATGAAATTGGAGGACTTGTTCGGGAGAGTTGCATTTGAAACCGATGGTTGCGCCATTGGCATAGGTTGCTGTTTCGCCGTTGATCGGTTCGCTGATGCAAAACGTATTGCCATCATGGCGATAAAAAAGTCGTGTATGACCTGTGGGAGCCTTATTCACCATTGGCTCGCCTACGCCGAGTACGCCAAGCACTGCATTGTAGAATTGCTTGGAACGTTCAATGTCGTTCGATCCGACCATGATGTGATTAAACATGTGTTCTCTCCTTGATTCCCGACGCCATGTCGAGGGTGACTGTTGGCGAAGGATATTATCATTGGGGCGGAGGGAGGGTGTGAACTTGAGAGTCGAGGGGGTAGTTTTGTGAATCAAGAGAATGGTTTATAACCTGATAATAACGATCATCTAGCCATTTTTGTGGATTAGTTTGGATGTATTCAGCAATTTTTAAATATGTGGCTTCGTGTCGAATGATGTGTTCATGGTAGTTACGTTGCCATACAGGCACCCCAACAGTTTTCCTCCATTGGTTTACGCGTTTCGCAGAAAATGTTTTAAATTGTCGAATAATTTCAGTTAATTTGGTACTTGTAGGGGCTGGTTCTAAACCAGCCCAATTACGATCTGAAGGAGTGATTTCTATAATCCCATGCACATGATTTGGCATGACGATGAAATCATGCAATTTTATGTTTTTGTTGTGGTGAATTAAATCAAACCAAGTTTTTTGAATGATGATGCCTAATGGATTTAATGTGATTTTGTTTGATCCAGTTTGGGCAGGTTTGGAACCTGCCTCTACGATTTCTCCAAATAAGCATTCACGATTTTGTGTGCAGATTGTCACGAAGTATAGACCTGCTCGAGTGTAGTCGTAGTTTTTGAGTCGAATAGATCGGCGATGGTGAATGTCAGGGTTATAGGGCATTTTGTTGTTCTTATTATGATAAAGCATATGAATTATAATGTATTTTTTTTGGAATTTGTTTAGGTGGATTTCAAACTTAATCGCCTATTTTTTGAATCACTTTAAGGTAGTCTATAGTGAAACATTGTTTTCTAACACCTAGAAATTTGTATCATTAATAAAATCTAAGTTGACGTTTTTAACTATTAGGGATAAGTTTGGGCTCATTAAAAAAACATCAATCTCATCCATGAATGGATTTAATGAGATAGCGCCGTTGTTTATTACGGTATGTACTTCCAAGGTGCGGAGGAATATGAAAATTAAACAGTGTTTGCTTGCGATGAGTCTCGCGTGTGTTATCCCAGTCACGTCCTATGCCCAAAAAGTCTGCGTCTTTGATCCTGCGGGTACGCAAGGTGATCAGTATTCATTGATGAAAGATTATGCCCTTGCCGCAAAGCGATGGGGAGCTGACATCACGCTCAAAGCCTATGTGAATGATCAAAAAGCAACAGATGACTTTGTTGATGGTAAATGCGATGGTCTATTGTCCATAGGTTATCGTGTCCGTCAATTTAATAAGTTCACGGGTTCGATCGACAGTTTTGGGCAAGTGCCAAGTAATAATATGGCAAAAAAACTGATCGGGCTCATGGCAAATCCTAAACTTGCACCAGAAATGGTTGACAGGAATATGGAGATTGCGGGTGTCTCTGCTTTGGGGATGTTGTATCCCATGACCAATGATCGCAGCATCAATACCATGCTCAAAATGATGGGCAAGCGGTTTGGGATTTTGGATTTTGATATTACTGAAAAAACAACCGTTGAGAAGCTGGGCGGAATACCGATCATGACGAATCTGGCGGGTATTGGCTCGATGTTTAATGAAGGTAAACTGGATTTGGTTTTTTTACCTGCTTATGCGTACCAAGCTTTGGGAATTAGTAAAGGCATGGGGGCGAATGGTGCGATTGCTAAATATCCAGTGGCGTATCTCACCATGCAGATCGTGGTTCGTCGTGATAAATTTCCTGAAAATTATGGGCAAAGAAGTCGAACTTGGTTTGCCGAACAACAAGACCGTATATTTAAAAATAACCAGCGTCTGGAGGATAGTATTGATCCTCGGCTATGGGAGAATCTTCCTGACTTAGATAAAAAAGGATATGACCGGATCCTTCGTCAAGTCCGCGTAGATTTCGTACAAAAAGGAGTCTATAGCAAACATATGGCATCCATCGCCAATAAAATGCGCTGTATAGATGATTCCAATAATGCCGAATGCTCGCTCAATGATGAATGATTTATGCAGTGTGTGATGCAAGATATTTGACTAACCGTAAAAACAAAGAACCCTATCATGATTGATAGGGTTCTTTGTTTTCAGCAGGACAATGAATTAAGCGACATTGCCTTCCAAGAAGTCTTGTGCGAAGCGTTGCAACACACCGCCTGCTTCGTAAATGAGTACTTCTTCAGCCGTATCGAGGCGTGAAGTCACTGGCACTTCAATGGTCTCACCATTCGCACGATGAATCACTAATGTCAGGTCTTGACGCTCTTTACGTTCGCCCTTCACATCGTAGGTTTCTGTACCATCCAGACCTAATGTTAAGCGAGTAGTCCCCGCTTTAAACTGCAACGGCAACACACCCATACCAATCAAATTGGTACGGTGAATACGCTCAAAACCTTCCGCGACAATCGCTTCAACACCCGCTAGACGCACGCCTTTTGCAGCCCAGTCACGGCTAGAGCCCTGACCATAGTCAGCACCAGCGACAATAATCAGTGGTTGTTTGCGATCCATATAAGTTTCAATCGCTTCCCACATGCGCACGACTTTGCCTTCTGGCTCAACACGCGCCAGCGAACCTTGCTTGATGCTACCGTCTTCTTTACGAACCATCTCGTTCATCAGTTTCGGATTCGCAAAAGTCGCACGCATCGCCGTTAAGTGATCACCACGGTGAGTTGCGTAAGAGTTGAAGTCTTCTTCTGGCAGACCCATTTTGTGCAGGTATTCACCTGCAGCACTGTCCATCATAATCGCGTTAGATGGCGACAAATGGTCAGTGGTGATGTTGTCTGGCAGTACCGCTAGCGCACGCATTCCAGTCAGAGTACGTGGGTTGGCTGCCAGCGCGCCAACGCCTGTAGTATCCCAGTAAGGCGGGCGGCGGATATAAGTCGACATTGGACGCCAGTCGTAGAGTGGACTTGCCGCTTCCTCAACTGTGCCGAGATCAAACATTGGGATGTAAACTTTACGGAACTGTTCTGGCTTGACGCTTTTTGCCACTAGTGCATCGATTTCTTCATCTGATGGCCAAATGTCTTTTAAGTAAACTGGATTGCCGTTCTTGTCGGTGCCCAATACATCTTTTTCAATATCAAAACGAATTGTCCCTGCAATCGCATAGGCCACAACTAGCGGTGGAGATGCCAAGAATGCTTGTTTTGCATACGGATGGATACGACCGTCGAAGTTACGGTTACCTGACAACACCGCAGTTGCGTAGAGGTCGCGGTCGATGATTTCCTCTTGGATTTTTGGATCAAGCGCACCTGACATCCCGTTACAGGTCGTACATGCATACGCGACGATACCGAACCCGAGTTTTTCCAGATCATGCAGTACGCCAGCTTCTTCCAAGTACAGCGCAGCTGCTTTAGAACCTGGTGCAAATGAAGATTTGACCCAAGGTTTGCGAACGAGACCGAGTTCGTTCGCCTTGCGTGCCAATAGACCCGCAGCGACGGTGTTACGTGGGTTAGAGGTGTTGGTACATGACGTAATCGCAGCAATGATCACCGCGCCATCTGGCATCAAGCCTTCAGCTTCTTGTGCTTTTGCCGCTTCCAGATTTCCAGCGATGCCTTTTGCTGCCAAATCAGCAGTGGCTACGCGCGCATGTGGGTTTGATGGACCAGCCATGTTGCGGGTGACAGTCGATAGATCAAAAGTCAGGACACGCGGGTAAACTGCTTTGGTCATTTCACTTGCCCATAGACCTGTGGTTTTGGCATAGTTTTCAACCAATGCAATTTGATCTTCTTCACGGCCTGTGAGACGGAGGTAGTCAATCGTTTGTTGGTCGATATAGAACATCGCCGCAGTCGCGCCGTATTCTGGCGTCATGTTGGAAATGGTTGCACGATCACCAATGGTCATGCTGTCCGCACCTTCACCAAAGAACTCGACGTATGCGCCAACTACGCGTTCTTTACGCAGGAATTCAGTGAGGGCAAGAACGATGTCCGTTGCGGTGATGCCCGCTTGACGTTTGCCTTTCAGCTCTACGCCAACGATATCAGGTAGACGCATCATCGATGCACGACCCAGCATGACAGTTTCTGCTTCTAAACCACCGACACCAATCGCGATCACGCCAAGTGCATCGACGTGTGGTGTGTGAGAGTCTGTACCGACACAAGTATCTGGGAATGCCAAACCGTCACGGTTTTGAATGACTGGCGACATTTTTTCCAGATTGATCTGGTGCATGATGCCGTTACCTGCTGGAATCACATCGACGTTTTTAAACGCAGTTTTGGTCCAGTCGATAAAGTGAAAACGATCTTCGTTACGACGGTCTTCAATTGCGCGGTTTTTGTTAAACGCATCAGGATCAAAACCACCACACTCCACGGCGAGCGAGTGGTCAACGATCAATTGGGTTGGCACAACAGGGTTTACTTTCGATGGATCGCCACCTTGATCGGCAATCGCATCACGCAAACCAGCCAAGTCCACCAGCGCGGTTTGACCCAAAATGTCATGACAGACGACGCGTGCTGGATACCACGGAAAATCCAAATCCTGACGACGTTCGATCAGCTGCTTTAATGAGTCCGTTAAGGTTGCAGGATCGCAGCGACGGACCAACTGTTCCGCCAAAACTTTTGATGTATAAGGCAGTGTGTCATAGCTGTTTTGCTGGATGGCTTCGACTGCTGCACGGGTATCAAAGTAGTCAAGCTCAGAGTTTGGTAGGTGTTTGCGGTAGGCTGTGTTCATGGCGATTTGGCTCTATCAGAATGTGCTTTTAAAAAAGTGATCGTATTGTACTCCTTCAAAATACCATTTCCCAAATCGTTTATATTTCATATAGATAGTGAGCTAATTGGCATTTTTTAGAGTTTTTGCTCGAGAATGTTTGTTGATTTGTATTTTTTTCACCTTTTTGTTTACAAAATAAGATAGATTGCAGTCTTGTATGATCAAATTTTTATCAAAAAAGATTTAAATTGTACATAACGGACGATGGTTGAGTTCTTTTAGAATCCAAAAAAAGTCACGTTATCGATCCAGAGAAATTTCCGTGAGTTTGTCGCATGAAGCGCTGTTCACGGAAAGTGGTAAGTAGCACGATTGTGCGCTGTACTTGAAAAGGATTGACGTCATGCGGCCAATGGATAGGCAGAATACAGGTCGGTTTCACTTGATGAGTCAAGATTTAAACCGAGAATTTCGTTTAAATCGCTTGCTTTATGCATGCTGTTTGGTTCTCGTAGCTGTAGATATTCCTTGGGGAATATATAACATTATCAATGAACAATGGCTGCAGTTAGTGATTAGATTTATTCTGATCGCTGCTGGAGTTGTCTCTTTCTTTTTAGTACGTCAAGGTAAAGTACTCAGTACATTTACTGTTTTAGCGGTATCGTCATTTATTGTATTTTGTATATTAAGCATCATTCTGGATGTGCCTACGGCGTCGACACCGAGAACGGTACATATTTTCTTCTTATTGATTGGGATTGGTTGTTTTATTGGCTTCAAGGATGAGCATTACGTGCTGTCCTACGGGTTTCCTCTGATTTGTTTTGTGACGTATGGTTTTTTTGCGAGTAGCATGTGGGGGATTGTGACACCGTATGCGATTAGCCCTAATGAGCGTGTTTTTGGCGCTTGGGCAAATAATGTGATTGCGCTGAGTCTCATTTATGTGCTGTTCCACTTAATGCAGACCAATGCTAAGAAAGCTAATGCGATCGAGGTTGAGCTGCGTAAAGCATTAACACACAATCAATTTGTGTTGTATTACCAGCCACAAGCGGATGAGGGTGGTCAGATTATTGGTTCAGAAGCCCTCATTCGCTGGATTCATCCGATAGAGGGTATCATTTCACCAGATGAGTTTATTCCGTTAGCCGAGCAAATCGGAATTATTCGTCCACTGGGCCATTGGGTATTAGGTACGGCGTGTGCGCAATTGGTCAAGTGGTCACAAAAAGCCGAGACGGCGCATCTCTCATTATCCATTAATGTCAGTGCGCAGGAGTTCAAACAGATTGATTACGTCGCGCAGGTTTTATCTGTACTCGAGCGTTCAGGCGCAAATCCTAAATTACTCAAACTCGAATTGACGGAAAGCATGTTGGTCAATGATGTCGAAGACATTATCACCAAAATGATGGCACTCAAGGCGGCAGGTGTGAGTATTTCATTAGATGATTTTGGGACTGGGTATTCTTCATTGAGTTATTTGAAAAAACTACCGATTGATCAGTTGAAAGTTGATCAGTCGTTTGTTCGTGAGATGTTGTCGAGCCCACAAGATGAAGCGATTGTCCGCACAGTGGTGTCGCTCGCCCACAATATGGAATTGGATGTCATTGCCGAAGGGGTGGAAACAGAAGAACAGCGCCAGTTCTTACGGAGTATAGGCTGTTTCACCATACAAGGTTATTTACTCAGCCATCCGCTGCGGATTAATGAATTTAATGAGTTTATTCAGAGTCGATTAGTGGCTATGCCAGACGAAGTTGAGGTTGAGCTGCAAGAGGTCTGAGCTTTGTTCTGATTAGAAAAAATCAGAGGCATTAGACTGATCTGAGATGTCATATCAGTGGTATAGTGGTAAAAGGACTTGATCCAGTTGAAAGCATCGTAATGGACGAGATACTTCCTTTTTCATAAGGAGTATGAACAAATATGGACTCCAAAACGAAAATAAAGGGCTTAACAGCTCATCGGTTTAAACTTTATACACCAGTTAATCCTGTCGAAGATTATCAATCTCGATTAAAACATCTTGTTTATGCGGGTTGCGGCTTTGCCATCTTGGTCTCCGTGGTATGGGGTATTTTTGATGCCCTATTTGGATATTGGCACATTGTTGCCCTGCGCATGGTTTTAGCGGTGTCAGCGATTGTTGCAGCTATTTTGAATAGTCGTGGGAAAACGCGTCAGGCGTTATTTTTTATTTTTACCATTATTTTTCTTGTTACCTTTGTATTTTGTGCGGTATTTGATATTCCTGATGCCGAGGCTCCGCGATCATTTCAGCTTTATTTTTTAGCATTAGGTATTGCTTGTTTTCTGAGCTTTAAAGGAGAGTCGATCGGCTTGGCCTATGGAACACCTCTGATTTGTTTTGCCGCGTATTATTTTTTTGCGAGCAGCATGTGGGGGATTCCAACGCCATATACCATGAGCGATCACTATCGATTGATCGGCAATTGGGTGGCAAATGGGCTGGGCATTGGTCTGCTGTACATCCTATTTTACGTGATGCAATCTGAGCCTCTGCAATATAATTCGATGGTGACGGAGCTTTACAAGGGTTTGTCAGAGAAGCATTTTATTTTGCATTATCAGCCTCAGATTGGGGACAATGGACGTATCTGCGGCGCTGAAACCTTAATCCGCTGGAATCATCCAACTCGTGGCATGATTTCACCGTACCACTTTATTCCGCTTGCTGAGCAAAGTGGTTTTATTCTTCCTTTAGGTCACTGGGTGCTTGGGGCTGCATGTGCTCAGTTGGTGGCTTGGTCAACCAATCCGATGACTCAAAAGCTCACATTGTCAGTGAATGTCAGTGCGAAGCAGTTCCTGCAAGACGATTTTGTGAATCAAGTGTTATCCGTCATTGAGCGCTCTGGTGCGAATCCGTCTTTGCTGAAACTCGAACTCACTGAAAGTATGTTGGTGAATAATGTTGACGATATCATCAAGAAAATGGAGGGATTGCGGTCACTGGGGATCCGTATTTCATTAGATGATTTTGGTACGGGTTATTCTTCATTGAGTTATTTGAAAAAACTACCCATCGATCAAATGAAAATTGATCAATCCTTTGTCCGAGATATGCTGAGTAATAAGCAGGATGAAGCGATTGTCCGCTCAATTGTGACGCTTGCTTTACAGCTGAATCTCGATTTAATTGCTGAAGGTGTGGAAACAGCAGAACAGCAATTATTTTTACAGGAATTAGGTTGTCATTCGATACAAGGATATTTGTTGAGTCAACCTCTAGATATCCAAGCGTTTGATCGACTTTTAAGGCTGTATGAAGCAGAAAAGGGGTAAATGAGTTTGGGTGCTTTGCCTCAAAATAAAAGAGCCCTCATTTTACGAGGGCTCTTTTACATCAAAACCGATTAACCACGTTCAGCAATCGGCGTGACTTTACGTAGTTCTGGGCCAGTATATTCAGCACTTGGGCGAATGATACGGTTGTCCGCACGTTGTTCCATGACGTGTGCAGCCCAACCTGTTAAACGGCTGATCACGAAAATTGGGGTGAACAGTTTGGTTGGAATACCCATGAAGTGGTATGCCGATGCGTGGAAGAAGTCTGCGTTACAGAATAGTTTTTTCTCACGCCACATGACTTCTTCACAGCGGACAGACACAGGGTAGAGCACAGTGTCGCCAACATCCGCCGCCAGTTTTTCTGACCACAGTTTGATGATGCCGTTACGTGGATCGTTGTCTTTGTAGATCGCGTGACCAAAGCCCATGATTTTGTCTTTACGTGCCAGCATGGCCAACATTTCTTGTTCAGCATGATCTGGGCTGGTGAATTTCTCGATCATATCCATCGCAGCTTCATTTGCACCGCCATGCAATGGACCACGCAGTGAACCAATCGCCGCAGTGATGCAAGAATGCATATCAGACAAAGTCGATGCACAAACACGAGCAGTGAATGTTGATGCGTTGAATTCATGTTCTGCGTACAGAATCAATGAAACGTTCATGGTTTGAGCATGTAGTGCATTAGGTTTTTCACCTTTCAGCAAATGCAAGAAATGTGAGCCAATGCTGTCGTCATCCGTTTCAGTCTCGATACGTACGCCGTCATGGCTGAAACGATACCAATAGGTGATGATCGATGGGAATGCCGCGAGTAGGCGGTCAGTTTTGTCTTGTTGCTCTGCAAAACTGAGTTCAGTTTCGAGATTACCCAGCATTGAACAACCAGTGCGCATCACATCCATTGGATGTGCTTCTTTTGGAATATTTTCCAAAACAGTTTTCAGGGCTTGTGGTAAGCCGCGTAGAGTTTTCAGTTTTGCTTTGTATGCTGCAAGCTGTGCTTTGGTTGGGAGTTCACCAAAGAAAATCAAATACGCAACTTCTTCAAATTCACAATGTTCTGCCAAGTCACGCACGTCATAACCGCGATAAGTCAGGCCTGCACCTTCTTTACCCACGGTTGATAATGCAGTTTTACCTGCAACTTGACCACGTAAGCCTGCGCCAGAGAGTACTTTTGCTTCTGCCATGTTGTTAATTCCTATAGAAACTAAAGAGATTGATCTAAGTTAAAGGTTTAAAAAAACGATTACTTATCTGCCTTGAACAGCGCATCTAATTTATCTTCGTACGAATGATAATCTAAGAATTGATAGAGTTCTTTGCGCTTTTGCATCAAATCTAGCACATTCACTTGAGTACCTTCTTTACGAACTGCCTCAAAGACTGCCAATGCTGCTTTTTGCATCGCGCGGGTTCCAGAAAGTGGATACAGAACCATTGCGATGTCTTGTTCACGCAATTGTTCAACGGTGTAATACGGCGTATCACCAAATTCAGTGATATTGGCAAGAACAGGAACTTTGACCGCATCACAGACTTTTTTGTACATGGTGATATCAGTCATCGCTTCAGCAAAAATCGCATCCGCACCTGCTTCAACGAATGCACAAGCACGATCTATCACGCCTTGTAAGCCTTCGGCTTGTAATGAGTCAGTACGTGCCATGATGACGAAATCAGAATCAGTTTTTGCATCGACAGCCGCTTTAACGCGATCAACCATTTCTTGTTTAGAGACGATTTCTTTGTTTGGACGATGACCACAGCGTTTTTGTGCAACTTGATCTTCGATGTGCACAGCTGCAACACCTGCACGAATCATTTCTTTTACGGTACGACCAATGTTGAATGCACCACCCCAACCTGTATCGATATCAACGAGTAATGGAGTATCTACAACGCTGGTGATACGGCGTGCATCAATGAGTACATCTTCTAATGATGTGATGCCTAAATCTGGCAAACCGTAAGAGTAATTGGCAACCCCTGCGCCTGATAAATAAATGGCTTTATAACCTACTTGCGTCGCCATCATGGCGGCGTAGGCGTTTACTGTGCCCATGATTTGTAATGGTTTTTCGGCTGCTAAGGCTTCTCTAAAACGTTTACCTGCACTATTTGACATCAAATCACTCCTCGAGAATGTGTCCTAGCTGTTGGATCTCAAGCAGACTAGGATTAGATCAATATTTGGAACAGCGTCCATAATTCGCCCGACATTGTAGCTAACTTTGCTGCAAAGGTGGCTACAAAGGTGAGAAAACATGGGTGCGGGGGAAGTATATTCCGATTATGCGGAGAATCCAGTACGCAAAAAGCCCATCAATGATGAGCTTTTATGCCTCTTAGCGCGCTGAATTAGCGCGATACAAAGGGAATCTTGGCGGCGACATATCCATTTCCACTACGTTGATAGTAATGGTTGTGTGCATAGTAATACGTTTGGTTATTGACTTTCACAATACGATAGCGGTGCGGAAGGGTTTTAATCCATCCACGTTTTGGTGAAGCTTTGTAGTTCGGATGCGCTTTGTACCATGCGGCATCACGTGCAGAAATTGCTTTATAAGGTACGTTCTTGGGCGCGTTCTGTGGAATTGCTTGTGCGAGCTGCCATGTACTCGCACACAAACTCACGACAGTAAGCATTTTTAGACTCGATTTGAGTGCGACGAGACTTGATCGGTTCTTCAAAATACCACCTCTTTTATTTCACTTACTGTAAGCAAGTCTATCACTTAAGATGGAGACTTTTCATGCTGTGCTTTAAAAAATGCATGGAGCTCATCTTGACTAATTTGACCGTTATGATCTGTATCAATTTCATTAAAATGTTTGGCAATTTCAGGAGCGCCTGCTTGTGCTTCGCTCAAGCTGATTGATCCATCATGATTGGTATCTAGTTTTTGGAAGCGATTTTCAAAACCTTTATGATGGTCACCATGATGACGCCAGAAACCATGATGGTGATGCGGTTTAAATGCTAACCATTCCTCAAGCGTGAGTTGACCATCGTGATTGGTATCTGCTTTTTTGAATTCTTCGGTACGATGCTCAATCATACGTTGTTCATGTTTCGCTTTTTTTGCATCAAAGAATGCTTTGAGCTCGTCTTGGCTCACTAAACCGTCATGATTGGTATCGATTTCATCAAAGTGCTTCGCGATGCGCGGTGCATAGGATTCAGCTTCTGCTTTACTAATTTGTCCATCGTGATTGGCATCTACTTTTTTTAGCCATTCTGCTAGGTTCTTACCGTCTGGATGATCGTTTTGATCTTGTTCATCGCGCGGACCTTCTTGTCCATCATGCGGACGATGATCAGGGCGTGGTGGCTTGAATGCGAGCCATTCTGCGAGGCTGACTTTGCCATCGTGATTGGTGTCGGCTTGCTTGAACATTTCAGTACGGCGCTCGATGCGTTCTTGTTCATGTTTAGCATGGAATTCTTCCCAACGTGCTTTGCGAGCTGCATGATCGTCAGTTGTTGGTGCTGCGGTTGTTGTTACGGTTGATGCTGCTACTGGTGTGGTCGTGGTTTCAGCGAAACTCGCAAATGAAATACCACCTAGGCTCATCACCAATGCAGCAATAATTGAATGTTTAAATAATTTCTTTTGAGGTTGTTTCAAGTGAGATTGTTTCATGGTCTAACTCCGTTTCCGACATGCTGCCGTTGAGTGGGTACATGGCTTAAGTTAACGCTGAAATGTCGGTAGAGTTTGTTGGAAATAAGGAGGAAATAAGGAGCTATGTGTGAATGTGTGATAAAAATTTATTTTGCCACACAATCACAGCGAAGACCTCGTACAACACAGTATTAGGTTTCATCCCCCACTATAAAAATGAAGGTCTGATTGCTACAAAGTTCCGCATAAGGTATGAACATTATAGGTGCTAGGTTGACCTTGTTTTTGATCAATATCCTTTCCTTGTAAATAACGCAATGCTTGTGAAAACATATAATCCGTTGTCGTCGCATACGTTTTTGCTAAAACGGGTGGTGGCATATCTTGCTTGCGTTGATTCATCGCTGTCACAACTTCTGTCCGCTTTGCAGCGCGTTCTTTACGAATTTTTTCCAGTGGGTTATTGGGATCAATGCCTTCAAATTTTGGGTGAGCGTAATCGACTTCGTGAAAGTTCAGTGCATCGTCGAGGTCGCCATTTTTACGCTCATCGACCAAATAATCAGGCGTAATGCCGTAACCGTTGACAGGACAGCCAGATGGTGTGAAGTAGTTGGCTGTGGTGAGGCGAAGCCCCGTATTATTAATGACAGGTGAGATGGTTTGTACTGACCCTTTTCCGAAGGTTGGCTCACCAATAATCGTTGCACGTTTCAGGTCTTGGAGTGCACCTGTGACCAGCTCTGGCGCAGAGATCGTATTGTGGTGTACCAAAACAACAAGCGGAATGGTTTTATAGATTTCGGGTAAGTTGGCAAGCGGATCTTGCGTAACGCCATTTTTGGTATTTGAGGCGGTTTTATAATCGTCCAGTGTGGTGTAAAGATAACGTTGCCCTTCGGTAGAGTTGCCTTTAATGAGCACTGCTTTTTGTTTACCTTGGACAAAAATCGAAACCACGCCAACAGCAGCATTCAAAGATCCACCACCATTGTTACGCAGGTCTAAAATGAGTCCCTTGAGGTTTGGATCTGTTTTGGCGAGGTCTTGCAGCGCATCGACAGTTTTGGCGACTACGTTTTCATCAAATGAGGAAATACGTACCCAGCCATAGTGCGGCGCAACGATACGGTGATAGACAGTCTCGGTTTTGATCTTATCGCGGGTAATGTTGAAGTAGGTTTTTTGCATTCTCGGCATGCGTTGTACAGTGATCTTGACCACTGAATTGATTGGGCCTGCCATGCTTTCGGTCATTTCTTTGAAGGTTTTTCCTCTAAAATTTTCACCATTTGCCTCGACAATTAGGTCATTTGGATGAATATTTGCTTTCTCTGCGGGACTGTTATCCAGCACTTGATAAACGCGGAGTCCATCACCTTCTTGTCCAACGACAACGCCAATGCCAACGTAGCCTTCAGCGCGCCATGCTTTCCACATATCCGCATATTCAGTCTTGTCCATGAATTGACCGTGTGTGAGCGTGTCAACGGTGCGTTTAATGCCTTGATTGAGAAATTCATGAACATCAATCGGGGTATACGAGTCCTTTTTGATGGTTTCCACAACGTCTTTGAGTTGGCAGATTTCTGCTTCCCAATCGGGAGGACATGGGCTGGCGGCGTAAGCGCCTATGGTATGAAAACCAAAGGCGCATATTGCGATTTGAATTGCTCGGGTCAGGTGAATAAAAGGAAATCTGTGCTTTTGAGTGGTCATGAGCATTTTATCTTTCAACGGTTCAATATGATGTTCTATCCATGCTGAGAACGATCATGATTTGATGTGGTGGAATCCTTATTGATCATTTCAAGCCGATATCCAAGGGCAACCACAAGGGTGCGCCCCCACAGGAATTTTGATTACAGCTCGAGTTTATATCCGACGCCATAGATCGAACGAATCACATCTTCAGGCGAAATCAGGGACATTTTTCGGCGTAGGTTTTTGATATGACTGTCAATGGTGCGATCAGTAATAATTCTTTGATCATCATAAACATGGTTGATCAGTTGATCACGTTGGAATACGCGTCCAGGTGCATCAGCAAGCGTTTTAAGCAAACGGAATTCAGCTGGTGTCAGTTCAAGGAGTTGATTGTGATAACGCGCTTCAAAGCGAGCTTCATCCAGTTGTAAGTTGGTCAATGAGGTTGCGACCGCGCCAACTTCCGCCTGAGGAACTCGGCGTAAAATTGCTTTTACACGCGCCATGACTTCGCGTGGACTAAATGGCTTACAAATATAATCATCTGCGCCAATTTCGAGACCAATCAGTCGGTCAATTTCTTCGACGCGTGCAGTAATCATGATGATCGGAACATTGCTAATCCGACGAATATCTTTGCAGACATCTAAACCGTCACGCCCTGGGAGCATGAGATCTAAAAGGACGAGGTCTGGGTGTTCGTGTGCTGGGTGATCTGCATAATATTTGGCGACTTCACGTCCATCAGAGATCCATACCGTTGCATAATTATTGGCAGCGAGATAATCCAATAGCACTTGAGCCAGTTTCGGTTCATCCTCAACTACAAGAACTAGCATTTTAGAATCAATCACGTTCTATTCCTCTTTTATGCTGCATCTGCGTCATTCAATGGCAATATAATATTAATTTGAACCCCGCCCAATGGCGAGTGTTGTGCGTGAATTTGACCGCCGTGGGCTTGGACTATGGTTTGGCATAATGGCAAGCCCAAGCCAGCGCCGCCTGTGGCGCGATTGCGTGAACTCTCTACGCGATATAAGCGTTCAAAAATCTTCGGTAATTCCTCATCTGAGACTCCAGGTGCAGAATCTTGCAGACTGATCAAAATTTGGTACTGATCTGTGGTAACTTTGAGTTGAACTTGACCACCAGCATCGGTATAGCGCAATGTATTTTCAAGTAAGTTCTTGAAAAGCTGCGCAAGTCTACGTTCGTCTGCACGTAGGATAATCGCTGATTGGGGCAGAGAGAGCATCCATGATAGTCTTTTGGCGGCGAGTCGCTCTTGGAACAGATCAGCGACGCGCGTCATGCATTCATTCAAATTGACCGAACTCATGTTGTAGTGTAAGCCACCGACATCGGATAGTGAAATCTGATAAAGATCATCGACTAACTGACTGAGGGCTTGAGTTTCTGACTGTAGAGACATGATCGCGGCAGAATCAGGTTTGCGAATCCCATCTTGTATTGCTTCCAACTCACCTTTCAAAATCGCCAGCGGCGTGCGCAGTTCATGGGAAATATCTGCGACAAACTCACGGCGCATGGTTTCATTGCGCTGCAAAGTGGCGGCGAGGTGATTAAAATCCTTCGCGAGTTGTCCAAGCTCATCCTGCTGTTGTACTTGGGTTCGTGTCTCGTAGTGACCCGCAATCAGTTGTTGTGTCGCTTCCGCAAGTCGGCGCACAGGGGCAAGAAAGAGTCGCGCAAGAAGCAACGCTGCCACAATCGCTACAAGTGCTGCGGCAATCATGATATAGACGCTGGACTGGAGTTGTTCTGCGAGGAAGTTCTGCTCACCTAATGTGACACGACGTTGTCGTGGAGAAACTGCAATCCAACCTACGGTATTGCCTTGCACTTGGATCGGGTAACGCAGTGCTGTTGCTGGGATGTCTGGATTTCCTGCGATCACGATTCCAGCTTCATCCAATAAACTCCAATGCGATGGACGCCGTTGTATGGGAAGCTTGTTGGCTGCATTAGGATTATTTTTTGTGTTGTTGAGGGTCTCAACATCATCATAATCATCTTTATCATGATCGTTTTTATTCAGTTTGTTTTTGGAAGCTATCAGGTCGTGCTTAATTTGTTCTGGAGTAAGCTCACGGCGACCTAAATTAGGACGCACAATATCCCGCCAAAACCGAGGGTTATTGCGAATAAAATCCCAACTTTTTTTGTCATCATAAATGTCAGCGAGCGTTCTGGTCATGGCTTGTGCGCGTTGGCTATCAAGTTGTGCGCTATACGCATTAAAGCTATGTCTAAGACTCCATGACATTGCGCCACCCATCGCAAGAATGACGAGCGCGCTGATCCCCAAAATGACGATAAATAATTTGGTGGTAATCGATAGCCGCAAGCGTAAACCATTCACAGGTGCATACTCATTTGACTGATGGGAATAAAACCCAATTTGGATAAAAAGATTGCGTCGATTATGCCATTATTTTTATAGATTGTTCGTGACGTTGAGTAGGTGTATTGATTGGAATAGATTTCTTTTAGGAATTAAAAAACCGCGATATCGCGGTTTTTTAATGAGTGGTCTTATGCAGTCTTAGCAGGACGTTTTTTTGGCACCCATGCCCAGATCATTTCGCATTCCACAGGATTTTGACCTGTTGCATCGGTGATCACGCATGGCACAGTGACTTCACCTTTCGGTGTGCTGGCAATGCGTTCACGATCAGCAAGAGACAACGTTGCGGTCGCGATAAGATCGCCTTTGGCGACTTTTTTGTATTCAAGTTTCAATGATTTGATGAGTACCATCGATTCATCAGGGATATTCATGCCCACGACAAAACCAGTCGCCGTTTCTGCAATCAGCGCCATCGCAACGGCATGTACGCCTTTAATATGGTTTTGTATAGGACGACGATTTTTGATACTGCAAATAACTTTATCTGCTGTGACTAAGTCGTAGCTGATGCCAGCTGTACCAACCATTGGAACGACAGTGCCGAAGGTTTTGGACAGCACTTTGGCGCGAACCGCTTGTGGCAGATATTCTGCAGCGGCCGCTATTTTTGCGATCATGTTCTTTTTGCTCATACTAAATCTTCTCTTGAATTAAAGGATGAAAGACGACACATGCTGTTTTCAGCAGAACGCTCATTTAATCTTTAAAGTTGTTGAACTGTAATGGCAAACCAAACTGTTGTTCTTTCAAAAATGCCATAATTTGCTGCAAGGTATCGCGTTTTTTGTCAGTGACGCGAATTTTGTCGCCTTGAATCGCGGCTTGGACTTTAATGCCACTGTCTTTAATGGCCTTATTAATTTTTTTTGCAGTATCTGAGTCAAGGCCATCTTTTAACTTGATGATTTGGTGAATGAATTTTCCAGAAGCTTTCATGTCTTGTGCATCAAGACTTTGAATATCGACTTTACGCTTCAGCATGTGGTTTTCTAGCATGGCAAAGACGTTTTCCACTTGCAGCTCACTTTCGCCTACGATTTTAATTTCTTTGGCTTTTTCATTCAGTTCAATGCTGATTTCTTTACCTCGAAAGTCAAAGCGCGTTTGAATTTCTTTTTGGGTGTTTTGTACAGCATTATTCAGTTCAGGAAGTTCTAATTCTGAGACAATATCGAGTGATGGCATGGTTTAATCTCTACAATGGGTTTTTACAGATGCCGCATTATAGCAAATTGTGTTCATCAATGATGTGCACGAACGTGATGAGGCGTGTACGCTGTAAACACGCAAATTTTTAGGGTTAAACAAGGTATTTAACATGATTCGTGAATTAGCCATTACTGATTTTCCTGCGATTCAGGAAAAAGCATTACAAGCCCAAGTTTGGGATGTGCGTGATGCCAAATCGTTTGCCGAAGGACATATTGTCGGCGCGGTGAATAAACCGATTGAGCATTTAGATGCATCAGTTTTGGCCGATCTGCCTGAAGGCGAGCCCGTCTATGTGTTATGCGGTGGTGGCACAAAAGCTGGTCGTGCAATTGCCTTGCTAGAGTCACTCGATCCAACCCGTGAATATGTCGAGCTCAAAGGCGGTACACGTGGTGCGCGTGCTGCGGGTTTACCGATTATTGTTGAAGAATAATCGTTGACACATCATGAGCGATGAAGCACAACCAAAGCAACGTAAAATCATTCATATCGATATGGATGCGTTTTATGCGTCGGTTGAGCAGCGTGATGACGCGAGCTTACGGGGTAAACCTGTGGTGGTGGCGTGGAAAGGTGAGCGTTCAGTCGTTTGTGCTGCATCTTATGAGGCGCGTAAATATGGCATTCGTTCAGCGATGTCTGCGATTCGGGCCGAGCGTTTATGTCCTGATGCGATTTTTGTGCCGCCTGATTTTGTGCGATATAAAGCTGCATCGAAGCAAATGCACGAGATTTTTCATAGGCATACGGATTTGATTGAGCCGTTATCACTCGATGAAGCTTACTTGGATGTGACCCAGCCCAAGATGGATTTAGGTTCAGCAACTGCCATTGCAGAATGCATTCGAGCACAAATTCGTGAAGAAATTCATCTCACCGCATCGGCAGGCGTTGCGCCGAATAAGCTACTTGCCAAGATTGCCTCGGACTGGCGTAAACCTGATGGTTTATTTGTCATTCGCCCGAATCAGGTTGAGGCGTTTTTGACGCCATTGCCCGTCAGTAAAATTCATGGTGTGGGCAAGGTTATGCAGGCGAAATTGACTGCGCTGGGCATTGAGACTGTGGGTGATTTGCGATTGCGTGAGCTGCATGAGCTAGAGCAGCGCTTTGGGCGTTTTGGTAAGCGATTGTATGAATGCGCGCGCGGCATTGATGAGCGCGTTGTACAGCCGAATCAACGTGTGAAATCAATTTCGTCAGAAGATACTTTTTCGACGGATGTTCCATTAGCTGAGCTTGATGAAGCGATTTGTCGACTTTCTGAAAAAACATGGAATGCAACTCGGAAGACGACGCGTGTCGGTCGTACGGTGGTTTTAAAATTAAAAACATCGGATTTTCAAATCCTCACCAGAAGTTATACGCCACATCATTTGATAGGCTCAGTTGACGAGTTAATTGAAATTGCGTTGGTGTTACGTGATCGAATAGAGCTGCCTGAGACGACACGTTATCGTTTGGTTGGTGTGGGTTTGGCTGGTTTTGTTGAGCCTGATGAGGTTGTGCAGCAAGGTGAGTTGTTTGTTTGAAAATCAAAAGCAAATCCCTCCCAACCTCCCTTTTTTTAAAGGGAGGAGCTTTTCCCCCTCCTTTGAAAAAGGAGGGCTGGAGAGGATTTTGCTTTGGACTTTAATTTAAAGAGTCCTTATATAACTTGTTATCATATTCATCAGTTGAATAGAAATTGGGGCTGTAGTAGATTAGCTCTATGTTAGTCTACAAAAATGAAGATAACAAATTGTAAGTTAAGCAAAAAAGTACAGCAAAAGTTGCTCGAGTATTTTGTGCTTGAAGTCACTGCTCGTTCTGCTGCCGATTTACTCGAAATCCAGCCCAATAGTGCAGCCCTGTTTTATCGCAAAATACGTGAGGTAATCACTTACCATTTAGAACTAGAAGCACACGAAGTCTTTGAGGGTGCTGTCGAGTTAGATGAAAGCTATTTTGGTGGTGTTCGCAAAGGTAAACGTGGTCGTGGGGCTGCTGGTAAGGTCGCTGTATTTGGTATTCTGAAACGTGGTGGCAAGGTCTATGTGAAGGTAGTACCAGATACAAAGAGTGATACCTTAATGCCTATTATTACTAGGAAAATAGCTCCGGATAGCATTGTCTATACCGATTGTTATCGAAGCTATAACGCACTAGACGTTACAGATTTTTACCATGAAAGAATCAACCATTCCAAACAGTTTGGCATTGGTAAAAATCACATCAATGGCGTTGAGAATTTCTGGAATCAGGCGAAAAGAGTACTGCGAAAATACAACGGAATTGACCGAAAAACCTTTCCCTTGTTTCTTAAAGAATGTGAGTTTAGATTTAATTATGGGTCGCCCAAAGAGCAGCTAAAAACACTGCTGATTTGGACGGAAATTTAACCTGTTCTACTACAGCCCCTAAATCTATATAAAACTGTAATCCTCTGTCTGTAGTTTGTCGGTCTTCAAGGCGATATCTTCATCCTCCAGACAGAAGGTTACATTAATGAGTACTTTTAATACATTTAAAGAAGTTCGGAACGAACATCGGGGTACAACACAAGGTTTTAAATTATCCGTTTTGGCATGTTGTGTCAGTGCGGCGATTAGTGGCAGTGCATTTGCAGATGATGTGATTGATTTGGGTACGGTGAGTGCATCGCGTACTACAGCACCAGTCGCAGCGCCAGAACAACCACAATCACGTCTCAAGCAAGTTGATCCGTTAAAAGATCTCCCAGCGGCAGCTCAAGCCGCGATATCGCAAGGTAATTTACAGGCAAGTTCTGCACAATCATATGTGGGCGATAAATTTATCAAAAATTTGCTCACGCCAAGTGCTGATTTTAGCCAAGTGATTGCGATGACCCCAGGGACATTCAGTTTTAGCCCAAATGGTCCAAGTCTCGGTCAATCTAGTACGTATTTCCGTGGTTTCTCAGACGGTAATTACAGTATGACTTACGACGGTATTCCGTTTCAGGATACCAATTCACCAACACATCACTCTTGGGTATTTTTCCCAGCGCAGATCATTGGCAGTACTGTTGTCGATCGTAGTCCAGGTACAGCATCAACTCTAGGGCCTGCAAACTTTGGTGGTTCGATTAATCTGTTATCACCAGCGATGACTGCAAATCCAAGTGGTAGCGTGACAGCGTCTTATGGAACTTGGAATACTCGTCTGTTTGCAGCGCAAGTGGATACAGGTAATTTTGGACCAGACGGATCATCTAATCTGATGATCAATGCCAACCAAATGAATTCAGATGGTTATCAGCGATTAAATGATCAACAACGTCAAAACCTGACCGTCAAATATCAGTATGCATTGACAGATAAAACTACGTTGACATTGTTTGGTACGACCGAAGAAGTGAAGGCAAATACTGCAAACGGTTCACCGACGCGTGCTGAGATTGCTCAGTATGGCAAAAATTACTATCTCGTCGATGATCCAACACAGCCAAATTATCAAGGCTACAACTTCTATCGCGTCCATACCGATTTTGCATATTTAGGTTTGGTTTCTGATTTGGGTAGTGGTTGGAAGCTGGATAACAAACTGTATGACTATGATTATCACAACGTCCAATATTATGACAGTGCGTTGCCTGCTGTTCCAGCGACAAACAATCCAAGTTTGATTGGTGCAACCAGCGCGATTGATAAGCTGAATGCTTATCATACTTTTGGTGATATTTTACGCATTAGCCAAGACTCAAAATTGGGTACGCTGCGTTTAGGTTTATGGGCTGAACAGGCGGATACTAACCGTCATCAGATTCCATCTAATCCTGTCACACAAGTGGATACGTTCCCATCGAAGTTTGATCAGGCGTTTATTACCAAGACTTTGCAGCCGTATCTCGAATATCAATTCGATGTGACCGATGCGCTGCAAATCACGCCAGGTGTGAAATATGCGCACTATGATCAGTCATTTACTCAGTTTCCAAGTAAAACAACTTACCCAGCAACGACCGCGAAATGTACTGCAACAGGTAAGACTGTGAAGATTGCTGCTGGCAATATGTTTAATTCTGCGACTTGCCTATCTGTACCAGGTGTTGTGGTTGACTCCGCAGCAACATATAGCGATTGGCAGCCATCGATTGACGTGCATTACATGCTGCAAAAAAATTGGTCAATCTATGCACAGTATGCTTATGGCGATGTGATTCCGTTGTCTAGCGTTTATGACGTCTCTGTCAACAATGGTGCGCAATTGGTCACTAATCCAAAACCAACACTGAGCAAAACCGCACAAATCGGTTCAGTTTGGAAATCAGACCGCTTCACATTCGATGTCGATGCTTATCACATCAATTTTGATAATGCTTATAGCTCATCATTTGATCCAACAACAGGAGAGACAAACTACTATTCAGCAGGAACTTCAACTGCTCAAGGTATTGAAGCAGAAAGTAATATCCTGTTTGACGGTGGTATCAGCCTCTATTTGAACGCAACCTACGGTACAAACAAGTACAACAGTGGTTCGGTCAAAGGTCAAACCGCAGCAAACTCACCAACCAATACAGAAGCGATTGGTGTGAACTATGCGAAAGATCGCTGGAATGTGGGCGTCTTGAGCAAATGGATTGGTTCACAGTGGAATGCAAATGGCAATGTGCCTGATGCAGTCAAGATATCAGCATTTAACATGACCAATGTCTATGTGAATTACACCATGCCGTGGGCATCTAAGCCATCAATGAGCACCAAGTTTCAGTTTGCGATCAATAACTTGTTCAGCAATCAGAACGTGGTTGATGTCAGCCCTGCCAATGGCCCAACTGCAACATCAGTATTCACGCCATCAGGCAATGATCAGTTGAAGTTGAACGCGCCACGTAGCTTCACATTCACTATTACTCAAAATTTCTAAGCAGTTTTTAAATGTTTAGAAGAGTTAGTTAATCCTCACAAAGGGAGTGGCTCAATGGCAATTCCCTTTGTTCATTTTTATGAAGTCATTAGATAAAAAGTGATCCTATGAATATTTCTCATTTAATTCAGTTGGCCAATGATTCAGGCGGTACGTTGTATGTCATGGTCATTTTGTTGCTCATTGCACTAACCGTCATTATTGAACGTACTCGTTATCTGTCTTCTATGCTGCATGGTGGCGAGCAAATCATTGATATGCTGAAAAAGAATCAAGGGCAGAGTGAGTTGAAAGCCTTTAAGGAAAAGCAAAAAAATCTTCCGCATATTGAATTGATTGACGTATTAGATCATGAACCTGCAAATGCAAGTTCTGCCGTTTTAGGTGATCATTTGGAAGAGGCATTGATGCACCAAGTGCCAAAGCTGGATCGTTCATTGTGGGTGTTGGATACTGTAATTACATTAGCGCCACTATTAGGATTGTTCGGCACGATTGTTGGGATGTTTAATGCCTTCAATGTGATGGGTGATATTCAAAATAATACAGCACAAGTCACTGGCGGAATTGCAGAAGCCTTGATCGCTACTGCATCAGGTTTGATGATTGCGATTATTGGTTTGGTGTTTTTTAATGGTTTGCATACCCGTGTGCGTGAAGTGTTGCATCAACTCGAAACGATCAAGATTATGTTGGTCAATCGCCATGAACAACATCAGTGGGCGACGACAAAAAACTCCGCTTCTGGACATGCAAGCCATAGCCACACTATGCCGTCTCAACACGTTCGAGCAGGAATCTGATATGCGTTACCTTGAAACCAAAAAGGCACGCATTGAGATCATTCCAATGATCGACATTATGCTGTTTTTGCTGGTGTTCTTTGCCATGATGGTCTTGAAGATGATTCCGACTTCAGGTCATGTGACGAAGTTACCAACCAGTTCAACTGCTGTGACGATTCCACCGATTAAGCTGTTGGTTGAGATCACACCAGAGCATACGATCATGGTGGAAAACCATGTGGTTACATTGCAACAGCTTACTGATCTACTGCGTCAGCGCGATAGCAAAAAAACGGTCGTGACAATTGCTGGTGATCAAAACGCTTCACTACAAACTGTGATGAGTGTGATTGATGCGATTAAAAAAGGTGGAGCGACTGAAGTTGCATTATCTGCACGCAGCATGAGTCATGAGCAAGATAGCCAGAAGACCGCGCCATGACCGCAGAATTTAGAAAGGAATTGAGAAATCCAATCCAAAATCGATCATTGCAGGCGTTTGGTCTGGCGGTACTGGTTGAGGCATTATTGTTTTTGGGTGCGATGGGATACGGCATGATGCATGTCAAAACCGAAGGTGTTGTCGCGCAAGAGGTGATTACTTTAACGCCTGACGCACCACCTGAACCTAAGCATGAGGTGGAAAAACCTAAGCCCACACCGCCTAAACCCAAAAAGGAAGTTGAGCCGAAGCCCATCAAACAAAAAGTGGTTGAGCCTAAGCCAACATTACCGCCTTTGCCTAAACCTGCGATTGATAAAACGCCTCCGACACCTGTTGCAACACCAACAGCATCTACTGAACCAGCGCCGCCGCCTATTCCTGTGCCGCAACCAGTAGTAAAAAATGAAGTCGATCCACATGTGATTAATACGTATGCGGCAAAACTTTTAGCTGCGGTGCAAGCTGCAACCCATTGTCCAAATGATGTGCAATTTACTGGGCGTGTCCGTGTGGCATTTAGTCTCAAAGATACTGATCCACGTAATGTTCATGTATTGAGTGGTAGTGGTGTTTCTGCGATCGATGATGCGGCACGACATGCAGTCGTGGATGCAGCGATTCCTGAGCCGCCAGCGGAAATGAAAGGTACTGAGCGTAATTATCAAACATGGGTAAATCTAACGTGTCAGTAACGCATTGATCAAGCAGCACTTAAATATCGTTATGAAGGAAATATTATGAAGTCATTGTCTAGATCGTTCATTACATTTATGCCGATCGTATTCATTCCACTGACGATGTTTGGGTGTGCGTCGATGTCACCAAATCATCTTCAGGCTACGGATACATCGCAGCATTATCCAATTACTTATGTGGTTCTAGGGGACAATGGGACTCCTGTCGTCCGTGCGTTGACGCATCATGAGCAGTGTCCTGTGTTAACTGTGGATGGCAAGGAAATGGCAATGGATATTCGTGCCAAAGCTGAAACCATACCACAGCGACCAACTCTATCTGATCCGAGTGAATCGAAACCATCAGAATTTCAGGTGCTAACCTGCGAAAAAACTCTCCCTATTGAAACTCATTCTGCAAGCATTGCAGGACAAAATTTGCCTTTGCCAAAGCATGATGTACAGCGAATTGTAGTCATCGGTGATACGGGATGTCGCTTGAAGAAATCAGATCATGCGTTTCAGGCTTGTAATGATCCTGAGCAATATCCTTTTGCTCAAGTGGCAGCGCAGGCCGCCGCGTGGAAACCTGATTTAGTCATTCACGTTGGTGATTTACTCTATCGTGAAAATAGATGCCCCGAAGGCAATGCAGGTTGCAAAAATAGCCCATGGGGTTATGGTTTTGATGCGTGGAATGCCGATTTCTTTAAGCCAGGTCGCGTGCTGATGCAAGCTGCGCCATGGGCAATGGCGCGTGGCAACCATGAGTCTTGTGCGCGTGCAGGTCAAGGCTGGTGGCGATTTATGGATTCAAGCCCACTTGTTGTGGGGCGTGATTGTAATAACGCTGCGAATGACAACATCGGTGATTACACTGATCCGTATGCGATTCCACTAGGCGGTGATGCGCAACTGATTATGTTGGATACCGCAAATACGTCAGGAAAACCGATTCCTGAAGGTGATATTCGTGAAGTGAAATATCGTGAGATGTATCAGAAAATGGATGCCTTATCTCAGAATGCTTCGTATAACATCGGTGTAAATCACCATCCAATTTTGGGCTTTACTGCAAAAAAAGATAAGCAGGGTAATGTCAAACTCTTATCTGGCAACGAAGGCTTACAGTCCGTTTTATCAAAGATTAATCCGTTGATGCTTCCATCTCGGGTCAATGCGATGTTGTCTGGTCACGTTCATCTGTGGCAAGAAGTCAGTTTCTCCTCACCACATCCAACTCAGTTTATTGCTGGATTTTCTGGAACTGAAGAAGATACCGTTCCTTTGCCTGCAACATTACCTGAAGGTGCAACACCTGCAGTGGGTGCGGTTGTAGACCATTTTAGCTCTTGGGTCAGTGGCTTTGGTTATATGACGATGGAGCGCACTAGTACCAGCAGTAATCAATGGTTAGTGAAAGTCTGGGATCGCAATGGCAAACAAGTGAATACCTGCCATATTGAAGGTAAAAAATCAGTCTGTGACATTGGACAAGTGCAATAAGCGCTGAGAAACATATATTTTATCACTGACTTTAATCATGAGAGTGTGATGATCGCAACCGAAAAGAGTTGTGATCATTACGCTTAGCTATGCTTTTTACTCAGCGTTTTGTTACTCAGCGTTTTGTTACTCAGCGTTTTGACAATGGTCTTTGATTTGCCTAGGTGTGATTCACAAATATTTGCGTGAACGAGATACATCTATGTCTAGACTAAGATTAGCGCTCTATACTTGAGCTGGATCATTATCTAATAAAGTATTTTAATTTATTCAGTTGTCTAAACCAGTTATATATAAAAGCTAGGACGTTGTTCATGTTGCGACATCATCCATATTTAGGATTGTTGAGCTGTTTAGTGTTTTCGGGTTGTATGCAATACCATGCAGCGCCGCTCGCGGTTGCGCCTCATTATGCAAGTCTGACGCCGAATTCTACAGCGCTCCAAAACTTTCCTACCTTAAAAGCGCATCCATTTAATCCAGATGATGGATTAGATGTTGTTGAAATCGAAATGCTTGCAGTGAGTCAAAATCCTGCGCTACAACTTGCGCGAAGTGATCTCGGCGTTTCACAAGCACAAGCCTATGCGGCTGGCTTGCTTCCTGATCCACAGTTAAGTTTGGCGAGCGATATTTCACATGCGAGTGGCGTTGGCGCGGCATCAAGTTATGGACTCAATTACGATTTTGGTGCACTGCTGGCACATTCATCAGCAAAGCATGAAGCTGAATATGCACATCATCAGGCTGAGCTGAATTTACTCTGGCAAGAGTGGCAAGTCATTGGGCAAGCCCAGTTACTGATGGTTCGTGCACAAATGCAAGCGAAGATCATGCAGACGTTGCAGCGCCAGCAACAGTTTGCAGCTGATCGTGCCGCACGCAGTTATCAAGCGATGCAACAAGGTAATGTAACGCGTGATATTGCTAATAGTGATGTCGTGGCATTGCAAGCGATCAATAGCAAAATTGACGATCTTAAGACCTTACAACTCGCAACACGACACGATATTAATGATCTGTTGGGTATTTCTCCTAACTCGATGCTGAATCTGCAATTCGAGAGTCATAAAAAGGCTTCATCACCTAGACGTGTTGATCCGAGTCTGATTCGAGTCGCATTGGATCATTTGGCGGAACGTCGTCCTGATCTACAAGCCTTACAAGCGGGTTATGCAAGCCAAGATGCCAAATTCCATCGGGCGATTTTGGCTCAATTTCCTGCACTGAATGTGGGCTTAACACGTAACAAAGATAATGCAGGATTAGTCAGCAATAGTTTGGGGATTACTTTGACATTACCGATTTTTAATCACAATCAGGGCAATGTTGCAATTGAACAGGCAACGCGCCAACGAATGCATGACGAATATCAAATTCGTTTAAATCAGACCCATGCGAGTGTCTTACGCTTGCAGTCAGAGCAACAACAGCAATTTGCCGTATGGCAGAGTCGCCGTGCCAAATTAACTCAGCTACGCCATGATGTTGATCAGACTTCTGTGGTTTATCACCAAGGTCTAGTCGATGATTTGATTTGGGTCAATTTGAATAATAACGAGTTTAGCCAAGAACTTGATTTGCTAAATATCGAGCAGGCGATTCGTGAGCAGAGCGTTGGGTTAAATATTTTACTGGGTTTGCCTGTGTCGCAATCTCAAAATGAGGAGACTGTGCAATGAGCATAACTATTCAAAAAATCATTCAAAAAAGAATGTCCAGTGTTGTGTCCAGTAAAGCGACATCTTGTAGTGCTGTACTCATTCTTTGTTCAGGTTTTATTGGCTTAGGCTTGAATCATCATAGTTTTGCTGAGGATGATGCTAAGCCTACGTCTGAGATAAAGCCAGTTGCTTTGGTCAAAACGCAGCGTCCTACTCAGCAAGTTTTAGCAGATACGATGACAGCCTACGGCACATTACAGAATGATCCGAATAGCATCTATACCGTCAGTTTGCCGCAAGCAGGACAGATTGAACGCATAGCGGTTTCAGTGGGTCAGCGTGTACAGCATGGCAAGCCATTAGTGATTGTCAAAACAGATCCACAAGTCGTGGCAAGTACAACTCAGGCTCGTTCAGCTGTTACGTTTGCTCAGGGTGAGCAACAACGTATTCAAGCCTTGGTGACAGCGCGACTAGCGACGCAATCCCAATTAGCGACTGCGACCAAAGCACTAACTGATGCAAACGCGACGTTACAAGCCTTACAACAGCAAGGCGGTCAATATGCACATCAAACGTTAACTGCGCCCGCAGATGCTTTGGTGATGAGCATTAGTAACCAAGTTGGTGAACGCTTACCTGCGGGTGCGGCGGTGATGCAATTGAGCAAAACTGGCGGTTTACAAGCTTTAATCGGTGTTACCCCTGATATGGTTGCAAAGCTTCATGCAGGGATGACGGTGAATATCAGTGTATTGAATAGTGCCGCCCCAACAGTTTCTGGTGTGCTCATGCATACCGATGGTGTGGTGAATTCGCAAACTGGACGGATTGATTTACCCATTCGATTAAGCCAGCCACTGACCAATTCATTTCGTGCAGGTCTGCCAATTAAAGCTGAAATTAAGATCGCAGGGCACAAAAGTTGGGTTGTACCACGCAATGCGGTTTTGCAAGACGAGCAAGGCTCTTATATTTATCAGATTAAACAAAATCATGCTGTGCGAACATCTGTGCAGGTTGGCTTACAAACTAATGCCAATACTGCAATTAGTGGCGCAATCAATCCGAACTTAAATATTGTCACTTTAGGGAATTATACCCTTCAGGATGGCATGGCTGTTCGGGAGCAAGCACAATGAATGTGACACCTGTGGATGTTAAACCGACCAGCATTGTGGAGTGGCTACAGCATCATCGTCGTTCGCTGTTGTTCTTGGTATTCATGTTGACTTTGGTGGGGATTGCAGCAGCGGTTCGATTACCTGTGACGTTGTTTCCTCGTGTGGATTTTCCGCGCGTCGTGGTGGCTTTGGATGCTGGTGATCGCCCTGTTGAGCAAATGGCACTTGAAGTGACAATGCCAACGGAAAACGCCATTCGCCAAGTACCTAATGTTGGAACTGTTCGTTCAACGACCAGTCGCGGTTCTGCGGAAATTTCAGTGAATTTTGATTGGAATACCGACATGAGCACTGCCACGTCGCAAATCAATCAAGCCATTTCGCAATTATTGCCACAACTGCCTAGCGGTACGCAGATGTCCGTTCGGCGTATGGACCCGACGGTTTTCCCCATTTTGGCGTATAGCTTGCGGTCGAATACATTGTCGCTATCACAATTACGCCTACTTGCTGAGCAACAACTTCGTCCGTTGCTATCCACTGTGAATGGTGTTTCGCGTGTTGAAGTGATTGGTGGAACGCAAGATGAGTATCAAGTCATTGCTGATCCAGATCGCTTGCAAGCATTAGGTTTAACCTTATCGGATCTATCAACGGCACTGACTGCGGCGAATATTATATCGGCTGATGGACGACTAGAGGATCAGTACAAACTCTATTTGGTGATCACTAATAGCCCACTCAAAGATGAAAATGACATTGGGCAAGTCGTCGTTAGATCCAATCCTGATGGCATTATTTTGCTCAAGGATGTCGCCACGATTATTAAGCGCGCTGCACCACAAGTCGCACGCGTAAATGCTGATGGACAAGATGCTGTTTTATTGAATATTTATCAACAACCGACGGGTAATAGTATTCAGATTGCGAAAGATATTGAGAGTGAAATCGCATTAGCGCATTTGCCTGCCAACGTCAGCATGAAAAGCTGGTATGACCAAAGTCAGCTCGTTTCCGCTTCGGCAAGAAGTGTCATGGATGCGATTCTCATCGGCATGGGTTTAGCGGCGTTGGTTTTGCTGTTGTTCTTACGGAATTTTAAGATCACAGTGATTGCAGTCTTTATGGTTCCTGTTGTTTTAGCATTGACCACGATTTTATTAAGTCTGCTGAATATGAGCTTCAATATCATGACGTTAGGCGGCATGGCAGCGGCAGTGGGTTTGATCATTGATGATGCGATTGTCATGGTGGAACATTTGATTCGGCGCTTGCATGAACATGCAACCGATCGTAAGGACGGACAGCTCCTCGACAAAAAAATGGTGCGTGCAGGCATTATGGCTTCAGCACAAGAATTTTTACGGCCATTGGTAGGATCATCTGCATCTACGATTGTCATTTTTGTGCCGTTAGCATTTTTGACGGGCGTAACGGGGGCATTTTTTAAAGCTTTATCATTAACGATGGCAACAGGACTGTTGATTTCATTTTTAATGACGTGGTTGATTATTCCCATTCTCGCTAATCTGTTTCTCAATGATCGTGACGTCAGACCACACAAAGTCAGCACCTTTGCTCAAAAAATCTCAGAGCGTTACGCGCAATTGCTGAGTCGTTTGGTTCGTACACCTGTATTGGTTCTCCTGATAGTTCTTCCGTTATTGGGCTTAGGTGGTTTTGCATTTACTAAAGTGGGTTCAGGCTTTATGCCAGCCATGGATGAAGGTGGATTTATTCTGGATTACCATACGCCTGCAGGCACTTCGCTGACCGAAACAAATCGATTACTCAATCAAGTCGAAGACATCATTCGGCAGAATCCTAACGTCCAGACGTATTCGCGTCGAACAGGCATGGGCTTGGGTGGTGGGCTCAATGAAACAAACCAAGGTGATTTCTTTGTTCGCTTAAAACCGCAACCACGCGAGCCGATTGAGTCAGTGATGGAAAGTGTGCGTGGGCAAGTGGAGCAGCGTGTGCCAGGTGTTGAAATCGAATTGGCGCAATTGATGGAAGATGTGATTGGTGACTTAACTGCGGTTCCGCAACCGATCGAAGTCAAAATATTTTCGGATGATCCTCGTTTATTGAATCAGGTTGCGACAAAAACAGCGGCAGCGATCAGCAGTATTAATGGCGTTGTTGATGTGAATGCAGGAATTAAGCCTGCTGGAGACGCGATCGAAATTCATGTCGATCCTGCGAGTGCAGCTCTGGCAGGTCTGACTACAGATGCAATCAATCAAACAGTTCAAGATGCCATGACGGGTCGAATAGTGACACGCATTAGTCAGGCCAATGCTTTAAGTGTAGGCACGCTGGCTGTGCGTGTTTGGATTCCAGAAAATCAGCGTCAGACGATTTTGGATCTCCAGAATCTACCACTGAGAACGGCAAAAGGCACGATGATTCGATTGCAAGATGTTGCGCAATTAGTCACGGTTGCAGGGCAATCACAGATTAATCGTGAACAAATGCAACGTATGGTTGCTGTGACTGCACGGATTAGTGGTCGTGATCTTGGTTCAGCCATTAAGGATGTTCAAGCGGCAGTCAATGCCAAAGGTTTCTTGCCTACAGGCGTGCGCGTGGAAATGGGTGGTTTGTATGCACAACAACAAATCGCATTTCATGGGTTGATGATCGTGTTTGCGACAGCCGTAGGATTAGTATTTTTGTTACTCCTCTTTCTATATGAGCGTTTTGATATTGCTTTGTCGGTTCTGCTCATGCCGCTGTTGGCTTCATCTAGTGTTTTTATTGGATTGTGGCTGACTGGTATCGAGCTGAATATTTCAGCAATGATGGGAATGACGATGATTATTGGGATCGTCACCGAAGTCGCCATCTTTTATTTTTCTGAATACGATACGCTGAGTAATCAGCATGATGCGTCAGATTCATCCGTAGCCTTAGACCAGCCGCATCACCAGAAAAATCAACGCCACATTTTAATCCTTGCTGGGCAAAACCGTATGCGTCCAATTGCGATGACGACGATTGCGGCGATCTTGACGCTATTGCCGCTTGCCTTTGCTCTGGGCGAGGGGTCTGCCATGCAACAGCCTTTAGCCATCGCGATTATTGCTGGCTTGGTCGTGCAATTGCCTTTGGTGCTGCTGGTGATGCCAGTGTTATTTAGCCTGTTCTCAAACCATAAGCGTGATTTAAATCCAAACCAACATCAGAGTCACAACCAAAATTAGGAAATCAAAAATGAAATTTGCATCACGTATTTACTGGGCTGCGGCTGTCTTGGGTGCTTTATCCGTTCAGACGCCAGTATTTGCACAAGATTCTAAACTTGAAGTGATTCGGCATTGGGCCGTTGGTGAGCCAAGTAAATGGGATTACGCTGCAATCGACACGAGTCGCCACCATTTATTTGTGACCAAAGGCGACAATGTCGAAGTGCTCGATTCATCGACAGGAAAATTGGTTGGCGAAATTCCATCTCATGGTGCGCATGGCGTTGCTTTTGCACAAGACCTGAAACTTGGATTTATTAGTAATGGTCAAGCCAACACCGTGACGGTTTTTGATTTGGATACGTTAAAAGTCAAACAAGAAATC
>JAGWUI010000001.1 GCA_028868515.1 Gammaproteobacteria bacterium
GGGGCTGTACTAGATCAGGTTAAATTTGACACCAAAATCGTAGTGTTTTGAACTGCTGTTTTGGTGTCCCATAATTAAATCTAAACTCACATTCTTTCAAAAACAAGGGAAATGATTCTTTCGGAATTCCATTATATTTTCTCAATACTCTTTTCGCCTGATTCCAGAAGTTTTCTATCCCATTAATGTGATTTTTACCTTCTGAGAATAGCAAAGAATGATTGATTCTTTCATGGTAAAAGCCACTGACATCTAATGCATTATAGCTACGATAATAATCCGTATAGACGATACTATCTGGAGCTATTTTATTAATAATTACAGGTAGTAATGTAGCTGATTTAGTATCAGAGACAACCTTGGTGTAGACCTTACCACCTCGCTTTAAAATACCAAATACTGCAACTTTACCAGCAGCACCACGACCACGTTTTCCTTTACGGACACCACCAAAATAACTCTCATCTAGTTCGACCTGTCCATCGAATATTTCAGTGGCTTCTTGCTCTAAATAATAGGTGATAACTTGCCTGATTTTGGTATAAAACAAGGCAGCTGAATTAGGGTGAATATCAAGTAAATCGGCAGCAGAACGAGCAGTTACTTCGAGTACAAAAAACTCAAGTAACCGCATCTGCACTTTTTTATTTAACTTACAATTAGATATCTTCATTTTTCTAGACTAACATAGTGCTAATCTAGTACAGCCCCTTAAGTTTTCTTATGATTTTGATTAGCATGATTGTGATGATGCTAATCAAAATTGACTTGATGATGTTCCTTTAGATTTAGAAATTTTTTGATAATAGTTTGTATAATAGACGATCAGGATGATCTCTATTTAAAACGGTTTGTGTAAGTCGTTTTATTTTATTTGTTGGATATAACTTGCATGGCTTCTTCACAACGCAAACCGAAAAAATTAGCAACAGCTCGGCCCACAACTATTAATTTTCAAGCGCCAAAACTAACAACTCAAACGCATAAAATAGATGCGATCACTGCAAATGGATATTTGCAACAAGCGATGCAATTGCTGGGAAATCATCAAGCCGCTGAAGCTTATCGCCTTGCCAATTTATGTGTGTTAGGAGTAGATCGTCAACAAGAATCGATTAGAACGAATGCCAAATGGATTGGTGCAGTGGCGCTGATGCAGTTGGGTCGGGCAACAGAAGCATTGGTATTATTAAAAGAAATTGAAAAAGTCATTCCGAATGATGTTGCAAATTTAGGCAACATTGGCGCTGCATTATTGCAAACGCAACAATATTTAGACGCTGCAAAATATTTTCAGAAAGTATTAAGTCTGCAACCTCAGCATGCCGACGCTTATCATGGTCTAGGACATGCTTACTATTATCAGGGCTTATGTGATGACGCATATCGTGCCTATGCAAAAGCGTTTGAAATAGATCCGCGTTCATTTAAAGCGCTTGAAGGCATGATGTTTATGCAGTATTACCAATATCCTTTGGATATGGATGCGCATTTTGAAAACGTTAAAAAATGTGCTCAGTTTTTCTCAGATATGATCAAAATAACAACGCGTCATGATCATTCATTTGAACCTGATAAAACCCTGCGTATCGGTTTTGTGTCAGGAGATTTAAATACTCACCCCGTAGCATTCTTTTTAGAAAGTACCTTACGTCAGATCAAGAGTGGATTAGTGTCAACCTATCCGTTGACGTTAATTGCTTATCACAATAGTCATAAACAAGATGAATATTCTCAGCGTTTAAAACCACTTTTTGATGTATGGCATCAAGTTGATGTGCTGAATGATGAGCAACTTGTTCAACAAATTCAAGATGATCAAATTGATATTCTCATCGATTTATCAGGTCATACACATGGTAATCGTTTATCTGTTTTTGCACGAAAACCTGCGCCTGTACAACTGAGTTGGCTCGGGTATTGGGGATCAACAGGTCTGTCCAGTATAGATTATGTTTTGGCCGATCCGATTTCTATTCCAGCAGATGAAGAAAAATGGTTCGTTGAGAAGATCTGGAAATTACCACATTTAAGATATTGTTTTTCGATCTCTTCAGATGCGCAAGAAATTAGCCCATTACCTTGTCTTGAGCTAGGATACGTAACATTTGCCAGCTATCAGACCTTACCGAAGATTAATGATGGTGTAATGCTTTGTTGGTTGAAAATCTTATCCGCTTGTCCAACAGCACGGCTTCGTATCCAATCAAAGGATTTTTCCAAGCCTGATGTGAAAGCTAGATTTACTCAACGATTAAATGCATTAGGAATCGATATTCTTCGTATTGATTTGGTCGGTGAAATGAGCCGCGCTGATTATCTTGCATCGTATGCAGACGTCGATATCGTACTTGATACTTTTCCCTACACAGGGGGAACAACAACGGTTGAAGCATTATGGATGGGAGTTCCGACACTGACATTGGCAACAGTAGGTATGTTAGGGCGGCAAGGTGAGGCCATCATGATGAATGCAGAGTTGTCAGATTGGGTTGTCCATCATGAAGATGAATATGTGCAGGAAGCAATTAATTGGGGTAATGCTCATACATCTAAACTTCGAGAGCTGGCTGAACTGCGTAAAACAATGAGGGAGAAAGTCAGACGCAGTCCAGTGTTTAATGATGAGCAATTTGCACAGGATTTTGTAAATGCACTGTTTGCAATTTGGCAAAAGAAATGTGAGGAAGTGATTGTGATATCAATAACTTAGTTTTATTTCTTTGGGCTATTCTTTGGATTAATAAGCGCAAAGTTTGGTACACGATCTGACCAATCAAAGTTATAAACTTCTTCTAATGCTGCCTCATAACTTATACCGCCACGACTTGTGATGGTATATCCTGCGCCTGGGATTTGACTAGATTTACTGACTGCAAGTGCAACTAATGGCGGAAGTTCATAGATCTGGCAATACTGATGAATGACACTGAGTAAATAAGACGCAGCGCGTGGATGTAATCCAATCGCGCCACAAAGCTCGCTATAACTAATTTTTGTCCGACGTCGGGCTGTTCGAATTAAGATCGGCCATGCTGCTTGCGCGCGTACAATATGATTGACAGCCATATGTATTACTCAACAGGAAGTCTACATGCAATAAATTTTGACTTTATCCATTTTACATCTGAATCAATTCGATGGTTATCCTAGATTTTATCTAGGCAATCGTATAGTGATATCAAAATTTTTATAAGGAAGTTGGTGTTTGCAAACTATACTAAGTTAAATTTCTTTGTTCTTCTTCGATCATATCTTCAACACAGCTTAATGTTGCTGATGCTTTTGAAAAAAATATACAGTAGTAAATCATGTTTAGAGGGAAGAATAATAAAACAATCCAAAACATAAAAATAAAAGCGGTTGATAGTTCAACGTTCTGACGGATTTTAGATAAGCCATCAAGCCCGCTGATGATACCCACAATGTACAATCCGTAGCATAAATCCATGTACTCTTTTAGCCCTGCTAACATGATGAATGCTATTAAGCTAAAAGTAATTATTCCTATCAATAACGCTATTTTGCCTAATTGAATATCTCGGCGCATTTGGACAAGTGTTTTATTGTCGATTGTTTGCGTAGTTGAATCATGCGTGGATTGCATAATTTCCCTATTTCTAATAGTTATTACTCTGGTATTCAATCTGAATACCAAATTTTTAATTTGTTGAATGTGTTAATGCATCAAAAGCACTGATATTTCTATCACCAGTTGGTGCATAGGTTGCGCTGGCTGAACCATCAGCGTTGGTATAGGTAATCACTGGGCGACGTGATGATACTGCTCGCGCACCAAGCTCTCGATCGTTATCAATACGACCACCAGTGATTTTGATGCTATTGTGATATAGATTATTGAATCGGCTCATGACACGTCTGACGTAATCTTGGGTTTCCCTAAATGGTGGGATCCCATGATATTTATCAACATTTCCTTCGCCAGCGTTATATGCAGCAATCGCAAGCTCATGGTTGTTATTATAGCGTTTCATCAGAAAGTTTAAGTATTGAACGCCGCCATTGATATTTTGTGCAGGATCATAAGAGTCGTTGACGAAGAAACGACGCGCAGTTGCAGGCATGAGCTGCATCAGCCCCTGAGCACCCACGGGGGAGCGTGCAGACGGATTAAAACCTGATTCAGTATGCATAATGGCCTTGATCAAACCTTGTTCAACGCCATAGTTATTTGCAGCATGAGTGATCAAGTCATCGTAAGCATTACGATTTTTGCTGTAACTTGGTAAGACAGACGATTCGCTACCACCCCAGTTATGATAAGCATGGACGTTGGTATCGGCATACCAAGTAACCTTGGCTTGAGTTGCATACTCTCCAAATGTACCTTCTTGTTTTTTATTACCACAAGGAACACTGGTCAAAAGTACATCATTATCTTTATTTTTACAGGTATAGAGATTGGCTGCTTGTGCATTTTGCATAAACAAAACGAAGCTAACAGGCAACAGCGCACTGCTGAATGCGATTCGAAGAAACTGGTTAAACTTAGGCATATTCAGTGACCTAAATGTACAGTTTGATTAAATGAATTTTTTATAATTAAACCAATATCCATACCATTCCATGTTTATTAAATCTTGAGGAAATATCTTCCTTCACATGATTTTATCAGTTTTTCGCAATAAGTGTGTAAATCTCACGATGAGTCGTTTGGTCAATCAATAATGTGGCGAGTAGGTCGCATGGATAGGCGTGTAAATAATTCATAGCCAATCGTCCCAGCAGAGCGAGCGACTCCATCCACATCTAAACCATTTCCCCATAAAACAACTTCGGTATCTAATGGTGGAATGCTTGCTAAGTCTGTTAAATCAACCGTGAGCATATCCATGCTGACCCGCCCGACTATTGGTACAAGCTGTCCAGCAATACTTAGCCGACCATTTTGAATCACGCGAGGGTAGCCATCTCCATAACCCATTGCGATGACGCCTAGCTGTGTTGGGCGCTGAGTTTTATACAGAGAGCCATAACCAATCGAAACATTGGCAGGAAGTTCATAGGTGGCGATCAGATGCGTCGTCAAGGTCATGACGGGTTTTAAACTTAATTCTGCGGCGCTTTGATTGGCATAAGGAGAACTGCCATACAGCATGATTCCAGGTCGAACCCAATCAAATTGTAGATCTTTCCATTGAATCAATGCCGCAGAATTACAAAGAGATGCCTGAATGGGTTCAAGTTGTTTTTTAAGGTTGAGAAAGGTGTCAATTTGCTGTTGATTGAGTGGATGATCGGATTCGTCAGCATTTGCAAAGTGCATCGTCAGAACAAGGTTATAACCAGCGGTGCGTAATTTTGATGCGGCTGAGATGGCTTCTTCTGGCATGAAGCCAAGACGATTCATACCTGTATTAATTTTTAACCAGACAGTCGTGTTAGGAATAATATGGTCGAGTGCCCATTGTAATTGGCGATCTTGGTGAATGACGCATTGTGCGTGAATGTGATCCGCTTCGATCCATTCAGCTAAGCTAAAGACCCCTTCAATTAATACAATAGGTTGAGTGTTTCCAAGCGCACGAATATCGAGTGCTTCTTTAAAAAAAGCCACACCAAGTGCATCTGCATTTTGTAACGCATTCAATGCAAAGGCTAATCCATGCCCATATGCATCGGCTTTGACCATTGCCAAAACTTGACTATGTGGTGCGTGTTCTCGTACGCGCTGAAGATTGTGAGTTAACGCTTGGGTGCTTAAATAAACGCGGGCTTCCCGCATAAGAATTTCCTATAACTGTTTGGATATTGCCCCACATTTCGACAGACTCAATGTCCTTTATATAGAAATAGCTCGTTGAGCCAAACCATGCGGGGAGTTGTTAAGGTGTTAAATATTACTCATCATCTTCAGGACGATAAAATTCTGGTGATAAATTGGTAAATCGTGTGAATTGACCTTGGAACGCTAAACGTACCGTACCGATTGGACCATTACGCTGCTTACCGATAATGATTTCTGCTGTCCCCATTTCTTTCGACTCTTTGTTATACACTTCGTCGCGATAAATAAACATAATTAAGTCAGCATCCTGCTCAATCGCACCAGACTCACGAAGGTCAGACATAATTGGACGTTTATTCGGGCGATTTTCCAGAGAGCGGTTAAGCTGAGAGAGAGCAATCACAGGGCAATTCATTTCTTTCGCCAGCGCTTTTAAGCTACGCGAAATTTCAGAAATCTCACCAACGCGGTTATCGCCCATGCCAGGCACTTTCATCAACTGCAAATAGTCGATCATGATCACGCCAAGTGAGCCATTGTGCATTTTTGCAATACGGCGCGCGCGCGCGCGGACTTCGTTCGGAGGTAACGCAGAGCTATCATCAATATATAGATGCTTGTCTTGAAGCTGCCCCATCGTACTGGTGAGCCTGATCCAATCACCTTCTTCCAGACGACCAGAACGCAGTCGACCTTGATCAATTGAACCAAAAGAAGAGAGCAGACGCACAGCAATCGAATCAGCAGGCATTTCCATTGAAAAGACAAGCGCTGGTAAATTACTGCCAAAAAGCACACTTTCAACCAGATTCATGGCAAATGTTGTTTTACCCATACTTGGACGGGCAGCGACAATAATCAAATCGCCTTTTTGCATCCCTAGCGTTTTATTATCTAATTCAATAAAACCTGTGGTTAATCCAGTGATTGCGCTATCACTACCTTGTAGTTCCTCAACGGTATTAAGGACACTCTTGAGTACGTTATTGATGGCTTTGGGACCGCTTTCGGCTGTGCGATTATTATGTTGTTCGCTAATTGCAAATACTTTGCTTTCTACCGAATCCAAGATTTCGCTGACTGGTTGTCCTTTTGCATCATAGGCTGTGTGGAGTACATCATTGCCCACGGCGATGAGATCTCGAAGCACGGCATGTTCACGGACTTTTTCAGCATAAGCGGGCAGATTAAATAAACTGGCAGGGCTTTCTGCGAGAAGCTGCATCAAATAGGCTTCGCCGCCGCTATCTTCAAGCAGATGCTGACCACCGAGCCAGTCGCTCACCATAACTGCATCGTAAGGCATATTTGCCGCGGCTAAGTGACCGATGGCTTTGTAAATTAAACGATGACGGATCGCATAAAATGAATTTTCAGTAATAATTTCACTGACTTGCTCCCATGATTCGCTGATGGTCATGAGTGCTGCTAAAACAGCTTGTTCCATTTGCAAGCTATGTGGCGGAACGCGCAGTTCGCGTGTTGCATCTGGGCTGATTTCAGTTGCATTTTTTTTATTGTTTTTTCGAGGAAGTTTTGCACTGTTCTCATTCGCGGCATTAGGTAGTGTTGCAACACGACCAAGCGAAGCTGAGGATTCTGACATGTTCAAACCTGTACTATAAATAAAAAATTAAAGCTAAATATTCGTGAAACTCATGGTACTAGTTTGACTACAAACCAACTCATGAATGGTCGTTAAGAATACTATTAATTGCTCTGAGATAGCAGTGGGGAATTGATAATAATTGTCTGATTGATGGCTTTTGATGCTATTTATGAAATAGCGAGAATTATTATTTTTGGGTCTTAGGAAGTTAAGCACGATTTAAGGTGTGGTAACTTACTAAGATGCAAACAAAAAATAGGTACTATCGCCGTTCAAGAATCACAGAAGCTAAATTTAGACAGCTTGTTCGCTGTTTTGCTCTCGATTTTACGGCATCTAGCACAGCAGAATTGATCGGAGTTTCGGTCCGATCAACGAACTCTATCTTTCTAAAAATACGTCATCGTATCGCTGAGCACTGTGAACTTGAATCGCCTTTACAGGGTGCGGTTGAGGTCGATGAATCTTACTTTGGTGCTCACAGGGTTCGAGGCAAACGTGGTCGTGGAGCTTATGGCAAAACAATCGTTTTTGGTTTGTTAAAACGACAAGGTAAAGTCTACACAGAAATTGTTCCTGATTGCTCCAAAACCACGCTACAAGGCATTATTCGCGGTCATGTTGACCTTGGTACTGTCATTCATTCCGACGGTTGGCGTGGTTATGAAGGTTTAGTTGATATTGGCTATGATAAGCATTTTAGGGTGAATCATGGTGCGAATGAGTTTGCCAATGGTGACCGCCACATCAACGGCATTGAATCTTTCTGGAGTTATGCAAAAAGACGATTAGCGAAGTTTAATGGTGTCGCGAAACATACGTTCTATTTGCACTTGAAAGAAACAGAGTATCGTTTCAATCATCGTCGTGATAACGTGTATCTTGGGCTGCTTAAACTTCTCAGAAATAATCCGCTTTAGCTTCCTAAGACCCTTATTTTTTTAGTCAAAGATATTTTGTATGAGGAGGTTTGTTTGATTAAGCGAAAATTTTTAATCATTGTTTTGTATTTATTAAATAAAAAAGGCACGCTTTCGCGTACCTTCTTTGATTCATCGCTTAGAGCTTATTCAGCAATGATGGTAACCAATACTTCAGCAGTTACATCATGGTGAACTTGAATCGCAACATGGAACTCGCCAGTATGACGGAGTGCGCCATTTGGTAGGCGTACTTCTGATTTTTCAACTGGAGTGCCAGAAGCAGTCAGTGCATCAGAAATATCACGTGTACCAACTGAACCGAACAGTTTGCCTTCATCACCAGCTTTAGAGGTGATAACGACGTTCAATTCGTTCAATTTAGCTGCACGAGCTTGCGCTTGTGCCAAGTTCTCAGCTTCTACACGCTCAAGTTCAGCACGGCGTGCTTCAAATGATGCAGTATTTGCTTCAGTTGCAGAAACAGCTTTGCCCTGAGGGATCAGAAAGTTACGACCGTAGCCAGACTTTACAGAAACCTTGTCACCGAGTTGACCCAAATTAGCGATGCGTTGCAGTAGAATAACGTCCACAATTCATCTCCTTATTGATGGTTATCGGTATACGGAATCAATGACAAATAGCGAGCTTGCTTGATTGCAAGTGCCAATTGGCGTTGATAACGAGCTTTAGTACCAGTGATGCGGCTAGGAACGATCTTGCCGTTCTCAGTCACATACTGCTTCAGTGTTTCTACATCTTTGTAATCGATGTATTTCGTGTTCTCTGCTGTGAAGCGGCAGAACTTACGACGACGATAAAAACGTGCCATTGTCGATTGCTCCTTATGCTTCGTCAGCGATCATGTCAGATGAGGACACATCATCGTTACGCTGTGCTTTACGCGCGCGTTTTTCTTCAGCACTCTTAGCGAGTAGTGATTCTTCGGTGATGGCTTCATCGCGACGGATGATGAGGTTACGGATGATGGCATCGTTATAGCGGAACAGCTCTTCGAGTTCATCAAGAGTTGTTTGGCCACATTCGACGTTCATCAAAATGTAGTGTGCTTTGTGAATCTTGTTGATTGGGTAGGCGAGTTGACGACGACCCCAGTCTTCAAGGCGATGGACTTGGCCACCCGCTTCTTTGATCTGAGTCAGGTAACGCTCGACCATGCCAACAACTTGATCGCTTTGGTCTGGATGAACCAGCAATACGATTTCGTAGTGACGCATGTATAGCTCCTTACGGTTTGGACAGCCCCTATCTAATCTATAAGACGATAGAAGCAAGGAGGCACGCAAAAAATATGATCATGAAACAATAAATTATGCGTGATCGCAAAAGCGAAGCGCGGATTATACGAGGTTATGTCGATTTAGACAAGATTTTTAGGTGTTTACAGATGTCAATCAGGTTTTTTTTGCATGACATGTATACCCAAAATTTGGTCGTACCATGTGGGTAAAGCCCCTTGTGCAAACGCAAGTCCAAATGGCGCAAATAAACCAAATAGAAGTAATGTGATGCCGATAATTTTAAGTAGAAAAATCATTAACAAATATGATCCTTCAGGTTCAATTAAAGAAAAATCCTGAAGGTGAATAGGCGTTATGACTGGATTAACAGCTAGCCAAATGAATAGGCAAATCAATAATAATGGTAGACCTAAGCATCGACTGACTAGACTATGTAGCCATAATTTCAGTACATCAAATGCTTGATTCTTTGTATGTGTAGGCTGTGTTGTTTTATAAATACCATTGATCATTTGCCCTAGACTTTGCCCGCGACTGATACAGAGTAAAAAATCACTGACAAAGAACAGCGCAATAAAACTCATGGATGTTGAAAAGTTTGAGCAAAGAATAACGAGAAAAGCTCGTGCATCAATGGAGGCTTGTAAATGTAAAGCTGTCCAAACGGCAGTCAAAAATAACCACGCCCAAACCGTACTATCCATAAAGTGGTCAATCAGACCTGATCGTATCCGCTGATGTCGACTTGCTGGGCGTGGCTGAGTATTCGATGAATCAGGTAATCGAGGTGGTTGCTTCATCGATGCTTGATTCATGAATTAATCTTGGTCGTCCACTTCTTCGCGATGGATATGTGTCGCAAGAACTTTATCGATACGCTTACCATCCATATCCACGATTTCAAACAGCCAGCCAGCCCATTCAATTTTATCAGCAGTTTTAGGAATACGTCCCAATTGCATCATGATTAGACCTGAAAGCGTGTTGTATAAACCACGTTCTTCTTCGGGTAAGTTTTTAATTCTTAAGCGATCTTTTAAGTCGTGACTTGAAATTAAGCCGTCAAGCAACCATGAGCCATCATCGCGTTGAATCGCATAGGCATCTTCTTCATCATCAGTTTGGAATTCGCCAGTAATGGCTTCAATCAGATCTTTCAGAGTCACAATCCCTTGAATGTCGCCATATTCATCAACAACGAGCGCCATTTCTGTTTGTGAATTACGAAGTAGATTCAATAGCTCCATACCGTTAAGCGATTCGGGTACATATAAAGGCGGCTCCATGAGCGCTTCTAAATTCAGCGGCTCACCTTTGAGTGCTTGTGTCAGAACGTTTTTTGCTTTGACGATACCCATGACGTCATTGACGCTTTCGCGACATACTGGAAATAGCGAAAACTCACTACGTTCAATGATTTCCAGTACTTTTTCAATACTGTCTTCGACAGATAACCAAGTGACATCAAGACGCGGGACCATCAGACTCGCGATTTTTCGATCATCAAGTCGAAATACGTTGCGAACCATTTGATGTTCTTGCTCATCAATCAATCCACTCTGTGAACCTTCGACCAAGATTGCATGAATCTCATCTGAGGTCATCTTGGGGCCTTGAGTGTTTTTGACGCCGATTAATCGCAGGACAAAATATGTTGAACCAGATAAAAAGCGAACGATTGGCAGCATAACCGCAGTCAGCCAGAGCACTGGACGAGAGACTATTCTTGCAATGGCTTCAGGTGCAATTTGTCCTAATCGTTTAGGTCCAAGCTCACCGATTACGATATTGACATAAGTCACGATGGCGACAATAAAAATTGTTGCAAGCGTATGAGCTGCGACAGGGTGAATTCCTAGATTGAGCAGGAATGTCGCAACAGGTTCGGATAGAGCAGATTCTCCCAAAATACCACTGAGAATTGTGATGGTTGAAATCCCGATTTGCATGGTAGACATGAAGTCGGCAGGATTTTCAGCCAATTGTGCTGCGGCAATCGAACCGCGATCACCATCATCAATTCTTTTTTGCAGACGTGCTTTACGTGTACTTACGAGTGCCATTTCTGACATTGCAAACACACCATTTAAGACGATTAACAGAAATAAAATCAGAATCGTCATACGACCGCCATCATTTTGTATTTATCCTTCGCTATAAAATATACGTGCTACAAAGCAATATACATTAACCCTGTATTTTGCACGAACAATCATCTCATTTGTGTGACAAAAGAGATTATGTTTTTGGTTTTTCAAGTTGTATTGGTTCAGCATCAACGACAATTGTTTTTGCAAGACGATCGTGAAGTGTGCAATTATTTTTAGTAAATAAAAAAACAAAATCAATCATAAGCAGAAGAAAATTAGTTATCAAATAGCCGAGATATTTAAATAGAATCGAACGAATAACAACGCTTCTCATCAATGGGGCTTTTTGACCAGTGCTCATGTCAACAATTCTAATTTTGAATAGCATTTTTCCAATTGTTTGACCGTGTGAGGCAACTAATCCTAATTGGATAACCGTGACTAATATGACTGCAATCAATGTATATAAAAAAACCTGTGCAGGAATCAGGCTTGTTAAAACAGTCCACATATGATCTGCATCGCCTGTTTTGCTCTCATTTATGAATGTTTGTAGTTGGGAATAGCCCATACTTTGAATTTTATGAATAGCAGCTAGAGGCATACTCATATTAAAAACGATTTCAGTCACAATGAGTAAAATCATGAAATCAACAAGTGATGCCCATATTCGTTTACTAACGTCCGCAATTATTGCGCCATTTGCTAATCTTTCATTAGTCTTGAGTTTATCACTAAGCACTGTAATGGAGGCAGATGTTTTAAATGGTGCAATCGTTGAGGATGCTGCTGAATTGGATGGATTGTAGACCATCTTTCCACCTGTGAGTTGCCCAAGTGGTAGCCATGTTTCCATGCCTTCGTGCCATGCTAGATCTGTCAAAACGATTTGAGTATTGGCGAGCATCGCATTAACTTGTTCAAGTGTGTAAGGACCAGCCTGTTCGTTATTACGAGCTAGGTAGATTTGCATATTCATTTGCGCCTAGTTTTAAGTCTGCATTAATTACAAAAACATTATTCTACGATGATTCGTGTGATCTGTAATGAACAAAAAGCCCGTATGTACGAGCTTTTTGTAAGGGTTTCTTTAATCAATCAAAAGCTTATTTCTTTAAACCTGTTTGATTTTGTGCCAAGAAGAACCAAGTATCGAGTACTGAGTCAGGATTTAATGATACAGAGTCGATACCTTGTTCCATGAGCCATAATGCCAAATCTGGGTGATCTGATGGGCCTTGACCACAGATTCCAATATATTTTCCAGCTTTACGACATGCTGAGATTGCCATGGATAATAATGCTTTAACAGCATCGTCACGCTCATCAAAGAGATGCGATACGATACCAGAGTCACGATCCAAGCCAAGTGTTAGCTGAGTCAAGTCATTTGAACCAATTGAGAAACCATCGAAATGTTCCAAAAATTGTTCAGCGAGCAGAGCGTTGGTCGGCAATTCGCACATCATGATGACGCGCAAGCCATTTTCACCACGACGTAAACCATTTTGTGCAAGTAGTTCGATGACGCGTGCTGCTTCACCCACAGTCCGCACGAATGGAATCATGATTTCGACGTTGGTTAAGCCCATTTCTTCGCGTACTTTTCTGAGAGCACGACATTCGAGCTCGAAACAGTCGCGGAAGTTATCAGAGACATAACGACTTGCGCCACGGAAACCGAGCATTGGATTTTCTTCTTCAGGCTCGTATAGTTTTCCACCGATCAAGTTCGCATATTCATTCGATTTAAAATCTGACATCCGCACAATAACAGGTTTATTGGCAAACGAAACTGCTAGAGTAGAAATGCCTTCCACTAGTTTTTCGACAAAGAAATCAACTGGTGTTGCGTAGCCAGCAGTACGTGCAAGCACAGCTGCGCGTGTTTCGCGTGGGAGGCTATCGATATTAATCAATGCTTTTGGATGCACGCCAATCATACGGTTAATGATGAATTCTAAACGTGCTAATCCAACACCTTGATTTGGAATTTGTGCAAAATCAAATGCACGATCAGGATTACCCACATTCATCATAATTTTGAATGATAACGGTGGCATTGAGTCGATAGAGTTCTTTTGAACTTCGAAATCTAAAGCACCTTCATAGATATAACCTGTATCGCCTTCGGCACATGATGCAGTGACTTCGCTACCATCCACCAATACTTCAGTCGCGTTACCGCAGCCAACAATCGCAGGCACGCCAAGTTCACGGGCAATAATCGCAGCATGACATGTGCGACCACCGCGATTGGTAATAATCGCAGACGCGCGCTTCATGACAGGTTCCCAATCTGGATCGGTCATGTCCGATACTAGAACATCACCGTTTTGCAGTGTATCCATTTCTTTGATTGAGTTGATGATACGTACCTTACCAGATCCAATGCGTTGACCGATTGAGCGGCCTTCACACAAAACTGTGCCTTTTTGCTTGAGCAAATAACGCTCCATCGTGCCGACATTTTGACGACTCTTGACTGTTTCTGGGCGAGCTTGGACGATGTAAATTTTTCCATCGTCGCCATCTTTTGCCCACTCGATGTCCATTGGCGATTGATAATGTTTTTCAATAATCAGGGCTTGTTTTGCAAGTTCCAGTAGCTCTTGATCATTTAAAGAAAACTTGAGACGGTCAGATTTGTCGACATCAACGACAACTGTAGAATGTCCTGTGACACCACTGTCGCCATAGATCATTTTTTGATGCTTGCTGCCTAAATTACGGCGCACGATCGCATGTTTACCTTGCTCAAGTAATGGCTTGGAGACGTAGAACTCATCAGGATTGACCGCACCTTGTACCACAGTCTCACCTAAGCCATAAGCAGCAGTGATAAAGACTACATCGCGGAAACCAGACTCCGTATCAAGTGTAAACATCACGCCAGCTGCACCAGTTTCACTGCGAACCATGCGTTGAATGCCCGCAGAGAGTGCAACACCTTGATGCGCGTAACCTTGATGAACGCGATAAGCAATTGCGCGATCATTAAATAGGGAAGCAAAAACTTCTTTAATGGCGACGAGTACGTTATCAATGCCACGAATATTGAGGAAGGTTTCTTGCTGTCCTGCAAAAGATGCATCAGGAAGATCTTCTGCGGTCGCGCTTGAGCGAACTGCAACTGCAATATTAGGATTTCCAGCAGAGAGTTCTGTGAACGCATTGCGCACATCCTGCTCTAATTCAGGAGTCAGTGGTGTCTCGATGATCCATTGACGGATTTGAGCACCTGTTTTAATTAATGCTTGTACATTGTCGACGTTGAGATCATTTAGTGCAGCTTGGATGCGTGCATTTAGACCACTTTGTTCTAAAAAATCACGGAATGCTTGCGCAGTTGTTGCAAACCCACCTGGAACACTAACACCAGCACCAGAAAGATGGCTGATCATTTCACCTAAGGACGCATTTTTGCCGCCAACTCGGTCAATATCATGTTTGCCAAGTTTGGCGAGGTTTACTACACGTGCTTCCAAGATCATAACTCCCAAGTTAGTTTTAGCAGATGATGCTGCTAGTGAGAAATTCGCTCATGTTTCGATGCGAATAACGGGGTGGTTCAAAAACGATATTTGTCTATAAAGCCAAGCTATTTTAATAAGATCATACTTATATGCTGTTATCGATCTCCGATAGCGCATACCTTTAACCCAATAAATAGATTTTATACAGGTTTTTTATGATTTCACGCTTTTTGTATGCGACAAAAAATTAGGCTCTACTATAAGGCCAATAACGTTGCATGACAAACGTATCAAGGTATCGATTTGAGTATTGTTGTGTGAATTATGAACAAGCGAAATATTGTTTGACAATTCGAGCTTTGAATCGACTTTAAATACGCAAAATAAAGTGGTGAACAATCGATGATCACTTTGTCTGAACAAGTGTCTCGAAATAGATTTATTTTCAATAAAAAAACGAATCGTAAATTGTTTGACAAAAATTAAGGAAATTTACGGTTTCTGAAGAATGTAAAAACGTATGTCCGTCAGTAATAACAAGGGTTTGGCGTGTTGTCCACAAAAATTGTGGATGGATCTGTGGACAACTACAGGCTTGACAGTGTTAAACGCCGCATTTGTAAGGCGAATGAACAAATTGATCAATATTTAATCAATGAAAATTATTTAATAAATACATATGTTTATTTATTGCAAGTGCTTCGCTTTTAACCAAACTATAGAAAATTAGTTATTTGTTCATGAAAAAGACAATCGCATGGATTGTGGATAAGTTTTATGCACTTTTTTTACCTAGAAGTGTGTTGTAAATCACACAATTGGTGGTTGTATATTTTTTATTCATATCTAGATGCTGTTTTCGTCTAAATGGGATTAATTTCACGATTAGTTGTAAAAAATGACTTCAAATTGCATTTCGGGTTGGCATTTTTGAGCCTAATCGGCTAGGCTTTCACCCTCATTTATATAGCCACTCACTCACTATGCCAGACCAGCTTATTCAAGGTAATGCAGGGACTCTACAAGTTCGTCCGTTATGGCAGGAGTCAGATGCGATTGCTGTGATTTGTCATCCGCATCCTTTGATGGGGGGGACTATGGATAATAAAGTGGTGACGACTCTTGCGCGTTTTTTTCGCAATCAAGGAGTTTCTGTTATTCAGTTTAACTTTCGTGGAGTGGGCGGAAGTACTGGAGTCTATGCAGATGGTGTGGGTGAAGTTGATGATTTCTTTAGCGTGCTGAACTGGGCAGCAGGTGAAAGCACAGCAAGGCGATTATATGTCGCGGGATTTTCATTTGGTGGTTATATTGCCGCCGCTGGATGTGACCGTTTGCTCAAAGAAAATCCACATCATTTTGAGTTTGAGAAATTATATCTGGTTGCACCTGCTGTAGAAAACTTCCCAATGGCGACATTGAGCTTACCTTCAGATACATGTGTGATTGTTGGCGCAGAAGATGAGGTTGTTTCGCCACAAAAAATAATTGATTGGGCGAATGAGCGTCAGTTTGATTTAGCGATTATTCCAGAGTGTGGCCATTTTTTTCATGGGCATTTACCTGAAATTGGATCGCAGTTGGAGCATCGATTTCCATGAGTATGAATACACCTATTTTAGATACAGGCACGGATGAACGGACGCCAGCGCAACGCTATGCGGATGCATTAAGTAGCGGTACATTTATTCAGGATGATGAACAAGGTAATGCGGTATATGCACTGGATCAACTGTACCAGCAGTTAGTGATTCGCCGCCAACAATCAAAAGGATTTCATTTACGCCGTGTTGGCGTACCTAAAGGTGTGTATCTATGGGGCGGCGTTGGACGTGGCAAAACATGGTTAATGGATCAGTTCTATGATTCTGTACCGTTTCGTCGCAAGATGCGGATGCATTTTCATCATTTTATGCAACGGGTTCATCGTGAGCTGAATGCGTTAAAAGGCCAAAGTGATCCATTAGAAAAAGTTGCAGATTTGATTTACAAAGAAGCTGTGCTGATTTGTTTTGATGAGTTTTTTGTTAGTAATGTCATTGATGCAATGATTTTGGGTGATTTATTTGCCATGTTGTTTAAACGCGGCATTACTTTAGTTGCGACATCCAATATTGCGCCAGATGGCTTGTATAAAAATGGCATTCATCGTGATCGTTTCTTGCCCGCAATTGCTGCATTGCAAGCGCATTGCACTGTTTTGAATGTCGATTCTGGTGTGGATTATCGTTTGCGTGTTTTGAAGCAGGCTAATCTTTATCGTTCACCACTGACTGATGAATCCATGAACTGGTTAGCAGTGCGATTTTCTGCGTTAACCAAGCATCATTTGGTTTCTCAGGAAGACATTATCATTAATGATCGTACGATTGAGGTCGAAGGTCGTACAGACGATTTGTTATGGTGTTGTTTTGATGAATTGTGCATGAAGCCGCGTAGCGCAGCGGATTTTATTGAAATTGCAAAGTTATATAACACGGTTTTGCTGGGTCGCGTCCCTTTATTAAATGATCAAATCGCAGATGCAACTAGGCGGCTGATTTATTTGGTTGATGAGTTTTATGATCGTCGCGTGAAGCTGGTGATCACAGCTCAACAATCGATTTTAGAACTCTATCAAGGTGAAAAATTAGCATTTGAGATCGAACGTACTCGTTCACGATTACTTGAAATGCAATCTGACGATTATTTATCTGAGGCGCATCGTCAGTCTGATTAATCGCTTAGGATCTATCAAATATTACAGGGAGCGTAATTCGTGAAACAAATCCTAATTTTGCAGCCTGTTGCAGCTTTAGCATTATTCACGTTGCTTGTTCTGTTACTGATGCCGTATCAACGAGTCAAGGCTTTTCGAGCAAAACAAGTCACAGAAGATGACTTTAAGTTTGGTGAATCAGCGCGCGTGCCAACAGTTGTCAGTATTCCTAATCGCAACTATATGAACCTCTTAGAGTTGCCGATTTTATTTTATGCTGCAAATATTATTCTATTTATCACTGGCAAAGCAGATACGATTTTTCTATACATGGCTTGGACTTATGTTGGATTACGCATTTGTCACAGTGCTGTACATCTAACTTATAATCGCGTTTTGCATCGTATGTTTATTTTTGGTATGAGTAATGGTGTACTTGCGGTGATGTGGCTTCGAATTGTGCCACTGCTTGTTTGATAATTGCCTTATAAAACTCTGCAACAAACTCTGAATCATGTAGATCAATTTATAAATGCAACAAATTGGTGAATATCAAATGGCGTTGCACTTTAGTAATGCATGATGATTTTGCGATGAGTTGTATACTTGTTTTAGAGAAAATGATGTTAATTACATTTTAAGATTCTGTTTATTATAAATATATTTTAATTCGTGCTTTTATCCTTCTAAATTTTTGAGCTTTATCGATGCACTTTATTGTGTTGTATTGTATTGGTGCATCACGCAATGTGGTTTGTATTTTTTGCGCTTGATTTAGCAATTCTATGCACATTTTTGGTATTTATTGATTATTTGCATGTGTTTAACGAGTTTAATAAAAACATTATTTAACAATAATTTAAATTAATTTATTTTCATTTTTATCTTCGACTGATGCTCCAAATGAGGGCGTATTGTTAAATCCATTCATCAAATCAGCAGCATGTCTGTTTAGTTGGCATGAATATTGAATGTATTTATATCGCAATATGATACTTTTTTGGTTGACGCGGTTCGGGAGTTAGATTCCCAGCGCAGTTTAAGAATTTATCCGATTTTAATTTAAATCGGTTTTGAAGCAGTACGGAGCTCAATATGAAAATCGTCGTCGTCGGTCATGGCATGGTTGGACATCGTTTTGTTGAAGTTTTGGCACGCGATGCAGCGACAGCAAATCTGGGTACGCCGATTGATGTCACTGTGCTCTGTGAAGAAAACTTGCCTGCGTATGATCGTGTGCAACTCACTTCTTATTTTTCAGGAAAAACGGCAGAAGATTTGTCTTTGGTCAGTCCAAATTTCTTTGAAGACAATGGTTTCAAACTGCATTTAGGCAAAGGCGCGGCTGAAATTGATCGCGCAGCTAAAACCGTGACAACAACAACTGGTGAAACACTGCCTTATGACAAATTAATCTTGGCAACGGGTTCTTATCCATTTGTTCCACCATTACCGGGTAAAGATCGTGAAGACTGCTTGGTTTATCGCACAATCGATGACCTTGAAGCGATGAAAGTCAGCGCAACACGTTCAAAAGTGGGTGTAGTGGTTGGCGGTGGTTTGCTCGGACTTGAAGCAGCGAAGGCACTACGTGATTTAGGTTTAGAAACACATGTGGTTGAGTTTGCACCGCGTTTGATGGCAGTACAGATCGATGATGGTGCAGGCAAAGTCTTGCGCAAAAAAATTGAAGCACTGGGCGTAGGTATTCATTTAGGCAAAAACACCACTGAAATCGTTGATGGTGAAAACGGTCGTCATCGCATGAACTTTGCCGATGGTTCTCATCTTGAAACCGACATGATTTTGTTCTCTGCAGGGATTCGTCCACGTGATGATTTGGCGCGTAAATTTGGTTTAGATGTTGGTCCTCGTGGCGGGATTGTCATTAACAATGAATGTCTGACCAATGATCCAGATGTTTATGCGATTGGTGAGTGTGCACTTTGGGAAGGTCGTATTTACGGTCTGGTTGCTCCTGGTTATCAAATGGCAGAAACCGCAGCGCATTCCATCATTCAACATGAGAAGAAAAAAGAGTTTTTGGGCGCAGACATGTCAACCAAGCTCAAATTGATGGGTGTGGATGTGGCATCGATTGGTGATGCGCATGCGACAACTGCTGGTGCGCAAAGCTTTGTTTATGTTGATGAACCTAATGAAATTTATAAAAAATTAGTTGTATCTGCTGATGGCAAGAAATTGCATGGTGCGGTGTTGATCGGTGATGTGGAAGCTTATGGTGGCTTACTACAACTCATGTTGAATGACATGGATTTGCCAGATAACGCGCAAGCATTGATTTTGCCAAGCTTTGATGGTTCAGCAAAACCAGCTTTAGGTGCAGATGCATTGCCAATGAGCGCAACGATTTGTTCGTGTAATAACGTGAGCAAAGGCGAAATTTGTGATGCCGTTGCGCGTGGTTGCATGGATTATGACAGCATCAAAGATGGTACTAAAGCTGCGACTTCTTGTGGTGGTTGTTCGGCACTGGTCAAACAAGTGATGAATGCTGAACTTGAAAAAATGGGTGTCGAAGTTAAAAAAGACATCTGTGAACACTTTGCGTATTCACGTCAAGAGCTGTTCCACATTTGCCAAGTTGAAAAAATCAAATCATTTGATGAGTTGCTCGAAAAACATGGCAATGGTCAACATGATGGCTGTGATATCTGTAAACCAACTGCGGCAAGTATTTTAGCATCGCTATGGAATGAGCATGTGCTGAAAAAACCACTCGCAGGCCTGCAAGATACCAATGATTACTACATGGCTAACTTGCAAAAAGACGGCACATATTCTGTCGTACCGCGTATGCCAGGCGGTGAAGTCACTCCAGAGGGTTTGATTGCAGTTGGTGCTGTTGCCAAAAAATACAACCTTTACACTAAGATCACTGGTGGTCAACGTGTGGATCTTTTTGGTGCACGTCTGGAGCAATTGCCATTGATTTGGAAAGAGCTGATTGATGCTGGTTTTGAGTCTGGCCATGCTTATGGCAAATCATTGCGCACCGTAAAATCTTGTGTGGGTTCAACATGGTGCAGATACGGTATGTTGGATTCAGTTGGGTTTGCGATCGAGTTAGAAAATCGCTATCGCGGTTTGCGTTCACCACACAAAATCAAATTTGCAGTGTCAGGTTGTACACGTGAGTGTGCAGAAGCACAAGGTAAAGACGTTGGTGTGATTGCGACCGAAAAAGGCTGGAATCTCTATGTCTGTGGTAATGGTGGTATGAAACCTCGTCATGCAGAATTGCTTGCTTCTGATTTGGACAGTGAAACATTGATCAAGTATGTCGATCGTTTCTTGATGTTCTATGTCAAAACAGCGGATCGCCTACAACGCACCAGCGTGTGGCGTGACAATATGGAAGGCGGTCTAGACTATCTTAAAGATGTCATTATCAATGACTCTCTGGGTCTTGCGGCAGAGCTTGAATCACAAATGCAATATGTTGTTGATACCTACCAATGCGAATGGAAAACAGCGATCAATGATCCAGAAATCATGAAACGCTTTAAACCTTTCGTTAACTCTAACCAAGCCGATGACAACATCGTGTTTGTGGAAGAACGTGGACAAATTCGCCCTGCGACACCAAACGAAAAAGCAGGACGGATAAATGTGGTTGAAGTTGTTGGGATGGCGTAAAAAGTGTTTGTGCTCATTAATCATGAGCAAAATGGTTTTGTGTGTTACTTCCTATTTTGACCGAATAGGAAGTCTTTTTAAGATTAACGTTTTAAGTATATAAAATATTGGAGATTATCATCATGTTAGAAAAAATTTGTACGCTAACTGATCTTGTCCCGAACATTGGCGTTCCAGCATTGGTTAATGGTGAACAAGTTGCATTGTTTCGTTTAAAAGATGGCAATGTTTATGCAGTTTCAAATTTTGATCCATTTAGTCAAGCCAATGTCATTGCACGTGGTATTACAGGTAATCTAAAAGGTTTAGATGTCGTCGCTTCACCAATTTATAAACAACACTTTGATTTGAAAACAGGGCAGTGTGTAGAAGATGATAGCGTTTCAATCAAAACTTACTCTGTCAAACTTGATGGTAATGATGTATTGATTGCTCTGAATTAATAATGAACTGTAGAGTGATTTATTTCTCCACAAATGTCTGAAAAGTAATACTTAATTAAGACTGTAACAGATGTGTTAATCTCACATCTGTCTCGAATTTTTTTGTTTAATTTAGCTTTTTATTTATATATGGCGGAGAGTTATCTTGGCTAATCGTATCGCGATATTCAATGTCTCCATTCCTCGGATACGGATTTTGCATTTTACTTGGTTGGCATTTTTCATCACTTTCATCTTGTGGTTTGCCTATGCGCCATTAATGCCAATGCTCAAGACTACTTTTAACTTGAGTGAAAATGATATCAAAGCGCTGTTGTTATTAAATGTCGCCATCACCATTCCTGCACGAATTTTGATTGGTGTATTGGTTGACAAATATGGCCCGCGCATCACTTATAGTGTTCTGCTCGCATTCTGTGGCGTACTCTGTTTGGGTTTTGCAGCCGCCACCAGCTTTGGAATGCTCGCGTTGATGCGTTTCTTGCTGGGTTTCTCTGGTGCAGGTTTTGTGATCGGTGTCCGTTTGGTCAGTGAATGGTTTCCTGCCCGTGAAGTGGGTGCTGCAGAAGGTATTTATGCTGGCTGGGGTAACTTTGGTGCGGCGATTGCCAGTATGGCGATGCCTGTGCTGGCATTGAGTTTTGGTGGTGACAATGGTTGGCGTTATGCAATCGCCCTCACAGGGATTATCGCGATCGCCTACAGCGCCATCTTTTACCGTAAAGTACGTGACACACCCGAAGGCTCTACTTATTTCCGTCCAGCAAAAACTGGCGGACTAGAAGTGACCAGCAAAGCCGACTTTGTTTTGTATTGCCTCATGACCTTACCGTTGTACTTGGCGCTGGTGTTATTGACTTGGCGTTTAGGTGAGTTCGGTTTGTTATCAACAGCGACCAGCCTAATCGCTTATGCAGTGATTGTTGCCTTGGTCGTTTATCAATACGCTAAACTCTGGCAAGTGAATAAACACCTTTATACAGGTGAACATCCACCTGCACCTGCGTACAAATTCAAACAAGTCGCGATTATCAATTTTACCTATTTAGCCTGTTTTGGTTCCGAACTGGCGGTCGTGTCAATGTTGCCTTTGTTCTTTATCAATACGTTCAAGATCAGCCCTGTTTATGCGGGCATCACTGCAGGCAGCTTTGCAATTATGAATCTCTTTGCGCGTCCAGGTGGTGGATGGCTCTCTGACCGCATTGGTCGTCGTAAGGTGTTAACGATGATGCTTACAGCGCAAACAGTCGGCTACCTGCTGTTGTCACGAGTTGATAGTAGTTGGTCTGTGGGGATGGCGATTGCTTTGACTATTATCACTTCCATCTTTGTTCAGGCCGCTTGCGGTGGTGTTGATTCGGTCATGCCACTGATTCAACGGCGCATGACGGGTCAAATCGCTGGTCTTACAGGTGCTTATGGCAATGTTGGTGGCGTGATTTTCCTTACCGTATTGAGTTTCGTTAGCCCGATGGTTTTCTTTCTTGTGATTGCAGCTGTCTCTGCCGCCGCGGTATTGGTGACTTGTATGCTTGATGAGCCTAAAGGCCATATGGTTGAAGTCGATGAAAAAGGCAATGTTCAGCTAATTGCTATGGACTAGCTTTTTTAAGACTTACGCATCGCTTAAGCAATGCGTAAGTCTTAGCTTGCTACACCTTTTTTTGTTTTAATCTCTGCAATGCCAAGCCATCCACTTCATAAAATCACATCAAATGCACCAAAATAGTTCGCCACGATAAAACTCCTATTAATACTGACTTATATCAATTTGGCAAAGTCAGGAGTTGATTAAAATGCTTTGATATCATTCATTACAGATTTGAACACAGATGTATGCCTGGAAGAAAATAGTATTTATTTAGGAAAATATATAAATTTCAGTTATATAACAGATAATCATTTGTCTATTTTGAGTAATTCATATTTTTGGCACGGTTAATGCTTTATTAAATATGTGAGTGAAGTCGACGGTATCCAAAGGCGGATCGAAGGCTTGTAAAGATTCAGTTTGGTTAAGCATAAATTTAGTTTAGGTGGACAAAGGCGTCCATACCAGAGAATATCGGTATGGGCGCTTTTTATTTACTTTGAATTATTTTTATTTCGACATATTTAATTAATTTGAAGGGGTTTTCTCGTGGCTAATCAAATTCCTCTATTTAAATTGAGCGTTCCTCGGATCAAAATTCTTCATCATTCGTGGATTGCCTTTTTTATTACTTTTTTAATCTGGTTTGCATCAGCACCTTTAATGCCTGCTCTGAAAACATATTTTGGAATGACGGCTCCACAAGTTAAAGCACTACTGATGCTGAACGTTGCATTAACTATTCCTGCTCGTGTTTTGGTTGGTGTCTTGGTTGATAAGATTGGCCCTCGTAAGTCTTATACAGGTATTTTATTTGTTGGCGGCGTATTATGTTTGGCATTTGCAGCCGCGCAAAACTATCAACAATTAGCCATATTACGTTTTCTCCTTGGTTTTATTGGTGCTGGATTTGTTGTGGGGATTCGTCTCATTGCAGAATGGTTCCCAGCTCGGGAAGTTGGATTTGCTGAAGGGATTTACGGCGGTTGGGGAAACCTAGGCGCTGCAATTGTGTCGATGACGATGCCATTCATTGCATTTAATGTGGTTGGTGGAGCTGATGGCTGGCGTGCTGCGATTGCAACAACAGGTGTTCTTGCACTTGTATATAGCTTCATCTTTTATCGTAGTGTTCGTGATACGCCAGAAGGCTCAACTTATTTCCGTCCGATGAAATCGGGTGGTTTGGAAGTGACGACTAAAGGTGATTTTGTATTCTATGTATTCATGACTGCACCGTTATATCTGGTTCTGGCATTCATGGCATGGCGTTTATCACCTGCTGGATTGAAATTATTGTCTGATAGCCAAACATTGCTTGCTTATCTTGCAATCGCTGCGCTCACTATTTATCAATATGCAAAAATTTGGCAAGTAAACAAGCATTTGTTTGATGCAAATGCACCAGTTGCTCCACGTTATGAATTCAAACAAGTTGCTGTATTGAACTTGGCGTATATGGCGTGTTTTGGATCTGAACTTGCTGTGATCTCAATGCTGCCACAATTCTTTATTGATCATTTTGGTGCATCGCAAACGGTTGCTGGTTTTAGCGCAGGTTGTTTCGCTGTGATGAATATCTTTGCTCGTCCAGGCGGTGGATATTTGTCTGATGCTGCGGGTCGTCGTAAGATTCTGTTGTTGTGCTTGCTAGGTCAAACAATTGGTTACGGATTGATGTCACAAATGGGTAATGCAGGTTGGACTTTACCATTAGCACTTGGTTTGGTCATCGCAACATCAGTATTTGTTCAAGGTGCATGTGGCGCGGTGTATTCGATTATTCCTTTGATTCAACGTCGTATGACTGGTCAAATCGCAGGAATGACAGGTGCGTATGGTAATGTCGGTGGTGTATTGTTTCTAACCGCATTCTCAATGCTGTCTCCAACTGGTTTCTTCTATCTGGTTGCGGCGATTGGTGGTCTGGCATTCGTTGGAGCACTTTTCATCACTGAGCCTCGTGGCCATATGATTGAAGTCCATCCAGATGGTCGTGTTGAGCGGATTGCTGTGGAATAAAATTGTCTTTTAATAAAATCACCTTTGAGTCGTGATGATTCAAAGGTAAGTAAACAACCAAAACCAAGATAGAAATTCTGTCTTGGTTTTTGGACTATCAGGTTGTTATTAAAAATTTAATTACATATTAGTTTAGAGTATTATTTTCATGCCACTTCAAGTTACTGCTGCGCAATCAAGTGATAAAGGCATTAAGGACATTAATGACGATGCATTGATCATGCATTTGCCTGAAGGCGTTGGGCGTAAATCGCAGATTATGATTGCCGCAATTGCGGATGGTGTAAGTACTGCGGAAGAAGGTGGGCGTGCCGCAGTGATTTCAACTCGGTCATTCTGTAGTGACTTCTTGGCGACAGATTTAAACTGGTCGATTAAGACTGCGGGATTCAGGGTTGTTTCTGCGATTAACCGATGGCTGCATGGTCAGGGTCAACATTACAATCATCGTTATAGTACGCATCTGACCACTTTTAGTGCGATGGTGGTTTCTGCTTCGACGGCACATCTTTTTCATGTGGGCGATTCTCGTATCTGGCGATATCGTAAGCCACAAAGAGTTGGGCAAGTTGCCTTAGAATGTTTAACGAAAGACCATACGATTGAGATGGGAAGCTCGTCGCAATTAATTCGGGCTTTGGGCATGGATTGGCGTGTCGATGTGGACTATAGCCAAGTCGATGTGCAAGTCGGTGATTATTTTCTCTTGACGACAGATGGTGTACATGGGGTACTTTCCGAAAGTGAGCTGTCGAATCTGATTCAATCATTCTCTGAAATTAATGTCGATCCAAATGATGAAAATGCTCCGACACAGAATCCTATCGAGCTTTGCGTTAATGCCATTATGGAAGCTGCAAAGCAAGCAAATAGTCAGGATAACTTGTCATGTCAGTTAATCCAGATCAATCAGTTATCACTGGCTGAAGACAAGCCGCCACAGCTTGAAAGTTTTTTACCATTACTCCCTGATATTTTGCTTTCAGGGCAACAAGTTGATGGCTTTGAAATCGTTTCGGAGTTGCATGCTAATAGTCGCAGTAAGATTTATCGCGCGACTCAGTTAAGTGATCAACGACAAGTCATCTTAAAAACGCCTGCCGCTCAATTCACTGATGATGTTGAGGCGTTGCACGCGTTTATGCAGGAGGAGTGGATTGGTCAGCGGATCACGCATCCTGATATTGTGGTAACTTTATCACCTGAGCAACCACGTCAATTTATGTATTTAGTTCAGGAGTATCTGACAGGGCAGACGCTTCGTCAGTGGCGCAAGCAGCATCCAGATGCACCAGTGGAAACTGTGATTCAGTTTGTGCGTCCAGCAGTACGCGCTTTACGTGCGCTACATCGCAGAGAAACACTTCATCAAGATGTCAAACCTGATAATTTCATCGTCTTGCATGATTCATTGGAGGAGTTGCCTAATCATATTCCGAGTCATGCTCAGTTAAAGCTCATCGACTTTGGAAGTGCACAGGTGGGAAGTGTGACTGATCATCGGACGCGTCCCGGTGCGATGGAGTACGCCGCACCTGAATACGCACTTGGTTTACAAACTTCTGCAAAATCAGATCAATTTGCTTTGGCTATGACGTTTTATGAATTACTCACTGGAAAAATGCCGTATGGTGAGGAATACGTCTACGCCAAGAAACCTGCTGACTTTGCCAAGTTAGCGTACATTCCTGCAACGACTTATAACCCACATGTGCCGATCTGGATGGATGCCGCGCTGATGCGAGCTTGTAGTTTGGATGCGGATAAGCGTTATGACGATTTAGGAGAGTGGCAGGCTGATTTAGAGCGTCCGAATTATGAACTTACCCGTCCGAAAATGCCGCTGATTGAGAAGCATCCTGTAAGGTTTTGGCAGGTTGTAGCGGCGATATTGTTGATTGGGAATATTGCTTGGTTGGTGGCTTGGTTTAAGTAGTTATTTTAGTAGGTAGCCTCTCGCGTAGGATGGGCTTAAGCCCATCCCTAAATATACAGAATTAACGAAATTAAGTTATTACAGTTAATATACTGCATCAACCGCACCACAAGCATATTCATGCATCCATGAAGGACCTGTAACCAGCTTGTTATCATCTTCTTCAAAACAAAGGCTTGGGACAAGTTCTTTTTCATTGAATTTCATAATGCTGCTGCCATCAATATCGCAACACACTGCAAATGTAACATCAGCAACAATTTTCTGTGAAAGCTTAACATCTACAATATGTGTCTCAACGGCTCTTTTTATACTCAAAATCATTTGATTAAGAAAGGCTGATTGAAAGTCGTCATAAATATCATCGTCTATAATTGTTTTAGTCAAAACATAACACTCCTAAAATTATTAATTAATCTTAAGTATCATTACTGATCCATAAGATAACTGTCCGATAATACACTCAAAATGTTTTTAAATTTCAACAATCCAGCATACGAAATTTATTCATATGCTGGAACAACTCTCATCTCAACTCACTCATCCGTCAAACTACATTCATAGTTCGTTGGATCAAACTGACAACGAATTTTCTTGAGGAAAGTCATCATACGTTTATCGTAATAGCCCTCTTTAGTCATTTGAATACGTGATTCACGCATGAGTTTGACGTACCCTGGTTTATCAGAAGGATTTACATCCATCCAATATTTAGGATCGATTGATTGTTCGGTTTCATCAATGAATTGATAAGCAAGTGGTGTCTGTGTCGCAGCAAATTCACGAACCAATTGACCGACACCATCAGGGAATTTGCCACGATGCATCATCATAACACCCGTGATTTGAACCACAGGGAAGCGAATAATTGCACCCTTCACTGTACCATCAGGCGCAGTCATCCCTTTATACAATTCAAACGGTTTAAAGATTAGCGCTGGGCCAGCCATGATATCGACCTGACCATTGTTGAACTTCCCTGAAACAGTTGTTAAATCAACAGAAACGGGTTGTGCGCCAATTTGTTGCACCATTTTTGCCTGTGACTTGTCATAGTCCAACACAGCAATTTTCTTACCCGCAGCTTTAGCGAGCGAATTAATCTTACGATCGTTGACCATGATATAAGCAGCGCCCATCGGGATCATGGCGACTGTCTCATAATCATCATTGATCATATATTTTGCAGCTTCAGGTTTAGCAAGTAGTGAAATTGCTGCACTAAGCTGCTTATATGAAGGAATCGCACCAATCGCATCAAGACTGCCAACAAACTTGTTGTATTCTTTTGCGCGTAAATTACTCATGGCGACGCCGTCACACTGATGAACCTTAAAGTCATCAGAGGCAATTTTTTCATTAGTATAAATACGGAATTTTACATCTGTCGCGGCTTTACGTTTAAGCGCTTGAGACGCCATTTCGATGTGCATATCGAGTGGGGAGGTCAGGCTGATTTTTAGATCAATGCCCATATTTTTCGCAATTTGAGTGTATTTCGGCAGCTCTTTCATTGTATTCATGGCGAAATCAAAGCCTTTGCCATGAGCGCCTTCTGGTGAAAATACACATAAAGTGACTTTAGATGGAATTTTGTCCCATGTTTTAGGGTTATCCATGAGTTTTTTTGCATGAGCAAAAATCTCAGAGTATTTTTCTAATTCATCAACATTTGGACCATTTGGCCCCAGTGGTTTGGATGGATCTGGCTCAGCTGCAAAAGTCGCCATTGATGGAGCAACCGTTGCAAAAAGCATCGACGCACTTAAAAAGCTAGAAAGTAACTTATGTTTCATTAAGTTTTTCATCACAATTTCCTTGTTAATATTTTCCAGATAATCCATTTCGCAGTGAGTTCTTGGTGTCACGTACACATATTGAATTGAGTCTAATCCGTGTTTAAGCACGATGATATGACCCAAAAATTGTATTCATGAAGTATTACGGTCAAGTTTATTGTCGAGCCGCATATAAAGAAACCGCTAAAAGAGTAGCGGTTTCTTTAAACAATTTAAAATTAACGACCTGCTTGATAGTGCGTTTGTGGCTGGGCAGTAGACGCTTGATAACCCGCAGTGAAATCGTTCAAACCGCCTTTTGCTTCACCTAAGTCTTTGCCTTGTTTCAAAATAAAGCTGTTGAAACCTACGCGCTTTAAATAAAACAACACATCTTTAAACACATCGCCAGTCGCGCGAAGTTCACCTTGGTAGCCTAAACGACGCAACAAAGTTGCAAATGAATAGCCGCGACCATCTGCAAAAGCAGGGAAGCGGATTTCAATTAAATCAAGTTGAGCTAACGGCAATTGATGAGTTTCTGGTGAATCGACTTCGGTTAAAACCAAGCCTTTTTTACCAGTAATTTCACATAAACGATTGACTTGTGCCAGTGTCACAATCACGTCGCCTGCTGGAATAACGCCATCTTCACCAATACGTTGAAAGGTGTCCAGATAGGTGTCGCCAGTGGTTGTTAATACAGTGTTGGTATTATTTGGCATACACACGTTCCTTAAATGGTGCTAACCCGATACGACGATAGGTTTCGATAAATTGTTCATTTTCAGATAAACGAAGATCTAAATAGGTATTCAAGATTTCTTCGACGACATCAGCCATTTCATCTGCACCAAAAGAAGGTCCAAGAATGTCACCAATGCTGGAATCATGTCCTGAATTACCACCAAGCGATACTTGGTAGAACTCATCACCTTTTTTATCCACGCCCAAGATACCGATATGACCGACGTGATGATGACCACATGCGTTCATGCAACCTGAAATATTTAGGTCAAGATGACCAATATCATAAACAGTATCAAGGTCTTGGTAACGACGTGCAATTGCTTCAGCAATTGGAATTGATTTCGCATTTGCCAATGAACAATAGTCACCACCTGGGCAGCAAACGATGTCAGTGACAAAACCAATGTGTGCACGTGCTAAGTTATGCTTGGTTAATACTTCCCACAATTCAAACAATTTGGACTGTTCAACGTCAGCCAAAACAACGTTTTGCAAATGTGTGGTACGCAGTTCGCCAAAGCTATATTGATCAGCTAAGTCAGCAATTAAATCCAGCTCTTCAGAAGTTACATCACCAGGTGCAATACCCGCACGTTTCAGTGAAATCGTGACGATGCGATAACCAGAAGTTTTGTTTGGATGCGTGTTGATACGATACCAGTTGGCAAACGTACTGTTGCTTTTCAACAAATCAGTGAAATCTAAGTCTGGCAGAGATTTATATGCTGGAAGCGTGAAGTTCTTTTCCATGTTTGCATATAAATCAGCTGGAACTTTCAAGCTGTCTTTGATTTGGTTGAACTCTGCTTCGGTTTTCTGTGCAAATACAGCAGGAGTGAGTGCTTTTACCAAAATCTTGATACGCGCTTTGTATTTGTTATCACGGCGACCATGCAGGTTGTAAACGCGCAAGGCGGCTTCTAGATAAGCAATCAAATCTTCGCGCGGCAAAAACTCACGAATGATTGAGCCGATGATTGGCGTACGGCCTAGACCGCCACCAGCCATGATTTTATAGCCCCACTCAGAAGGTTCTTCTTGCAGTGCTTTTTCAACAAGATCAACATTTAAGAATGAGTTGATGACATCGTGATAAGCTTCTTGGGCTGCTTCTTTTGCTTCATCATCCAGTGATGTATCTGCTTGGGATGTTGCAAATTCAGCTTTAGCCGCTTCCACACGCGCTTTATAGGCAACAATTTCTTGTTCAACATGTGTTTTCTTAACTAAGTAAACACCGATGTCATGGAATGCCGTTGCTGCACGATCAATTTCCTCAAGTGCGCTTACTGCAATTTTGAACTTACGTGGCAAAAATGCGAACTCAGGATGGAAAGTTGACCACTGACGAATGATTTCACACGTTGGACGTGGATCAGTCACTTCGCCACGAATACGACCCGCAAATTGGTCGGTTGTGGTATTACGAATACAGTTACCGCTGGTTTGGATCGCATGCATTTGTACCGTTGCAAGTTCAGCTAAAATATCTGGCACTTGCTCAAGCGCAGGCCAGTTAAGCTGAATGTTTTGACGTGTTGAAACGTGCGCATAGCCGCGATCATATTGGCTACTGATCGATGCAATCTTGCGGAATTGCTTAGTATTCATGAGACCATATGGTACTGCGATACGAAGCATTGGCGCATAACGTTGCACATATAAGCCATTTTGTAGGCGTAATGGGCGAAATTCGTCTTCGCTTAATGTACCATTGAGGAAACGTTGGGTTTGGTCGCGGAACTGGGCGACACGTTCGTCGACCATTGCTTGGTCAAATTCGGTGTAGACGTACATGGCTGTCTTGGTTTGGCTCGTAGGTCAAAATGATGCGCAAATGTAACATTTTCAGGTTTATCTATAAAACGTTTTTTGTCGATAATCGATATAGTAATCTCTGATTAGCATCATGATGATGCTAAAGCGCTTAAAAAATAGCTTTATATTGTTTGATAATTAATCTTTATTGTCATTGTTCCCAAAAAATTATTTTTCTTACATCACCTCTAGGTTTTGGCTTAAAACATCTGGTCGGATGAGTAAATTTAATATTGACAATGATTGTTGTCAAATATAGCATCCAATGCGAATCAACAAATTTATTTACCCAACTTACAACAGTTCTAATAAAGCCAAAATCGAGAAATGATATGAAGACGTTTGAAAATAAAGTTGCAGCAATTACGGGCGCTGGTTCTGGCATGGGGCAGCAGTTGGCTATTTTATTGGCTAAAGCTGGGTGCCATGTTGCGATTAGCGATATTAATCGAGCGGGTCTAGAACAAACGGTTGAATTGCTGAGACACTTTAATGTCCTCGTGACAGCTGATGTGGTGAATACAGCAGAGCAGGCTGAAGTTTATGCGTGGGCTGATAAGGTTAAAAAAGATCATGGAAAGGTGAATCTGATTTTTAATAATGCAGGTATTGCCATGAGTAATACCGTAGAAGGCCATGAAATTCATGATTATGAGCGAATGATGGCAGTGAACTTTTGGGGTGTAATTTATGGAACGAAGGCATTTTTACCTTATCTCAAAGAAAGCGGTGATGGGCATATCATTAATACATCCAGTATTTTTGGTTTAACCGCTCAACCAACGCAGAGCGCATATAACGCCAGTAAGTTTGCAGTCCGTGGTTTTACGGAATCATTACGCCAAGAGTTAGATTTGAGCAATTATGGAGTCAGCGCGACTTGCGTACATCCTGGTGGCATTAAAACCAATATTGCTCATACGGCGGAGATGAGTGAAAACGTCGCAAGTTTGGGCATGAATCTCAAAAAATCAAAAGCATCTGCGGATAAGATTATGCGTATTCCCGCTGTCAAAGCGGCGCAAATTATTTTGGATGGTGTAAAAGCGAATAAGCGTCGTGTGTTGATTGGGCCTGAGGCGTATGGTGTGGATTGGTTGCAACGTTTATTACCGACAGGCTATCAACGTTTATTTGTTATGGGAAGCAAGATGTCTTTCTAAAAAAAGATCCATCGCATTGACATAATCACTGATGCACTACAATTCACTCGATTCATGATGGCTCATTTGGTTGTAGACTACTGACGTTACTGCAATTTATAAGAATTGTCTTAAATTAACTGATTTTTAATGCTTTTTTAGATTATGTAGGAGATTGTGTCATGCGTAATTTCGGGATTTTAACTACGGTATTAGTTGCGACTTTGGCACTTGAAGGATGTGCTGGTGGAATGAACGACATGGCGAATAATGGCTACGGAAATTATCCAACACAATCGCCATACAACAATTATCAACAACAGAGTCAGTACCAACAACAGCAAAGCCAGTATCAACAGCAAGGACAATACGCGCAGCAAGGGCAAAATTCTCAATCAGAATTACCAATTGGTGCAATTCTTGGTGCCGCTGCTGGTGGTGCTTTAGGAAACAAAGTTGGTAAAGGTGATGGTAAAATTGCTGCGACTGTTGTAGGTGCTGCCGTTGGTGGCTATGTGGGTAATATGATTCAACAAGGCCAACAGCAACCTGTAAATCCAAATGGACGTTAATGAACTCAATTGGAGTTCCATTTGAATCATTGTGCGAGACATAGCGAGTCGTAAATTTGGTTTGGCGATTGAATTTTACTTACTCGCTATTTTATGTCTACAAAGTTCAACACGCCCTCGATTTAATGAATTATTGTCCTCACTGGCAAAGCCATCATCAAGATGATAGAGTCGCCAAGACGGATCAATATAGATATCATTAGTATTTACCATGACTTCTTCTAAGTATTCAAATCAAAACAAAATTTCTTTTTCTACGTCTACTAAAATGTCTGTACAGTTGAATTTTAATCAGTCTGCATCTCAACCCACGACTACAACTAATACCAATACTCCCTCTAACTCTGCATCGACTTATTTACAACAAGCGCAGAATGCATTTAATGCAGGTCAATGGCAGGAGACATGTCGTATTGCTCAACAGTGTATTGCTGTTGCTCAGAATGATGTGATGCACACTATCCGTGCAAAGAATCTGTATGCAGCGGCACTGATGAGACTTGGACAACTAGAACAAGCACTGATGTTATGGCAAGAAATTAGTCGTGTGATTCCAAATGATCCAGGAATGCTTGCAAATATTGGTTTGGTCTTGCTCAAACTTCGTCGAGAAAGGGACGCAATAGGATATTTTCAGCGTTCAGTTCAGATTACACCTTCATATAATTCGTATGTAAATCTAGGATTTGCTTGTAATCTTTGCGGGGAAATCACACTGGCAAAAGAAAGTTATCAAAAAGCGATTGCCCTTGATTCGAAGTCTATTCAAACAAGAATTAATTTGGCAGAAATTTTTAGAGCCGAAGCGCGTTTTGAAGAAGCGAAGCAATTATTTGAAGAAGGATTATTCATTGATCCCAAAAATATATTATTGCTAACGGGCATGATTAATTTGCAGCAATTTAGTTATCCACTGGATATTGAAAGCCAAAAACAGTATTTACGCCGTTATGAGCAGCGATTATTAGAAGATTTTTTCCCGAATGTAAACTCTCAGACGAAGCCAACGTTTCATCAACCGTTACGTGTTGGATTTATTTCTGCTGATTTATGGAAACATCCAGTAGGATTTTTTTTGGAAAGCGTATTAGAACAGGTTGGTGTTGATCCGAAGCTCGCTGAGCATTTGGTTCTTATTGCTTATCATAATACGAGTAAGCAAGATGAATATACGACGCGCCTTAAAGCACATTTTGATGCATGGTATCAAGTCGATACATGGAGTGATGTACAGTTAATAGAACAGATTAAACAAGATCACGTTGATATTTTGATTGATTTATCAGGTCATACCACAGGTAATCGTTTACCAGTTTTTGCAAGAAAACCAGCACCATTACAACTCAGTTGGTTGGGTTATTTTGCCTCAACAGGATTGTCGAGCATTGATTATGTTTTGGCTGATCCGATTTGTATTCCGGCGTCCGAAGAATTCGCTTTTGTTGAAAAAATTTGGCGATTACCTCATCTGCGTTATTGTTTCTCAATCCCAGAAGATGCGCCAGAAGTCAGCACACCTCCTTGCTTGCAGCATCAGCAAATCGTGATTGGGTGCTATCAAATGCTTCCCAAAATTAATCAAAGAGTGCTGCAATGTTGGGCACAGGTATTATCAGCGAGTCCTAATGCGCGTCTTCGCATTCAAGTTAAAGAATTTGCTCAGGTGGAAGCAAAAAAAATATTTCAGTCACGTTTGATCAATGCAGGTATTAATCTTGAGCGAGTTGATTTAGTCGGTGCAATGGATCGCAAAGATTATTTAGCATCATATTCTGAAGTCGATTTCATCTTAGATACTTTTCCGTATACAGGTGGAACAACAACTGTAGAAGCCTTATGGATGGGTGTGCCGACCTTAACACTCGCTTTACCAAGTATGTTGGGACGGCAAGGGGAAGCATTATTAAAGAACGCAGGTTTAGCTGATTGGGTCACACATAGTGAAGAAGAATATGTGCGAAAGGCGATTGATTGGGCAAATGCAGGTCACAAGCAGCGCCAAGAACTAGCGCGATTACGCTCAATCATGCGTGAACAAGTACGGTTGACGCCATTATTTAATGCCACACAGTTTGCACAAGACTTTGTGCATGCACTTGATGCGATGTGGAATGAACGGTGTGCAAATTGATATTGCCATTTCTGGGCAGATGGAAAATTTTAGTTTTTAAAAGATTTATAGCCATAAGGAATTACAATGCTGGCAAATAAAGCAACACAGGGCGCGAGTTACGCAATCTTCGTCCTGACGATGATGAATTTATTGAATTACCTTGATCGTTATGTGCCAAGTGTTGTGAAGGATTTGTTTAAGCATGATTTGAAGTTAACTGACTTTGAAACAAGCTTGCCCATTACAGGTTTTGTTTTGGTGTATATGATTTCAAGCGTTATTTTTGGTGCGCTTGCAGATCGCTTTCCGCGTAAATATCTGATCGCCGCTGGTGTCGTGGTCTGGTCAGTTGCCACAGCATTGGCTGCTTTTGCGACAGGCTTCTGGACATTTATGCTTGCCCGAGCGTTAGTGGGTGTAGGCGAGGCAGCCTATGCGACACTTGCCCCAGCATTGCTGAGTGATTTTTTCCCACCTGAACGCCGTAATCGAATTTTGACCATTTTTTATGTGGCGATTCCTGTTGGATCCGCGATGGGCTTCATTTTGGGCGGTATGTTCGGGCAAATGTACGGCTGGCGTGCAGCATTTTTGATTTGTGGTTTGCCAGGAATTTTAATGGCGCTACTTGCGTTATGGATTCGTGATCCTGGTCGTGGTCATTATGATCATGATGCCGACGTTGCTCCGCCGAAGTGGAGCGAAGCGATTGGTTTATTACTTCGTAATCGTGAATATATGCTCGTTGCTGCGGGTTATACCGTGGTGACGTTTGCGGCTGGGGCACTGGCTGATTGGTTTCCGACTTTTTTACAGCGTCATCGTGGGATGTCGATTGAGGCTTCAGGACATTATGTTGGAATGTCTGCTGTGGTTGGTGGATTACTGGGAACGATTGTTGGTGGTTATTTGGCAGATTATTTAAGAAAACATACTAGACAGCCGTATATGGCGTTGTCTGGTTGGTCGATGTTGCTTGCGACAGTTTTTGGTTTGTTTGCATTAACTTTGCACGATGCAATGTTAGCGGTCGTGATGTTATTTTTCGCTCAGTTTTTCCTGTGGTTTTATAACGGTCCAGTCAATGCAATGCTCGCCAATTGTGTGCCGAGTAGTCTGCGTGTTCGTGCGTTTGCGTTTACGATTTTGTTGATTCACTTATTGGGTGATGCGATTAGTCCATCGATTGTGGGACTCGCTTCAGACTATATTGGATTGCAACTTGCGATTCAGCTTGTGCCATTGATGATGGGTGTTGGTGCGTTTATTTGGTTGTATACGTGGCGAGTGTTGCCTGAGCGTGAAAATGAATAAATATAACCAATAAAATAGCTCACTGAGCTTGTGGTTACTGAGCCTGTCGAAGTATCGAAGTGTGCATTACAGGAGATTTCACTTTGGCAAGCTCTTTGAACTATGATAGCTAAAAGACTTTAAAACACTATTTTTATGAAACTGTAATATTATTTCAATAACTTACAGCAATCGTCAACAGATCGTAAAGATCCCCTTAGACTCTTCACTTAAGAAAGGAACAAACATGTTAGCTCAAGCTATTGCAGCATCATCCGCGATTGTCGAAGGTCAACTTTTTAGTACTAAAATTGATGATGATTCAGTTATTGTGACTCGCGTTAATAATGAATTGAAAGCTTATTCTGCCAAATGTCCTCACCTTGGCTTACCACTCAGTCGTGGTAAAGTTGAAAGCGGTACACTGACATGTATGTTTCACGGTGCTGAATTTGATCTTGCAACTGGCGACAATGTGAAATGGGTGGACTCATTCCTTGGTTTGCCTTTGCCTAAATTCACACATGACGTGCTAGCTCTGGGAAAAAAACCATGTGGTCTAAAGCATTACAATGTCACTGAACAAGATGGGCAAGTTTATTTGAGTGAGCAAGCGTAATAACGTAGGTCATGTAAAACTTATTGGAATTTCCATTCAAATCACAACGTTTCATGACTTACGAATACATTGGATATGGGCTAGGATATTGCCCATATTCATTGATATAAAACAACGATCATGACGATTTTTACTTTTCCGAAACAATATCCTCTTTATTTAGCCAATCGCCCAGTCACATCGAGTGAATGGCTCGATGTCACCGATAAATTCACTCTTAAGACTGTGACTCAAGTTGCGCTTGCTGATGGTGCGATTATTGAGCAGGCAATTGCAGCTGCGGTCAAAGCTGAAAAGCCTATGGCACAGCTTAAAACCTATCAAAGACAAGCCATTTTGCTTCATTGTGTGAAGCGTTTTACCGAACGATTTGATGAGTTAGTGGAAGTGTTGATTGTTGAAGGTGGTAAATCACTGACTTCGGCAAAAGGTGAAGTACTGCGTCTGATTAGTACTTTCCAACTTGCTGCTGATGCTGTGACACAATTGGACAAAGGTTCTGTCATGCCATTAGATGTCACTGCGACCGCAGGCGCATATCGCGGAATGACTCAGCGTGTTCCAGTGGGTGCGGTATCGCTGATTAGTCCATTTAATTTTCCATTGAACCTAACCGCCCATAAAATTGCGCCTGCAATTGCAGCGGGTTGTCCGTTTGTATTGAAACCTGCCAGTTTGACACCTGTGAGTGCACTGATTATGGCTGAGGTTTTGGCAGAGACTGATTTGCCGATCGGGGCGTTTTCGATATTGCCTTGTCATCGCGAAGGTGCAGATTTGTTCGTGACTGATGATCGGTTCAAATTACTTAGCTTTACTGGTTCTGATCAAGTGGGCTGGGATATGAAGGCGCGAGCAGGGCGCAAAAAGGTCGTATTAGAGCTTGGTGGTAATGCTGCTGTGATTGTGGAGCCAGATACAGATATTGATGCGGCATTGGATCGTTTGGTGACTGGTGCATTTATTCAGTCGGGTCAGGTTTGCATCAGTGTGCAGCGTATTTTGGCGCATCAAGATATTTATGATGAACTTAAAGCGAAATTCGTGGCACGTGTTAGCAAATTAAAAGCCGCCGATCCACATCTCGCGGATACGGTCATTGGTCCAATGATCAAGGAAAAAGAAGCACTACGCTTGAAAGGTTGGATTGATGATGCGATTCATCAAGGCGCAACTTTGCTTGCTGGCGGTCATTTAAATGGCGTGATGCTCGAGGCGACGGTGCTGGAAAATGTACCCGATGTATCTGATGTTTATCAAAATGAAGCCTTTGGTCCAGTCGTCATTTTAGAAAGATATACGACTTTTGAAGAAGCTATTGAATTAGTGAACCAGAGTCGTTTCGGCTTACAAGCAGGTGTCTACACACAAAATCTTACTAAAATGCTGAAAGCATGGGATGAGCTGCATGTAGGCGGCGTGATCATTAATGATGTGCCAACCTTCCGCGTTGATAACATGCCATATGGTGGCGTGAAAGACAGTGGATTGGGGCGAGAAGGCATTCGTTATGCGATTGCAGATATGTGTGAAGAGCGAGTATTAGTCATTAAACAGTAATTGTATTCGCACTATGATTTAAGAAACCACTTGAAATAAAGTGGTTTTTTTATATCACTGATTAATGAGTAGAGTTTTTTTGCGAGATTGACATCAAAAGACAGATTTTGGCATGCAATGACTCATCAGAATGGTATTTAATAGCTGAGATTTCAGTTTTTGACCTTGTGAGTCGATGTCATTTTATGCTGTTGACGTAGTCGCTAGATGGCATATATTGGATGATATAAAGTAATTCAGATAGAAGCATCACATAGAAGCATTGGTCAGATTTATTCAGTTTTTAGTAGGAGTGTCATAATGGGCATTTTATCAATAAGCAAATTTACTGGGAAACCTCGCAGAGCTTCTCATACGGTAGATAGCCTGATTCCACGTAAAGTAAAATTTGATTGGATGAACACACCACTTGAATGGATTCCTGGACAGCCATTTGCAAGTCACTTTATCAATGAAATCAATACAATTCTGCCTGCTGGTGAGTTCTGGTTCTGCCGTTTATATAATAAAGCACTTCCGTTTGTCACTGATGAGAAGCTACGCGAAGATGTGCAGATGTTTATTCGCCAAGAAGCGATGCACGCGCGTGCCCATGGTAGTGCGATCAATGAATATTTAAAGACTCATAATGTTGAAACTGATCGAAATATGAAGATCATGGACTTGTTGTTTGATCAGTTATTGGCAGATGCGCCACTAGGTCTGACAGTTCCTAAACTCTTAGAAAAACGTTGGTTAGTCTTACGTCTAGGTTTAGTTGCAACGATTGAGCATATGACTTGTGTGCTCGGTAATTATGTATTGGAAAATAAAGCTTGGGATAAAGTCGGCGCTGATCCCGTGTTACTCGATTTATTACGCTGGCATGGTGCGGAAGAAGTTGAGCATCGAAGCGTTGCATTTGATTTGTACAAGCATTTAGGTGGGGATTATCTGTCTCGTTACTACTTATCATTAGTTGCTGTGCCTGCTATTCTTGGTCTTTGGGTCGATGGTGCTGCGAATTTTATGGGTCAAGATCCTCAATTTTCAGCCAAAAAACCAAGCGTATTTAAACCATGGATATGGTTACAATGGGCAAAAGAAAGCAAGACAGGTCATTTACCACATCCGCTTTGGCTGATTGCTCAGCAAGCTTCATATTTTAGCCCTTGGTATAATCCTGAAAAAGAAGGTTCTACAGAGGAAGCTTTGGCGTATCTCAATTCATCGCCAGCAGCAAAACGCGCGCAAGAAATGGCAGCTTAGTCGTAAGTTTTATTTGCTCTAAGATGTTATAAAAACACTCATAGTTTCTCGGATCCTATGAGTGTTTTTTTATTTAATACAATTTTTATCTCAAAAGTGACTTAGAATCACTCTTTAGCAAAAAGTGAAGTGAAAAACACATTTACAAGAAAGCGCTGTGTTTTACCCAAATGGATGTTGCTCTATAAATTTAGATATGGATAAGCAATAAAGGATTATCAGAAATGGAATTTTTGAAACTCATTCGTCAGTTACAAGGCAAGACCGAATATGTCGTTCACGGGACTTGTACACCTGAATTTGAGCCACTGATTCAAGCATTGCGCAAGACAATTCCACCAGAAACCAAGGGTGGCTCGGCAATCGCAGTTTATTTCCGTGGCGAAAAGGTTGCAGATTTATGGATGGGTTTACAGCAAGGGGCGACACTTTGGAAAGAAGACACCTTGAGTTTGTCCTATTCGACAGGCAAAGGTATATTGGCAACATTGGTTCATATATTAGTCAGTAAGGGATTACTTGAATATGATCGCCCTGTTTATGAATATTGGCCTGAATTTGTTGGTCATGGCAAAGAAAAAATTACACTAAGGCATCTATTGTCTCATGCGTCGGGCTTGCATGATATTCGTCATATTATTCAATCTGCTCATGTGATGCTGGATTGGGATGCAATGCTGAAAGCCTATCAACAAGCAATTCCCCGTTTTGAACCTGATACAGATACGGCATATCAAGCATTAAGTTATGGCTGGCTTGTCGGTGGCGTGATTGAGAAAGTCATGAAAGAGCCTTTAGCGGTGACGTTAGAGCGCGAACTGGTGCATCCTCTTGGAATTGATGGTGAAGCCTATTTTGGTGTGCCCGCGTCTGAATTGGGGCGTGTAGCACGTCCTTATCGCCAATCGCCGCCAATCAGCGTACGTCCGTTAAGTGATCCAAAACCTCGTCCAAGTCAGGCTGCTTATCCTTTAACGACTATGCAAAAAGTTATGAAGATGATTGGACATGATCCGCTTGAATCGCGAGATGCTTTGAGTCCTTATCGAATGGGCAAGTTTGATTTATTTTCTTCAGAGGCTCTACAGGCATCAATGCCTGCCGTCAATGGTGTCTTTACCGCGCGGGCTTTAGCAAAAATCTATGCCATGCTTGCGGCAGGTGGTGAATTTGACGGTCATCGTTATATCACAGGCCCCGTTTATCGTGAGCTTTCAAAAATCCAAAGTCGTCGTCGTGATCGTGTGATGCCCATATCGATGCACTGGCGTTTGGGGTATCATCGCATTATTACGCTTGGGAAGCGTGCACCAAATGGCTTTGGTCATATGGGCTACAATGGTTCTGGTGCATGGTGTGATCCAGTACGGCAACTCAGTTTTGCGTTCATCACTTCGGTGAACATGGATTCAATGGCTGGTGATCCACGGTTGTGGTGGTTGAGTCAGCGAGTTTTGCAAATCGCGGATCATATCATTAGTGAAAAATAGTTTTTAAAAATAGGTATTTGGAATAGAAATACTCATTTTTGATTCTTTGTCTGTTTTATTGATTGGAAGTCGGCATGTATCAAGTTTTAGCACGTAAATATCGCCCTCGCAATTTTGCTGAATTGGTTGGGCAGACGCATGTATCTCGTGCGTTGGGCAGTGCGCTTGAGCGTGGACGGCTTCATCATGCTTATCTATTCACAGGCACACGCGGTGTAGGTAAAACAACAATCGCTCGAATTCTATCGAAATGCCTGAATTGTGAAACTGGAATCACTGCAACACCTTGCGGAGTTTGTGGAACTTGCCGAGCGATTGATGAAGGTCGATTTATTGATTTAATCGAGATCGATGCGGCATCACGGACAAAAGTCGAAGACACTCGAGAGTTATTGGATAATGTACCTTATGCACCCACACAAGGTCGCTACAAGGTTTATCTGATTGACGAAGTGCATATGCTGTCTACGCATAGTTTTAACGCGTTGCTGAAAACTTTGGAAGAACCGCCAGAGCATGTGAAGTTTTTGCTGGCTACAACTGATCCACAAAAGTTACCTGTAACGGTTTTATCACGCTGTTTGCAGTTCACATTGCGTCCATTACCACGCCAAGAAATCCATGATCATTTAGCAGAAGTTCTTAAAAAAGAAAGTATTACATTTGATGATGCAGCCTTGTGGCTGCTTGCGGAATCTGCACAAGGCTCACTTCGCGATGCAATGTCACTAACTGACCAAGCGATTGCTTATGGTCAAGGCAGTGTTCAAGGTGAAGACGTACAAGCGATGTTGGGTTTGTTAGATCGCAGTCAAGTTGCCAATTTGTTGTTAGCGATTCATCAACGTGATAGTCAGCTTGTTGCAAAGATTCTGTTTGACTTGTCTCAACAAGCAGTTGATGTCAGTGCTGTTCTAGATCAAATGATTACGTTGTTACACCAAGTTGCTTTAGCGCAATTATTGCCGCAGCAAGCAGATATTGGTACGCCGACAGAAGTTGAAATTCTGAAGAAAATGGCGTCGAATTTTGATCGTCAAGACGTGCAGTTATATTATCAAATTGCATTACAAGGACGTGCTGATTTGAAACTTGCTGTCACTGCGCAGCAAGGATTCGAAATGTGTGTACTTAGGCTCTTAGCATTTCGTCCTCTTGGGTTACATGAAACTAATTCCAATTATTCTGCAATTCAGCATTCGACGCCTGAATTAGAATTTAATATTAAAAATCAAAGTCAAGAAACTCAATCACCAGAGACTCAGTCTAAAAAAAACTCTGAATCCTTGATCGAGGCTGAAAGCGTTACTGAAACTATTTCAGCTCCAATTGTTGATGAACCTATAATCGATGTGCCGCAAGAAGAGATTTTGTCATCAGTAGAAGATGAAATTCTGCCGAGTGATTTTTCTAACAATGAAGCAGAATTAGAGGATGAACCTGTGTATGTGCAGGCTGCTGAAATCATTGCCGAAGAAGCCGAACCATTAGCGGCAGAAGATGCTTCGTTAGATGATCGTGATGAAGAAGAGATCAATCATCATCAAGATATGTTTGCACTCGAATCCACTCAAACTGAGTCTGTTGAATCTGAACAGATTACAGCACCACAGTCTGTTGTAGAAGAAGAGCCTGTTTTAGAAACAGTTGCTGTAGAAGCAAAGGAAAAAAACGTAGCTGAAGTGCGTAGTACCAATATTAGTTATGGCAATGATTCAACAAAAACACCTTTTGAGATTTTAGCGCATCCTTATGCCGAATTATCAGGCGATTGGACTGCGGAAAAGTGGGAATATTGGCTGCGTGAACGCGCTCAAGCAGGCGTGTTGTCGGGTGGCGAACTAAGTTTGGGTCAACATGGATTAATGCGTGGTGAAATCGGTGGCAAGGTTGAATTTGTGATTGCTGCTGAGCATCGTGTGCTGACTTCACAGATGTTAGATGGTCTACTTGCAGCGTTAAAAGCGGATTGGCCAAAAACTCAACTTGAGATTGTTCATGCCACACCGATTGAAATTACACCAGTCAAGCGTAAAGAAGCGCGAATCGTACAGGCGGAAGTAAGAGCGCGTGAATTACTGGTGAGTGATCCTGCAATTGAACCACTGATGAAGTTGTTTGATGCTGAGGTTGTGGAGTTGGAGATGAAAGAGGCGTAGTCTTTGCAGTTGTTCTTTAAGTAAGCTAGTTATTTTCTCATTTAATTAACAATTTAGTAATATTTGTTCGGACTTTACCAGAAACTTGTTTAGTGTATTCCGCACGTTTCGACAGGCTCAACGAGCTATGCAGTTCACTGAGCTTGTCGAAATGTTCATAAATATGATTGAAAATTGATCCTTTATGGATTCTATTACCATTTAGTTTATTCTTACTCTCTAACCAACATCAACAACGCCAACTTCTCGCGCAAATCCGCAGGGATTGCTACAGGTTTACGTGTTTCACGATCTACAAATACATGAACAAATTGACCTTGTGCTGTGGTGGCTTCTGCACCTTCTTTAAATACGCCAATTTCATAATAAACTGATGAATGTCCCAGATGAGCAACGCGCAATCCGCCATCTAGACGATCAGGAAAGGCAATCGGTGAAAAATAACTACAACCAGAATCGACAACCAAACCGATGACATTGCCGTTATGGATATCAAGTCCGCCAATTTCAATCAGATAACGATTCACAATGGTATCGAAGTAGCTGTAATACATCACATTATTGACATGTCCATAAATGTCATTATCAGCCCAACGGGTCGTAATATCGGTGTACCAGACGTAATCAGCGCGAGTATTTGGAGATGGACGTGTCATGAGTAAGCTGCCTGATAGATTGCCAGCGCATCTGATTCTGTCATTGCGCGTGGATTATTCATAAGCAATCGTGTTTGTTTCATTGCATCGATTGCAAGTTGTTGTAAGTGATCATCGCAGATCGTATGAAACTCACCATGATGATCTTTAAATCGAATTTCATTTAATTTTTTAGGTAAACCACTATCTGCGATATGCTTTTCTAAACGAGCAATCAACTTGTTTGCAAGCTCAATTGAACTTCCTGAAGCATTAGGCTCAAGAGTTTGATAGAGTTTAGCATACATATCTGTTGCATGTAACAGATTGAAGCGCATGACATCAACTAAAACTAATGAATTGGATAGTCCATGCGGAATATGGAAATGACCGCCCAATGGATAAGCCAGCGCATGTACGGCAGCAACTGGTGAGTTTGCGAAGGCTTGTCCAGCCATCATTGCACCAAGTAGCATATTTTCACGAGCGACTAGATTTTTTCCATCATGGATTGCAGTTTGTAGATTTTGATCTAATAAACGCAAGGCTTCGCATGCAAGCATGTCGGAATAAGGGTTTTTCTTAATTGCGCTGGTATAGGATTCAATTGCATGAACCATTGCGTCAATCCCAGTGGCAGCAGTCACTTGAGGAGGCAGCCCAATTGTTAGTTCAGCATCTAATATTGCTGCATCTGCGAGTAATGTGGGTGACACAACGCCCATCTTTGTGGTTTCGCCTGTCGTGACAATTGCTACAGCTGTGACTTCTGAGCCTGTACCTGCGGTTGTAGGCACTTGAATAAGTGGTAATCTGTTACCTGTAACGTTGTTGACGCCGTAAATTTCAGTAATATGCTGAGTTTGTGCAGGATTAGCGAGTAGTGCAATGAGTTTTGCAACATCCATCGAGCTGCCGCCGCCATAACCGACCACACCATCAATTCCAGATTGTTTAGCGGAGTTTGTTGCGGATAAAACGATGTTTTCTGGAGGGTCAGCTTGAACATCAGAGTAGATCGTGAGCTTTAAACCTTTTTTCTCGATACTTTGAATCGCATCGAGATGAAGCTGAAATTGAACAATACCTGGATCAGTCACAAATAAAACATGCGTCATGCCTAAATTTGCGCAAATGTCACCGAGTTGATGGCGACTACCTGCAGCACAAACGATTTGACGAACCGTATCGAAGCTAAACCCTTGCATGTGGCTAATCCTTATGGCTTATCGCGCTGACTATTATCATAATAAATAACCATTTATTTGTTGGAGAAAGGTTATTCAATTAAGTAAGCTGACACAAATAATACTGTAATAACGCATTGATGACTATGGCATTTTTGAAATTGTATTTGTAGTTTTATACAAGTGTATTTTATTGATTATTTCATGTAGGCTGAATCGAGAATTTTTGTTGAATTGCAATCAAAATAAATAGTCTGTGACCATTTATAAATGAAGCTTTATTTGTAATTGGTTATAATGGCTAGTCAGCTATTTCTGTGAAAATACAAGGAGGTTATATGAACCAAGATGAAGTAAACCAACTAACAAAAGCAATCGGCATCCTTGAAAACCCAAATTTTGCTATCAAGGCTGCGGGTTTTGTAGGAATGCCTGTAGAGAAAGTCATAGGATTATTGCCAAATAGTGTGCAAGAGAAAATAAGCGTAGTAGCACAGAAAGCAATTTTAGGCGCACTCAAGGTTTCTTTAAAAACCATGAATACTACTTACGTAAGTATAGATTCTGCACCGCCAGAGGCTTCGAATTGGTGGCATACCACAACTGTAGCAGCGTCTGGTGGTGTCGCGGGATTTTTCGGGATAGGGGCAGTTGCCGCAGAGATTCCAATCTCAACCACTATTATGATGAGATCAATTGCTGATGTGGCACGGTCAGAGGGTGCTAATCTTAATGAGATTGAAACATTGCTTGAATGTGTGCAAATTTTTGCATTAGGAGGAATATCAACAAATGATGACGCAGCAGAAATAGGCTATTTTGTAGCTCGAGAAGCGTTAGCAAAAGCTATTACTGATGCTGCTGCTCATATTGCGAAACATGGTGTTACTCAAGAAGGAGCACCTGCAATTGTGCGACTTATTAACCTAATCGCAGAGCGGTACTCATTGCAAATATCTGAAAAGACCGCAGCTACGGTAGTGCCATTGATTGGTGCAGCTGGAGGTGCATTAATAAATACACTATTCATAACTCATTTCCAAGATGTGGCTAAGGCGCATTTCTTAATTCGCCGCCTTGAAAAACTTCATGGACAAGAGTTAGTCAAAATTAAATATGCAGAAATTAGAGGCACATTACGTATAGCAAAAAGCTAATAAGTCGTATAACGGCGTGTCTTCGATGCGCCATTCAACCACGTATAACAAATTCTCAATCACTTCGCTGGCCTCAATGTAATCATTAACACACCAACAATATTCAACGCACAACCAATCCATTGAATCCACGATAATGATTCACCGAGAAGTGCAACCGCAAGCACAACAGTGATAATCGGCCCGCCAGCGCTGAGCATTGCAGCTTGAGCAGGACCGACACGCGCGATGCCTTGCATCAGAAAGGTTGCTGGTAAAACAGTCGAGAAAATTCCCAATGCTACGCCGAAGCCAATAATACTTGGCGCAAGCTGAGTGATATGGGCAATCGGTGCAGGTTGCACAATCAAATAATGAATTATAGATGCGATACAAGCGACACTCATCGCCAATCCTGTAAACCGCCAACTACCAAAACGTCGAATTAGCGTCGGCGTCATGACCAAATACAACGCATAAGCAAATGCGCTGGCGAACACAAACAAACTCCCAGCCCATACGCCATTTGAATGGGTTTGTGCACCTTCACCGAGCATCACTGTCAACGTACCACCATAACTCAAAATAATTGCCATGATGACGCGCGTATGAATTGTGCGTTTGTACAACACAGCCATCATCAGTACGGTCAGTGTTGGATAGAGAAACAGAATGATTCGCTCAAGTGACGCGGAAATGAATGTCAGTCCGATAAAATCCAGAATACTCGCAAGGTAATAGCCGATTAATCCAGCGATGAGCAATATTCCCCAATCTTTCGCGTTTGGTTTGCCTGCAGTTCTTGGTGCGAAATAAGCAATCAGCAAAAAAAAGGGCAGTGCACTGACCATGCGCAGTGCAAGTAAGGTTGGCGCGCTTAATGACGCATCGAGACCATAGGCTTTTTTGATGAAGATCGCTTTGATTGCAAACAAAAATGCAGACATCAGTACGCAGATTGAACCAAATAGAACGTGAGAACGATGCTGAGTAATTGCGGAAGAAGACATGAACGGCGTAAAACCATATTTCAACAAGAGATTGAAGTTTGAGCCATTTATTCATGAAGCACAATGTCAGTTTTCTTATAAAACCTAAAACTATTTTTTATAGGATAGAAAGACTTAATCCTGTACTTCATGATCGTTGTGTTGAGAAATTAAACATAAAACACCAAATTGGTGCATAAAAATGACCGAACATGCCATTCTAAACAGTGCAACATGATGACAGTCAGCGTATAATCGCGGTTCGCTGCCACCATATGTTTTCTTGCCTATGTTATATGCGTTGACTCGCCCTGTACTTTTTGCGCTTGATCCAGAAAGTGCCCATCATGTGACGTTAAGTTCAATTGGATGTGCTGCGCGCCTTGGCGTACTTCCAGTTTTATTCCCTAAGATTTCTCAACCTGTGCAATGCATGGGGCTGACTTTCGATAATCCAGTTGGTCTAGCTGCGGGCTTAGATAAAAACGGCGAATATATCGATGCACTGGCAGCGCTAGGATTTGGGTCAATCGAAATCGGCACGATCACACCACGCGCTCAAGATGGCAACCCTAAACCTCGTTTGTTCCGCTTACCACAAGCCAATGCGATTATTAATCGTATGGGATTCAATAATCACGGCGTTGATGCCTTAGTTAAGAATGTCGAGAAATCAAAATATAAAGGCATTTTAGGTATTAATATCGGTAAAAACTTTGATACACCTGTTGAGAAAGCCGCTGATGATTATTTGAAATGTTTGGACAAGGTTTACGCCCACGCATCTTATATTACAGTCAATATTTCCTCTCCAAATACACAAGGTCTGCGCTCACTACAAAGTGGTGATGCGCTAAGTGCCTTACTTGAAACACTGAAAAATCGCCAAGCGCAATTACATAGCCAGCATGGTCGCTATGTGCCACTTGTGCTGAAGGTCGCACCAGATTTAGAGCATAGCGATGTTGAATTTATTAGCCAGCAATTATTGAATTTTCAAATCGATGGTTTGATCACCACGAATACGACATTAAGTCGCGTTGGTGTAGAAAATTTACCTTTTGGTGCTGAGACAGGTGGTTTATCTGGTCAACCTGTATTTGATCGTAGCACGGCGATCCTGAAAGAATTTGCGGCGCAATTAGATGGAAAAATTCCTTTGATTGGTGTCGGTGGAATCTGTCAGGGTTCTGATGCAAAAGCTAAAATAGACGCTGGCGCAAGTTTAGTACAAATTTATAGTGGCTTGATTTATCGTGGTCCAGACCTTATCAATGAGAGTGTGAGAGCGCTTGCATGAGTGAGTTTTCCGCCTTAGATATTATTATCACAGTGATTGTACTTTTTAGCCTGTATCGCGGCTTCAAGGCGGGTTTAGTGCAATCACTAGTCGGGTTAGTCGGATGGTTCGCGACACTCTATGTTGGTACGCATTATGCGCATGGTATGGGGTATGTGTTTGCTGGGATAGTCAAAGATCCTGTATTGCAAACCGCACTGGCTTTTTTGGTGATTGTTTTATTGATGCTGACGATTGTTTGGGGTGCGAGCCTCATTCTCAAATCACTGATTGATGCATTAGCACTTACACCTATTGAAAAGCTTGCTGGTGGTATTTTTGGTGCAGTACGTGGTGTGCTGATTGTTTTAGTTGTGATGAGTTTGATTGGCTCGTGGGCAAGTAAAGAATCATGGTGGCAACATTCAGTTTTAGCCAAAGCGTTATTGCCTTATGCGCCATTAGCCATGGTCATGGGTCATGATCTTGCAACGACAGCATGGAGTGAGTTAAATCCTCATCATCTGACTGAAAAGCGCAAGTTAATTGGTAAAGATACAAATCAAGATTAGTCGTATTTAGATTCATGCGAGGCGTGGGTCGTTTATACGATGTGCGCGTCGCTTAAACGTTTTATTTTTAGTCTTAGCCATCCGCGAGGTTGTTATGTGTGGAATCGTAGGCATTGCCGCTCAAACGCCAGTTAATCAAATGTTATATGATGCTTTAACGATGCTTCAGCATCGTGGGCAAGATGCTGCTGGTATTGTCACGTTTCAGGATGGACGTTTGTTTTTGCGTAAAGAAAACGGCATGGTTCGTGACGTGTTCCATACGCGCCACATGCGTCGTTTAGTTGGTAACTTTGGCATGGGTCATGTCCGTTATCCAACCGCAGGTTCTTCGAGTGCAGCAGAAGCGCAGCCGTTCTATGTAAACTCTCCATACGGCATTACTTTGGCGCACAATGGTAATTTGACCAACGCTGATAAAATCTCTGCGACGTTATTCCGTTCAGATTTACGCCACATCAATACCGATTCTGACTCAGAAGTTTTGCTGAATGTGTTTGCGCATGAACTGCAAGCACTTGGCCGTGAAAATCCAACAGAAAATGATATTTTTGATGCAGTGACCAAAGTGTATGGTCGTTGTGAAGGTGGTTACGCCGCAATCGCAATGGTTACAGGTTATGGTTTACTCGGTTTCCGCGATCCGCATGGCATTCGTCCATTGATCTACGGTGAGCGCGAAGCTGAAAATGGTAAAAAAGAATACATCCTTGCGTCGGAATCTGTTGCGATTACAGCGCTAGGTTTCCGTGTTGTGCGCGATATTTTGCCAGGTGAAGCAATTTTCATTAATTCAGACAGTGAAATCTTCACCAAAGTTTGTGCAAAAAATCCAGTCTACAATCCATGTATCTTTGAATACGTGTATTTCGCGCGTCCAGATTCGACGATTGATGGGATTTCTGTCTATAAATCACGGATGCGTATGGGGGAGAAACTCGCTCATAAAATTATCCGTGAATGGGGCGAAGATCATAATATTGATGTCGTCATTCCGATTCCTGAAACGAGTCGTACTTCGGCGCTTGAACTCGCATCAATTTTGGGTGTGAAGTACCGCGAAGGGTTCATGAAGAATCGTTATATCGGTCGTACGTTCATCATGCCAGGTCAAAGCCAGCGTAAAAAATCAGTACGCCAAAAGCTTAATCCTGTTGAATTAGAGTTTAAAGGCAAGAATGTTCTATTGGTCGATGACTCGATTGTACGCGGCACAACCTGCCATGAAATCATTCAAATGGCGCGTGATGCGGGTGCATTGCAGGTGTATTTTGCTTCTGCTGCGCCACCAGTAAAATTCCCGAACGTTTACGGTATTGATATGCCAGCAAAAAGTGAGCTGATTGCATCAGGTCATAGCGTGGAAGAAGTTCGTCAGATCATCGGTGCAGATCGTTTGATTTATCAAGATTTAAATGATTTGATTGATACAGCGCGTGAAGGTAATCCAAGTATTCAGCAATTTGATTGTTCTGTATTTGATGGTAACTATGTCACTGGTGGTATTGATGCGGAGTATTTAAGTAAACTTGAAAATCGCCGCAATGATCAAGCGAAGAAAGGCAAGCGCAGTAATATCGAAGTGATGGACGATACTTCTGTCGATATGACAGGTGTAAAAGAAGACGCTTAATTTTCAAAGATTATTAAAAAACCGCTCATATTGAGCGGTTTTTTGTTTTATTGAAAAAAGAGCTATAACTCAGTTACTTTTTGACTGAAAAACACTTTAGATTTTTTAATGATTATTAGCCATGTTAGTCATTATTAGTTGGTACGAGCAAAAGAAGAACCGAAAATGGATAGCGGTATGTAAACGCCCCAATTAGAAAATCGGTAGCGAGACTAATTGGAACAAACGTAAATATACATAACTTCCAATTGAAGGTGTTCGTACATAAATAGTAAATAAGCCAAATACTTAGAATAGAAAATAATCCACCAAGTATTGTGACTATGAAGTGGATGCCAATAGGCATTATTGGAGATTCTTCGGGCATTCTGTGATCCGTATTCTTTAATAGTCAACGAAGACTAAAAAACTTGTATCAGATTCAAGAATGATTATAAAGCTTTCACAACCTCAGCCAATGCCATTAACTCAGTTTGTTGAGTGGTACTTTTTCGTGCCAATAGAGCTAAAGTTCTCACTGGTGGCTCAACTAAAGGCTGACAAGTCAGCATCGGATAACCTTGTAGGAAACCTGAATCTACAGCCATTTTAGGCATGAGCGTAAAACCTAATTTCGCTGAAACCATTTCCACTAAGGTGGGTAAACTCGTCGCTTCTAGATCACCTAAATTAGCACGATCACCTAGACTACACACACTTAAAGCATGTTCGCGCAAACAGTGACCTTCTTCTAATAATAAAAGTTGATCGAGTGGAAGTTCGCTGACTTGTTGATTCGACTTTTTTGCAAGAGGATCGTCTTTATGACTGACCAATAATAATGGTTCAGTCTGTAATGAAACGACTTGTAGGTTCTCAGTTAAAAAAGGAAGTGCCAAGAGCACGATATCAAGATCGCCGTTTTCCAAATTTTGAACGAGTGTCTGGCTTTGTGCTTCATGAATTCTGACATTCAGCTTTGGATATTGCTGACGTACCGTATGCAAAAGCCTAGATAGAACAAAAGGCGCAATTGTAGGAATAACACCTAAATGTAAATCACCTGTCAAAGGTTCACCGATTTCACGACTTAATTTAAGCAAATCTCCAGCATCAGCCAAAATAAGTCTTGCACGTTCAACAACTTGTGCACCTAGTGGAGTAAGACGAACAGTCTGACGACTACGCTCGACCAATGATCCACCCAAAACACGCTCAAGCTCAATAATCCCGCCTGACAAAGTCGATTGTGTGACAAATGATCGTTTTGCCGCTTCCGTAAAGTGTAGTGTTTCGGCAAGCGTGACCAGATAAGATAGTTGGCGTAATGAAGGTAAGGCGGACATTTTTATGCCTTAGCTGCTTTTTTCATATTTTGGGTAAAAAGCTTCACTAAAAGTGGTGTGTAGGATTCAGGAATATCATGAGCCATGCCACTGATCAGATGGAAAGTAGAGCCTTTAATTGCTTTTGCAGCAGCACGACCATGAGCTGGTGGAAGTAAGCGATCTAAACTTCCATGTAATACGACAGTTGGCGCTGTAATTTTTGCATTCTCAGCAGTGAGTGAACCTGTGCTAAGTACGCCTAAATATTGACGCATCACGCCAGCAGGAGAGTAGCTACGACGGAACAATGTTCGTGCAAACTCTAATTGGCTTTCAACACTACTTTGATTTGGTGTACCAATGGCATTAAATAGACGCAAAGAGTGTTTGAGCAAATCTTCTTCGTTTTGTGAAGCTGGACGCCCTGTGAGCGCATTAAATTGTTTTGGAAATGGCGGTGGTAGAAATGCGCGGTTATTACTTGTAAATAAAAGCCCAAGCGACGCGACTTTTTCTGGATAGCGAGCTGCAAGAATTTGAGAAATCATCCCACCCATTGATGCGCCAATAACATGTGCTTTTTCAATGCCAAGAGCATCTAAAATGCCTTTCGTGTCATTTGCTAGATCATAGAGATTATAAAGCGCACCTTCGGTTTTTAAACCTAATGTAAAACGTGCCATAAGTTTGGCTTCGTTCATACGCGGTGATTTCACGCGCATCTTACTAGATAGACCGATATCTCGATTATCAAAACGAATGACGCGATAACCTGCGTCGATTAAACCTTTACAAAACCAATCGCGCCAAAGCAACATTTGTGCGCCCAAGCCCATGACGAGCAAAACGACAGGTGCGTCTTCTTTACCACCGACTTCAACATGAAAATCTAACTCACCGACTTTAACAGTTGTTTGTTGCATAAAGTCAGCATAAGGAGAAGGCGTGAAAAGTGCGCTCATAGAAAAATTCCAAGGGTCAGGATTTGAATCTAATATCGGCTAATCCGATTAAAAGCGGAGTGGTCAATGGTTTTAGACTAGCACAAACGATATGACAATGTATATTGTCATAAATTCCATTTTAGGAGAAAAAAAGGTCAATGATAGGTACAGTCAAACGAAATATTACAGCTTTCAAATTTATTATTTTAATAGTTGACTCAATTTTTCTAATGATTCTGAATTTGCTGCATTTTTAATTGTGGATAAATCTAAAGCAATGCCGCCAAGTAATCGGTACAAGTCACCATATTCAGGTTTCCAATTCTGAAACGCATTCAATTGTGTTTCGACAGTTGATACATCTCCACGGGCAATCGGCCCTGTTAACGCTTGAGCTGTATCGAGTTCTATAATATTTTTAATCGTCCCATGAGCAATTGGATCAATGATTTGCAAGGCTTGCTCGCGTGTCAAACCCGCTTTGACGTAGCTTTGGATGCTGAGTTCAAGTAAAGCAGTCAGATAATTACTCGCTACAACACTGGCTGCATGGTAGAAGGTTTTATTACTACTTTGGATCTGTAAAGTTTGACCTCCAATTCTCTGAAAGGCTTGCTCTAAAATGACCAGCGCATCTACGTCACCTTCAGTGCCACAAAATGTTCCAATGAAATTAGTGATACATAAACTAGGATCAGCAAAACTTTTAATGGGATGAATGCTGGCGATTAGAGCTCCAGCGGTTTTTGCTTTTTCGAGTATTGAAGCGGGAAGTGCGCCACTACAATGAAAAACGATATTTCCTGCTTGAAGCACATTTGATTCAACTAACAGTTCACAGCATTCTGCAATAGAAGAATCTGCTGTACCAATAAGAAAAATATCCGCAGGACGAAGTTCATTGAACGAGTGGATGGGATTACCTAGACCAATAAACTTGCAAGCGTTTTGTGCGCTATCGTACGAGCGATTGCAAACATCTTGAATTTGGAAAACGCCATGTTTAAACCAAAGATGCGCTAAGGTTTTTCCGACATTACCGCATCCAATGATGTTGAGTTTCAAGGCAATTTTCCCACCATATTTCTTTGATTCGAAAAACAGCAATCAAGTTCACTGAGCTTGTCATCGTTAACATCTCAACATGCTTTCTTTCAGATCCCGCACATTTCGACTGGCTCAATGAGCTAAGTTAGCTCAAACTGGAAAGTGTCTAATTTCCCACGCACGATGAATCTGATTACGTTTGAAATCAAAGCCAATGGTCAAATGAGTAATTTCTTTAATTTCAAACATTTCTGGCAGTAACTCATCTAGCTCAAACTTACGGAAGTTGTTTGAGAAGTAAAGCACACCATCACTTTGTAAACGATTCATGGCTCGTTTAATCAATGACATGTGATCGCGTTGAATGTCGAAAGTACCAAAAAATTTCTTTGAGTTTGAAAATGTTGGAGGATCGATAAAGATCAGATCATACATTTCACTGCCTTCTTTGAGCCACTCAAACACTTCGGTCGCAAAGAATTGATGTTGCTGATCAGGATGGTCAACCGTAAGACCATTGAGTGCAAAGTTATTTTTACCCCAATCGAGATAGGTATTAGATAAGTCCACGCTGGTTGTGCTTGCAGCGCCGCCCAAAGCTGCATGAACGCTCGCTGTACAGGTATAAGCATACAAATTCAGGAAGTGTTTACCGCGTGCTTCTTGAGCGATTTTTAGACGGATAGGGCGGTGGTCAAGGAATAATCCTGTGTCGAGATAATCGGTGAAATTGACATAAAGACGCGCGCGACCTTCCTGAACAATCGAACGTTTGCCTGTATCACTTTTCTTTTCATATTGGTCATTGCCTTTTTGACGTGCGCGAGTTTTGATATAAACCTGCTCACGCGTCATCCCTAACACTTGGCGAATAGCTGCTAATGCAAGGTTAAAGCGCATTTTTGCTTTTTCTGGATCAATAGTCTTGGGTGGTGCATATTCTTGGACGTGAACCTGATCGCCGTAAAGATCGATTGCCAAATTAAAATCAGGTAAATCCGCATCATAAATGCGTAAATTGGTCACGCCTTCACGAATCGCTTGTTTCTTGAAATTACTGATATTTTTGATCAGGCGATTGATGAAATCTTTTGAACCTGCATTTTCTTCGGTAAATTCAATCGTCGGTGTTTGCCATGCTTGCAAGAATGACGGTTTGTTGGAAGTTGCAGCAATCTCACCGATGCGAATGTAAATCGGCAATTTACCATTCATCAAGCGGGTATTGCTGATGTGATTGAGTTGTAAGACATCCGCTTGCTCAATCTGTGAGGCAATGATGGCAGCATGTTGATTTGGTGCAAACTTTTGCAAGAGATAACCTAAACCTTGATACAGCGCACGATTGCTAACTTTATCACCCAAGCGTTCGCCATACGGAGGATTGGTAATCACTAACGCTTTATCTTCACGTTCGCGTAATTCAAAATCAGGCCAATCTGCGAGTGTACGTTCTTCAAGCTTAACAAAAGGTAGGCAACGCTCTAAACCTGCAGCAATGAGGTTGGTGCGCGTCGCTTTCACCGCTTCCCAGTCGGCATCAAATGCAAACACAATGAGTGGGTATTCATCAGAATTGATCAGATGGTCTAATGCTGCTTCGAAGCGATCTTGGGCTTCAAGTTTGAGTTTTTGCCAAATTGAACCATCATGTCCAGACCAACCTGTAAAGCCAAAACGACGATTCAGACCAGGTGCACGATCTGTAGACATGAGCAATGCTTCAATCACAAATGTTCCAGAACCACACATTGGGTCAATCAATGTGTTGTATTTATTGGAATGCCAATTAGCCAGACGCAGAATGGCAGCAGCGAGGTTTTCTTTTAGAGGGGCATCAGTCATCGCATGACGATAACCACGGCGGTGCAAGCTATCGCCAGATAAATCTAGGCTAAATGTATGCTGACGAACTCCAGCCAGAACAGTTAGGGTAATTTCTGCGTTTTGCGTATCAATACTTGGACGACGACCATGACTATCCATAAAGCTATCCACCACCGCGTCTTTGACGCGTAATGTGGCGAATTGGCTGTTCATTTTTACATCACGTTCAGATTGAATACGAACAACGAAAGTGCTTTGTGGGCTAAAAACCAATGACCAGTCAAAATCACGTGCAGCTTCAAAAAGTTCTTCAGCGACATCGCGCACATCCTGACGTTCTACCTCAACCGTAAATAGTGGCAATAAGACACGCGAGGCAAGACGTGACCAGAGACAAATCCGATAAGCCGTCTCTAATGTGCCTTCAATAATGACACGCCCTTGCTGGAATGGTGGTTGGTGATCAACGACTGTTGCGCCGAGTTCTGTCACTTCTTCCGCAAGCAGCCGCTCCAAACCATCGGCGCAGGTAATGTGATAGATATTACGGCGGGCAAGAGCAGTCATCTGTGTTCCTAAAATAAAAAGCCAAAATAAAAACTAAAATACAAAAAAGACAAAGAACAAGGTGTGTAGTTTACCTGATTTTAAACTTATTCTTGAGGTAGAATGCTGCTTGATGCAAGTTAATACATCATTGTTAATCATGAAATGTTCACAATGCTGTGATGAGTTTTTGATGTGCTAATAAACTTATTGGATCAATTTAAGGATATCGAAATGAATGATCTACAGAGTCAAACCACAGGTAAAGCCGTGATGCCAATTAAAAATTATGAACAATTTTATCAGTTTTATTTGACCGAGCATTCTAATGCGACCAGTCGTCGTCTGCATTTTGCTGGAAGTACTTTGGGGTTGATTGGTCTCGGTTATGCCATCAAAAAAGGTAAAGTACGTTATGCGTTGATGGGTATTGCAGCGGGTTATGCTTGCGCTTGGACTGGGCATTTCATTTTTGAAAAAAATAAGCCTGCATCATTTAAACAGCCTATCTATAGCTTCATTTCAGACTTCCGTATGTTTAGCGATATTTTGCGTGGTCGTATTAGCTTGAAAGGCAAAAAGTTTGATCGGATTTCTTAAGGTTTAAGTCATATTAAGAACAAGGGTGGGTTTAGAACCCACCCCTACAAAATTCAATCACAGTTCAATTGTAGGGGCAGGTTCCAAACCTGTCCTGCCACTATTCAAGAAGCCAACCGTGACCACACCATCACCATTACAAGGTCTCTATCTCATTACCAATGATGATGCACTATCCGATTTATTGCCTAAATTAGAAGTCGCATTTCAAACTGGCATAGCTTTATTGCAATATCGTCGCAAAAAAACACCAATACATTTGCAAGAACAAGAAGCTCAAGAAATTCAGCTGTTAAGCAATCATTACAAGGTTTCTTTAGTGATTAATGACAATCTTGATTTGGCTGAACGTTTACAATGCGGCGTGCATTTAGGGCAGGGTGATGGTTCGTTAGTTGAGGCTAGAGAACGTCTAGGTCGTAATGCCATTATTGGACGGACTTGTCACAACTCGCTTGAGTTGGCACTTAAAGCTCAAAAAGAAGGCGCAAGTTATCTTGCTTTCGGTGCGGTTTTTCCCTCTGCTACAAAGCCAAATGCACAGCAAGTATCTCTTGAAACACTTGCGAAAGCTAAAGCGATGTTTGAATTACCTATTTGTGCGATTGGTGGTTTGACTGCTGAAAATATCGCTCCTGTTAAATCAGCAGGCGTAGATTTATATGCAGTCGTCAGTGATATTTTAGATTTACCAGTTTCACAGATTCAAAATCGCATTGCATTATGGAATCAGACGATTAACGCTCATAAATCATTTAACTTTTGATGGCTTATTGAGTGAGTATTGAGTAAGTTAGCTATTGAGTCTTGAAGTTCAATAAATCGCGAGTTTAATCAAAGAACAATTAGGGCTAATTTCTGATATGAGCGCCTTTAACAAACGAGGTTTGATTTTTGCCTTTAACTGCTATCTCGCAGTGGTCATGGCGCTGTTTGTTGCTTATAGCCTTAATCTAACTAATCCTGTGTGGGCTGTGCTGACGGTTTTTATTACGAGTCAGCCGTTTGCAGGGGCGATTTGGTCTAAAGCGCTGTATCGTGTCATGGGCACGTTAATCGGTGCTGCTGCGGCATTAGTGATTATTCCAAATTTTGTAAATACTCCGATACTACTGGTCTGCGTTATTGCTAGTTGGGTTGGTTTTTGTCTCTATATCTCCTTACTAGATCGCACCCCACGCAGCTATATCATTATGCTCGCGGGATATACCGCAGCGCTCGTGGGATTGCCTGAAGTCGTTAATCCTTCAGGATTATTTGATAATGCTATTGCACGAGTCGAGGAAATTACAATTGGCGTGTTATGTGCTTCACTGACGCATAGTTTGATTTTTCCACTCAGTGTGGAAAGTGTCGTATTGGCGAAGATCAATAAAACACTTTCTGACGGAAAAAACTGGTTAGTGTCTGCGCTAGAAGCTGAGCCTGAGATTGCGGCAAGGAGAGCAAGGCGGCGTATTGCACTGGATCTCACGGAACTGACGATTTTAGGCACTAATTTTAAATTTGAAGTGATTGCATCACGTCAATATATCAATGCAATTCGCGCACTTGAAGAGCGTTTAATTCTTTTATTACCGATGATTTATGCAGTTGAAGATCGTCTTGAAGCATTGAGAAACTTTCAAGGTATTCCTGATGAGACGGATCAACTGGTCAAAACGATCAAGACTTGGGTTTTAGAGCACGATATTAACAATATCGAGGTCAATAAAAACTTAATCGAACTCACGAAAGGTGTTGAGCAGCAGCAAATTACTGCGATGATGGATCGATGCAGAGCAATTGCAGTGACTCATGCGGCTTCGACATCATGGCAAGATATTCTAGAGCTTAACCTTGTCACACGTTTAATTGATTTAATTCAATTATGGGCAGACTGTTTGGCTCTCTATTCAGTTGTTCTTGAACCGCATAAAAAACCAAGCCCGATTCTGAAAGCGATTGTGTCCATCAACCGAAATCGTCCGCTACATATCGATAAAGGACTTGCCGCTTACTCAGGATTTACGACGGTTGTTGCAACAATCGTTTGTGCTGCATTCGTTATGGCCACAGAGTGGACTCAAGGTGCATCAGCGGTCAGTTTAACTGCGGTGATGTGCTGTATTTTTGCGACCAGTGATAATCCAACGGTCATGCAGAAGAAAATGTTTATCGCAACGCTTATCGCGTTTCCTGTCTCATTACTCTATGTTTTTGGGATTTTTCCTGCGATCAATAGCTTTCCGATGTTGGCAGTGGTTTTATTTCCTTTAATTATGTTGATTGGTGTTTATTTAGCAAATCCACCAACGATGTTCAGTGCGCTCAGTATTGGGATGATTGTGGTTCCTGGCATAGGCTTTACTTCTGTACCTCACACTGATTTTATCGCATTTTTTATGGGAAATTTGATCGCGACGATTGGTGTTCTTATGGCACTTGTGGTGACTTTGCTGATTCGTGTGATCAGTACAGAAACCAGTATTCATCGTATTTTACGCGCTGGTTGGAAAGAGCTCTCAAATCATGCGATTGGTCCTTATCATCATTATCAAGTGACATGGGCGAGTGTGATGCTAGATCGGTTAGGTCTGCTTATTCCGCGTGTGGTGACTGCGCCAGATTCAGAACAATCTAAAATTGATAAAGCCCTCCGAGGATTGCCGATAGGGTTTAATATTCTTGATTTGCGAGTCGCAAAGCGCGATATGCCACAATCGATTCAGGATAAAATCAATCAATTAATGCAGAAATTATCACGTTATTTTTTAAGCATGACTCATCATGGTTATCGTCAACCTAGAATAGAATTGCTTGAAGATATTGATGTCATTATTAATGATATTTTGCAAATCAGATCGCTTGCTGCGGCCGATCGTAGCTCGTTGTTTGCTGAAGATCCGCGTTTGCATGGTCTTATTGCGAGTGTAGGTCTTAGACGAAATCTTTTTCCTCATGCGATGGCGTTTGAAGCTATCGCTTTTCCAGAAGGAAAATCTACATCATGATTGCTGAAGTAAATATTTTTGGCGTTTATATCAGTACAGGTCTATTTGCAGCAGCGATTGCTGGGCTGCTTCATATTATTGTTCGTCGAGTTTTACAATCAATAGGGTTTTACGGCTTTGTCGCCCATCAGAATCTTCTGGATGTATCTTTATTTATTATTCTCTGGGGTGTGATTACATTATCCATATCCACCTTTGCAGCACCACTTTTCACGATGTTGAGTTGATCATCCATGAATACTAAATTGACACAATTTATTCGACTTTCCATTACGAGTTTTGTCGTGGTGATTGCTTTGGTCATTGCGTATTTGCTTTGGTCTCATTACAAAGTCGAGCCGTGGACTCGCGATGGTCGTGTTCGTGCAAACTTGGTGCAAATTGCACCTGATGTTTCAGGTCTAGTGATTGATGTTCGCGTCAAAGATAATCAAATTGTGAAGGTAGGTGATGTGCTGTTTGTGATTGATCGTGATCGTTATCAGGTTGCTGTTGATCAAGCAAAAGCCGCGATAACAAGCGTACAAACGCAATTACAACAAGCTGAACGTGAAGTGCAGCGTAATCGCTCACTCAAGGATCTGGTATCCGCAGAGCAAAGTGAACAGAGCCTTGCTAAACGTGATCAATTAAGTGCGAGCCTCGTTCAGGCAAAATCAGCTCTGGACGCGGCTGAATTAAATTTGAATCGTACTGAAATTAAAGCGACCGTGAATGGTCAAGTCACAAACTTTGGATTGTTGCCCGGTACTTATGCGACTGCTGGACATCCAATTATGGCGCTAATTGATCTTCAGTCGATTTATGTCATGGGTTATTTTGAAGAAACCAAGATTGATCATATTCATGTTGGAGATGAGGTCAATGTCCATCTTATGGGCGATCATAATAAGCTGACAGGCCATGTAGACAGTATCGCTGGAGGTATTGAAGATCGTGAATTGGGTGCGAGTTCGAATCTATTGGCGAACGTTAATCCAACGTTTAACTGGGTCAGATTAGCGCAACGTATTCCTGTTCGTGTCGTACTGGATAAAGTGCCTGCGGATACGCAGCTTGTTGTCGGTCGCACAGCAACGGTAGAAGTTCTTCCAAAAAAGGCGGATCAAAAAACGTTAGACAAAGCGGCTAAACAGCAAGGTACTCAGCAAGCTCTTGGGCAAGGAGCTTCATAATGCGTCACCTTTTATTGGTTTCAGCAATTAGTGTGATAATGTCCGCTTCATTGATTTCTTGTACAACTGTGGGGCCGAATTATCATCGCCCTTCAGAGTCAGCGATCAATCAATCCAGTGCAAACGGTGTATTTTTAAGCGGAAAAGACTCTGCATTTGTGAACGATCCAGTGCCAAATGAGTGGTGGAAACTCTACCAAGATCCTGCTTTAAATGATTTGATTCAGCAGACTTTGACCGCGAATACAGACTTGCGTGTTGCACAAGCCCGATTAATCAAAGCGCAAGCAGGACTGGATTATGCCGATGCAAGCAGACGTCCAACGACAACACTAGAAGCTTCACCACAATGGGCGCGTTATTCTGCCGAAGAACTGTTAATTCCAACGGAAGGAAAACCATTACCTAATAGTTATGTCTATGGCGTAGGTGCAGGTATTTCTTATCAGGTCGATTTGTTTGGACAAATTTCACGTTCAATTGAATCGGCAAAAGCAGACCTTGGTGCAGCGCGTGCTGCTCATGATGCAACTCGAATTACGGTCGTCGCAGAGACAACTCGTGCCTATTTAGCGGTTTGTTCAGCTGGGAGTGAGATTGAAGTTGCCAAGAAGTCGCTCGCACTACAAGCTCAGAGTACAGCGTTGACTACGCGTTTGTTTAAAGCAGGACGTGGTACTTCTTTGGATACGACTCGTTCTTCAGGGCAAGAAGATCAGATTCGTGCCAGCTTGCCACTGTTGGAAGCTGAACAACGCCTTGCGCTGTATCGTCTTGCAGTCCTCACAGGTAAACCGCCAGCAGAATTTCCAGCAGCAATTGCGAATTGTACGCATGAGCCAGAGCTGAAAAAGCCATTGCCAATTGGTGATGGGATGGCAATGCTCAAACGCCGTCCTGATGTTCGTCGTGCCGAGTTTGAATTGCATGCAGCAACAGCAAAGATTGGCGTAGTGACGGCTGATCTGTACCCTAAAGTCACATTGGGTGCATCATTGGGCTCAGTAGGATTGGATAGTCATTTCCTGCATGCAGATACCATGAAGTTTTCAATTGGTCCGATGATTAGCTGGCAATTTCCTGATCGTACACGCGTTAAAGCGCATATTCGTAGCGCAGAAGCTGATGAGCAAGTTGCTTATGCTCAATTTGATGGTGCAGTGTTAAATGCACTGCGCGAAACTGAAAGTGCCTTAGAAGTCTATGTGCGTGATCTTGACCGCCTTGCTTTACTTGAAAATGCGAAAGCAAAAGCGGAAAAAGCCGCGCAGGATTCAACCACACTTTTTAAAATGGGACGTCAAAGTTATTTGCCTGTGTTAGATGCTGAGCGAACATTGCTCTCGGCAGAACAAGCGATTTCTGCGATGGATGGGAAGATTGCATCCGATCAGGTGGCTGTGTTTCTAGCGTTGGGTGGTGGTTGGGAGTAAAAGACTTGTCTTCCCCTTAAAGGAATAGGTGTCTACATATCTTATGAGGATTATTTATCGTATGCCTGAAAATCCCTCCCAACCTCCCTTTTTAAAGGGAGGAGTTTCCCCCTCTTTAGAAAAAGAGGGGTTGGGGGAGATTTGAAAACATATGATCAATCACAACATTTAAATTTGTGCAGATACCGTCCCCTTGAAAGGGAGGGAGAAAAACATTCAGAACTTTTTCAATTTCAACTATGAATATACCAAGCCTGTTGTGAGAGCTATTGCCAATAGCTACATCCCAACCGCTGTATAAAGCGCAATCCCTGCAAATGCTGCAAATACAAATGCCGCAATCCGTTGAATGACATGGAATGGGACTTTTGATTGGATGAATTTACCCAGCAGAATTGCCAGTGCAGCGACACTCACCAAAGCCAGCCAAGAACCTAAACCCACAGCAAAAGGTGCGTGGTATTTCGCTGTTAATGCAACAGTCAGTAATTGCGACGCATCGCCCCATTCCGCAGCAAACAAAACGGTAAACGATACTAACGCCATTTTAAAAGAAGATGTCGTTTCAACGGATTCGATGTCATCGTCTTCTTCTGTATTATTTGCTTCACGCCACAGCACAATTGCACCAATCGCAAATAGCGCGGAGACAATATACGCCACGATATGTTCTGGTAATTTATGCAATAGAGAACCGGCTAAGACCGCAAGGACACATTGCACTAAAAAAGCAAAACAGACGCCGATAAACACCGGAATCTTACGATAATGTGTTGAAAGAATGAGCGTTGCAATCAACGTTTTATCTGGAAGTTCTACGAGTAACATAGTCGTAAAACTGGAAAGGAAAGCAGCCCAGTTCATTTACTGTAGTTCCTTTTAATGGGATAGATTTAAGAGATATGTAAAAACAGGATAAGATGAAAAACGCTGGATTTTTCAGCGGCGATTCTAAGTTTTACCTAAAATCTTGTCAAACTAACAATCTCATCAAAAAAGACGTCTGTTTTATTGTTTTATTCCCGTGAATTATGAACATCTGTAATCATCAACCAGTTAAACTATCGTCCTAATCGTCATTATATTTTTAAGTTCAAATCGCCATGACTAATGCAGCTAATCCATCAAGTAACTCATTAAATAATCAAGACCTTTTCAATGCAGCAAGTGTTCATATTCCTGGTGGTGTGAATTCGCCAGTGCGTGCCTTTAAAGGTGTGGGTGGTACACCTGTATTTGTACAAAAGGCAAAAGGCGCGTATTTGTTTGATGCGGAAGGCAAGCGTTACATTGATTATGTCGGTTCGTGGGGGCCGATGATTCTAGGTCATGCGCATCCTGAAATTGTCCAAGCCGTCAAGGATGCAGCTGATGATGGTTTGAGTTTTGGTGCGCCAACGCCAAGTGAAACAACGGTAGCTGATCTCATTTGTCAGATCATGCCTTCGATGGGTATGGTACGGATGACGAGTTCTGGCACAGAGGCGTGTATGAGTGCTATTCGCTTGGCACGTGGTTATACAGGTCGTGACAAGATCGTCAAGTTTGAAGGTTGCTATCACGGTCATGCGGATTCTTTGCTGGTCAAAGCAGGGTCGGGCATGTTGACTTTGGGCGTTCCGACTTCGCTCGGTGTGCCGAAAGATTTAGCGCAGCATACGATTACGTTACCGTACAACGATATTGAGGCAGTAAAAGCCTGTTTCGCAGAATATGGTGATCAGATTGCTTGTATCATCGTTGAACCTGTCGCTGGAAATATGAATCTTGTTCTACCAATTCAGGGCTTTTTGCAAACCTTACGTGATGAATGTACAAAATCTGGTGCAGTGTTGATTTTTGATGAAGTGATGACAGGGTTTCGTGTTGCTTTGGGTGGTGCACAGGCATATTACGGCATCACGCCTGATTTAACGACACTAGGCAAGATCATTGGCGCAGGATTACCTGTCGGTGCATTTGGTGGTAAGCGTGAAATTATGAATTGCATTGCACCATTAGGCGGTGTGTATCAAGCAGGCACATTGTCAGGAAATCCTCTTGCAATGCGTGCTGGAATTACAATGCTCAAGCTCATTTCTGCTGATGGTTTTTATACGCAATTATCAACCAAACTTTCATTACTGTTAAATGCTCTAAAAGCGATTGCAGACGATGTTGGTATTCCACTGCAAGTGCAGCAAGCAGGCGGTATGTTTGGGATTTACTTTACCGATTCTAGTGATTTGTCGAGTTATGAGGCCATGACACAATGTGATGTGGCTGCATTCCGTGAGTTCTTTCATGGCATGTTGAAGCGTGGTGTTTACCTTGCGCCATCTGCATTTGAGGCGGGGTTTATTTCCAGTAGTCATACTCAAGCAGATTTAGAGGAAACTCTAGCTGCGGCTCAAGAAACGCTGATGGAAATGAAAGCTGGGATTAAGCAGTTTGTTGATTGATTGAAAAAGAAAGATCGGACTAAAGAGCATTGAGTTGCTCTTTACGTCTATATTCAGTGGGTGTCACACCCATTTTTGTGTCAAACCAACGGGCAAATGATTTAACACTGGAAAAACCTAATTGTGCAGATACGGTATCTAAATTACTGTGCTGCATCAGTAAATCTTGCACAGATTTGATTCTAATCTCATCCAGAATGATTTGATAAGAGCTGCCATATAGCTGGAGTTGCCGATGTAAGTGTCGGCTACTCATACCCATTTGTTTACATAACTCATCGCGTGACACGCTACCTATCGCAAGAAGTCTAGAAATTTCCTGTTTTACTCGATCAATGATATTCGTTTGTGGTTTGAGTTGTTCGAGCATAAGCATTGCTTGATTAGATAGCGCGGTAAAGACTAGAGGATCGCCATTTGGTGATGTTTTATTGAGGTATTGTGGATTAATAACTAAAGCAGATTGAGCTTGTCCGAATTTGACAGGACATTTAAATGTTTCTTCATATATTGGATGAGGCTTGCCATTTAGCAGAGCTGGCGCATGGCTGATGTGAACCTCTAAAAGTGCATTTGCATATAGCCTATGAATGAGCATTGCCGAACCAGCCAAAACCCATTCAGTGCTATGTCTTTTGACAATCATGTCCGTGTATAAAAAGTCGATCGTCCAATACGTTGATCCTGGTTCGTGGGTCAACTCAGTTCTAAATATGTTGGAAACCAGCTTCCCAAAGTCACGTAACGTATAATGTAAATCCAAAAGGCTAGGGCAGCTCAGGGCAATAAAGCCAACAACACCAGCCATGGATGGTTCAAGCGCAGCTGAACAATGAATGCCGTAAACAGGATCAGGTTGTTGTTCGAGTCGGGCAACAAATAATCGTTCAATTACTGCTTGAGTCACCCAGCCATTTGGAGGGTTAAGTTCACTTTCCGTGAGCCCTGCTGCTTCAAGAATTCGCTCTCTAGCGACTCCCTGATTTTCATTAATTCTCATATATTGATTCATGAAGGGTGCACAAATGACGCCTTCTTCCGTATGAAAATTCGTGAGTTTTTCATTTTTCTTGTCAAAAAACATCACTCTTTATGTCCTTATCTGGATTATTTTGATGACATCTCGTCAATTTTAGATCAGTGTTTTTTTTAATCCCTCATGGGTGTTATGAAGCCATCACACTTAATCATGACGCCATATTACATGATGTTGATAGGGTTATTCCTCATCCGCTTGTCGGAAAATTGATCATTTTAAGGCACAAAATGGGGTGAAACTTGGCTCTTTTTGGGGCTTTTCTCCAACTTTCGATGTGTAAGATTCCTGCTGACAATAAAAGCCAATGTTATTAACAGTAACTGAATAACTTCAATTGTCAGAAACATAAGAATACATCATCGAAGGAAAAAGTATGAAAAACAAAGAATTGAAAGCACTCCCGAAACTAGGGCTTGCTGCCGCACTGATGTTAGCCAACACCATGACTTTTGCAACAACATCAACAACCCTCGGGACGCGTAACAGCACAAGTCAATCCAACCCAGCAATCACAACAAACTCAGGTGCAACGTGGAAAAACTATTCCCGTGCGGCTCAGTATCCAGGTGCGGTCACGTTACCATTACAATTCATCACATTGAGCACAGGACAAAAACTTGCGGTGCTTGTTTCAGTACCAGCTGATGCGAGCGGTAAACCGATAACAGGATCTTTTCCTGTCATTCTGACCCAAACCGCCTATCGTATAGATCTTGGTCAATTAATTGGCGGTGTACTACCAACGGATACAACGCTGTTAATCGGTGGACTAGATAAATACATGGTCACACGTGGCTATGTTACGGTTGCTGTGGATGTACTGGGTTCAGGCATGTCTGATGGAGAAGCTCAATTACTTGGAAGTGCTGAACAAGCAGCCTACGGTGAAGCTGTCAATTGGATTACGAAGCAATCGTTCTTTGATGGAAATCTTGGTTTAGCGGGAACTTCGTATCTGGGTATTGATAGTTTATTGACTGCTGAGCAGCGTAATCCTGCGGTTAAAGCTGTTTTTGCTGAAGTGCCTATGGGTGATCCGTATCGTGCAACTGTGGCACCTGGTGGTATGGTCAATGCTGAGTTTACGAGTTTGTGGTTGTCATTAACACAAACTTTAAGTACAGCTAATGGTCCTGCTGAACTGGCTAATCCAACGTATGCGGCACAAATTAAAGCTGCAACGGCTCAGCATATTGCTTCTGTTGATGACTGGTATTTACCGACTTTAAATAATGTATTGGCAGGCAATACAGGATATGCAACGGATGATGGTGACTTTTGGGCGGTCAGGTCTTCGCTAGAACGTGCAGCGCAGATTCAAGTCCCGACATTTATCGTTGGTGGCTCCAATGATATTTTTCAGCGCGACGAACCATTACTTTATGAACAATTAAAACGCAATGTAAATACCAAGTTGCTGATTGTGCCAGGTAGCCATGTCGGTTCTATTCTGAATGCGATTAATAATTCTAATAATATTATTTCTAATGGCGCACCAGACTCTGAAAGCCTTTTATTACAATGGTTTGACCAATATCTTAAAGGCATAAATACAGGCGCTGCAACATTACCTAACGTGACTCAGTATGTTCAAGGTTATGGTTTACTGGGTACAACACGCTACGCGAGTACAACGGACTGGCCACATCCATTGGTGACGGCACAGCGTATGTATATGCATGGTAATGGTAGCTTAAACACCACAACACCTGTTGCTGGTGAAGCAACACATACACTTGCTGAGCCAAAAGCTCCAGTCGTTTCTGCATCAAAAAGCAGTTCAGGAACATTACAAACTAAAGTCACACTGAATGATGGCAGTGATTGTAGCAATAGCTATGTGCAGTGGACTTTAGGTATCGCAGGATTGCTTCCGTTGCCTTGTTATAGTAATGATGCCATCGTAGAAAATGCACAACATGCCATCACATTCCAAACACCGACTTTGACATCTAATCTTTATCTCAATGGCCCAATGGAGGCTGATGTTTGGTTATCTTCGACCGGCAGCCAAGCGGCTGTTGCTGTTCGGGTCGATGATGTCGATGCATTAGGTATCGCTACACCAATTACAACGGGCCTGATGTCAGCAAACTATCGTGCTGTGGATACTAGTCGCTCACGTTATATGAATGGCATGATGATTCAACCATGGCACCCATTTACAGCTGCTTCAGCACAGCCATTGGTTGCAGGGCAGCCTGTGATGGTTCCTGTAGAGATTTTCCCTGCGGCAGCACTGATTCGTGCAGGTCATAAACTTCGTGTTTCGATTAGCGCAAGTAATCAGACAGAAGGAATTTGGACTTTACCGATGCAGTCAAAAGCAAATGGCAATACGACAACGATCTATAACGATGTAAGTCATCCAACGAGTGTCGTTTTACCTGTTGTTCCTGCGTCTACATTGAACTAATAAAACGTGATAGAACCAACCAGAATTTGTTCGGGTTGGTTTCAATTTAAAGGATAAAATAATAAATTCTATGGATTTTTTACGTTCAATGAGTTGAAGAAAGCTATGAGCGTTGATGCGCATTTGCAAATTGTTTGGAGTGGTTATGTCGAGTTTGAATAAGTTAATCGTAAGTGGCTTAATCATATTATCTGTGTTGGTTATCAGTCTTCTATTTTGGCTGAGCCCAAGCAATATCTCAAAGAATGATTCTACGCACACAAATGCGCCATCCGCTGCAATAGAACAGCCTAAAGTCATCGTCACAACTTCAACATTAGACACTCAACGCACTGAAAAACTCATTCAGGGATTGGAAACTTCACCTGATGGACATTTAAAAATTACTGGAAAAACGCGTCAATCACTGGATGAGTTTTTAGGGGATCAATCCAAAGAATTATCCAATGATATGATGAGCAGCACAAAGAATCAGATTCATCAAAAAATGAAGGAACCCGCAGCTACGGAGTCGATTACGCTTTTGGAGCATTATGCCACTTATAAAAAAGAACTGATCAAGATAGATGCCGTAGCACCACAAACGGTTCAACAAATGAATGACGATAATTTAATGGCAGGGGTGAAAATACAGCAAATATCTGCACTGCGTCATGAATATCTTTCGCCAGAGATCGTGCAAGCATTCTATGGAAATGATAATTCTAATGCTCAATACGAATTAGCTCGTCAGCGTATTATGAGTATAAATGGCCTTAGCGACGAACAGCGGCAAGAGGAATTAAAGGCCTTACAAGATCAACTCCAAAAACCTGTGTTCAATTAAACAATGAATTACTTTATCGAATCTTAAAACGATTAGAACACTAGGATTGTTTGCTTATTTCAGTTTGTATCAGTTCAAGATTGCGCTGCGCCCGCTGTGTGTCGGCATGATCCTCTCCTAAGGCCACGAGTCGGGTATTCAGGATATGTTTGCCAACGGTTTCAGCTTTATCTAGTTTATTTTGTTTAAAATAAATCAACCCCAAATGACTCAATCCCGTGATGAATTCAGCATCATTGGATTGGCAAATGGGCTTGCGCATTTTTGCTGCAGAGCTCAGTTCAACTTCCGCTTCTTCAAGTCGATTTTGATTGGCATAAATAATGCCAAGACCATGATGGCATGCGGCAATCTGAAGTTGATTGTGACTAAGCGCGTCTGCACGTCGTTTTTCTTCATCGATTTGAGGACGATTTTGATCGTTGTATACAATATTAAGCTCATCGTAATTTGATGCTAGAGGCATCTCTAATGACTCTTCTTCTTGCTGAGTTTCTTGCTCAGTAGGTTGCTCTGCAAGACGAATTGCATGTTCATCAAGAATTCTAATTGCACGTTGGTATAGTGATTCCGCCCGATCATAATGCTGTAGTGTACTTTCTCGGGTTGCGAAGTTTTTAAGGATATCAACTTTGAGTTCAGTATGTTCGATTGAAAGATAATCGAGCAGTGCAAGTGCTTCAGAATAAAGCTGCTCAGCTTGTTCGTGCTGGTCTTTGTCACTGTAGAGTTTAGCTAGATTATTTAAGGCATGCGCATAATTGATATTCTGCGTTTCAGACCTATTTTTTTGATTGATGGCAGTCTTATTAGCATGTGCTTGTGACGGGTTTGCCTCAGCTGGGCCGGCTGGATTTGAGAGTGTTTCGATAATTCGACGATAGATTTTTTTAGCGTCTTGAGTCTGCCCAAGATTAGTATAAATATGAGCTAAGCTGTTGAGCGAGTGGCAAAGTGTATCTTGCGCTTGTTCTGGTGTCATTTCTCGATCAGGGTGTTGTTCTTGTATGGCAATAGAGCTTCTGAGCATGTTGATTGCTTGCGGATTATTGCCAATACGACGATAAAATTCACCCAGATTATTTTGAATCATGCCGACTTGGCTATGATCTTTGCCCATTTTACTTTCACATAAGGCTAATGCTTGAGTTGCTCCAGCAATCGCTGCATCCAAATCCCCACGAGCGAAAAAAGCCATATATTCGGCATTCATTTCATGTAATTTTTGGATGTCTTCAAATTTCACGGTAGACAGTGCAGCGGCTTTTTCGCGTTCGACTTTAGGTTCTTCAACCACATGCATAAAAGAATGATCTTTTGAAGCATCAACATAGCCAATGATGAGAGCAGCATCAATGAGCCACCATACGGATAAAAGAACAATAAAAGGAATATAGCCTTTGCTGAGTCCAACGGCTGTAGCCAGCAGGAGCATCATCCAGCCAGTTTTGGTTTGCCTGAGATAAAATCGATGAATACCAAATGCGCCGAAAAAAAACCAGAGGATATAAGCAACCTTTAAACTCTTTTCGTGACGCATACCCTTTGCTCCACATCTAGCTTTACTGTTGTTTTATATGATTTAACAGATTTTATTATTGCCTTGATGTGAGTAATTTAGCATAAAGTTTTTTGGATGTGTTCAAAGATTGAGCTAAAGTCTTTTAGCTCAATCAATTGAATAGATATAGAAAGGGTCTTAAAGATTAATAAGCACCCATATAATCACGCTTACCAATCTCTACACCGTTGTGGCGCAAGATGGCATAAGCAGTTGTCACATGAAAGAAAAATTGTGGCAAACCATAATTGAGCAAATAAGTTTCACCGTTTAACTTTTTCTCTTTTGGCGTATTAGGACGTAATACGATTTCTAAAGACTCTTTACCGTCCATTTGGGATGCGGAAATGCCGTCAAGAATTGAGAGTGTGTTTTTGATGCGGGTTTGCAATTCTGCAAAAGTTTGCTCGCTATCGTCATAAGCAGGCACTTCGATTCCAGCCAAACGTGAAGGAACGCTCTTTGCGAAATCAGATGCGATTTGTACCTGACGAACGAGAGGGAACATATCGGGATACAAGCGGGATTGCAGCAATACTGTTGGATCAATTTTTTTATCTGTCGCGTGAGCCTCTGCTTTGCTGAGTACATCACCCAGCGCAGTCAGTAATTGTCTGAATACTGGAATAGAAGCGTTATACAACGTAGTCATAAGACATCCTTAGTTCAAAAAAACAGTGGTAAGTTATTGAAAATATTTTACATAAAATCATGCTAATGAATGAGTTGATTCGCATCTTCTTCAAAAGCCGCCGATACTTTATTGGACAACTCTAAAGCAGTTTGTTGAGTGAAGGGAAGCTTTGTAATAGCCTCAATCCTCGCAGCAACCAGTGCCTCACCAATACTTAAACCTTTCAGGTTGCTTGGTAAATCCGCCGCGCGGACTTTGCGAACAGCAATCACTGCTGCACGTAAATAATCAGCTTGTGGATAATCTCGAGTTTCTAAACCTAGACGTCCGCGCGCATCACATAAACATGCTTGTATGTATTCTTCTACGCGCTCAGGTTTGCGTAACACATCTATACGTTGTAATAGACGCCAGACTGTTCCTGGACGCAAATCAAGCACGCGATGACACATCAGATGTTCACGACAAACGATCTCCGCAAGCTCACGAAAACTAGTAGGCACTTTGAGTTGGTTGCAGACTTCGCGAACAGATGCAAGACCGCGTTCTTCATGTTGAATATGCCGAGGCCACTCATCACGAGGGGTTAATGCTTTTCCTAAGTCATGAAGTAATGTTGCAAATCGCACTTGAGTAGAAAAACCATATTCACAGGCGCGTTGCAGCGCCATCATGGTATGAAGACCCGTATCAATCTCAGGATGATGCTGTGGACGTTGGGGGACGCCAAACAAGGCATCTAGCTCAGGAAGCAGAACTTTCAGTGCTCCACAATCCCGTAGAACCTGAAAATAAACCTCAGCACGATCTTCGCCTAAAGCGCGTTCAGTTTCTTTCCAGATGCGTTCAGGTGTCAGACTGGATAACTCGCCACTCTCTGATAGTTGCCGCATAAACGCCATCGTTTCTGCTGCAACAGTGAAGCCAAGTGGTGCATAACGCGCAGCAAACCGCGCCACGCGTAAAACACGAAGCGGATCTTCTGCAAAAGCAGGAGAGACATGGCGCAATACACGCGCTGCTAAATCAGCTTGCCCGTGATAAGGATCAAATAATGTTCCATCATCTGCTTGAGCCATCGCGTTGATGGTGAGATCACGGCGAATTAAATCTTCTTCAAGCGTTAAATCTGGAGACGTGTAAAAAGTAAATCCGCTGTAGCCAGTACCAGATTTACGTTCGGTACGCGCTAGAGCGTACTCTTCATGCGTTTTAGGATGCAAAAATACTGGAAAATCTGACCCAACAGGCTTGAAACCTTGCTCAATCATTTGTTCCGGTGTGCTGCCCACCACAACATAGTCACGTTCAACTATTGGTCGGCCTAATAATGCATCCCTTACAGCACCTCCAACCAAATAAATGTTCATGAAAATAGCCTCTATATGGTGAGAGCATGGTGCAGAATTTATTTATAAACAAGTAAAAAAAGGTATCAATTTTTATGTTTTTAGATAGTGTGCTGCAACAGGGTAATTTATTAATTTTTTCAATACAATTCGATGCTTGTCTATGCTAGAAAAATGAGCATTTTTAGTACACCATTTGTTCAAAGCAAAAAACATATTTTTGTCATTCAAAACGCGTATTGTCATTCTTAAAATACAAAAGTCATCAGTTGATTGTTGCCAAGGAATATTTATGCAAAGCAACCCTGAAACAATTACACCGAAAACTCTCAAGAGACCCATTGTACCGTATTATCCGCATGAAGAGTTTGCCAATGCACTCAGTCATGGGCTTGGAATGTTGGCAGCGATTGTTGCGACGGTCTTTATGCTTATGAAAGCAGCAGCCTCAAATTTGTCGCATCAACAAATTGTTGGGGTTGCTGTATACGGTATCAGCATGATCGTACTGTTTTTGAGCTCGACTCTATATCACAGTGCAAAAAATGAAGTTCAAAAAACAATCCTCAATCGTTTGGATCATTGTGCGATTTATTTATTAATTGCAGGAAGTTATACGCCATTTCTGATGATTACACTGCATACAACGTTGGCAGATGTACTGTTGGTCATAATCTGGTTACTTGCTTTTGCTGGAATTATTTTTAAGATTTTTTATATTGATAAGTTTCCACGAACTTCATTGGCAACTTATTTACTCATGGGCTGGTTGTCGATTTTGGCAATGTACCAGCTTTATCAAGTTGCGCCGATTCAGTTGCTTTATTTGTTGGTTGCGGGTGGTTTAAGCTACAGCATTGGTACAATTTTTTATGCGATCAATAAAATTCCATATAATCATGCAATTTGGCATATTTTTGTATTAGCAGGTGCTGCGCTGCATTGCTGGGCAATTTGGCAATTTGTGATTCCTTAGATACATTTATATCTCTTGTATAAAGCGATTTCACGTTTAACTTCGCATACAATACACTCATTCTCTGGCAGCATCCTAACGGACTACATAACGGACTATAAGCAGTGCAGACTCTTCAACAATCGCTCCATAAACAACCTGATCAACTTCCTTATAGCTTTGCTAAGCGTCACGGCGTCATCCTCAAATTCGATGGCGCACAAACCGTCATCGTGCTGCGCGAGAACGCACCTTTGCCTGCAGTCAATGAGGCAAGACGTATCGTCGGTATACCATCAAGCTATCAAACTGTGACTGATGATGAGTTTGCGCGTTTGTTAGCAGGTTCATATTCACGAGACAGTGGTCAATCCCAAGAAGTTGCTGCTGGTTTGGAAGATCACCCTGATTTGCTCAGTCTTGCTGATCAAGTGCCTGAAGCTGAAGATTTGATGGATCAGGAGGATGATGCTCCGATTATTCGTTTGATCAATGCGTTATTGTCTGAAGCGATTCGTTTAAATGCTTCGGATATTCACATTGAGTCGTTTGAAAAGAAACTTTCTGTGCGGCTTCGTGTTGATGGTCAACTCCGCGAAATTGTTCAGCCACGTCGTGAGCTTGCCCCGTTACTGGTTTCTCGTATCAAGGTTATGGCACGTTTGGATATTGCCGAAAAACGCATTCCACAAGATGGACGTATTTCATTGCGCTTGGCAGGTCGGGAAGTGGATGTCCGTGTTTCGACGTTACCATCGAGTCATGGTGAACGCGTCGTGATGCGTTTGCTGGATAAACAAGCGGGGCGACTGAATATGTCGTTGCTTGGATTGATGGATAATGACTATGAGCGTTTGACGCATTTGATTCATCGTCCGCATGGCATTATTTTGGTGACAGGCCCAACGGGTTCGGGGAAAACCACAACGCTGTATGCTGCGTTATCTGATTTGAATGATCATACGCGCAACATTCTCACTGCTGAAGATCCAATCGAATATCAAATTGAAGGAATTGGACAAACACAGGTTAATACCAAAGTCGATATGACATTCGCACGTAGTTTGCGGGCGATGTTGCGTCAGGATCCTGATGTAGTGATGGTGGGTGAGATTCGCGATTTAGAAACTGCTGAAATTGCAGTACAAGCTTCATTGACTGGTCACTTGGTATTGTCTACGTTGCATACAAATACTGCAATTGGCGCAGTGACTCGCTTGAAAGATATGGGCATCGAGCCATTCTTATTATCCAGCTCTTTGATTGGTGTGGTTGCGCAGCGCTTAGTTCGAACACTTTGTTCGCATTGTCATACTTGGCGTCAGGCGGATGACTATGAGGAAGCATTGTTTACTCAGATTAAGCATCCGCATCCATTACAACTTCCTATTCCAGTCGGTTGTGATAAGTGTAATAACTCTGGATTTTCAGGGCGTACAGCGATTTATGAGGTTGTGCCTGTCGATGATGCAATGCGTCGTTTGATTCATAGTGAAGTTGCTGAACATGAGTTAGAAAAACTCGCGCGCACTTTGTCACCATCGATTCGTCAAGATGGCTTAGAAAAAGTGCTATTAGGCAAAACAACAATTGAGGAAGTGCTTAGAGCAACAAGAGAAGAATAAAATCCAAAAAAGGGGATTACTCTTCATCCTAAGCCATATTTCTACGTTTTCTTGATAATCGTCCAATCATGATATGAATAGGTAAAGCGGTTACACTGATGACACCAATCCAGATGTGTAACCATTTAACCATTTCATGCCAGCTTTCAGGGCTGTAGTAGAGTCCTGTACCTGAGAAAGCTAATAACAGCATGATGGATAAGATGCTCAAACCACTTAAAAGATTTCTTTTTCGATGGAGCGACATTCTGATATGCATACTCCACAACGAGCCGATGATCAGTAACATGAACATGGCGAAGATGCCGTGAATTTTCAGCGTATTTACTGTTAAGTCAGAAGGTGTTTGCATTTGCCAGTCTTGGGAATAAGCAAAATATAATCCTGAGACACTGATTACACCCCATATTATATAAAGTGACCAGCGATGAGCTTTAGATAATCGTATAGACGGACGCATAATAAACCTGCTTGAACTAATTACTTCACAATAATGCCAGTTGCACCAAAACGTTGTAAACACGGATGTTTAATATTGCCACTGATCGCAAGGACTTTGGTTAAACCATCGGCAAGCCATGCAGTTTTGGCAATGACGCTGTAGCTATAAGGTTGTGTGATGGCTTGACGATTGAGTGGATTAACCAAGGCACTCACAGTTTGTTCTTCAACTTGCTGCTCAGAATAATAAATTCCTGACGTCGCAAACGCTCCGGCACTAAGCTCACCCATCGGTAGTAATTGTTGTAAATTGCTTGGATTGCGTATAAAAATCGGTTCAGATTGTTGTCCAAGTACTCGTAAATCTCCACCCGCATTCACGATCGCATTTTGCACACCATGATGTCTTAACGTGTGAATCGCAAGGTCAACAGCAAAACCTTTAGCGATGCCACTTAAATCAAGCAATAGCGGCGCATGATAATAAACATGGAAGTCGGGTAGTAATTCAACCTGTGCCTGTGTGGCTGAGTTTGAAGAATGCTGATGATGATCGGGTAGCATATTCCAACTGACTAAAGTGTCTGCGATCGTACAGTCAAATAGTCCTTCCGATTCTTTAAATAGTTTTTGTACTCGTTTAAGCACAGCATAAGTGAGCGGATTGACCTGAACTGGATGCAAATATGCAGTCTGATTTAGTTGAGACAACTCACTATCGGCTTGCTGAAAACTCATCAATTGCTGCACATGCTCAATTCGTGCAAATGCAGCATTGATCGCTTCATGCGCTTGGTCTTCTTGAGTTGGAGAAATCGCATGAAGCGTGATTTCAACAAAAGTGCCCAATAAAGGGCGAGCTCTTATGATGTTAATGATTTCAATACCAATGCATGAAATTGTAAAACACGTCTAATGCTATCTGTTAGATGCTTAGATGACAGTGTGGCGCCGCTGATATTGTGAATATCTTTATTCAATGTTAATGGTGAAGTCGCTGTTTTTCCTACAAACTGCTGACGCCAAGATGCTCCGCGAACTTGTTCACCATAAGATTCATTATATTGCAAAATTTCAACTTGTTTGATTGAACCGTCCGCATTAATCCCGATCGCATAGGTAATCATTTCATGCTTACCCAGCGCCTGATCAATCATAAACCAACCACCATCACTACTTTTATAGATTTGATCTGTTTCGATGGCATAAGACACGTTGGATGTTTTATCCAAAGCTTTTTGTTGCTCAGGCGTGAGATGTACTGCAATTTTTTGCAATGTTGCGTTCGGAAAAATTAATTTTTGAGCTTGTTCAGTGGTTAAGTAAACTGCTGAATGACAGACAATTGGCGTCACGCATAATAATGTACTCGCCAGTGGACTCCATTTCATCGGTAATGACCTCTTATATCTAAAAATACGAGAGCATTTATTAATTATAAATGCGTTGTTGTCGTGTTCTCATTTCTTTAACATGAATTAAATCAGTTAAATGGAAATCCAATCTTGAATACAAATTGATTGCGGCCGTGATTGTCTGAAACTCTGTCATAGTTGCCATCATAGCTGCAATCGGCGGTTCCATCGCCATAGCATTTGCCACTGATCTGATAACGCCAAGCCATCGTTGCCCACCATTTTTGGTCAGCATAATGCAGCGTTGGGCCAATAAAATTGGCGGTTTGGGTATGTTTATTCCAATAATAACCATCGTGATCGGTATGAAATCGACCTTCTAGACCACCAGACCAGTTCGATGCAAAGCGATACGATGCGCCATATAAAATGTCGCCCATCGAATTACGGATCACACCCGCATTATCATAGGTTTCTTTTTCTGGTTCGTAGAGAAAGTTCGCAGCAAGTATTAGACGGTCATCAAGGAAGTTTGATTGAAGAAGCATCCGTAACTCAAGGGAATTTTCCCATCTACCAATCGTTGGTTCCACATATAAACCTACGCCGACAGGAGAGGTGACAGGATTAGTCAAACGCCAAATCGCTTCCAATGAAACACCATCAACTTCGAACCGATGGTAAGACGTAGAATCATGTGCACTACTTGGCACACCGAAGCCTGCCGTACACGGTAAAGTCTGACCATCACACATGTCTGGGTTGGTGTAATTTCGCGCAGCATTAATTGAAAACATATTTAAATAACCTGCAACCTGCAGATCATCAGTGACACCATATTCAATTTCGGTACGGTATTGTCCCAAGTTGTATGTGCCTGTACGTTGTCCATGGGTGACATCAGCGCGCTGCTCAAGCTCCCATTTGCCTTGAGGTTGAGTATCGAGGGTATAAACAAAACCAAATAATCCTTCACCAGCATTTGCTGTATGTGAGAGTCCAATACACATCGTCAAAAGTATCGCGCGCTTAAACATAGTATCCCCAGTATCATCTTGTATCGATGTTGTAGTTTTTTATTATAATGATTATGAGAATTGTTCTCAATATTATTAATCAAGAAAAAGTATGAAAAAAAATTTTGCTTGTATAAGAGACAAGAATGAGGTTTTTCAAAATAAAAAAGCGGCTTGTTTATAAGCCGCTGAATTGGAGTGTTAATTTAATATTTGAAATTAAATGATTTTATATATTTTAAATTGCTTTACTTACGAGTACGAGTGCCAAGGCAGTGATCGCTGGTAACGCTTGAACAAAGAAGATTTTACGGCTTACCGTCATTGCACCAAAAATACCGGCCACAATGACACATGTTAGAAAAAACAGTTTAATTGAAAATCCAGCCTGTCCGAGGCAGATGCCCCACGATAAACCTGCTGCAAGAAAACCATTATACAAACCTTGATTTGCCGCTAATGTCTTAGACTGTGAGGCAAAATCTTTATCTAAGCCAAAGGCAGCTCGACCATAAGAAGTGTCCCAAAGAAACATTTCTAGGATTAAAAAGTAGACATGTAATAGGGCAACTAAACCAATTAAAATATTTCCTAATAAATACATGCTGAGATTCCTTTAAGATTTAAATTGATTCTTTAAAACAACGACTCACATGCCTTTGTGATTAAAAAGCTGCATTAATGAATCGCCGATGTATCTATTCTTGATCGATTAGACGATGCTTGAGCAGGAGCTAACTCCCCAGCAAATGCTCTCTCGAGTGTTGAATTTACTGTATTTTCTGCATCGCTACGCTGTGTATTCATACTGGTACAGCCGTGTAGTTGTATCAGTATGAACAGACTTAGAGTAACGCGCAGTCCAAACTGCCCCCACGTTGGCATTATTCCTCTCCCATACCGCAGTCAAATCCGCTCGGAATTTTTAGACAACGCGCTTTTTTGGTGATATTTGCCATGCGTTTATTATAGATCCCTTGATGAATTAAACTCAGACGTGCTTCACGGAGAAGTTTGTCATAGCCAAGCTTATCTGCATCACGCAGATCAACCCATTCATTAGGTGCAACGCTATCTTCTAAACGCTTGATTGATTGAAATTGTCGATTGAGTTGGCCTGCAAACCAAGTCCGACTTTTTTGGCCATATCCTTCAGGAAACTTTTCCTGATGAATGATCAGTTGTGTTGTTAGAAACGCAATGGTGTATCGACCAATACCACCTTTAGACATGCCCTTAGAGAAATCTAATGCTTTATACGCGTAAATGGGTAGATCAACCATATCGAGCTGACCAGAATTAAATTTTGAAGCGATAGAAGACAACGATACAGTCACAGGAACTGCACCAATCTTTTGCACGATTTCGTTTTGGGCTGGGTCGTAATCCAACACAGCAAAACGTTTGCCAAAGATTTTTGCCATCGTGTTAACTGTACGGTCTGCTGCAATTGGATATGCAGCGCCTAAAGGAGAGACACCCACAATTTCGGTATCACCATTGATCATATCTGGGGCTAATTTAGGATTTGCGATTAAAGAAATAATCGTTTTTGCGACATCTGTATTGGGAATCTGACCAACGTTATCAATTGAACCTGTAAAATTATTAAATTGCCTGATACGAATACCTGTTGCAAACAGACCATCACATTTACCGCTCTTAAATGCATCAGTTGCTTTTTGCTCATCCGTGTAAGGCTTCAGCGTCACATCGGCGCCCCATTGTTTGCTGGTGACGGCATAATCTTTCATAAAAAAATAAGCGTCGCCATTTGCACCAGATGGATCAAAGACACATATGGTTTGGGCGAATGCTGGAGCTGCTAATGTTAGAAATAATGCTGGCGGGAAGTATTTAAATATCGTTTTCATCATCAAGTCCATTTTGAAGATAATTGGGGCATTTTAAAGTCATCACATTTTATTGTTACATCCATTATGACAATAAAATGTGAATTGATTCTCGCTTGGTTGCTCAACTTTAACCTATTTAGAATCTGAGTGGTAGCTGGTTAAATTCAAGTCATAAGATAAATTTCCATCATCCTGATGGACTCGCACAGGAAGGTAATCAAGCTTTGGTGCTAACCAAAAATATGTTTTACGTTTTTCACTATCTTGCACTAAACGAATCTTCACGGTGTCATATTCACCAGCGTCCGTTTGAATTTTTTCTTCACCTTCATTGACGAAGCTGATTTTTTTAATCCCCTTATCGTCTGCGAGCAAATATGAAGGCTTGAGCTGCTTATGCTTAATATCTTCGCGAACTTGCAATTCTAAATCCAGCATATCCAGCATGCCAGCTTGAGCAGGGTAGCTGTTGTCACCAGCTTTATTGTGAGCAGAAACAACTTGATTTGCCCAATCCACTTTGAAGCCTGTATCGATATTTTTCGTTAGAAAATTAAAGTTATAAGCGTGATCTAACGTTTGAATATTGATAGAGCTATTGTCTGAGTGGATCACTTTAAAATGACTCACTTCACTTGCGTTTGCGAACGATGCAACGTTAGCTTTAAAGTGATAGCTCCAAATATCATCTTGCTTGGATAATGTCCGAGTTGCATTGCCCGTCAGCATTCCAGCAATATTGAAGGTATAGTTTGCCTGAAATGGTTCGAATGCATAGGCATTGCCAATTGTTAATGCAGTACATAATGGAAGCGCACAAGCCTGAATAATCATGTTCACCAAGCTTTTGGCTTTTAAGTTTGTTAAGAGATGTTTTGCAGAAAGAATCATGAATTTCTGAGACATTACGAATAGTTACTCCACAATATATGGACTTATCATAAAGCGATTAGATGATTGAAATGGTAAAAAATCGTTGTATTTAATTGTTACTTGTAAAGTTCCGCTGATTACTCCTCAAAATAAGTTCAAAAAATACGCACAAATTCTGAAAATGGCTCTTGTTTCATAGCACTAATTTCGGGCAATATGACGAGCTTTTTTGGTGCTTACGATATTGATGAATACCTGAGCCTTCATGCTAAAAAGGCTGTTTTCATAAGACTAAAAATGTTGATTCAACAGCTGAGCGATGGCGCGAAGTTAAACGATTTATGCTCTGAGGATTGAGATGATTAATAGTAATGACGTCCTATTTGTTTTATTAGGCGCGGTCATGATTTTGGCAATGCATGCGGGCTTTGCATTTCTTGAATTAGGGACTGTACGGGTAAAAAATCAGGTGAATGCGCTTGGAAAAATCATGACAGATTTTTCTATTTCGACAATTGCTTATTTCTTTGTCGGCTATTGGGTGGCGTATGGCATCACGTTTTTTGATTCTGCGAGCGTTCTTACGGTTGATAAAGGATATGGCTTAGTCAAGTTTTTCTTTTTGTTGACATTTGCTGCGGCTATTCCAGCAATTATTTCTGGCGGTATTGCTGAGCGTGCTAAGTTTCATCCTCAGTCTATTGCAACTTTCTTTTTGGTTGCACTGGTTTATCCATTCTTTGAAGGAATCAGCTGGAATAATAATTTTGGCGTACAGGATTGGTTAACAAAGACTTTTGGTTATCCATTCCATGATTTTGCGGGTTCTGTCGTCGTGCATGCTGTTGGCGGTTGGATTGCTCTCGTTGCCGTATTGTTATTGGGCGCACGTCATGGACGTTATAGCAAAGATGGTCGAATTTCAGCTCATCCACCCTCATCAATTCCATTCTTGGCATTAGGTTCATGGATCTTGATTGTCGGTTGGTTTGGTTTTAACGTGATGAGTGCGCAGCGTTTAGATGCGATCTCTGGTCTGGTTGCAATCAACTCTTTGATGGCGATGGTTGGTGGCACATTGGCGGCAAATTTTGCTGGTAAAAATGACCCTGGTTTTATGCATAACGGCCCATTAGCAGGACTGGTCGCAATTTGTGCGGGTTCAAATATTGTGCATCCTTTAGGTGCATTAGTCATTGGCGCGATTGCTGGTGGTCTATTTGTGTACTTGTTTACCTTTACCCAAAACCGTCTAAAAATTGACGACGTATTGGGCGTCTGGCCGCTACATGGTGTATGTGGTGCATGGGGTGGTATTGCTGCTGGTATTTTTGGCATCAAAGCACTAGGCGGCTTGGGTGATGTATCGATTTGGTCGCAAATTATCGGTACAGGTCTGGGCATTGCGATTGCTGTTGTTGGTGGCTTGGTTGTTTATGGCATATTGAAAGCAATCATGGGCTTACGCTTAACACCAGAGGAAGAGTATTACGGTGCTGATTTGACGATCCATAAAGTCTCATCAACTTTTGATCGCGAGACATTTTAAGTCGTATTGCGTTATAAAAAATCCTACTGAATAAGCATCAATTGCTTTTTTCAGTAGGATTTTTTTTTGATTATATTTTGGATGTAAGTCTTATCGCAGACTACTGACAATATCGAATGCGCGTAAACGATGTGCATGTTCATACGAATCCGAAACAAACATCAATTCATCCGCATCTGTTTCTGCAAGTAACTTTTCAAGTTTGATTTTTACAGTTTTAGGACTACCGATGACTGCAACTTGTAAAAATGCTTCTACCGCGGCTTTTTCTGCAGGTGACCACTGTGCTTCAAGATCAGCATTTGCAATCGGTGGGCGTAACTCTAAACTTTGACCGCGCATGAGTGCGAGAATGCGTTGTTTTGATGTTGTTGCCAAAAATTCTGCTTCTTCATCTGTTGGTGCTGCAATCAGTGGAACCCCCAAACATAGATACGGTTCTTTTAATACATCAGATGGTTGAAATTGACTGCGATATACACGAATCGCATCATGCATCATCCTTGGTGCAAAGTGCGATGCAAAGGCATAAGGTAAACCTAGCTGCGCTGCTAATTGAGCACTGAATAGACTTGATCCCAATAGCCAGATGGGTACATTGGTGCCTGCACCAGGCGTTGCGATGACGCGTTGATCAGGTTCAGGAGTAGTGAGGTAAGCACGTAATTCAGCAACCTGATTTGGGAAATCTTCACCATTGCCTAGACGATCTCGTCGTAGTGCTCTCATCGTGACTTGATCTGTTCCTGGCGCACGGCCTAGTCCCAGATCAATTCGATTCGGATAGAGTGTTGCTAATGTGCCAAAATTTTCGGCGACGACCAAGGGCGCATGATTAGGCAACATGATGCCACCAGAACCGACACGAATTTTTTGTGTTCCTGCTGCAATATATCCGACCAATACGGACGTTGCGGAACTGGCAATTCCTTGCATGTTGTGATGTTCAGCCAACCAGAAACGCGTAAAACCTAAATTTTCTAGATGTCGTGCTAAATCTAGTGAGTTATGCAATGCCTGCGCAATCGTATCGCCTGAACGCACAGGGATGAGATCGAGCATAGAAAATGCAACTTCAGATAAATTACTCATAAAGTTCTCACGAATAACATGCAGTTTTTTTTAATGATCAAAAACTGACTTTTACAAAAATTAGGCTAGTATACGTCAACGACATTAAAAAAATGCTCATATTATAAACGTATTCATTTGGAATAGATTGCTAATGCTGGTTACATTTGTATTTTGCGATAAATAATATACTTCAAAAATTTAATTTATTTTGATCAACAAAAAAGCCATTTCTCATCACAAGAAATGGCTTTTATTGGTAGATTATTCGCTTAGTGAAGTTTTAGTGTCGGTCCTGAAGTGCGTGACAATAAGTCTTTGCACATTAAAACGCCTGTTTTAAATACACCATGCAAAGCAACTTGATGGAGACGGTACAGTGATAAATACATCATACGAGCAAAAAAGCCTTGTACATTAATCTTATTCACTAAGTTGCCAACAGTATTTGTATCTCCTAAGGAGATTAGCGAACCTTTGTCGCTAAACGTGAAGGTCGGAAGTGGCTTACCTGCGAGTTTAGCTTTTAGGATTTTTTCCAGAACAATAGCTTGCTGGTTCGCGACCTGAGCACGCGGCGGCACAGGACGTTCTGCGCCTTCAGGGATGTAACATGCACAATCACCAAAAGCAAAGATGGAGTCATCGCGAGTGGTTTGCAAAGTGGGTTTGACGACGAGTTGATTGATACGGTTGGTTTCCAGCCCCGCAATGTCTTTTAGAATATCAGGTGCTTTGATTCCTGCAGACCAGACTTTCAATGTAGCAGGGATCAGAATTCCACCATCGCACTCAATTGAATCAGGGTGGATTGCAACAACGCGTCGACTCGTCATCACGTTGATTCCAAAGTCAACAAGCTGCTGATTTGCGGCTGCTGAATTTTGCTTGGATAATACGGGCAAAATTCGATCTGCGGCTTCAATCAAAGTAATACTGACATTACTTGGATCAATGCTATTTAAACCATAACGAATAAATTCATGTGTTGCGTGATGTAGTTCAGCCGCTAATTCAACACCCGTTGCACCAGCACCAATAATCGCAATGTTTAAAGCCTGAGGGCTTGTGCTTTCTAAAGAAAGAGCCTGTGCTTGTAGATACAAATTAAGAAATTCACGTTGGAAACGATCAGCTTGGGCGCGGGAATCAAGGAAAATACAGTTTTCCTTTGCACCTACAGTCCCAAAATCATTAGACGTTGAACCAATCGAAATCACCAAATCGTCATAGTTCAAACTACGTTCAGGTGCAATCTCATGTCCAAGACCATCTGTCAGTGGATCGAGTATTAAGCGTTTGTTTTCACGATCAATCCCACTCATTTGTCCAAGATGGAACTCAAAGTAATTTTTTGAGGCATGTGCAAAATAGTTTAATTCATCTTCAAACGAGTTAATTGTGCCAGCAGCCACTTCATGGAGAAGCGGCTTCCAGATATGAGTGAGTGTTGCATCCACGAGGATAATTTTTGCTTTGCCTGATTTACCAAGACTTTGGCCCAAACGAGTTGCCAATTCCAAACCGCCAGCACCACCACCAACAATCACAATTTGATGAAGGGCGTTACGCGTTATGGATTGATTCGTAGACACAGAAGATTGAGTCATAGGAAGCGCCTTATAGAATATGCTTTTAAGAAAGCAGGTTAAAAAGAAACTGGTTAAATCTAAGATAGAATCTGGAACCTTTATATCAAATTAGTTATGGTAGGTATCATGATAATAATATGACAGAAATTCATATCAACGGTGTAATGGAATGTCCGACAGTTTCATTGAATTTTGAATCAGTTAGCTTCTACAGCTCAAAAGACTTATCATAGCGTCTTAAATGGTGCGGTTTTTAAGTTGAGTCGGAGTGCAATGATGCAGCAAAATAATCTTTTAGGAAGAAACCTTGTAGATTCAGACTCTAAACCACCCATTGAATATATCTTGTCATTTAATCAAGTTGGACAACATCTGATTGATGTCACTTTGAGTTTTACAGCACGATCACAACAAGAATTATGGTTACCAGTTTGGGTTCCAGGCAGTTATCTTATTCGCGAGTTTTCTCGACATGTCAGTACGCCAACAGCAACGACGTCAACTTCTCGTCAAATATCTATTGAAAAAATTACCAAAAATCGCTGGCGTTTAGATTGTCATGACGGAGAAAAAGTTGTTGTTCATTATCAAGTTTATGCATTTGATTTATCAGTTCGCGGTGCATATTTAGATCATACACGAGCTTATGCAAATCCAGCTTGTGTTTGCCTTGCTGTTGCAGGGCAAGAGAATGTATCAACGTTACTCACCATTCAATCTGGTCAGGTCTTTGCACGGCTACCTATCGCTTGTTCATTAAGACCATATTCTGCGGCATTGATCAATGAAACAAATTCTACTTACCAATTTATCGCTCATGATTATGATGAGTTGATTGATCATCCTTTTGAAATCGCTGAACAAAGTTTAGCAAGTTTTGATGTGCTCGGCATTGAACATAAAATTGCAATCTCAGGTAGACATCGCACCAATATGCCGAGATTGCTTACAGACCTCGAAAAAATTTGTCGCTATGAAATTGAGTTTTTTGGCAAAGCTCCCTTTCAAGATTACTTATTTATGGTGATGGCAACAGGGTCAAGTTATGGTGGTTTAGAACATCAGAATTGCACAAGTCTCATTACTCCGCGCGAAGACTTACCTCATGCCAATGAACCAGTACAACCCGCAAGTGCTTATCGCCGATTTTTGGGACTTTGTAGTCATGAGTATTTTCATTCATGGTTAGTGAAATTTATTCGCCCGCAAGAGTTTGCTGTTTTAGATTTAGAGCGGGAAGTGTATACCCGCATGTTGTGGGTTTTTGAAGGTTTTACATCGTATTACGATGATTTGATTTTATATCGTAGTGGTGTAATTGATCGCTCGGCATATTTAGAGTTACTTGCAGAACAAATCACGCGCTATCAACAAAATGCGGGGCGTGCTCATCAGAGTCTCAGTGATTCAAGTTTTGATGCATGGATTAAGTATTATCGTCCAGATGAAAATTCGCAAAACGCGACCACCAGTTATTACAACAAAGGTGCTCTCATCGGTTTATGTTTAGATTTAACGCTTCGTGCGCGTGGAAGTTCTTTGGATGCGCTTATGCGCGAGTTGTATAAGCTTGCACAGCAAGGTCAGTATTTAACAGCACATACTATCCCTGATTTATGTGAAAAATTAGTAGGCGAGCGTCTGACTGATTTTTGGCAGAATTATGTCGATGGTACAACTCAGTTACCATTGGAAGAAATGTTAAGCGCCGTTGGCGTACAAACTATAGTCGAACAAAAAGTTTGGCCACTCGGTCTAAAGACAACAGAAACTTCACACGGATTGACCATTCAACAAGTTCTCAGAGATTCTGTCGGTGCTAAAGCTGGGCTGTCGGCACATGATGTGTTGATTGCGATTGATGGTATTCGTGCGACGACTGCATTACTTGGACAATGGGCCGATAGTGCAGGATTTAATGCGAATGCATGTTCTAAGGCAGGAAATTCTTTGACTTGTCATGCTTTTAGACGAGACGAACTCATGGTGTTTCAGCTTCAACCTGTTGCATCTATCATGCAGACAGTTCGCTTATCCATCGCAAATCCTGAACAATTAACAGATTGGCTTGCGCCAGTGAATCCGATATGATTGTAACTACAAAACAAATATAACTATTTAGAGAGCGATGAGGCATTTAAGCCTGAACTAGTTACAACCTAAGTATCTGAAATATCATTTGATACTTAGGTCAGATCAGAGGGTGGTTATTGGTGGCAGTCGACAAAGGTAACAAAGCACCAACTTCACGGCAGTCGCGCCCAGTTGCACTGTACGTTGGTCGTGGGCGAATCGCACCTACTCAGCAAACTTTACTTGAATTGTTCTCCGAAACAATTGAAACCGCACCTTATGAACCTAGTCTAGAATTTGAGGGAATTACGCTTAATTACCAAGATCTTGAAGCAAGTGCAAAGACGCTCTCAGCTTGGATGATTAAAAGTGCCAATATTAAGGCAGGCGACCGTGTCGCAATTTATTTACCCAATAGTATTTCTTATGGTGTTGCGATTTATGCAGCATGGCTTGCGCGTGCCGTTGTTGTTAATTTAGGCATGTCAGCTCAATTGGACGATGTTTTATTTCAGCTTCAAGATTCTGGTGCAAAGTTACTCATCACAGCTCCAAGTTTGCTCACCAACATACAACCTATGTTGTTACAAACTGGCGTTCGGCATATTGTTACGACACGACGTAATGATTACGCCAGCTTGCAAGCGGTCTTACAAGGGTGGGTTTCTGCTAAACGATTACTACAACTGATTCAGAAAAAAGAAACTTTATTAACTCACACTCGCTTACGAGATATTTTATCGAAGCGAAGTCATCAAATTGACTGGCCTGTTGCAGTATCAACCGATATTGCACTTTTGCAATATACCAGCGGAACAACAGGACGTCCCAAAGGCGTTTTATTGACGCATGCAAGCTTAATCGCAAGTCTATCGCAAGGTCAGCAAGTGCTGGGGAATACGGTCAAAATGGGATGTAAGATTCTTTGTCCCATTCCGTTGCAGCATATTATTGGGCTAACAAATTTTTTAATGTGTGTCAGAAAGCAGGGATGTTTAGCATTAACAAGCATTAATAATCTCCTTGAACATCCAAATATGATGGAACAAGAGTTTGATGTCATGCTTGGCATCCCATTGCTCTATGATCAGCTTCTAAAGACATCAAAAGAATTCAAGATCTCAAGTAGTCTAAGACTTTTTCTATGTGGCGGAAGCCATGTCAGTTTGAATCTACATCGAGAGTGGCATAAGCGAACAGGGTACGCGATTATCGAAGGTTATGGACTCAGCGAGGCGTCACCTTTGATTGCTGAGACGCCACCTAATCGTGTCAAACTTGGAACGGCAGGGGTCATCACTCCTGAGACTGAAATTCGCATTGTATCTAATCAAGGTGTCGATTTAGGATTCAATCAAGCGGGTGAGCTTTGGGTACGTGGTCCTCAATTGATGCGCGGCTATTGGCAGCTCCCACAAGCCACGAGTGAAGTGCTTACACATGATGGATGGTTACGCACAGGTGATATTGCATCACTGGATGAAGATGGTTATTTGCGAGTCTTAGAACGTAAAAAAGATGTATTTTGGGTTCAAAACGAATTGGTTTTTCCTCGCGAAATAGAAAATGCTGCCGCTGAACATGAAGATGTACTGGATTGTTTAGCTGTGCAAGAAGAATTCCAAAGTGACGTTGCCAAGCGAGCGATTAAGCTTTTTGTTGTGGCGAAAGAAGGTCTTACTCCTGAACGCCTATCAACTTATTTACAAAATCATCTGAAAAGTAACGAAATTCCAGATCAGATTGAATTTGTCAAAGAAGTTCCTCGTGGTCCAATGGGCAAGGTGCTTCGTCGTTTATTTCATGAACCGAAGACACCGCAGGGTTCCAAAACACGCAACTTTGTAGCCGAAACTAAATTATCAGATGAAGCTGGATCACCGAAAGAAGATTCTAAAGAGATATAAAAAACATCATTTGTGGTCAAGTTGAAGATCGAGTGTCGCAGATGAAGAAAGCAATTTTTTGGTTTAGACGTGATTTACGACTAGAAGATAATTGCGCGTTTTATCACTGTCTTCATGACAATGACCTTGTCATTCCGATCTTTATTTTTGACCAAAATATTTTAGAAAAACTTCCTCCAAAAGATAAACGTGTCGAATTTATTTGGCACTGTATCCAAAATCTTAAAGCAGAATTAAACAAGGTTGGATCAGATCTGATTGTGGCTTATGATCGTCCTTCTAAAGTGATTGAACTTGCAAAGATGCATCAAGTGACTGCAGTTTACTGCAATGAAGATTATGAGCCTGATGCGATTCAGCGCGATCAATTTGTCCAGCAAGAATTGCGACGCGACAATATTGAATTCAAATCCTATAAAGACACCGTGATCTTTGCTAAAAGAGAAATCTTAAATCAGCAAGGAGAGCCTTACCATGTCTTTACGCCTTATAAAAATGCGTGGCGAGCAAAGCTGCATTCATCCAACTTTCAACATTATCCGACTGAAGATTTATTGGAAAAACTAGTCAAAGTTCAAAACACTGAATTGACGAGTTTAGAAAGTTTAGGTTTTGAAAAGACTGGTATCGCAGATAAACCAATCGTGCGAGATCATCATGCTCATAAGCTTTTTGCAGATTTTAAAGCGGATAAAGCACAGCAATATAAAGAAAATCGTGAGTTCCCATCAATTAGCGGGACATCTTTTTTATCTACACATTTTCGCTTTGGGACAATTTCGATTCGTAAAGTTGTTAGAGAAATCTTAGAACTATCGGATGTTGCAATGGGTCGTTTTCGTGAAGGCTCCGATACATGGCTAAATGAAATCATCTGGCGTGACTTTTACTTTCAAATTCTATTCAATGATCCGCATGTCGTTCATTCATCATTCAAACCACAATATCAGAATTTTCCTTGGTTGCATGACGAAATATTGTTTAAAGCATGGTGCGAAGGGCGAACAGGTTATCCTTTAGTCGATGCGGCCATGATTCAGCTCAATACGCTTGGCTATATACATAATCGCCTGCGTATGCTCACAGCATCATTCCTGACTAAAATTATGCTGATCGATTACAAGATGGGCGAGCAGTATTTCGCTGAGAAACTATTAGATTTTGATCTGGCCGCAAATAACGGCGGGTGGCAATGGTCTGCATCAACAGGATGTGATGCCCAGCCATATTTTAGAATTTTTAATCCAATGACTCAAAGTAAAAAGTTTGATGCGGATGGGCTATTTATTAAGAAGTATCTTCCTATCTTTAAAGATGTTCCAGCAAAGTTGTTGCACGAGCCTTGGAAGTATCAAAAAGAGCTGCAAGCCTACGGTATTACACTAGGCAAAGACTATCCATTACCGATTGTTGATTATGCAGAAGCGAGAAGAGCGACTCTCGTTTGTTTCGATGACTTTTTGAAGAATACATCTAAGATTCAGTTGGATTAACTGTTGTTCAACTAAAAAATAAGTAGTCTCAAAAAATATGCTCACTGAGCGGAGTCGAAGTGCGTCACTATTACTCGCACGTTTCGACTCCGCTCAACGAGCTACTCTGATATTTTTTACACTTAAACCGCTACATAGTTCACTTCGCGCCATTCTCCAGAAGCTAAATCATCTAAACGGTAAGGTCCAATTTGGACACGAATAAGGCGCAGCGTTGGATGTCCAACCGCGGCAGTCATACGCCGAACTTGGCGATTACGACCTTCACAGATTTGTATTTCCAACCAAGATGTTGGAATAGAAGCGCGATAGCGAACAGGAGGGGTACGAGCCCAAATATGAGGCTCTTCAATTGATTTTACTTTAGCGGGTAAAGTCATACCGTCATTCAGCATGACTCCTTTTTTGAGTTGTTCAATTGCCGTTTCAGTTGCTTGACCATCAACTTGAACCCAATAGGTCTTAAATTGTTTTTGCTTTGGCTGAGTCAGGCGAGCGTTCACGACACCATCATTGGTGAGTAATAAAAGTCCTTCGGAATCACGATCTAAACGACCAGCAACGCGCAAGGTTGGATCTTTGATAAAATCTGAGAGCGTTTTTCGATCACCTTCTGCACGAAATTGAGTCAATACGTCATAAGGTTTATTAAAAAGTACAATTTTGGGCATGTAAATTGGTCTACTGAATAATATTGGTTTGTATTAACTTTGAAAATAGATGACATATTTGGCTTTAGTTTAGCGTTATTCGCCAATAAATGCCTTGAATTGACTCATATTTGATCAATTACAAGTAATTATCATCTTCAAAAATATCTCTATTTGTTATCTAAATCACCATCACCTCATAGTTTGTTTAACATAGCGCCATGCTAAAAATTGGATAAGTCCAAAAGACTTTATTCTCTCAATGCAAAAAGTTCCGTAGATGCCTGATATGGCTAATTGATTCTTATATATGACTGCAAAGTTATGGTAATGATCAAAAAATATCTATGTTGTTATATATCTATGTTTTGTATTTGAAAAAGGGAGCACCTGCATAATGGGTTATCAAAAGATCGTGGTTCCAACTGATGGTGACAAAATCACCGTAAATGCAGACCTATCTTTAAACGTCCCCAATCATCCGATTATCCCTTTTATTGAAGGTGATGGTATTGGTGTGGATATTACACCACCCATGATTAAAGTCGTGGATGCTGCGGTTCAAAAGGCCTATAGCGGCAAGCGCGCGATTGAGTGGATGGAAGTATATTGCGGCGAGAAAGCGAATAAACTCTACGGCACTTATATGCCAGAAGAAACATTTGAAGCCTTACGTGAATTCGTTGTATCGATCAAAGGTCCATTGACTACACCAGTTGGCGGCGGTATTCGTTCATTGAACGTAGCAATGCGCCAAGAGCTTGATCTGTACGTCTGCGTGCGTCCAGTACGTTGGTTTGAAGGTGTTCCTAGCCCTGTACAGCATCCTGAACTGACTGACATGGTGATCTTCCGTGAAAATTCAGAAGACATTTATGCAGGTATCGAGTGGAAAGCAGGCTCACCAGAAGCCATCAAAGTCATCAAATTCCTCAAAGAAGAAATGGGCGTCACCAAGATCCGTTTCGACGAAAACTGTGGTATCGGCGTTAAGCCAGTATCCAAAGAAGGGACTCAACGTCTGGTTCGTAAAGCAATTCAATTTGCGATCGACAACGACAAGCCTAGCGTGACTTTGGTTCACAAAGGCAACATCATGAAATTCACTGAAGGCGCGTTTAAAGAGTGGGGCTATGAGCTCGCTGCAGAACGCTTTGGCGGCGTAGAAATCGATGGTGGCCCATGGATGAAGATTGTTAATCCAAAAACTGGTAAAGACATCATTATTAAAGATGTCATCGCTGATGCGTTCTTGCAACAGATTTTGATGCGCCCGGCAGAGTATTCTGTGATTGCAACCTTGAACCTGAACGGTGACTATATTTCTGACGCATTGGCGGCTGAAGTGGGTGGTATCGGTATCGCACCGGGTGCGAACATTGGTGGCGCGATTGCGATGTACGAAGCGACTCACGGTACAGCACCGAAGTATGCAGGTCAGGATAAAGTGAACCCTGGTTCGATTATCCTTTCTGCTGAAATGATGCTGCGCGATATGGGTTGGACTGAAGCTGCTGATTTGGTTATCAAAGGCATTTCTAATGCGATTGCTGCGAAGACTGTGACTTACGACTTTGAGCGTCTCATGCCTGGTGCAACCTTGCTGCGTAGTTCTGAGTTCGGTGATGCGATCATCAAGCATATGGAAGACTGACTGATTTTATAAAAAGCCAGTGATTCAGATGTAAAAAAACCAGCTTACGCTGGTTTTTTTCTGGATAGAGGCTTGATCAATCAAATAGATTGACCCGCCGCTGTCAGTTCATTATTCGCGATAAAGTCGGACATCTTTGACTTTGATCAATCATATCCGTGCAGACCTCAGGTCAGCACGGATGCAATCGCCGCGTTGAATGTGGCGCTTGGGCGCATGACAGCATCTAACTTCCCTTCATCGGGCAGATAGTAACCACCGATGTCAGATGGCTTGCCCTGTACAGCCTCCAACTCACCGATGATCTTCTGCTCATTGGCTGCGAGTGTCTCGGCAAGTGGTTTGAACTTAGCAGCAAGTTCAGCATCGTCGCTTTGCTCAGCTAAGGCTTGAGCCCAATACATTGCTAGATAAAAGTGGCTGCCACGGTTATCGAGCTGACCAGTTTTAGGTGAAGGACCCTTGTTGTTGTCGAGTAGTTTACCTGTAGCATTATCAAGTGCTTTGGCGAGCACCTTGGCCTTGGCGTTATTATTTTTGAGCCCGAGTTCTTCTAAGCTCACAGCTAATGCCAGAAATTCACCCAGCGAGTCCCAGCGTAGATGATTCTCTTCCACTAACTGCTGCACATGTTTTGGCGCAGAGCCGCCCGCACCAGTCTCATACATGCCGCCACCAGCCATCAACGGCACGATGGACAACATCTTAGCCGAGGTGCCCAGTTCCATGATAGGGAACAGGTCTGTCAAATAGTCGCGCAGAATGTTGCCAGTGGCACTGATGACATCATGCCCACGGTTCACGCGTTCTAACGTGTAGCGCATAGCACGCACCTGACCCATGATGTGGATGTCAAGGCCAGTGGTGTTGTGCTCATGCAGGTACATTTTGACCTTAGTAATAAGCTGTGCTTCGTGTGGACGATAGGAGTCAAGCCAGAACACCACAGGCATGCCTGAGTTGCGTGCGCGCGTGACGGCCAGCTTGACCCAGTCGCGGATAGCGGCGTCCTTAGTCTGGCACATGCGCCAGATGTCACCTTGCTCAACCTCAAGACTCATCAGCACCTCGCCAGTGTTCAGGTCGGTGATATTAGCCGTGCCATCCTCGGGAATTTCGAAAGTCTTGTCATGCGAGCCGTATTCCTCAGCTTGCTGTGCCATCAGACCAACGTTGGGAACTGTACCCATGGTCTTTGGATCGAATGCACCATGCCACTTGCAGAAGTTGATCATTTCCTGATAAATGCGGGCGAAAGTCGACTCGGGCATGACTGCCTTTACATCCTTCAGGCGACCGTCAGCACCGTACATTTTGCCGCCGTTGCGAATCATTGCAGGCATCGAAGCATCGACAATCACATCATTGGGTGAGTGGAAATTGGTAATGCCCTTGGCAGAATCGACCATGGCCAGTTTAGGACGGTGCTCATGACAGGCGTGGATATCCTGCATGATCTCCTCCTGCTGACTTCGTGGAAGCGTGGCAATCTTGTTGTAGAGATCAACCATACCGTTGTTCACGTTCACGCCCAACTCGTCGAACAACTTGCCGTGCTTTTCAAAAGCATCTTTGTAGAAAATTCTCACACAGTGTCCAAACACGATCGGATGTGAGATTTTCATCATGGTGGCCTTGACGTGCAGCGAGAACATCACGCCAGTCTTGTGCGCATCTTCGATTTCCTTTTCATAGAAGGCGAGTAGTGCCTTCTTGCTCATGAACATGGAGTCGATCACCTCTCGCTCAAGAAGTGAGATCTTTGGTTTGAGTACAATGGTTTTACCACTCTTAGTGATGAGTTCCATCTTCACGTCGCGCGCGCGATCCAGCGTCATGGACTTTTCGCCGTGGTAGAAATCACCCGCATGCATGTGCGAGACATGTGAGCGCGAGGCTTGACTCCATTCAGCCATGCTATGTGGGTGCTTACGAGCATAGTTCTTCACTGCGGCTGGTGCACGACGATCAGAATTACCCTCGCGTAGTACAGGATTTACCGCACTGCCTATGCACTTGTTGTATCTCGCGCGGATATCCTTTTCTTCGTCGGTTACTGGGTTTTCTGGAAAATCGGGAATCTTGTAGCCTTTGTCCTGTAACTCCTGCACGGCAGCCTTGAGCTGCGATACTGAGGCGCTGATATTGGGTAATTTGATGATATTTGCCTCAGGCTTCAGCGTGAGCGCGCCTAATGTGCCAAGGGTGTCGGGTACACGTTGAGCCTCAGTTAGCACCTCTGGAAATAGGCTTAGAATGCGTGTAGCCACAGAGATGTCGCTGGTCGCCAATTCGATGCCTGCCTGTGCTGTAAATGCCTGAACAATCGGCAGAAATGATGCTGTGGCTAAGCGAGGTGCCTCATCGGTCAATGTGTAGATGATCGTGGGTTTTCTATTACTCATCTTGTCGTCTCGCGGTATTAGAGAGTGGGGGAACAAAGGCACTTTTTCTGTAAACCAAGCGAAATCATCAATGGTTTTCTACAAGGCTCCAGCAAGGCAACGTCAAGAAAAAAGCCTGTGATAATGTTTCATGTGCTTTTTTATTGGCGCAGAATCTACTCCAGAATATATCATCACTTGACCATACTCTCTACAGCGATCCTGTTCTATTTGAACGATTTTTGTTGAATGATTTTTTAAAGGTTAAGTTAAATTTAGAATACTTTCTACAGACTGTTGTAGTAGCTCAATAAGCTCTGGATCCATATATTTATAATCATCAGGAATATCGAGCACATAGATTGGTTTATTAATTGCTGCTCTTCGAAATTTGCTTGTGATTTGAACCTTATGTTTTTCTTCCATCACAAAAATAACATGAGCCCATTCAATGTCATTGATAGAAATAGAATGTCTTGCATTAGAACTTGTGCCTGCTGAACGAACGTTTAACGCAGGATGTATACGCCAAATTTGTTCTGCTGTTGGGCTTCGCCATTGATTTTTACTGCAAACAAACAAGACATTATTTTTGTTCTTTAACAATTTCAGATTTCCACTAAGCTTATCGTCTAACTAATTTTATCGCTTGAATAATCATCAAGCCTATCTAACCAAAAACCATCTGCATTTTATAATCAGATAGAAATTAATTTATCAGTTGATTAATGTCATTGATTGGTCTTTTTGACCTGATACAATCTATTCATATTACAACGAAAAATGGATTTGAGAACAACATGCGTAAATTTTTGCATAAATCTTTATTGTTAGGCGGAAGCTTTATCATTATCACGGGGATCAATGGTTGTGTCACGACTCCACAACTCACATCGCTTCCGGCCAATGATGCAGTAACTCAAGGCTTAGCCGAACTATATAAACAACCAAATTATCACGTACATACAACTGTACAGTTTACTGAGATTCATTTCCCTGAATCCTTACCTTCAAATAAAACGACAACTGCTGGCAATAAATTATTAGCTGTAAAACGGTTTTCAGATTGGTTTGAAGTGTTCTCTAAACGCAATGAATTTTCTTTGGATGGTGTGGTTGATTTACAGCACCAAAAATTTGAGGTTACTCCAGCTCTGACTTATAAGGCTGTGAATGCTGGTGCATTTATCCGTGTGCCGATGATGTTTGATTTGGCGCAATCTCAAGGCTATGTCGATTTATCTGCGTTATCACCATTTGTCGTGAATACAAATAGCGAAGGAAAATATAGTCAATTTAGTATCGAGCCGATTACAAAGCGCATTGATTTCAAGAATTTATTTCATTGGTCTCAACAAGTTGCTTTAGATAGTTCGCGTAAATTTGATCCACGCATGTTTAGAGATTTACCGCTTAATTCGGCTGATCTTGCGCTGGGTGGCGTGCGCAAAGTTGAATTAACCGCAACTTATGAAGATGCAATGAATATTAATCGGGCAGTCTTTAATGCGCATCGTGAGGAGTTTTTAGCGTCAATTAAACCAAAACCGATGAATGCCCAATCGACTTCTGCTAAAGAAAGCAGTGATGCAGCCATTGATGGTTTTATCAATATAATTTCAGCATTGGGAACAACTTATGGTTCTCCAGATAGCAAACCTTTTCCATTCAAATTCAATGGTGTATTTAACAAAGTTTATTTGTTAGATAAAACTGGACGTTTGTTGCAAAGTAATACCAATTCTATTTTAGAAATGAATGATCAAGATAAATCGGTAAATAAATTCAAAATTGGATTCAATACAACCACCAGTTATAGCGATTACGGATCAGCAAACATTCATTTTGTTCCATCCACATCCAATACTGTTCCGTTGTCTGAAAGCACAAAAGGCACAATGATCGATATGATCAAAGAAGCTGCAGATAAGCGTAAGAATGCAACTGCCGATGCAAATGCAGTCAAACCATTAGATAAAGCTCAATTTAATCCAAAACCAAATTTATGGGTTGGAACTTGGAAGTTAGACCTGCAAAATCACTGCACTGAAACTTACTATGTTGTGAATAATTACAGCACGTTAGTGACGAGTGGAGAGGAAGTATCTTCAAGTTTCTACACACTTTCTGCAAAACCAAGTGATAAGGGGTTTTATAAATTAGTTGATCGCGTGACGAGTAATAATGGCTTAAAAGATTGCGCTGGTCACATAACCCCACATGGTGATGTCAGTACCGCGTATCTTCAATTTAATGAGCTCAAAAAGACTGCTGAAATGTGCCCTGATGAATCTGGAGCAAAGTGTTTAACGCTACGTCGAGTAACGACTAGTCAATAATTTAAATCATTTTAGTCAAGGCAGTAGTGTATCGATTATACGCGATACACTTTGACGTTATTGTAGCCTTGTTCCTTGAGGTACAAGGCCTGCAAGCGACTCATGACGCCGCGTTCGCAGTACAGCAAGTAACTGCGATCCTGATCAAGAGTTCCAAAATGGGAAGATAATTTATAAAATGGCAGACTCTTAACCTCAAATCCATCAATAACCAAAGGTTTGTCATCTTGCTCGTCGTTTGATCGAATATCTAAAACGATTTCATTACCATTCAGCACATCAACCGTTTCAACTTCAACAACTTGATCATTCATTTGTTGAGCAATTTTACGGATATCCACGCTTTTTGATTCAGCGACAACACGCTCCAGAATCTCAAAATCAAAGTTTTCTTCTTCAGCTTCAATCTTGGATTTGACTGCTTTTACAGTAGGATTCTTAGAAATCACGCCGCAATATTCGGGCATGGTCTTCGCGAAATCTTCGGTACCAATCTCACGAGCGATGTCAATAATATGATTTTTATCATGTGCAATGAGTGGACGTAAAATCAGTGTATCCGTTACGCTGTCGATCAAACGCAGATTCGTCAATGTCTGGCTTGAAACTTGACCTAAGGCTTCGCCAGTCACCAAGGCTTGAACACCATAGCGCTCTGCTATCTTAGACGCTGCTCGAATCATCATCCGCTTTAGAATAACGCCCATCTGACCATCATCTACTTTTTCAAGTATTTCGCTGACGACAGGTTCAAAATCAACGGTAGCTAGATAGACATGATGCGACCGACCAAAACGACTCCATAGATAATGAGCGACTTGTTTGACACCGATCTCATGCGCAGAACCGCCGAGATTAAAAAAACAATAATGAACACGGCAACCACGACGCATGAGCATATAACTAGAAACGCCTGAGTCAAATCCGCCAGAAATCAGAGACAACACATCTTCCTGAGTGCTGATGGGGTAGCCACCTAGACCTTCATAACGTCCTTTAATGAGTAGTAAGCGGTCGTCTTCGATCTCCAAGTGCACTGTGACTTGAGGATTAGACAGTTTTACACTTGCTGTTTCAATATGCTGATTTAAAGCACCACCTACATAACGTTGCACGTCCATCGATGTAAAATTATGCTCACCTCGGCGTTTAACGCGCACACAGAAAGTTTTTCCTTCTAGCTTTTCACGATACATTTCGAGTGTTTGTTCAAAAATATTGTGCAAGTCGGTAAACGGACGATCATCTACTTCAAGAATAAAATGAATTCCTGGAATTCGAGTCAATGCATCACGAACTTGATCAGTTTTGCTTTTATCCTTGGCACGAACTTCGATGTAATCCCAATGACGTACAATTGCAATTTTGCCAAAATCATTTTTGAGAGTATTTCGGATATTTCCTGTGAGAATCTTAATAAAGCGAATCCGCACTGATCGGCTTTTGATGGTGATTTCTGGAAATAATTTAATAATAAACTTCATGGCAATCGGGGCTATTGGTCGAGATATATGTGAATTCGGCTTACACTTTGTACTTAGAAAGGAGTTCAAAAAGTGCTATAGATATGGAGCTAGAGAAGCTTCATCTAAGCGACATAGAATTGAGGACTTCAGCACAGGGCGCGCAATATAGCATTAGTTGTCTGACGGTGCACTGACCTTGATTAAATTCGAAAACTATAGATATTAAAATTACAGGCATTGCAAAAGGAGTTGTAGTGGAGAATATCATTTCAATTAAAGGTCTAACTAAGTCCTATGCATCTGGTTTTCAAGCACTTAAGGGTATTGATCTAGATATTCGCCGTGGTGAGATATTTGCCTTGCTTGGCCCAAATGGTGCAGGGAAAACAACTTTGATCGGTATTACCTGCGGAATCGTGAATCCTAGTCAAGGTCAGATCACTGCGGCAGGACATGATGTGATCAAAGATTTTCGATCTGCACGTCAAGCGATTGGTCTAGTTCCCCAAGAGTTGCATACTGATGCTTTTGAAACAGTGTGGGCGACAGTAAACTTCAGCCGTGGCCTGTTTGGCAAACCTGCAAATCCAGCATTACTCGAAAAAATTCTGCGTGATCTGTCTCTTTGGGACAAAAAAGATTCAAAGATTATGACGTTATCTGGTGGCATGAAACGTCGAGTGATGATTGCAAAAGCTTTATCACACGAACCACAAATTCTGTTTCTAGATGAGCCCAGTGCTGGCGTCGATGTAGAACTACGCCGCGATATGTGGGCAATGGTACGACGTCTGCGTGATAGCGGCGTCACAATCATTCTGACTACGCACTATATCGAGGAAGCCGAGGATATGGCGGATCGTATTGGTGTGATTCGTAAAGGTGAGCTGATTTTGGTCGAAGAAAAAACGGCTTTAATGCAAAAACTCGGAAAAAAACAACTGATGCTCCATCTGAAAAAACCAATAGAAAGTATCCCTATCTCACTTGCATCACCAGCGCTCACACTGACAGCCGATGGTCATAGTTTGGTTTATACATTTGATGGACAAAGTGAGGAGACGGGTATCGCGGATTTACTCCGTCGTCTGCAAGAGCAGGGTATTGATTTTAAAGAATTACAGTCTAGCCAAAGCTCTCTTGAGGATATTTTTGTGGGTCTAATGAGTGAGCATACAGCATGAAGAATCTGAATTTTTATGCCATTCGTGCGATCTATCGTTTTGAAATGAATCGTACTTTCCGTACTTTGATTCAGAGTATTGCTTCGCCAGTTCTTTCTACATCGTTGTATTTCATTGTGTTTGGAGCCGCAATTGGCTCGCGCATGGGCGAAATTAACGGTGTCAGTTATGGGGCTTTCATTATTCCTGGTTTGATTATGCTAACCATGCTGAATGAAAGTATTTCCAATGCGTCATTTGGGATTTATATGCCGAAATGGACAGGTACGATCTATGAACTGTTGTCTGCACCAGTTTCATTTGTAGAGGTATTACTTGGCTATGTCGGCGCTGCGGCGACTAAGTCTCTCATGCTGGGCATTCTTATGCTGATTACCGCACGTTTTTTTGTGGATTATGAGATTCTACATCCGCTATGGATGATCCTTTTCCTGATACTGACCTCAATCACCTTTAGCTTGTTTGGCTTTATCATTGGAATCTGGGCGGATGATTTCCAAAAGTTACAGGTGATTCCGTTGATGGTCGTTACGCCGTTGACTTTTTTAGGCGGTAGTTTTTATTCAGTCAATATGTTGCCGCCGTTTTGGCGTGAGATCACGTTGTTTAATCCTGTGGTCTATCTGATTAATGGTTTGCGCTGGAGCTTTTATGGCATTGCTGATGTGAATATCTGGATCAGTGTCGGTATGACTGCGGGCTTTATGCTGCTGTGTTTGATTGGAGTGGCATGGATATTTAAGACTGGATATCGGATTAGAAGTTAAAGTTATAAATTTAACTAAATCACTCTATAATACCGCCCATCATCACTAGAGTCAGTCGCAAGGCTCTAGTCACTCTCTTTTTTAAGTCAATTTCTTGTTCTTAATTTGGCTTATATATCAATATTTTTCAATCTGATGTGTCCATGATGGCAGATCAAATGATTTAGGTGCTGGCATGGAAATCAAAGTCAATTATCTCGACAATCTTCGACAAGAAGCTAAGTTCGATGACTTTACGGTAATCGCTGATCAACCGATTCGCTACAAGGGCGATGGGTCAGCGCCAGGACCTTTTGACTATTTTCTAGCATCTTCGGCCTTATGTGCTGCTTACTTTGTCAAGGTCTACTGCGCAGCGCGTAATATTCCAACTGATCATATTCGTCTATCACAAAACAATATTGTCGATCCAGAAAATCGCTATAAGCAAATCTTTAAAATTCAAGTCGAATTGCCAGCCGATATTTCCGCCAAAGACCGTCAAGGGATTCTGCGCTCGATTGATCGTTGTACTGTCAAAAAAGTCATTCAAGCTGGGCCTGATTTTATCATCGAAGAAGTCGAAAACATTGATGCTGACGCACAAGCGTTGCTCATGCCGAATTTGGCTTCAGGAAGTAGTACTCATATTCTTGGCAAAGATCTACCGCTTGAGGAAACCATAGCCAATATGTCGAGTATTTTGGCTGGTCTCGGCATGAAGATTGAGATTTCCTCGTGGCGAAATATTGTACCGAATGTGTGGTCTTTACATATTCGTGATGCACAATCGCCGATGTGTTTTACCAATGGCAAAGGCGCAACCAAAGAAAGCGCATTAGCATCGGCGTTGGGTGAATTCATTGAGCGTTTAAACTGTAATTTCTTCTATAACGACCAGTTCTGGGGTGAGGAAATTGCAAATGCTGATTTTGTTCATTATCCCGATGAAAAATGGTTTAAGCCTGATGCAAATGATCAACTGCCATCAGGTATTCTCGATGAATATTGTCTAGAGATTTACAACCCAGATGATGAGCTACGTGGTTCTCATTTGATTGATACCAATTCAGGGAATGTTGAGCGTGGTATTTGTTCACTACCCTTTGTGCGTCAGTCTGATGGAGAAGTGGTGTATTTCCCATCCAATCTGATCGAAAACTTGTTTCTAAGTAATGGGATGAGTGCTGGAAATACTTTGGTTGAAGCCCAAGTACAATGTTTGTCTGAGATTTTTGAGCGAGCAGTAAAGCGTGAAATTCTAGAAGGCGAGATTGCGTTGCCTGATGTGCCTCAAGAGGTGATTGCAAAATATCCGAGCATTGTGGCAGGTATTCAAGCACTTGAAGAACAAGGATTTCCTGTATTAGTAAAAGACGCATCGTTGGGTGGTAAATATCCCGTCATGTGTGTCACGCTCATGAATCCACGTACAGGTGGCGTGTTTGCGTCGTTTGGCGCGCATCCTAATTTTGAGATTGCATTAGAACGCAGCCTGACGGAGTTGCTACAAGGTCGAAGTCTTGAAGGTTTGAATGATTTACCGCAGCCAACTTTTGAAAGTAACGCCGTGACTGAGCCAAATAATTTTGTTGAGCATTTTATTGATTCGAGCGGTGTAGTGTCGTGGCGTTTTTTCAGTGCTAAAGCAGACTATGATTTTGTCGAATGGGATTTTTCAGGTTGGGGGAGTGACCCAAATACTGAGGAGGCAGCAGCACTATTTGGCATCCTCGAAGAGATGGGCAAAGAAGTGTACATGGCGGTGTATGAGCATCTAGGTGCAATTGCTTGTCGGATTCTAGTTCCTGATTATTCAGAAATTTATCTGGTAGAAGATCTAATTTGGGATAACACCAACAAAGCGCTATTGTTCCGTGAGGATATTTTAAATTTACATCGTTTAGATGATGCTGCGCTTCGGGCATTGGTTGAACGCTTAGAAAGTAGCGAGTTGGATGATTACACGGAAATAACAACTTTGATCGGTATTGAATTTGATGACAATACGGTCTGGGGCCAGCTAACGATTCTCGAGTTAAAGCTATTGATTCATCTCGCTTTGAAGCAATTCGAAGAAGCAAAAGAACTCGTCGAAACTTTCCTGCAATTTAATACCAACACGGTTGAGCGTGGATTGTTTTATCAATGTTTGAATGTCGTACTTGAAGTTATGTTGGATGATGATCTTTGCATGAAGGATTACGAGGTCAATTTCCGTCGAATGTTTGGTAATGAACGAATGGATGCAGCGCTAGGTTCAGTGGATGGAAGCATTCGTTTCTTTGGTTTAACGCCGACAAGTATGAAACTTGAAGGCATTGAGCCACATCTACGCTTGATTGAGAGTTATAAGAAGTTGCATACAGCGCGAGCTAAGATAAACATATCAACTTAAACGCACACACAAATTCATTAGATGTGTTTAAGGTGTTAAGGAGTTTTCTTTAACACCTTTTTTCATGTTGTCATTGACAATAATAAGGTATCCATTTGATACTTTGCGCCAATAGTATCGTTGTAGAGATCAGCGGCTTGGGTAAACCATTACATCGGAAGGTGATTCCAGAAACCTATGTGCAGTTGCTCTTTGAATATCTGGAAGCACAGGGGTATAACCCAGAAACCTTACTCGGCGAGCCGTGGCCTATTCCTGATCCGCATGGACTTGGTGGCGTGGATGTTGAGCATTGGCAAAAACTTTTAGAAGCTGCAAGACATCATCTGAATGATCCACTTATCGGCCTGCATGTCGGGCAAACCATTACTGCACGGCACTTAGGGATTTTAGGTGCTGTTCTTTTAGCCTGTGATCATTTTGGTGCTGTTATGCAACGGTTTGAACGCTATCAGCGTTTGATCTTTGATGTAATGCCAGCAACAATCGAGGTACGCGCAGATTATATAGAGTTGATATGGGATATTCAGGACTATCAAGCGGGTCCACTGGTGGATGAAACAGGATGTACTGTGATTGTGCAATTCTGTCGTAGTCTGATTCGAGGCACTGATTCACTTCTAGAAGTTCATTTTATCCACGCGCAACCTGCTGACATCAAACCTTATGAAGATTATTTTGGTTGTCCAGTCTTGTTTGAACAACCCAAACCGCTATTGCGTTTTGGATTCGACATGTTGAATAAGCCATTAAAAAGCCCTGATCCAACCTTAATTGCTATACTCGATAAACATGCAGATCAGTTACTTGCCAAGTTACCTCAAGTGGAGGAAATTGTGGAGCAGGTTCGTAAGCACATAGCCTACCTACTGCATCAGGGAGAGCCAGATATTGCACAAGTTGCGGATTTACTGTGTTGTTCTCGTCGCACTTTGCAACGTCGGTTGATGGAGGTGGGAACTAATTTCCGCAATGAATTGAATACGGTGCGCCATGAGTTAGCGCGATCTTATTTACTAGATGCTCGGTTACAAATCGTCGAAATAGCCTTGATGTTAGGCTATTCCGAGCATAGCGCGTTTACACGTGCTTATAAGGAGTGGACAGGAAAGACGCCACAGCAAGAACGTGAATTACAGACGAAAAGTTGAATGACTCACTTTAACCATGCTGCTTTTCATCAATCTGCATCATTTTCGCTAGTCCTTCGCTATTAAAACCCATTAACTCAATAGCATTACGCAGCAGCCCTGGGGCACGAGCAATAAACGTATTTTTCTTAGGTACAATCACAATATCACGTCGTCTTTCAATCGCATCAACAAGTCCAGCAACCACTTCGTCAATTGATACATATTTCCAGATCCCAGTATTGCTATTCCATACCGCTCGACCCGCAGGATCAGCCTGAATCGCATCCATCATCGGTGTTTTAAAGAAAGTTGGATGTAAGCTGCCTACGCCGACATCAACAGGTTTGAGCTCCAAGCGAAGGCTGTCGCATAAAGCCCAAACACCTGCTTTGCTGGCGGTATAGTGGGTATTCAGCGGAGAGTGCACAAATGCAGCCATGGAAGATACCGCTAAAAGATAGCCATGGCTGTTTTTGACATAAGGTAGAGCCGCACGAAAAGTCCGAAATACGCCATTCAAATTAATATCGATAGTACGTTCAAAAGTCTTGGGATCCATATGTTGCATGGATTCTGGTTTGCCAACGCCAGCATTAGCAATCACTACATCAATTTTGCCAAAGTGCTGTGCCACATTTGCCAGTGCCACTTCCAGACTTTCCAGCGAGCACACGTCAGCGTACCAACCTTTAGCAACCTGATCATGACCCAGAGTTTTAGCTTGGGATTCTACTTTGCTCAGATCAAGATCGAGCAGGGCGAGTTTTGCACCTTTGGCTCGTAATGTCTGCGCAGCCGCCTGACCAAGTCCACCAGTTGATCCTGTAATGACAATAACTCGATCTTTGAGTGTGTATTTTTTCATGGTGTGTTTTCCTTTTATTTTGATCAATTAGACTGGAACAGTTTGTTTGAGGAAATTGATCTGATCCTGCACCACATGCTCAAATGCATCGCCGACATAAATATCAAAATGACCATAGTCATATCGTTTAATTTCTTTTCGTGGTGTGCGATTCGCATGGCGTAAGGTTGCTTTGGCTGGTGCAACCGTATCGGAATCACAGACACAGAACAGCACAGGGGCCTTGATTTTTGGTGTGTTACGACCTGGGTAGTAACGAATAATATCTAGCGAAAAGCGTGCAGCAACATAATTCTTGTAGTCTGGATCATATTTGGTTAATGCTGATAAACCCGAATAGGCATCAGCGGCATTCATGAGAGCAGTTTCACTAGGATAACCAGATACAGACACCATAATTGGTTCATGACCAAGTGCAGCGCCTATTCGGTCGCGGATCGCAAGTGTAGTGAGTTTGATTGAAGTCATAGGATCTATTGCTAAACCAGAGGATAGCCCATCAGTAAATGGACACTGGGAAATGACCGCTGCTAAATTGGGTTCAGTTGCAGCCGTTGTCAGCACATGACCACCTGAGAAAGACGATCCCCAAAGGATGACTCTTTTTGGATCAATATTCGGCAAGCTGCGCGCATAGACGATCGCTGCTTTCCAGTCTGCAAGTTGACGCTGAATATCCAGTAGTTGACGTGGGTCACCTTCGCTATCACCAAAATGACGATAGTCGAAAACTAAACAGGCATAACCTTCAGCGACAAAACGCTCAGCAAATGCGGTCAGTCGCATTTTTCGAGTACCGCCTAGTCCATGCGCCATGACAATGATTGGAGAGGGTTCAGCGCTAGTCGGACGATAGAGATAAGCACTACATTTGATACCCGCTGAAGCAAACTGAACTTCATCTGGTTGTGGAGGATTTACTATTTTTGTGTTCATCGTGCAGTTCCCATAGACAGGTTGATCACCATATCTTCTGGGAATATTTGTCAGGTAGCTTGACGCTAGCTGACAAGCCACTTGATATTTTGCGCCATAATCAGAGGGGTAAATTTCAGGTCTCTATTTTTCCTGCAAGCTTGCGTCGCAACCAACTCCAGTTATTTGCACGGTCATCAATGCGATGCTGTTTAAGCATATCTAATTGCGCGTTAATCGATGCTGCGACTTCTTCACGTTTCTCCCAAAGTACTGCGTCATTATCCATATCTAAACCTACCGTTTGGATACGTTCACCGAAACTGAAATAAAAGCGTTGTGGACGAGGAAGCCAAGTCAATCCAAGACCGCGTGACAACGGTGGAATGACATCCCCATCACGAGATCTTTTACTTAAGCCTGTGACATCCAATATTTTTTTACCCACTTTACTTGAGCGAACATCCTCGGCGTCAATTAAAATATCATAGCAATCATCGGGCCCTAACGATGCAAATGGAATGATGTCATAACCATGTTTAATCGCCATTCGCACAAAACCGACGCGTTTTTTCCAAACCAGTCGATATTTCTCATCGTGTCGTTTCATGACTTCACGTGCACCGCCCGGAAAAACGAGAATGGATTGACCTGATTCCATCAGCCCATCACAGTTTTCTGGTGTTCCTAATACCATGCCATTATTCACCAAAAGTTCACGCCACAGCGGCACTAAGAAGTGTCCGCGATCACCAAGAGAACGCAGTAATACGTTGTGCTTTGCATATATCGCTTCAAGCATTAGAGGTGCATCCATAATCCCATAGAGCGTATGATTTCCGACAAATAAGGCTGGACGAGTCAAATCAAGCGCATCTAAACCAATAAAACTAGGGTTGAAATACTTGCGCTGTAAGGTGAGATGACGGCTTAGAGTGGCAGGTGATGGTGGAACAAAATCTGGCATAGAGATAACTCCGACTTTAATTAGTCTATTATAAGGTGGCACTGCATTTAAATACACTTGTACTTTTAATTGGCAAAGTGTTTAATCAGTTGGAAACTAGAGATCACCTCAATATAAATTTGTAAAATTTTTCATCGATTTTAGGATTAAAAACAGCTTTAATATATTAAAATCTATTAATAAGAGTATTCTTAATACATATTCATGGATGATAAAAAAACAAGCATGATAATTAAAAAAGGATCAATAACATGCAAAAAAATACCTTTTCGATCGACGAAATATTGCAGAACAACTCGCCAATTACAACACTGCCCGCAACTGAAGCAACCTTTTATGCAATTTTTGATGCAGGTCCAGATGTCTTACTGATTGTTGATACAACTGGAACTATTGTGATGGCCAGCAAGCATATAGAGCATTTGCTAGGTTACACATCGCATGAAATCGTCGGAATGCAAGTTGAATCCCTAATGCCCATGCGTTATCGCGGAAATCACCCATCACTACGAAACCAGTACGCTGAGGCACCAAGTGCAAGATTGATGGGACAACATCGTGAAATAAAAGCACTGCGAAAGGACGGCAGCGAGTGCGATGTAGAAATTGGCTTGAACCAATTTGTGACTGCGCAAGGCAGCTTTGTAGTCTGTTCTATACGTGATATCAGCGAACGAATAAAGATTGAAAAATCATTACGCGAGCAAGAAGAAAAACTATTACATCTATTCAAGCTGTCTCCCTTGGGGATTGCGATGACCGATATAAAGGGACGTTTTCTAGCGGTCAATGAGGCCTTTCAGCAAATCTTCGGTTACTCTGAAGGCGAATTAAATACACTTAATTATTGGGATTTATCCTTCAGCGAATTCGAAGCCGACGAAGAACGCCAGGTAGAAAGTCTGTTACACACAGGTCGATACGGTCCCTATGAAAAAGAATACATGCGTAAAGATGGAAGCGTCGTTCCAATTCGGCTAAATGCCGTATTATCTACTGCACATGATGGGCAACCCTATATTTGGTCAATTGTCGAAGACATCACCCTCAGTAAGCAGGCAGAAGACAAGATCCAAAAATTAGCCTATTTTGATCATTTAACCGGATTACCGAATCGTACGCTGATGTACGACCGTTTGAAGCATGCGTTGGCGGCAAGTGTAAGAACTGGTATTTATGGCGGTGTGTTGCTCATTGATCTTGATAATTTTAAGGCCATTAATGATACATGTGGACATGGGGCGGGCGATTTATTCTTGGTCGAAATTGCGGAAAGACTGAAAACTTGTGTCCGCAAGGACGATACCATCTCTCGTTTAGGCGGAGACGAATTTATCGTAATTTTGGCTAATTTATCATCAGAGGAAAGCAGTGCAGCAGCTCGTGTCAATCTTATCGCCAAAAAACTACTCACCGCAGTAAAGAAAAAATTCATTTTGGGTGAAGATTGGTACCAATGTACAGCAAGTATTGGAGCCACATTGTTCAGTGACACTGTAGCTGCCAATGAAGACATATTAAAACAAGTTGATCTGGCTTTATACCGTGCAAAAGCGTCTGGGCGCGGTGTGATTCGCTTTTATGATCCTGATATGGAAGCTGCCGTACTGGCACGTACATCCATGGAAAGAGACTTGCTGCAAGCATTAGATCAAAAACAGCTAGTGTTGTATTATCAAGCACAATTTACTGAAGAGTTAGGAATATTAGGCGCAGAAGTTCTGACTCGTTGGCAGCACCCAAAAAAGGGCATGATTCCACCAATAGAATTTATACCTGTGGCAGAGGAAACAGGGTTGATCCTGCAATTGGGAAAATGGGTTTTAGAAACAGCTTGTTCTCAATTGGCGGCTTGGGCGACTGATCCAATTATGAGTCAGGTATCACTCGCAGTAAACGTCAGTGTACGTCAATTTAGCCAGCCAGACTTTGTCGATTTGGTGCTATCAATTTTGGATAGTATGGGTGTAAATCCAGTTCGTCTAAAGCTTGAATTGACCGAAAGCGTATTAGCAAGCGACGCAAAGGATATTGCCGAAAAGATGGATGCCTTAAAAAAAGTAGGTGTATGTTTTTCACTTGACGATTTTGGAACTGGTTATTCTTCACTAGCATATCTCAAAAGACTTCCACTTGATCAATTGAAAATCGATCAATCATTTGTGCGTGAGGTCTTATCCGACTCAAACGATGCCGCGATTGCAAAAACTGTCGTCGCACTTGCGCACAGTCTGGGTCTCGATGTGATTGCAGAAGGTGTCGAAACTGAAGCACAAAAAGTCTTCTTATCTGGTGCAGGTTGTAACTCTTATCAAGGCTATTTGTTTAGCAAGCCTTTGCCAGTTGAGGATTTTGTGCGATTCGTTAAATCTGAGAATCTCAGCAAAACTGTCTAAGAGGATTCATTATCAAGCGAAAACACGCTTACAGATCAGTTTTAGACTATTCATTTCATTTTTAAACGAAGGGCATTCGTAATCACTGATGCCGAACTCAGACTCATCGCGAGTGCTGCAATCATTGGCGATAATAACCAGCCAGTGATCGGGTATAAGAGACCAGCAGCTAATGGAATCCCTAAAGCGTTATATAGAAATGCAAAGCCAAGATTCTGCTTCATGTTGCTAACTGTTTGCTCAGATATGATCCGCGCAAAAACGATGCCACGCAGATCCCCCTTGACCAAAGTAACTTGTGAGCTATTCATGGCAACATCTGTACCTGTGCCCATGGCGATACCTATATCCGCTTGAGCCAGAGCAGGGGCATCATTAATGCCATCTCCTGCCATTGCAACAATATGACCTGCTTCTTGCTGCTGTTGAACCAGTTTTAATTTATCTTCAGGTCGAACTTCACCATAAACTTCATTAATTTTTAATTGATCTGCGACATATTTGGCAGTCGTAATACCATCACCAGTCGCCATCACCAAATGGATATTGGCATTCCTCAATTCCTTGATTGCATCCAATGTACTCGCTTTAATCGGATCACTGACCGAGATCATGCCTACAAGTTGGTTGTCTACAGCCATATACATAACACTTGCACCATGTGTTTTAAGTATTTCGGCTTGTGAGACCAAGGCTGATATCTCAATATTTTCTTGCTGCATCAGCTTGGAATTACCCAGCAAAATACGCTGTTGATTGATATTTCCTTGCGCGCCCAGACCTGTAATAGAATTAAAACCTATCACTTCAAAGAGTTGGATTTTTTGTTGTTGAGCCGCATTTACAATAGCCTGAGCTAGAGGGTGTTCGCTACCTTGTTCTAAACTAGCAGCCAATTGTAATAGGGCAGTTTCATCATAGGTTTTAGAGATACTTGTAATGCGCTCAAACGTCGGATGACCTTCGGTTAATGTCCCGGTTTTATCAACAATCAGTGCATTTACCTTTCTCAAAGATTCGATAGCTGCTGCGTCACGGAATAAAATACCTTGTTTAGCCGCTCGTCCTGTCGCAACCATGATAGACATAGGTGTTGCTAAACCTAACGCGCAAGGGCAGGCAATAATGAGGACGGAAATTGCATTAAAAATGCCGTATACCCAACCTGAATCTTTATATAAGAATCCCCACGCCAGCAGTGTTAATAACGCAACAGCCACGACTGCTAATACAAAATATTTCGCAACTTGATCCGCCATGCGCTGCATCGGTGCTTTGGAGCGCTGTGCTTGTGAAACCATTTGAACAATCTGAGCAAGCATGGTATCCGCGCCAACTCGTTCTGCTCGAATGGTTAATGCACCTGTTGTATTAATTGTTGCGCCAACGACATGATCTCCTTGAACTTTATGTACAGGAACTGGTTCGCCAGTAATCATGGATTCATCAATAATGCTTTCACCAGATACAACTGTACCATCGACTGGGACTTTTTCTCCTGGACGAATCCTCAGCGTATCACCCACTAAAACATCATCAATTTGAACATCTTGCTCAACTCCATCCTTGATTCGTCGCGCAGTTTTTGGACTTAGACCAAGCAAAGATTTAATTGCGGCCGAGGTTTGTGAGCGTGCTTTGAGTTCAAGTAATTGTCCTAACAGCGTCAGAGAAATGATGACTGCGGCAGCCTCAAAATAAACACCAATTTGACCATCCATAGTTTTGAATACATTAGGAAAAGCTTGAGGCCAAATCACGGCAATTAAACTGTATCCATAAGCCGCCCCAGTTCCCAAACTGATTAATGTCCACATATTGGGACTACGATTAATTAAGGATTGCCAACCACGATGAAAAAACGGAAAGCCTGCCCATAACACAACAGGAGTAGCGAGAATAAGTTCAAGCCATTGTTGGCTAATTGGATCCATCCAATGTGTGTGATGCATAAACATTGCAGATATAAAAACAACAATAGTCAGCGGTAAACTCCACCAAAACCGATGCTTGAAATCAATCAATTCAGCAGATTCATCATCATCTATATTTGGTAAAACAGGCTCTAATGCCATACCACAGATAGGACACACCCCAGGATGATCCTGTCTAATTTCTGGGTGCATTGGACAGGTATATATTTTATTGGTGTTAGTGACAGGTAATGGATTAACTAAAGGAGCATTGTTTCTCGTATCTTTTTGAATATATAAGTGTGGCGAAGATACAAATTTTTGCTGGCACTTTGCGCTACAAAATCTGTAAGTGGTTTGTCCAAGTAAGGTTTGGTGAGGTGTATTCTCATCGACAGTCATGCCGCAGACTAAATCAACAAATTTTTCTGAACCAGTCATATGGTTGTGATGATTGGATTCATGATGATGCATTTCCATGATTTATCCTTTGGATTTATTTTTAGTCTGAAATAGATCATACATTGATTACGATACGACTATTTGACTAAACGCAAATCAAGCGAGATAAAAATATCAGTTGTTTTGAATATTTGAATAGCCACCAATAAAGTATCTGATAATTGAGTAGTTTTATTTTGAGAAAATTTTATAACCATTCATATATAAATAGTTAATGCATTAAATTATCAATAACCAATCATATATGATAGAATATTCGTAATGAATCATTGAGCGAAACTATGAATTTCAGCTTTGCGACAGAATCAGAAATTAGCCAAGAACTTGGTAAACGCATTCATTCAAAACGACTCAAAAAAGACTTGTCGCAAGACCAACTCGCCACAATGGCAGGTATTGGTGTAAGCACACTGATTCGCATGGAAAAAGGCCAACCTTCTACATTACCAAATTTCATTAAGGTGATCATCGCTTTGGGTATGGTGGGCGACTTGGAAAAGTTGCTTGTTGAGGATGAAATCACCATTGATCAATTCATGGCCATGAATACCAGCCCAACCAAAAAGCGAGCGCGTACTATTCGTAAAAGAGCAGCTCTATGAATACCGTTTATAAAATTGAAGTGCGTTATCGTGGCTGGGATGAAAGCTGGTCATTAGGTACTTTGGTGTCAAATGGCCGACAAACTCTGTTTGAATACTCTCCAACGGCGTTAGAAAGAGGCATAGAGTTCTCGCCATGGAAGGTGAAACTCGCAAAACAGACCTATACCAATTTCCCTGATTATCAATTATTCCTGCCGGGATTTATTGCAGACAGTCTACCAGATGGCTGGGGGATGCTGTTGATGGATAGATTCTTCAAAAAGCATTATGGCAAGGAGAAGTTCGAGATTAACCCATTGGAACGTCTAGCTTTCCTTGGGGAAAATACCACAGGTGCCTATACCTATCACCCCACATCAAGCAATACCATTGATATTGCCAATATGAGTTTACAAGAGTTGGCTATTGCTTATGCGGATATCGAAGAAGGCAAGGATGTGGAGCTATTAAGTACATTGGCTTTACGTGGTGGTTCAGCCCACGGTGCCAGACCAAAGGCACTAGTCTATTACGACCGAGAAACTGGATTAATGAATACCAATCCATTTCAAGGTGGTGAACCTTGGTTGGTTAAGTTTAATGCTCGAGAAGAGCATATTGAGGTTTGTGAAATAGAGCAGGCTTACTATGACATGGCTAAATTATGCAATATCCCTGTTGCCAGCAGCTTAGTGATTCCAATCGACAAAAAGATTTGTGCAATCGCAATGAAACGATTTGATCGAATTGGTAATATTAGAGTGCCGATGCATAGTTTAGCTGGAGCTTATGCAACCAATTTTAGAACGCCCAATCTGAGTTGTTTAGATTATTTGAAAATGACCAGATTTATGACTAATAGTATTGAGGAAGCACATAAAGCCTTTAAATACTGTGTGTTTAATGTCTGCATGAATAATCGGGACGACCACAGCAAGAACTTTAGTTTCTTATTAAATCAATCCAATCGCTGGGAAGTTAGTCCAGCGTATGACTTAACCTACAATACTGGCCCAAGCGGACATCATCAAATGGATTTTAATGGTGAAGCTTATCGACCAAACCGCGAAGATTTACTGATGGATGCTCAAAAAGCAGGTCTTAACATGATGAGAGCAACCAATGATATGGATGAAATTATTGATCACACGAGTCAATCAGCGAAGTTACTGACGGATTTCAAAATACGGAAGGCAACTATAAAAGAAATCAGCACTAAAATTGATACCAACATCTTACGGCTGTCACATTCCAAATTATCAACATAGAACTTTTAAATGATGATGAGTGTATTGTGGTCTATGGATTTGGCTCACCAGAAAACGCGGCGCAAATACCCACGACTACAACTTGCATATGGAGTGTCATCACGTCGATAGGCAATTTGAAATCCGATCGCATCCACTCTTTTGCCATCTGGTAAAGCGCGCCTAGCATGCCTTGTGCCAAAACATACGCATTCACAGTGCTTGGGCTATCCTGTTTAACCTTGGATAAAAACCATTCGACGAATAGCTGCGTGGATTTTGCCATTTCCTGTGCGTAATAGGCATCCACGGCAGCACTAACTCCCTCCATCTCAAATAAAGTGATCCGCCCAGCAGCGTGATACTTTACCAAGCTGGAGAAATATGTGTGTGCCGCAGCCCACACTCGCTCTGAAACAGAGTCGCCAACCTGCTCCATGGCCTCAACTGCTCGTTGACGCATGCCATCCATGATTACGGTGCAGGTTTCGCAGAGCAATGCTTCACCATTGGCGAAAGACTCATAAAAGTACCGCTCCGTTAGCCCCGCCGCTAGACATATCGTCTTGACCGATGTGGCACGGAATCCATGCGCGCCATACAACTCAACACCGACCTCGACTAAACGTTTCCGGCGTTCGCCAATCCGCTCGTCAGCACTTTGACCTCGATAAATCTTAGGACTCGAAGGGATGACGTCACTATTCGTGTTATTCAAGTATAGTCTCTCTGGAAATTATGATTGACATGTTATCGTGTCAGATGTATTCTGTCAACAGACACGCAGTCATGTCACTTGAGAGCGCTTAGTACTAGGATCCATATCTTCTAGACCCAATTAGACACAAAGGAGACCTGCAATGCCACGACAAGATGTTGTATTCACTTCTGAGGGATTACGCTGTTCAGCGTGGTTCTATTCAGCCAACAGCAATGGCAAGCAGCCTTGCGTCATTTTGGCTCATGGACTTGCTGGCATCAAAGAGATGCGCCTTGATGCCTACGCCGAAAAGTTCGCCGAAGCTGGCTACCATGCTCTTGTCTTCGACTATCGGCATTTCGGTGAGAGTGATGGCGAGCCTCGTCAATTGCTCAATATTGCAAAGCAGCATCAGGACTGGAAGGCCGCGATCTCCTACGCGCGCAACCGTCCCGATGTCGATGCAACCAAGATCGTTTTATGGGGATCTTCGCTCAGTGGTGGTCATGTTGTCGCCATCGCCGCGCAGGACAGCAGTATAGCGGCTGTCATCTCTCAGGTACCCCATATGCTCGGTCTAACCTCAGGATTGGCAGGTGGATTGCTGACCGGAACTCGCCTAACCATCCATGCTTTGATTGATCGCCTTGGAAGTTTGATCGGATTGCAGCCCCACTTCATCAACGCTTCAGCTGAGCCAGGTCGGCTTGGGTTGATGACAGCACCAGAGGCTTCCCATGGGTATTTAAAACTAGTTCCCAAGGGAAAAGTATTTGATCAACGTGTGGCTGCTCGTTTTGTTTTTGATGCGATGCGTTACTCACCTGGCAAATATTTACGACACTTGACCATGCCAACGCTTCTCCAAGTGGCTAATAACGATCTAACAACACCTGCATCCGCCGCCTTGCGATCTGCTCGTGGGGCAAAGACTGTCACTCTAAAGAAACACAACGCCGACCACTTTGATCCGTATATCGAACCACTGTTCAGCACCTTCATTGCAGAGCAGTTAGATTTTCTAAAACAAAACTTGGAGAAGCGTTGGCATGGTCAAAAGCAATAAACCTTCTGTGTTCATTACTGGTGCGGCCAAAGGCATAGGGGCAGAAACTGCATTGTTATTTGCAAAACAGGGGTACCGCGTTGGCGTCACCGATATTAACCAAAAAGATTTGGAAACATTGAGAAATTCTCTCGGCAATGGGCATTTCTATCGGCAACTAGACGTTACGAACTCAGATGATTTTGCCTCTGCGCTGGGTGAATTTGCAGCCGAGAACGGTGGTGTGATTGATGTGCTAATTAACAATGCTGGTATCGCTTTTATTGACGACTATGAGGCGGTTCCGTTGATGAAACACCTTGCCGTCACTGAGGTGAATATCAAGGGCGTTCAGATTGGTGCATATCACGCGCTGCCTTACCTGAGGAGAAGCGATCAACCTAGCATGGTCAACATGTGCTCCTTGAGCTCGGAATATGGAGTACCAAGTGAAGCTTCGTACTCGGCAAGCAAGTTTTGGGTCAAAGGCTTCACTGAGGCTCTGAATATCGAATGGGAGCACCATGGAATCTACGTTTGCGACGTGATGCCAAATTTCGTTGCCACTCCAATGATGGATGCTGCCCATGGGAAAATCGTCGAGTCGATCGGCATATTTCTTCAAGCAAGTGACGTCTCAGCAGTAATTCTGAAAGCAGTGAAAAGCCGTAAGAACGTGCATTGGGAAGTTGATACCTGGCGTCCCCGTCTCCTTCGGTCAATAAGCAAGGTGTTACCAAAGGCCTTGCGTAGAGCTGCCATGCGGCATGTTTCAGGTTACTAATTCCAATAAATCCATCAGTCACAATTAATTACCAAGGTGAGACAACATGAAAAAATTTGATTTAAACGGCAAGGTAGTTCTAATTACTGGAGCTGCAGGCGGTATTGGTCAGGCTGTAGCCAACCGATTATATGCATGTGGTGCTAACCTCGTGTTGACCGATGTTTCTGCAGATGGCCTTAATCGTACGTTCGCAGCCTTGAGCAAGGAGCGCGTCTTACTCGCCCCATTGGATGTCACAGACATGGCTGCCACCAAAGACGTTGTGGATCAAGCCGTAAAGCAATTTGGGCATCTTGATATGGTTATGGCTAACGCTGGTATAGGTGCTAAAGTGCCATCGACGATGCTGACAATCGACGAAGACGAATTCACGAAGGTGATAAACGTTGATTTGTTTGGTGTTTGGAATACCGTCAAGGCCAGCTTGCCACACATCATCAACACAAAAGGACATGTATTAATTACCTCGTCGATTTACGCCTTCATCAATGGGGTTGCTAATGCACCATATGCGATGTCGAAGGCAGCAGTTGAACAAATGGGACGCGCATTGCGAGCAGAACTCTCCGGAACGGGAGCGACAGCAGGGGTACTGTATCCTGGTTGGGTCGATACAAATATAGCTAAGGTGGCATTTGGTGGTCATGACATAGCGACAAAACTTGTCCAACACGCAATGCCAGGGCCGTTCGGTCGCCGTGTAAAACCAGACGAAATTGCCTTGGCGGTCGTCGCTGGCGTTGAGCGTCGGGCGTCGCAAATCATCGCACCAAGGTATTGGATACCTATGTCATGGTTTAGGGGAATCATCAATATCATTTCGGATGCCATGCTCGACAAGGATACTAAGTTCCAGAAGCTGATCCGAGAGCTGGAACAGAAGCAATAACAGTCACTCAATCCATGCTGCAGTCTTTTGGTTTGATTCTCGACAACGTGGTCTTCGGCGAATCTTTACCCATTCGTACTACGGGAAAGATCATTCAGCACCAGTTGCATGAGCGCTTCGCAGATCACACCGCGTTGGAAACAGGTTTAGTTAAACAAACGTTAGAGGAGCGTCTATTTAACTAAAGTTGTTCCACTGCATATCATTGATATTTTGAGTACTTTTTCTAATTACGGAACAACATTAGTTTAAAAAAATTTAACTAAAGTTGTAGATTTAGTGACAAAAGAGAAGGGGTGCCCTCTATTGAAAAAGCCTCCAAGGATTAATTGTCAAGTAGTTTGACAGATAAGTTTTTATCTTACATCCCCACCCATTTTAAGCATACCGCCGACGATAAAGTACTTAACATCTTCATAGTGCTCAGTAAAGTCAGAAGAATGAAGTCTGTTTTGGGAAAGGATATCAATACGATGGTTGTCGGAGAAAACCGACAACATGGCTGTCAGCATGAACTGATAGGCATTCAATAACTGACGCTCATTTAAATGAGGCAGAATTTCCGCTATCCGTTTGGTAAACGCTTCGGCTATGGGATTGAAATACTCAGCAATCAATAAAAGCACAACGGATCTAGTGTTGATTAGTTGTGACAAGAGTCGAAGATAGTTTCTCCATCCTTCACTTTCGGCACTGCGCCGAAGAAAGGGATCTCCAAAAGCATGTACGACGCTATAAAGCTCTATTTCCTTGTTATCGGATACTGACACTGAAGAAAGAAGTTGTAGACGATCTGCATTAATCAAGCTGGCTCGTCGGATGATGACTTCACGAAACAAAATATCCTTACTACCAAAAAGCTCATTGATATCCGCCAGTCGAGTACCCGCTACCTGAGTAATATCACGGACAGATACGCTATGGAAACCGTGGTTAGCGAATAAGGCTTCAGCGACATCCATAAGGCGTTCTTTAGCTTCTGGGCGTTTGTCTGCTTTAGAGCGATTTCCTATAGAACCTTTCCGATCGAGTTGAATCTGATTAGCCATTTTTCTAGCTACCCTCTGTTCGATAGGCCATTAATGACCACTAAATCCAAATTGTACAGGATTTTGCAAATAGTTGTGGAACATTTGTTCCGAATTTGTTATTATTTTTTGGAACAGATGTTCCGCAAAGGACCGCAACATGAAAATACGTCATGTTTTGCTAAATGACACCAACATGCCTGTTTTACAGGCGCGGTTAATGAAGAGTGGAGCGGGCATTAAGGGCCAGCAAGCGAATACCTGTGCTGAATTTTCATCTAGTATCATTGGCAGGAGAGTTGTCATGAGTTTGACCAAAACATTATCAGAAAAATTATTTATCTCTGCATGTGCTATGACGCATACCACAAATTTTGCAGCCTACTATAAGGGTGCAGCCTTTTTCTTGCCTGCGCTCTTCGTTCTGCGATATGCGAATATGGGGGGATTGGATGCAGCAGTGTTTGCGGAACAGCTAGCCAAAGCCCGTTCTTTTAGAGACAAGCAATGGTGCAGTTACTGGGATTCGTTCGCTGTAGATTACCTGTCCACTGCCGAAAGTATCGTGCAGGATATGACATCTAGTTTGCCAAGCTCAGATCAGAAACGCACAGAAATGGCTATTCACAAGATCAGGGATATGCTTGATCAGTCTTCCCAGAATTTGTCTGAAGATGCTTGGCTGGGAGATAAAGCTCCTATTGCTGTATTGGGTGAATTAATTGCTCCTGCTGTTTCACTCTTTGCAGATTATGGTGCTCAACCCTCGATTCACGCTATTGAAAGCATAGTAAAGCAGAATGCGTCAGCACTTCCTGTCGATGTTGTAGTGCGCGCTGCTAGCCTTATCGATGCACTGGTTAAGGCCATTACTTACTATCAGGTTGGGGCTTTTCCAGGGCATACACCTGCTCGAACACAAGCATACTGGCGCTCACGGCGATTGTTTGACGTGCTGATTGATGCCTTTGCACCTGCGCTTGACGTTACGATTGAGCGGGTCAGCATCCCAGTCGATGGCGATATTGTACAGGGCTACCAGATACTCCCCGTAGGTGCAGGACCGCATCCAATGGTGCTGGTAACTAACGGGCTGGAAGGTACGACACAAGAGCTCATTATTCCAATGCTGAAATACCGCAAAAATGGAGTGGGCATATTCTTTATGGAAATGCCGGGCAGCTATGTTTACAAGCAACCGATGTCAGCCCAATCTGAGACCATATATCACCGGGTCATTGACTATTTAGTTGCACATCCAAAAATTAAATCTGATCGGATCGGGATGATGGGTGTTAGCTTTGGTGGCTACTGGGCTACGCGTATGGCGATTACAGATACTCGACTACGCGGTGTGGTCGCTTGTGGTGCTCCAGCCCATCATACATTTGGTCCAGCTTCCTCATTAGGAATGCCAGAAGTGATTGTACAGGCGCTGCGGTCAGTGACTGGGTCAAAAAGTCTAATTAGTCTGACCAAGAATCTACATAATTTTTCTTTGCTGGGTCAGTACCAGAAAATCCAGATGCCCATGCTAGTCATTAATGGTGATAACGATACATTGGTGAGTAAGCAAGATTCCGTTGACATTGCGGAGGGAGCCACTCAGGCAACACTTAAACTTTATCCCAATGATGACCATTGTGCTATGGGACATTACAACGAATGGCTGGATGAATCTCAACGTTGGTTGGAGATACAGTTAGGGGCAAAGGAATAATAGGGAAGTACATGTATTCACCTTACGTGATGGAATGAATTTGTAATATGAGATTAACTCAGCTAGGCAAATTAATAAAAAACGTAAGGTGATTGGATTTTCTCTCTTAAATTGTTTTGAAAAAAATAAACTCAATGCTATCAACATTCTACTTATTAGCAACACACTTTGGTGACTTATGACCACACTTACTGAAATTATTGAGAATTTTAGTCCAACGAATCCTTATTCCACGCCACCCAGTTGGCTGCAAGGTCGTACAACTTATGGAGGACTCTCAGCAGCCTTATCATTACAGGCCGTGCTTAAGTCAGTACAATCTGCGCTGCCTCCATTGAGGACAGCTCAGTTCTCTTTCGTCGGTCCAGTCGCTAACGATATCACGTTCCATACTCAGATTTTACGTCAAGGAAAATCAGCCACCTCAGTAGCCGTAGACTGCTATTCAGCAGGGCAGATTGCGCTTCGTTCAACCCTGTTTTTCGGACATGACCGCGATAGCAATATTTGTCATGATTTAACTAATAGACCACAAGTTAATACGCCAGATAATTATGCTCAGCCTGTAGAAGAGACATTTCTACCATCATTTTTCGGCAATTTCGATGTTCGTTTTACAAACGAAGTAACTCCTGTTTCAGGTGCTAAAACTCCAGAACTTATAGCGTGGGTAAAGCTCAAAGAAGTAGTGAATGTTGATCCTCAAGTGGTTCTTCTAGCGATTGGAGATTGCTTACCACCTGCTGCCATGGCTTGTTTCACGTCACCAGCCCCGATTAGTTCAATAAACTGGACAGTTGATTTTGTTGATTCAACAAAAAATATAAGGGGTTGGTTTTTACTTCGTACTCGTAGCTTAAATGCCTGTCATGGTTACTCACATCAGATAATGGAGGTTTGGGACGAAGATAGCAATCTGATTATGGTTAGTACTCAAACAGTTGCGATTTTTGCTTGAGTTTTTAGAACAGAACGGGCTTTTTTGAAACCATATTACTTGAATTAGTCAAATCTCAAATCAATGAACTGAGCCACTGGTTAACAAGCATTGATGCAGATAAATCACCCTCGAACAGAAATATATTTCCACCAAATATGTATTTGTCACTAACCGACAAAGAATGCGCTCTCGTCATATGGCCAGGAACCAATGTGAATTATATGAATGATAATGCGCTGAACTCATGGAACAAAGGGGTCGAACCAAAACAAAATGATATGGTTACAACTTTAATTTAAAAGTAACTATAACTTTATTTAAAAAAACGTTAGGTGTAGTGAATTGTTTTATTTGATATTTATTATTTAACATAATATACATTATACGACTTTAGTGTACTATTATTAGTGTTGCTTAATAACTAAACAATTAAACAACACTAAAAAACTAATCATGTGGTGCTTTAGATGATGCATTTGGCGTACTAAATCTTTCAACAATTGAAGAAATGCTTGAATCATTTTTCTTGGATTTAACAAATACTCCACATATCCAACAAGTTGCAGAGCAACGTTGGAGAAATGCATTTACTTTTACACGTAATATTTGTGAACGTATATCTAGAACGTCAACGACAAGTTTAAAATTTGATGAAGTACGTTTACGACTTGAAAGAATGGATCGAATGTATGGTCAACTTCGAGTAAAAAGAAAGACAAGAGCTACGATCATTCGAGCCATTCCGTCTTTAGTCTTACACCCACTTTACGATGCAGTAAATCCAGATCCTAACAATGATAAAAATCCTTTTAAAAATGAATCATCTAGATGGAGAGCTTTTATTGTTTTTATACTTCTACTCCATGTGGGATTACGCCGCGGCGAAACATTATCTCTTCCTTATGATTTTTTAAAGTCCGAACGTTCAGATGATGGTAAAAGGAAGTACTGGATTAATGTGCGTAACAATGAGTATGAGGAGATTGATCCACGCCATTCAATCCCAAGCATAAAAACACTTGCTTCTATCCGTCAAATTCCAGTTAGCACAGAAATTGCTAATTTACTAGAAATCTATCGAGACAATTATCGCGGCAAACAAAATCATTCATTTTATTTAAGCAGTGCAAAGAATCGTCCTCTATCTGCAGAAGCGATCGACTACTTTTTTAAAAAGCTTACAAGCGTATTGTCTCAAGAAACTTTAAAAGTATTAAGAGATCGTACAGGTATGAACACTATCTCAGCTCATGATTTGAGGCACACCGCTGCGGTGATTAGACTTAATCAATTTCTAGATTCTGGTGATGAAATGTCCGTTGCCCTTCAAAAGCTTAGAAGCTATTTTGGATGGGCACATAACTCTACAATGCCATTACTTTATTCAAAAGCAGTTTTTCATGAACGGTTACAGAATAATTGGTCAAATATTTTTGATAACCGTGTTCTTATGCTATCAAAGGCACCACAATGAATAACTTATTAAAAAAAGATGAGAAGTCTGAACTAACTAAATTCTTAAAAATCGCGCCACCTAGGCTTCCTTCTGTAGTCAAATATTTTGATGACTACACGGATAAGTTTCATGTATTAGATAATCTTACGGAAAATGTATGGAGATATAAGAATAATGGCTCATCAACTATCTTAGATTTTAGTAGATATAAAGATGATCAAACTCTTCTTATATTAATAAAAGCAATGATCGCAGATTTGTTACTTAGGTTGGCAGCAACATCTGTTTCAGCTGTCTTTCAAGGCTTAAAACATATTCCAATAGAAGTTATGATCGATTTCCTTCAGGTTAAACCAGAAGATGCACGTTTACTTTGGGATCAATTTCGTATTAAGCAATTACCTAGTACTGCTTATATTAGTTTAAAAGCACTATTAAAATTCTCATCAGAACAACAATTTGGATATTGGACTCCTTTTTATATCCCTTTTATTGCGTCTTCTCTCCCCTTACCTAGTTACAATAGATTCGCCTCTTTAAAAGCGGGAAATGCCAACATATCGATCGAGGAAGAAAGCAAAATAGTTTGGTGGCTACAAACAAAATCTACCAATCCAAGTCAATTAACAGATGACGAATTATTTGAAACGGCTCTGTTAATTTGTAGTTATCAATTTGCGATGAGACCAAAACAAATTGGTCTGCTACGCCGTAGAGATTGCACGATTTTAACGACAGAAAACTCTGTAGAGTCGGTATATTTGACTTTTAAGATGATTAAGCAAAGATCTACCGAAGGATTAAGAACACCATTAATCCGCAAAGTGAAGCCTGAATGGGCTCCAATTTTTATTGAAGTCTATAAACGAGGTGTAGATCAATCGGGAGACTCGTTTTTACTCAACTGTCAGAGCGCAAAGATCGCTAGCGATAAAATAACGGAGCTTTTAAAGAAGAAATTATTAATTCAAAGAACTGCAACAGATCTCCGTCATGCAGGAGCTATTCGCCTAGTTGATGCAGGGGCAAACTCTGAAGAATTAGCAGAGTTTATGGGGCATTCAAGTTTAGAGACAGGATTAATATATTTTGATACGTCGCCCTCACAAGCTGAACGTGTTAATCAAGCTCTTGGAATATCGGAAACTTTCCAAAGAATAGCCGTGCTAGGAAGAGATAAATTCATTTCCTCAAAAGATCTTGCCGCATTGAAAGAAGATAAACAAATTGGTGGGGTACCTCATGGAATTCCAATAGCGGGTATTGGTGCGTGTGAAATAGGCCAACCTTCCTGCCCATTTAATCCAGTAACTGCATGTTATGGTTGTTCTAAATTTTTGCCTAGTAATGACTTACAAATTCATTTAAAAGCTTTAGAAGATTTTCGTGGCGTGGTTAAGTATTTTTATGATGCCTCACGCAACGAATCTGATTCGCCAGCTTATTTACAATTAAAACGAACGATAGCAGACATAAAAGCTGTAGTTGAAGGATTGGAGAGCTTAAAATGAGCCTAAATAATTCAGATGCTACGCAATTACCCGTAAAACCTAGTGATCCATTTAATCTGTATATTGAACAAGGGAAATCATTAGCATCAAAAGCTAACTGTAGCTGGGATATACCTTTGGATAATTGTGGTATTGCTATTGATAACATTGGGTGGGATTTACGACTTCTGAGAAAGGATGGTAATCCAGCTGCCGCAAAGTTAAAGAATTTTTCAAATATATCTGATGCATTAAAAGCAATGATTGATCTTAAATACCTTCCTGAGGACACCTGCATTGATATTCGATCTGTATCAATTAATTGGCAGGATTTAATTAAAGCTTATGCTCTCAATTTATTACTGCTTGGAGGTTGTAGTATTAGTCATGTGGATGCTTCATGTAGAATGTTGCGCTTACTTGCGACTTCACTTGAAAATAAAGAGCCTTGGACTTTGAATGCTGATGATATTTTACGCAGCATAAATATTGCTAATAAGATCCAACCTTCACGTCAAAACGAGAAGCTCATTTTGGGTTTCATAAAAACTGTCTATGATCAATACTATCTTGGAGAGGCCTGTCCACTGACTCCATTTTTATTAGAACAAAATTTAACAATGCCACGATTAGTACCTCCAAAATATTTAAAAAAAGGGAAAGAACTTCTAAAAAAACTAAACGAAAGAAAATCTGAACAAAAGCTTCCAGACTTAAAGGCCTTTTGGGAGTTGATGAGAATTATTTTTACAGAAAAACCGCGTACTTTTGTTGATGCAATACTATTTGCCCAGATTAAAATAATGGTCATCACTGGGTTGCGCGTCGGTGAAGTTGCCTTATTGCCATTAGATTGGAAAAGATCTATCACACATCGCGATTACAATGGAGCCCTAGCTGGAAATCTTGGAGGTATATCAGAATCGTATTCATTAAGATATTTTGCTGAAAAACAGGGGATGAGCAATAACGAATTGGGCTCATTAAGTGAGAACTCTCAATATATTCCAACTATTTTTGAAGAAATTCTATTTGAAACATTGAAGGAAATAGAGCACTTAACTGCCCCTTTACGAAAAACATTAAAAGCACAATGTATGACGGGGCGACTTTTACCAATGTATGACCCCAGAGAGCTTCTTTCTGCAGAAAAATGCTATCTACATTTAACTGGTAGCTCAATATTTCGTAATATTGAGCCTAAAGTATTTCAGCCTTATATAAATAAGTATTTGGAAAAATTAGATATAGGTGTACTTGATAAGCTTATAAAACTTCAAATTAATTCAAGTATCAGACCAAGTCAAAATTTGTATATTTATTTGAGGAACATGAAGAAAACGGGTGTTACTTTTAGAAATCATGTTGGTAACCTTTTGACTAATACAGATTCCTCAGAGAAATTCTTAGAAGTTAACGAAATTGAAAACTATTTAACTAATCATCTTAAAACTAAAGTCTCAGATACTCGACCATTTAGGCTAGGGGGTGAGCGTGAAATTCAACCTTGGGAATTTATGTTCCTAATTCCGAAAAGATCATCTGCAGAAAAACGAAATGAGATTCCATTACATGTAGGATGGAATGTGAATATATCCATTGCAACATCAGAAATAGCCGGAAATGCGTTGTATGGTAATAGGCACAGTGGTACCACTTTGTTTGAGGACTATGGTTTAAATGAAGAAGATCGATTATTAACACTTCAACCACATAGTTTAAGGCATTTACAGAATACGGAACTATTCCGTCTTGGTGTCGCGGATACAATAATAACGAAAAGATTTAATCGTAAATCTGTCGTTCAAAGCTATGAATATGACCATAGAAATTTATTGGAAGCATTGGGGGCAATAGCTTTAGACAATGAGTGCGAAGCATATTTAGGCCCTAAAGCATCTATCGTGGCTAAGCTAATTCAAGTAGGCCGAGCAAACGGACCAATTATAAATCAATTCAAAAATATTCAATTAACGCAGGGCGATGATGCCGCATATTTATTCTTAAAAGCCGAAGCAGATGGCTTCCATGCCACCCCTTACGGTCATTGTTTAAACTCATTTACAGTGGATCCCTGCCCTTCAAATCTTGAATGCTTTAATGGTTGCCGGCATCTTTCAGCTACAAATCTACCTGAAAATAGAGAGCATTTATTACGATTACACGGCAAGTTAAAAGATGCTATAGATGCTGCATTAGACATGCCGACAAATTCAATCGGAAGAAAAAATCAAATTGAACATGCTAAAACACGTTTGGATGGCGTTACTAAATTGCTAGAAACGCCATCTGGAGAACTTGTATTTCCAGAGGGTGTTGATTTATCTAAATCCACTACAACTAAGAGTGTTCTAAATGGCGCGAATCTCAAAAGACGAGAATAATATCGAACTTATCAAAATTCTTGATGAACTCATTAGTAATAATGTCGATATTTCTGCAAGAGAAATTACTCGACGACATCCACTTTTTTCAAGTGCATCTTCAATTACACGGAATGCTGAACGCAAAAAATTAGTAGAAATATATAAACAAAAACAAGAAGAAATGCGTCAGTGGCAAAGTAGATTATCCAAAACATCTAAAAACGATATTGCTGAAAAACTGACTTCACAGGAAATAATAATCAGTGATTTAGAAATGACGGTGAAGTCTTTAACCCAAGCTCATTTGGCATTAATTACGTCTGTAGCGCAAATTGGTGGAATGAATAAACTTTTACAATTCTATGAGAACTATAGAGATATTAGGAATATACTCGCCGATGTTGGAGCATTACCTGATTCTATTAAATGATTAACTAATGTATTTTTAGAACAATAATTGGTTTCTTGACGTTTTATAACAGTTTATTAAAAATGCAATCGTAATTCAGACTCCATAATTAAAATCTAATCTCAGGTAGAATTGAGTCGATATTAACCAGTTTCCAGTAAAATCAAACTATGCGAATTTTAATCATAGAGGATGAAAAGAAAACCGCTGCCTTCTTGAAACAAGGTTTGAGCGAAAATGGCTTTGTTGTTGATGTAGCCGAGAATGGCATGGATGGCCTGTTTCTGGCGGGTAGTCAGTCCTTCGATCTATTCATCCTTGATGTCGGATTGCCAAAACTGGATGGGTGGCAAGTGCTTTCTACCTTGCGTTCACAAGGTGTGACAACACCCGCTCTCTTTCTGACCGCACGAGATTTAGTATCCGATCGCGTCAAGGGGCTAGAATTGGGTGCCGATGATTATCTAGTGAAGCCTTTTGCATTCTCTGAATTGCTTGCACGTGTCCGTACGTTGCTGCGGCGAGGCTTATCTCGCCCTGTTGAGCATTTAGCGATTGCCGATCTTGAGATAGATCTCCCCCGACATAAAGTATCGCGTGCTGGACAACGTATCGATCTCACAACCCAAGAGTTTACCTTGTTGGTTCTTTTACTACGTCGTCAGGGAGAGGTTCTATCTCGTACGATCATAGCCGAGCAAGTCTGGGATATGAACTTTGATAGTGATACCAATGTTGTGGATGTGGCTATTCGTCGCCTTCGACGGAAAATTGATGACCCTTTCGAACATAAGCTGATTCATACCATTCGAGGCACGGGCTATGTATTGGAGCCACGCTAGTGTTGTTGACTAATTCCTTAACAACTCGACTGGCTTGGTTCTATGGTCTAGCTACTGCCGCATTACTCATTAGTATTTCGTTTTTATTGTTCCATGTACTAATGATTAGTTTAGAACATGAAGACCAGCAACAATTAACTCAGAAACTGAATACGATTAAAGTTATTCTCGCCAATCAAAATCACGATTATCGTGCTTTAGAGCAAGAAGTCATCCATGAGGGAACTGACAATCTCACCTCACGAATACTCACAGGGAATGGTCAGGTCGTGATGGCTTCCCCAGTTTTGGATACTCATTTACCAATTTCAGTATTTCCTCAAGCATTGAATGATCAATCGCATTATTTGAGATACCGAACCAAGACGAATACCTATCTACTGGCCAGTGCTGCAGTTAAATCACTTAACGACCAGACATGGATTATACAAGTCGCAGAAAATACCGATTCAGATGATGCCGTCATCCAACAATATCTAAAGTATCTATTGTTATCTGTTGTCGTAGGTAGCCTACTGGCCATGATCATCGGTTATTCTGTTGCACGCAGAGGATTAAAGCCGCTCGTTGCTGTTACGCAAGCGGCAGAGCGAATTACCGTTACACAATTACATGAGCGACTGAATCACGAAATATGGCCAACCGAGCTGCAAGCACTCGCTCGATCATTCGATGCCATGCTGATGCGTTTGGAAGACTCATTTCAGCGTCTATCACAGTTTTCTGCTGACATCGCCCATGAACTCCGCACGCCACTACATAATCTGATGGGAGAAGCTGAAGTAGCACTTGCGCGTCACCGCTCCGAAGAAGAGTATCGACGTGTACTTAGTTCCAGTTTAGAAGAATATACTCGCATCGCGAAAATGTTGGATAGTCTTCTGTTTTTAGCACGCGCCGAACATGCACAAATGGTTGTCAACACAACTCTATTTGATGGCCGCGCTACAATAAATACGCTGCTGCTTCACCACTCTAATATTGCCGAAGAACAATCTATTACGCTCCTTGCTAAAGGCTATGGACAGGTCTTTGCAGATCTAGAATTGTTTTCTCGGGCAATCAATAACCTACTCCGCAACGCCTTGCGTTATACACCACCCCATGGGCAAATTATCGTTGCATTAGAAGAATTGGAACATGCAACCCTGATCACTGTGCAGGATTCTGGCTGCGGTATTGCATCTGAATATCTGGAACGTTTAGGCGAACGGTTTTATCGGGCTGGTGCTATGGATCACCAAGGTTCGGGACTGGGTCTAGCCATTGTCCGTTCAATCATGGATCTACATAGCGGGCGCATGATTCTTACCAGTCAATTAGGTCATGGCACGATGGTGCGCTTATTTTTCCCTAAACCCAAGATGACAGATCGGTAATCTATTTGTCATGAAAGTGTTGGTTCGAGAGCAATATCATAAACCCATGACTAAAATTCCTCGACTATCTCTGCTGATGATCACGGTCTTCTTGACCGCCTGTGTCAGCTATATTCCACATCCTTTAAAGCCAGATGAAAATCTGGCGATTTTGGATGCACGCCACATTGACGATGCCGCGCTCATGACTCGACTGCATGAGCACTACCCACAATACAATTGGCCTCCTGCATACTGGAATCTCACCCAACTGAACTTGATGGCAACAGAGATACACCCTGAGATTGCTCAGGCTAAAGCGGAATTTCAATTGGCTCAAGCAAGCTTGCAAAGCAGTCAAACTCTCCCTAATCCCCAGCTCAATTTAACGAAGCAACATACATCTAACCCACCAGACGGCCAAGGAAGTTGGACAACAGGAGTCGGGCTAGACTTTTTACTAGAAACAGCGGGAAAACGGGATGCAAAGCAGCGCTTTGCTGCACAAAAACTTGCTGTAGCCCAAGCAGGACTCATCAACGCCCAATGGCAATTACGCGCGCATATTCGGGATGCGTTATTAGCTTTGAGTGAAGCTAAGTCAACTCAGTTTTTTTTGCAAAAACAAATATCCCTTGTCAACAGCAGTGTGGAAGCTTGGAATAATCGCGTCATGATGGGAATGTCTGCCCGTTCAGAGCAACTTGCTGTCGAAGCACATCTCACCGATTTGAAACAACAACTGACTACTGCAATACATGATGAAAGCGATGCACGTCATCAATTAGCAACGGCCTTGGGTCTCACTCCTAAGGCGATTGAGCATCTATCTCTCAGCCTGCCGGTAGCTAATATCGTATTACCCTCCGACGGTGATTCGATTACTGCCACAGCGCTTCAAAAACGCGCAGACATTCAGGCTTCATTGGCTGAATACGCTGCCAGCGAAGCAAAATTACAGTTTGAAGTTGCCAAGCAATACCCTGATATCACGCTATCTCCCAGCTACTCATGGGATGCGCAATCTATGATCTGGTCACTCGGAGTAGGACTGGCATTACCACTATTCAATCATAATCAGTCTGGAATCGCTGAGGCGGAAGCAGATCGTCAGGTCGCAAAAACTCGATTTGAAGCATTACAACTCAACTGTCGCAATGCCATCGAACAAGCTGAAAAGAACGAGAAAACCACTGCATTAATGGAATTACAAGCTAAAGAGGCGACTCAGATCGCGATGAATCGTCTGCATGCTGCAGAAAATGCATTTAAAGCAGGTGCCACCGATCGGGTACAACTACTAGAGATACGGGAGACTCAGATCGCAATGCAACATGCACAGGCGCAAGCGGAATTTAACCATGCTCGTGCTGTCGCAACATTAGAAGATGCACTCCAACTCCCCTTAAATACTTTTCAGGATGCGGTAAAACCATGAAGAAATCATCGCTATTGATCATTGCTATGAGCTTGATTTTGGTGATTGGCCTGATTGTCATGTCGATCGAGAAAAGATCTGGAGTAGAGAACGACGAAGATGAACGTATTCAAAGACCTGCACAACCTATTAAGAATACGGATAATATGGATGTTCATCTGGAATCAAAAAATGTAAACCTTGCTGACATCAAGACATCAGTATTAATAACCAGTAACCACGCAGCATCTCAATCTGCTTATGCCGAAGTCCTTGATATTACTAATCTCGCTGCAGATATTGCACGCTATCAGCGTCTGGATACTGATATTGCAAAAAGTAATGCAGCGCTCAAGCTGGCTCAACTGGCTGCTGAACGCCATCGTATACTGCATCAAGATGATCACAATGTTTCCGATCAGGCGTTGGAGACTGCTGAAAATGCCGTCATCAGTGAGAAGGCGAATCGCGCCGGTTTAATTGCTGAACGTGACAGCGTCTTAAGCACGCTGAAGCTTAATTGGGGTCAGCGTTTAATTGGTCATGTTGATCCTCAACGCGACCTACTCTCAGGATTACTGGCTGGCAAAACCAGTTTACTCAGCGTCAGTCTACCGCCCTCTGCGGATGTCTCTGCAACACTGCCAGATACCATCACTATTGCAACACCGAATGGCGAGCATGACATGACAGTGTTAGGTTCAGCACCTCATGTGAATGAACGTCTACAAGGAACAGCGGTACTAGCAATTAGTAATCAATTTTTACCTGTTGGCATGAAACTTTCTGCCCAGTGGCCTCAAGGTCAAGTTCTTCGTGGCGTTCTAGTACCATCTTCAGCCGTGGTTTGGTGGCAAGGTTTACCATGGGTCTATAAACAAGAAAGTCTGGGTAATTTTCAACGTGTTTCGCTACAGGGTTATACGAGTCTGCCAGAAGGTTGGTTTGGTCAGCATGGCTTGGCTGCGGGTGATCAAGTGGTCACTCAAGGAGCACAATTACTACTTTCCGAAGAACAGCGAAGCTCGATAAAGACTGGAGATGACGAGTAATGGCAGACATCCAAACTGGTTTTCTTGCTGGGATTATTCGACATGCTCTGCGTTATCGTACTGTTGTACTCATATTAGCGCTCCTACTTATTGTTTGGGGAGTCTTCGATTTAGGCCAAGCTCGCTATGATGTCTTCCCTGAATTTGCGCCGCCACAAGTTGTCATCCAAACAGAGTCGCCGGGGTTACCTCCTGAAGCAGTCGAGAGCCTAGTTAGTCAACCACTTGAAAACGCACTCAACGGGGTTGAGGGATTGGCAACCTTACGCTCAAACTCCATCCAAGGATTATCCGTCATCACAGCGACCTTTGATGCAGGAAGTGATATCTATCGAGATCGGCAAGCTGTTGCGGAACGCCTGAGTGCGGCAAGCAGTCAATTACCAACAGGGGTTTCTGCGCCCTTAATGACGCCACTGACTTCATCCACAAGTACATTGCTTGTCATCGGTTTGCTTAGTGATCAACGCTCCCTGATGGACGTGCGTACACTCGCTGACTGGACAGTGAAGCAGCGATTATTGGCTGTACCCGGCGTAGCCAAAGTGTCTGTCTTTGGTGGAGATGTTCGTGAGTTCCAAATTCAGATCGATCCTACACGCTTGCTACGCTACGGTGTCAGTGTCACAGAAGTTCTTGATGCCGCCAGAAAAGCGACAGGCGTTCGTGGTGCGGGGTTTATTGACAATAGTAATCAACGGCTGACTTTGCGAAGTGAAGGACAAGCCATAAATTCGGCTGCTCTTGCGAAAACTGTATTACGGCGAGATCATGGCGCAAGTTTAAGTATTGGTGATGTTGCAACGGTCATCGAAGCATCAGAACCCCCTATCGGAGCCGCCAGTTTTGCGGGTAAACCTGCAGTACAGCTCATGATTTCAGAGCAATACGGTGCAAATACACTTGAAGTCACCCGCCGTGTAGAAGCGGCGATTGCTGAGCTTACTCCCCTATTAGAGCGAGAACAGGTTCAGCTCAAACCGATATTTCGTCCAGCCGATTTTATTGAACATGCAACTGGCAATGTAACGCAATCCTTACTTTTAGGTAGCATACTGGTTGTGATTATATTGGCACTTTTTCTGGCCAATGTCCGCACAGCCTTAATTTCTCTTTCCGCAATTCCTCTGTCATTGCTCACGGCAACGCTGGTTCTTAAAGGGATGAATCAGAGCCTGAATACAATGACATTAGGCGGGCTTTCTATTGCCATTGGTTTATTGGTAGATGATGCCGTCATCACGGTAGAAAATATCTTTAAACGATTGCGCGAAAATCGCGAGTCAGCATCTCAGCGATCAGCATTTAATGTTATTTTGATGGCAACACTGGAAGTACGCAGCGCCGTTGTATATGCGACGCTGGCAATCGGACTAGTTTTTTTACCTGTGCTCGGATTATCTGGTCTTGCGGGACGATTATTCTCCCCTTTAGCATTAAGCTATCTTATTGCGACACTGGCATCATTAGTAGTTGCATTGACTGTTACGCCTGCGCTCTGTCTGATGCTTTTGCCACAGGCTAGCACGCATGCGACAGAAACCCATTTTGAAAAACGTCTGAAAGCAGCTTATGCGAAAGCCTTAGGTTTTATCGAAAAGCATTTCCAACCTATTATTGTAGGCTTGATTATCCTATTACTGTTAACACTTGCAGCAATCCCATTTTTTGGTGGAGGCTTCATTCCTGAGCTGAAAGAAGGACATTTCATTGTACATATGTCTGCTGTGCCGGGAACCTCACTTGCAGAATCTGAACGCGTGGGGCAGCGCATTGCAACCACGTTGCTCAAACTTCCTGAAGTCAAGCATGTTGCTCAACGTGTAGGTCGCGCTGAAGCCGCAGACGACACATGGGGTACTCACTACAGTGAAATTGATGTTGAGCTCAAACCGTTATCAGGAAAACAGGCTGAGGCAGCTCAAGAGCACCTGCATCAAATATTGACGGCTTTTCCCGGAATTAATTTTTCGATCAAACCCTTCCTGACAGAACGGATTGAAGAAACATTATCGGGCTATACAGCTGCAGTTGCGATCAATCTTTATGGTGATAATCTTGACCAGATTGATGCCAAGGCTGCAGAAATTGCATCTGTTTTAAAACGGCTGCATGGAGCAACAGATATACAAATTCAATCCCCACAAGGTACCCCTGAACTCGTCACTGAACTCAATCGAGATGCACTTTTACAGTCTGGAATTGCGCCTACTGATGCGCTGGATGTCTTGAGTGCAGGTTTGGAAGGTAACACCGTTGGACAGGTTTATGATGGTAACAAAGTCATTCCTGTTTCAGTGATTTTGTCACCAGAAAATCGACGAAGTCCTGATGATATCAAACGATTACCCATTACCAATGCAAGTGGCGAAGTGGTTCCTCTAGGCAATGTCATCCAGCTATATGAACATAGCGGACGTTATGTCGTCTTGCATAATGGTGCACGTCGGGTGCAAACGATCACTGCCAACGTGATGGGACGGGATGTCGCATCTTTCGTTGCGGAAGCTCAGCAACGCTTGGCTACAGTGAAATTACCGTCTGGCAGTTACTTGGTTTTTGCTGGTGCAGCTGAAGAACAGGCTCGTTCTACACGCGTTCTATTAATGCAATCCGCAGGTGCTGGGATTGGCTTAATCATACTCCTGTCGATGTTTATGGGCAGTAGCCGCAACCTGATTTTAGTTTTAGTAAATTTGCCTTTTGCCTTGATTGGTGGAGTACTTGCTGTATTAGCATCGGGTGGCTTGATGACTCTCGGTGGACTGGTGGGATTTATTACTCTCTTTGGGATTACACTCAGAAACTCAGTGATGTTGCTGTCACGTTATGAGCAGTTGTACTTTGAGGGTCAAGTATGGAATTGGCATACGGCATGGATGGGGGCTCAAGAACGTCTCATTCCGATCCTGATGACTGCGCTGGTTACAGCACTCGGATTACTGCCTTTAGCGATTGGTAGTGGTGAACCCGGACGTGAAATTGAAGGGCCAATGGCGATCGTGATTCTTGGAGGTTTAATAACATCTACCACTTTGAATTTATTGGTTCTACCAAGCCTTGCTTTGCGCTTTGCACGCTTTCAAACTCATTCAGAGGAGTAACTCATGAAAAACGAGACTTCAGCATTAACTCGGTCTTCTGACAAAGCGTTGCGCAAAGTCATACTCACCGTTTTGCTGCTCAACTTGGCTTATTTCTTTATCGAATTTGCGGTTGCCCAGTATATTGGATCCGTATCGCTTTTTGCTGATAGCATCGATTTTTTAGAAGATGCCTCCATCAACTTTCTGATCTTGATTGCGTTAGGCTGGTCTTTAAAAGGTCGAGCTAGAGTTGGACAATTTCTTGCCCTTGTCCTATTCGTACCCGTATCAGCACTCCTTTGGACAGCTTGGCAGAAGTTTCACTCCCCCTTGGCTCCAGAACCTTGGTTCTTGTCAATCACAGGCATGGGTGCACTGATCATTAATGCTTTCTGCGCACTCCTGCTTAGTAAATATCGTCACCATAGTGGCAGCCTGACTCGTGCAGCATTTTTATCGGCTCGTAATGATGTAATGGCCAACATTGCGATTATCCTTGCTGGTGTAATCACCTTGTATTGGCGATCAGGTTGGCCAGATCTCATCGTTGGGCTTGCCATTGCTTGTATGAATATCGATGCCGCGAAGGAAATATGGGAAGCAGCTAGTAAAGAAAAACTTTAATAGCAATTGCTGAAAATAAATTATATAAATCATGTCTACGACAAATAGTGTTGGCTCTTACCCGCACTTGCTAATAAGATGATATGCATAGACAAATTTATACTAGAGAACATTAAATTTCATTTTCTCATAATCGAATGATTTCCAAATTAAATAGGTACACAAGAACCAAAGTAACATAGAAACGATACATAAAGGACGCCATATTGCGAAAGAATCAATTCCGATCATGAGCATTACAATGACCATAATTACTCCACCTAAAGTGAAATAGAGGCTCGGCTGGGATTCGTGTAAAATTCCGCAAAAATAGATATAACCCATTGATTTATATTATAAGATACGTATTTTGTAATTCATAGGTGGGACTTTTTGATCTAAATTTAACGTGTAATCACCATAACGATTAATGTGTTCTGTGCGATATGGTGCTAACCCTGCCAAAATATCTTCATTGATCGGAACGCCCTCTTCCTGCATTTTTTTCAACTCTCCAGTCATGGCTTCGACGTTGTGTAAGATTGCTAAATTGGCAACCAACTGATTATATTTAACAACTTTACGCTGTTCATGGCGTACATTTTCGGCAATTACTCCCTGATTACCGAAAAATAGCCACTTAATAAACTGATTAAATTCTTCGCTTTTGTTGGTAGCAGCATTGATGGTTTTACGCAAATCAACATCACCTATATATTTCAATAAAAATTCAGTTCGCACCACTCGACCTAGTTCGCGAAAAGCAAAATACAATTTGTTTTTGCGACTCGCTGTTCCAAGACGGCGCAATATGGTTGATGGTGTAATTTTTCCAGCTTTGATTGATAAAGCAATTCTGAGCATATCTGGCAAATGAGTTTCAATGAGTTCCCAATTGACCGCTTCATTAAACAATCCGTTGATATGTTCATATCGCACACCGCGATCAGGTTTAAAGAACACTAATTTTTTCAGATTACGAATCCGTGGCATTAGGTTAATACCCAGCAGATAAGCCAATCCAAATACTGGCGCACTTTGTGCATGCGTGTCACCATGCAAGGTGTCTGGCTGAATATCGGATTCATTCTTAATCAAACCATCAAGAATATAAATCGCTTCGTATACGCCGCATGGAATGAAGTGGCTAAATAACGCAATGTACATATCAGAGACATGGTAGTAGCCTATACCGCCGTATCCGCCATAGCGAATATGGTACTCAGACAACAGGTTTTGTTCGTACATATTCCATTTTGTACCATCAGCGGAAGCACTTTTACCTGTACCCCAGTATTTAGGTAACAAAAACTTGTTGTACGCATTGATGACCTGAACAATAGCTTTCTCCAAGCGTTCTTCAGTCATATGATGCAGATTAAGCCAAGCAACTTGTTTTCGACTAATTCCTTTCACGGAACGAGCGGTTTGCGTTGGGCCTAAGTTACAGCCATAACAGAACAATGTTGTAACAAAACGCTTACGCGGATCGTCAATTTTAGCCTCAAATCCAGAGAGTGGACCAAATTGTTTATGAAGATCCAACCAGCCTTCTGTTTCCACTAAAATATCAAGGATATTCTTCTCAGGTAATCGAGAAGTTAACTGTTTGTCCACATAATCAAGAGTAGATGGTTTCGTATCAGCATGATGCTTACGCAAAATAAGTTCGGTACCATTTAAGTCAACATGCTCATTTTTTGGAAAACCTTGATCAACACGCGAAGCCGTATCAGATAACCAAGTTTTCAATCCCTCAACAAATGCTTTTGGTTCGGTTGAAATATTTAACATTTCACCGTATTCAGCGACTTGAGTTTGATACGTTTCCCAGTCTACTAATTGATCTCTGTAATCACTATATTGATCGCTATTCGCCACATAAAGGTCACCTGATTGCAATTCACGCATAGTTTCGGTCAGAACACATAGCTCAAAATACTTACGATTTACTTCAACGACTGCACCAGATCGTTGACCTGTCACTAATTTTCGCCACTTCTCTGGAATCCATTTAAGAGTGATATCCGTTCCAGTAAGGGGCAACCATAGTTTATGGCTTTGTCGATGAGCAAGGACAAAATGAATCGCATTAATTAATGATAAATCTGCGGAGGTTGACTTTAGGTCAAGTAAACTCAAACAGTTGAGTAAAAGTGGCCTCTGAATTTGATAAGGTAAAACCATAAATGGTAAATAGTTGTTGCCTGCGTATGCCATGTGCTCTTCGCACTCCGCTAAGAGGAGTGCTGGTTCACTATGCATAGCCGCTGCAACACGTTGACCGCGCTCTTGATCAGATTCGCCTTCTTGAAAAGCTTCTAATACATCACGTAATTGCGAGACAAGTTTTTCTGCGCGTTTTTGATGTTCTAAATAATACTGCTGTAGTTTTTCTTCAGCGCCAGAATGTAGTTTTCGTAACTTACGAACAAACATCTCAACCGCATCATCAAGGACTCGACTCAACTGGGTATGAAATAAAATGACCATCAGCGCATAACGCTTATTTTTCTGAGTACTCCTTAAATCACCCGCTTCCAGTGCTCGGGCTTCATGCATATATTGGTTACGTTTAACCACTGGAATATGAGTCACTTTAGGAAGATCAATTGAATACGTTTTCAACCAAGCAACATGATCCAGATATTGCCGAACTTCAGTATTAGTAGGCTTCTTAGGTTCTTGTTTTAACTGTTGCCAACCACTGAGTTTTTGGTCAGATGCTACAATAAGCAGCGCATCAAACTGGGCGATCATTTGCGGAGAAAGTGTATCCGTCAAACTACTAAAATAGCGCTCATTGACTTGATTGCGAATACGCTGTGCGCTCCGATTTAAAGTACTAAAGGCTGGTAGCTCAAAGCGCTGACGTATCAGCTCTTCGATAATGACATTGATGATATCCGCTAATTCTTGTTTGGTTTGTGCAGCTAGAGTTGCAGCCTGCTCTGTGGCAGCAGATGTTTCTGAGGAAATTGGTTTAATGTTTAAGTAAGATCGAATCGCTTCCATAGAGCGCTGCCGAAAATCAGATTTTTCTTCAACAATTAAGTCACGCATGGGTATTATTCGTAGCTCTAACTCTTTGTTAAGAAAAGATATGATTGCAGGTGGTATTTCGGTCAACATCGGAAAGTATCCAAGCCGTTGTACAGACTTGAATAAGATAATTAAATAGAGCTTTGCTGGAGCTTTACGAGTCATACCTTTTACGAATTTGAGCTCTTCAGCTGTCGGCGTGTAAACGTCGTGAAGTTCACGTGAGGTTAATTCTTGTTTAAAGCGTGGGTAAGCTGTTTCATGAATGCTGGTCACGCTTTATTTTCTCTTATCTGGGAAAGGTTTATACAAACTATATTTGAGTAATCAACTGCACAGGTGGCATCAACATTGACTCAATACGATGCTGCGAAAACGGATCTACACTGTCAAGATAACGCATTGCTGAATTTATATTTTTCCAACCTACATATTCCATCAGCATCTTTAAATCCCAGCCGTTGGACGTTGCCCAATTTGCAAAACCTCGGCGTAATGAATGTGCGCTATAAAGCATAGGTGAATCAATCTTTGCTTGTGTAAACAATGATCGTAGTAATGGAATAAGACTATCTTCATGTAGACGATTTTGACCGATATGCCCCCATTGGTTCACAGAGCGAAACACAGCACCATTTGTTAAGCCACTGGCTTTAATCCAGTCGATATATGCAGTAACGGGGCATAATTGAGACAATGCAGGTGCTTTAAAACGAGTGCCTTTAAGTTGTCGATCACCTTTGGTTTGTGGAAAAAAACAGGTCATTCCTTCACTGGGTACAACTTCAATATGTTCCACCTGCAACCGCGTCAACTCGTCACCACGGAATCCTCGCCAAAACCCCAGTAATAGTATGGCTTTATTTCGCGTATGTCTTAATTCATCACCTTTTCTGGTTGTGTTTCTGGCATATTCAATAGACTGATCAAGCCACGCTACAACTTGCTTTAACTGTTCAATTTGAAAAGGCTTTGCTCGCTTTTCTTGCGAAGGATGAAGTGTTTGGATGCCACGAAATACCTTACGCACAACTGGTGCTTTTGTGGGATCAGGAAATCCTTGATCAATATGCCACTGAGCCAATGCAGCCAGTCGTTGTCTTAATGTGTTGATTGAATATAATTCAGCTTGATCAACTAAATAACGAGCAACACCATCGGCAGTTGCAGGTAGAAATCCGCCCCATTCAATTTCAAAATGTCGAATAGCTGATTGATAACTGCGACGAGTATTATCACGAGTCGCAGCATGAAGATATTGATCTAGTTTAGTCACAAAGGTTGCACCTAATTATTTATCCATAAGTCAATTCCCTGACTTTTCCTCGAAATACCCAAAAGGCGAAAATGGTATAGGTAAAAATTGCAGGGATTGCTACTATAGCCCCAATCAGAATGACATTTAGCGCGGCTGTTGAACTAGCAGCTTCCCAAACTGTCATCTGACCAATAATTGCATAAGGATACAAGCTATAGGCTAAGCCCAGTGCCCCCATTAACAATGAACCCACCAGCAATACAAAAGGCAGCCAACAGAGATCTTTGCGTATTCGTTGCATATTCAGCGCCCAACGTAATGCAATCAAAGCGGCGCCTGTAGATAGAGGGATTGGCAGCAAGCCGATGAATTGTGGCAACGCAAACCAGCGATCTCTTACGACTGAGCTGACCCAAGGTGTTGCAAGTGAAATCATAATCATCCCAATGACCACAGGCAGCCATGCGATTTTTGCCCAGAGCATGGCTTTGCTTTGCAGTTCCCCTTCAGTTTTAATCAGCAACCAGCATGCGCCGAGCAATGTATAGGTTGCAGGCACTGCCAATGCGATTGCACAGGTAAACATGGTAAATTGCCAGCCTTCAGCAAACCCAGTAACATAACGACCCAACATCCAACCTTGTGTGGCAGACGCTACACTAGAACCGAATATAAAGGCATAGTTCCAAGCCAACTGGTGTTGGGCACGAGCTTTGACCCGAAAGTCAAATGCCACACCACGCAATATCAAGCCGATCAACATAAATGCGACTGGAAGATATAAATTCCCCAAAATAATGCTATTGGCCTTTGGAAACGCAACAAGTAATATGCCAATACCAAGTACCAACCAAGTCTCATTCGCATCCCAAAATGGCCCGATAGAGGCCACCATAATGTTACGCTCTTCCGTATTAGCGCGGTGCATTAGCATGCCAACACCTAAGTCAAAACCATCGAGTACGACATAAATAAATAGGGCAAAACCAAGTAAGCCCATAAAAATCAATGGAACAATTTGTGCCCAAGTCATTTTGGCTCTCCCAATGATGGTTGTACAGTCCCATCTAGCCCTTCTTTAGCAACGATAGCCATTGCTTCACCTGAACTCGGTGCTGGGTCACTTTCTGCTTTTGCAGGGTGCTCAGCCATATATTTGAGTACCGTGACATAAGAGATAATTAAAACAACATAGGTCACTGCATACATGGTTAAGGTAAAAGCAATGTTGGCTGGTGCGGTATGGGTCACAATTTCACTGATTTTGATCAGTCCATGGACGATCCAAGGCTGGCGACCAATCTCGGTGACGTACCATCCTGCAAGCGTTGCAAACCAACCCATAAAGGTCATTCCAGCAAGTCCGTAAAGAAAATAACGAGGCAGTGAATGCAAATCACCTTTCACTCTGCGCAACTGATAAACACCAAACCAACTCACGACCAACATGAGCATGCCAATGCCGACCATAATACGAAAGCCAAAAAACAACGGTGCGACTGGCGGATGTATAGGAAACTCATTTAAGCCTTTCAGCGTCCCATTCCATTCATGCAGTAAAATGAGCGAGGCGCCATGTGGTACTTCAAGTGCATAGTCATTGCTCTTCGTCGTTGCGTTGGGAATAGCAAATCCAACCAATGGCGCACCCACTTCGGTATGCCAAACTGCTTCAATCGCCGCGATCTTTTCTGGTTGATGCTCAAGGGTGTTGAGACCATGCTGATCACCTACAAAAATCTGAATGGGAATTAAAATAGCGGCTAGGATTAGCCCCGTTTTGAGTACCTTGGGCGTTGCATCATCATCTGTTGTCTTGATAATTTGCCATGCACTTAGACCACAGAGTAAAAAGGAAACAGTCAAAAATGATGCTGTGACCATGTGCACAAATCGGTAAGGAAACGAGGGATTGAAAATGACCTGAAGCCAACTTACCACATGGTAAATCCCCTGAGCATCAACACTATAACCTTGTGGCGTTTGCATCCACGAGTTTAGTGCCAGAATCCAAAAAGCGGATAATGTTGTACCAAATGCCACCATAAATGTAGCAAACAGATGAACACGCTCACTCACGCGGTTATGCCCAAAGAGCATGACCCCCAAGAATGTCGCTTCCAAGAAAAATGCTGTCAACACTTCATAACCAAGCAATGGACCTGCAATATCTCCCACACGTTCCATAAAACCTGGCCAATTGGTGCCAAACTGAAAACTCATTGTAATGCCACTCACAACCCCCAGAGCAAAGGTCAGTGCGAACACCTTAGTCCAGAAGCGGTAGGCGTTCAGCCATGGCAGAAGTCGAGTTTTCATCCAGCGAATGCGAAAAAAGAGTAGCACCCAACATAAGGCTATAGATATGGTGGGAAACAGAATGTGAAAACTCATATTCAGCGCAAACTGAATCCGACTCAGAATTAAAGCTTCCATTACAAACCCCTTACCATTAATTCAGACTAGTTTTGTAATTGTAGGCATAATACACAATCGGAATCACAAAAAGAGTCAGCATTGTTGAGACAAAGATGCCAAAAATCAGTGAGACCGCGAGCCCTGAAAAAATCGGGTCATCAATAATAAAAAATGCTCCCAACATAGCTGCAAGCCCAGTCAACGTAATTGGCAGTGCACGAACAGAGGCAGCATTGATCACGGCATCATGCAAAGGCACACCTTGAGCAACTTCATGGCGAATAAAATCCACCAACAAAATCGAATTACGCACAATAATGCCCGCTAACGCAATCATGCCGATCATTGAGGTTGCAGTAAATTGACGACCCAACAGCGCATGACCTGGCATAATTCCAATCAAAGTCAGAGGTATTGGAGCCATGATAATCAGCGGTATACCATAAGATCGAAACTGTGCAACCACCAACAAGTAGATTAAAACCAAGCCTACCGAATATGCTAAGCCCATATCTCTGAAGGTCTCATAAGTGATCTGCCATTCACCATCCCACTTCATACTCGCATTTACCGGCACATCGGGTTGTGTAATCAAACGTTGTTGAATATAAGTCCCTGTAGGCATTAATGTTTGGTTCAATTGACTTGAGATTGATGCCATTCCATAAAGTGGCGAATCAGTTTTACCTGCCATATCACCAGTCACATAAACGACTGGCATCATATCTTTGTGCTGAATGGATTGTTCACGTTGTGTTTCAATCAGTTGCGTGACTTCAGTCAACGGAATCAAATTACCATCACGATTGCGTACTTTAATTGAACGGATCACATTCATATCTGCTTTATTTCCCGCTGAAAGTTCAGCACGAATCGGGATAGGAATTTTTGTGTGATTATCATGCAAGTAGGACAAATCAGCACCATGAACCGCAACATTAATTGCATCAACAATCTGTTGTTGATCAACACCTAGATTCGCTGCACGAGCTTGATCGACGCTCAAAATCCATTTGTGCTCTGGTGCATCAATCGAACTATCTACATCTACAACTCCCGAGATATTTTGAAAGACTTGCTCAACTTTTTTGGCATTATTGATTTGCTGCGAATAATCTAGTCCATAGATTTCAGCCACAATCGGTGACATGACTGGAGGTCCAGGTGGGACTTCAACAATCTTGATATTGGCATGAAGTGCTTGTGCAATTTTTTGCAATGGATCGCGTACTGATTGTGCAATGACATGGCTTTGTAAGCTGCGATGATGTTGATCAACGAGATTGACTTGAATGTCGCCTTGATAAGGCTGATTGCGCAGATAATATTGCCGCACTAGACCATTGAAATTAATTGGTGATGCAGTCCCAGCATAGGTTTGGTAATTTTTAACTTCTGGGACTGTCGCAAGATACTGTCCTAAACAATCTAAAACATGTTGAGTTGCTTGTAATGGTGTTCCCGCAGGCATATCTACGATTACCTGAAACTCAGATTTATTATCGAATGGCAACATTTTCAAAACAACTAACTTGAATACGCCCAAACTGACTGATAATAAAATCGCTAATATAATCCCAATCAAGAGTTTGATTCGTGCTGAACGACCAGACACACCTCGGAGAAAAGGCGTCATCATTTTGCTAAAAAAATCATGTAGCCGTGTCGTCAGCTTGCTTTCCGTCTGCGCATGAGTTTGATGTCCACTACCCGCAGCATGATTCAGTAAAAGTCTATTTGACATCCATGGAGTCAAAATAAATGCAACCGCTAGGGAAATCAGCATCCCCATACTCGCATTGATTGGAATCGGACTCATATAAGGGCCCATTAACCCGCGAACAAATGCCATCGGCATCAGTGCTGCAATTACTGTCAGCGTTGCCAAAATAGTTGGTCCCCCGACTTCATCAACTGCTAGAGGGATTGCTTCTCGGAGCGTTTTTCCGCCGATACGAATGTGGCGATGGATATTTTCTACGACAACGATCGCATCATCCACCAAGATTCCGATCGAAAAAATCAGTGCAAACAGTGAAACTCGATTTAAGGTAAAACCCATTGACCATGATGCAAATAATGTAATCATCAAGGTAATCATCACCGCTACACCAACGATAATAGATTCGCGACGACCTAACGCAAAAAGTACTAAAATAACGACTGACGCTGTTGCAAAAACCAACTTTTCAATCAATTTGAACGCTTTATCTGCCGCAGTTTGTCCATAGTTACGAGTGACTGTCAGTTGTACATCAGTCGGAATGACGACACCTTGAAGAGCTTTAACCCGTGCTTCTAATGCATCAGTAATACTGATCGCATTCTCACCTGGTTTTTTGGTCACTGCGAGAGTTACGGCTGGCTGACATGATCCAGCAACTTTGACAGAATTTACCGTGCAGTTATTGACATAAGTTGTTGCATCAGCAGAGGTTAAATTAACACTTGCAACATCATGCAAATAAACAGGTTTAGACTGATACATCCCCACTACCAAATTTCCCACCTCGTCAGGATGAGTTAAGAAACGACCCGCTTGAACCAAAATATCTTGATTTTGAACAGTAACTTCACCAGCATTCGCAGATTGATTTGTGGCTTGTAAAGCATGCTCAAGATCAATCAAAGATAGACCAAACGCACTTAACCGCGCAGGATCTAGTGTCACTTTGACAATTCGTTCTGGTCCGCCAATCGTATAAACATCACGCGTACCTGAAACCCGTTGTAGTTCTGTCTCTAAACTGTGTGCAACGCGCAGGACTTCACGACTTCCCTGTTTGGGATCTTTGGAAGTTAAGGTCAATGAAAAAATTGGTACATCATCAATACCTTTGGGCTTAATCAATACAGCACCAACTCCGACTTGATGAGGTAACCAATCTTGATGTTGATAAAAAGCATTATAAAGTTTCACAATCGCATCATTGCGCTTTTCACCTACCTTAAAACGGACTCCCAGTACAGCCATTCCAGATTCTGAAGTTGAGTACACATGCTCAACTCCAGCAATCTGCATCGCAACTTGCTCTGCATTATTCGTCACAACATGTTCGACTTCTTGTGCAGTCGCTCCAGGAAAAGGAATAAATACATTGGCAAACGTGACATCAATTTGCGGTTCTTCCTCACGTGGTGTCACCATCATTGCAAAAATACCCAGCAGTATTCCTACTAATGCCAGTAAAGGAGTAATTTGCGATTCAAGAAAAAAAGCTGCCAGCCTACCAGAGACTCCTAAGCGTTTCTCACTCATGGTGTGGCTCCTGTGGCAGATAATACAGCCGTTGCTGCGCTGCCATCTAGGGCAACTTTTTCCCCACTATTAAGACCAGAAAGGATCTCAACTTGTCCATCTGGTGTTGGATCACTAGGTAATACTGCCCTAAAACTAATATTTTTTTGATCAAGCACATAAACCCCAGCAACCTCACCACGCCAGACCAATGCTGATATTGGAATAGAAAGCTTATTAACAGCACCTACATCAAACAAAACTTTAACCAGCACCCCTGAGTGCAATGCTAAAGAATTTGCATCAGGTAATTGGACTCGGATTCTAAACGTATGGCTAGTCTGATCAGCAGTTGGAAATATCGTGACCGATGTTGTTGAAACTTTTTGACCCGTTGGAAGTATAACTGTAGCGACAGGATGCTGACGGATCATCACCGCCACTTGTTCAGGAACATCTACAACTGCTCGAAGTTCGCCCGACGATTGTATATTCATTAAAGATTGCCCTGCTTGAACAATCTCTCCCATTTGCACGGTTCTCGACGTGATCACGCCTGAAAATGGCGCACGAACAACGGTATAACTCAATTGCTCATTCGCCTGATCGCGCGCAGCCTTTGCTGCATTCAATTGAGCATATGCCGCATCACGATCTGCGGTGACATGATCCATTTGAGCAGCTGCAATCAGTTTTTTCTGGAAAACTTCTTGAAAACGCTTATACGTATTCTCTGCATCGACAGCACGCGCAGAAGCGGATTTGATATTCGCTTCCATTTGATTTAATTGAGCCGTGGAAGAAACTGGACTTAATCGCAGCAATATGTCACCTGTATGTACCGTACTATCCACATCGACAGGTAATGCAATCACACGCCCAGAAGTTTGCGCAGAAATAACAGCCTGATTTACTGCTTCCAATGAGCCATCAAATGACTGCTGATTAGCAGATGACGACTGTCCAACTGCCACTGTTTGAAGTGTCTTAATACTTGGATTTTGCGATACCTGATTAGCTTGTTGATCACCAGAACCACAAGCAGTTAGTGACAGTGCAATTACTAGAGGAAGAAGTATAGGCTTCATGTTTTTTCTGCTTATTTTAAAGAATGGTTGGGAAAAAATGCAGCACCAGATGTCACCCCGATTTTTTTCAATACGATGGCAAGCGGACAGAATCCCGTAAATGATGACTGAAACAGATTCAATCCAACAAATGCAGTAAACCAAAGCCAATATGGGCTATAAAAATGAGCAAGCACTAGCGATACTAAAACAAACATGCCTGCAATTCGAAAAACCCATTGATCAATCGATGTTGTTGATTGCACTGTATTCATGATAATGACTCCAGATTAAATGCACATAAAAATATAATTTAAGCAATAAGTAGCTGAACAACAGGTAATAATCCTGTCAGCCCACCCGCAACGCCTAAAGCAATTGCATCTTCAGATGAGTAACCATCTATCCACCGTGCTTTCAGTGCTAATAATGCGCCTACTCGATTACCACTGGCACAATGTAATAGTACAGGCTGATCGGCTGTTGCCGTACTCAACGCTTTGGATAACAACCTCGCATTCTCGATTGTTAAATCTGATGGTCCCGAAATGGGAATATTGGTATATGCCAAGCCGAGACGTTTGACTTCTGTTTCTTCATCAAAACTACACGCCTCCATGATTGGACACAGATTAATTACCGCAGCAATGCCCATCTCTTTAACCTGATCAAACTGTTCTTGACGAGGACGGCCACCACAATAAATTCCTGTTTGTGGATAGGATTTATTTGGAATATCAAGTGGTAATTGTTTAAGTGATTCCATGACTACTCCATGCATTTTTAATGCTGATCAGTGGATGATTTCAATGATGGTGCACAATAGACACTGTGCAACGTGTCTAATATTTTCAAAATTGGATGATGACTGAGCATATAAAAAATAGTTTGATTCTCTCGACGCGTAGTCACCAACCCCTCCTCTCTTAACACCGCAAGATGCTGGGACAATGCCGACTGCGAAAGCGGAATATGTTGATTCAATGCACTGACTGATTGCTCTCCATTCATCAAAAAACACAACAACATCAATCGATGAGGATTTGCGATTGATCGCAGCATCCGAGAGGCATCGGCTGCATGCGCCTCCATATCTGCAAATTGAGGCAAATTTTGAGCACCCTGCTGTGCATCTGTTTGCGGTGTATCAATCTCAGTCAAAGTCATTTTGTGAATCCAGTATATTAGCACTTGCTAAATTAGATATTTCTAATATACTGTGATTAACAGCCTAATGCAAGCATGCCGATAGGCTTCATCCACAAAACCATGAAGGAAACTAAAATGTCACATATTGTCATTATCGGTGCTGGGATAGGCGGCTTACCTACAGCCTATGATTTACGCAAAACACTCAAATCTGAACACACCATTACCGTGATCAGTCCTGTAGATTATTTTCAGTTTACCCCTTCTAATCCGTGGGTCGCAGTTGGCTGGCGCAATCCCGATGAGATTAAAGTACCTATCGAAGAACCATTGAAACGCAAGGGAATTGAGCTCATCACGGAATCAGCAAAACTTGTTCATGCTGAACAATCTCAAGTTGAACTCAGTAGTGGGCGCATTATTGACTATGATTATTTAATTATTGCAACCGGACCAAAACTGGCATTTGAAGAAGTGCTAGGGTTAGGGCCCGATGCAGGTTATACCCAATCTATTTGTACAACTTCACATGCGCAGCATGCATGGGCTGCATATGAAGAATTTTTAAAAAATCCAGGACCTATTGTGATTGGTGCAGCGGCTGGTGCAAGTTGCTTTGGTCCTGCTTACGAGTTTGCACTGATTATTGCCGCTGACTTACGCAAACGTAAAATTCGCCACAAAGTTCCTATGACCTACGTCACCAGTGAACCTTATATTGGACACATGGGATTGGGTGGTGTCGGAGATTCTAAAGGCCTACTCGAATCGACGCTTCGTGAATTTGATATTAAATGGATTACCAATGCCAAAATCAAAGAAGCCAGCACTGACATGATTTATGTGTCAGAAATGGACTCCAATGGACAAGTGACTAAAGAACATTCATTACCACATGCTTTTAGTATGATTTTACCTGCGTTTAAAGGTGTTGATGCAGTTGCCAACGTAGATGGCCTATGCAATCCGCGTGGTTTTGTATTAATCGATGAACATCAACGTAACCCTAAATACCGTAATATCTTTGCAACTGGAGTATGCGTTGCCATTCCTCCAGTCGAAGTAACGCCTGTACCGACTGGTGCTCCCAAAACTGGCTACATGATTGAATCCATGAGTTCAGCAATTGTTGAAAACATCAAAGCGGACATTGAGGGAAAAGCAGCACATGCAAAAGCAACATGGAATGCGATTTGCCTTGCTGATATGGGAGACACTGGGGTTGCATTTGTTGCCCTGCCACAAATTCCTCCTAGAAATCTCACATGGGCAAAAAAAGGAAAATGGGTACATCTTGCTAAAATTGCCTTTGAAAAATACTTTATTCGTAAAATGAAAACAGGCAATCCTGAACCTTATTATGAAAAATATATTTTTAAAGCTTTAGGTATTGTTCGCCTTCAAGATGAAAAATAATCAGAAGTAAATGAACCTGCGATGATCAATCAATTGTCTGTGATAACAGGAGATTTCAGTTGAAAATTAAATTACCTTACACCTTACTATTTAGCTCCTTGTTTGCTATTTCGATTGTTCATGCAGAGTCATTGCCTGACCTTTTACAATCAGTGCTCAACCATCCCAGTATTCAGGCACGCCATGCTGAAAGTATGGCTGCCGAATATCAAACTCAAGCTGAATCTGACAAATATTTTGGAACAGGATCTCTGGACGCCACAGCAACTCATTTTGGTGATGATCAATTCATGGGTGCATTCACCCCCGCATCTTTCAGAGATCCAAACTTCGCCCAGAATCAACTTCAATCTGGTATAAATTACAGCCTTCCAATTGATTTAACAGGTATTATTTCAGCAAATCGTATAAGAGCTAAAAGTGACTTAGCAATCGCACAACTGCTTGAACGGCAAGAAATATTGATGAAACTTCATCAGACATTAACAGCATGGATAAGACTTCAAAGCATTTCTGAAAAAGAACAGGCGTTAAAAATTGAACAGAAACGTGTGTCGGCAACAGTCCAAAGAATCACAGGGGAAGTTCAAGCGGGATTATTGCCAATAAGTGATTTAGCATTGGCTCAAAGTGAAGAAGCTCGCACTCAAGCAGATGAAGTTCATCTACAAGGAGAACGCAGCCAATTGATCGCCTTGTTACAGGATATGACAGGTCAATCAATTCAAGCATCATTTGTGAATCCTCAAGACTCAGCGATTCAGATCCCTGCATGGTCGACCGACAATAATAATCATAAAGATGGCAGTGACAATTTAATGAGCCAAATTGCAGTACAAAAAGCAATATCTGCTGAACAAAAAGCCTTAGTTTCTAGTCGCTCACTACTACCCTCTTTAAGTGCCAATGCAGGATATACACATTATGATGGTGGAGGATTAGGTGAAAATAACTGGTACGTTGCTGCACGAATTTCATTGCCAATAGATCCTTCATTATGGCATCAACGAAATGCTGCAAATGAACTTGCCACAGCCGCACGCGAATCTGCACTCGCAACTAAACGTGAATCAACTCGCAATATGACGCAACTTAAAGCCAATTACGACAGTGCTATATCAGAAATAAACGCTTTACAACAAGAAGTTAAATATCGCGAAAATATTGTATCTGTTCAAGACGAACTTGCTAAAGTCGGCAACATCACCACAGAAGATGCTTTGAGGCATGAACGAGATTTGCTTGCGACGGTGTCCAAACTAGCGGATGCAAAAGCCAATGCAATTACTGCATGGTCAGCAGCTCAAATTCTGAATGGTGAAGACCCTCAAGTCTATATCCATGCCATTCACGTAGAGTAATCACGACACAGAAGATAAGACTATGAAAATACAATGTAATCTAGGGTAGATGTAATGTTTACGATCTTGATTCTCGGCTTATTGGTCGGCATCATTTTGGGATTAACAGGTGCTGGTGGCGGTATTCTTGCTATCCCTGCCCTAGTATTTAGCCAAGGTTGGTCTGTATCAGAAGCGGCACCTATAGGATTACTCGCAGTAACTGGCGCGGCAATTGTAGGCGCTGTGGAAGGTTTTATACGTAAATTGGTTCGCTATCGTGCAGCACTATGGATTTCAATTGTTGGCATCCCAATGACACCACTTGGGCTTTTAGTTGCTCATGTTTTACCTTCACGTTGGCTCATGATTTCTTTTTCGGGCACCATGTTAATAGTCGCTATCAGATTACTTCGACCAAATGCAAATAATGAGCAATACCATCCTTGCCATATCAATCCTGACACAGGGCGGTTGTATTGGACAACTAAGACGGTTGTTATTTTAGGTGGCGTTGGAGTCCTAACTGGATTTCTAACAGGTTTATTAGGCGTTGGCGGTGGTTTTGTACTGGTACCAGCGTTACGTAAAGCAACAAACATAAGCATGCATGGTATTGTTGCCACATCCCTTTTTATTATTGCACTGGTAGGAAGTGGCGGAATCATTTCAAGCCTGATACAAGGTCATATTTTTCCACTTACTGTAGCGATACCATTTATTGTGGCTTGCATGGTTGGTATGTTTGGAGGTCGTAAACTGATTCATCATTTTAAAGCTCAAACTGTACAGCAATTTTTTGCGTTTTTAGTCATCGCTGTTTCAATCATGATGTTTTTTAGAGCATTACAAATAGATCTATGAGTTATACGTCTTTATGACAATACAACTCATAAATCATAGTAAGGATCGTTAAAATTTTTTGATCAGTGACTAAATAGTAAATACGCTTTCCATCACGACGTGTCTGAACAAGGTTTTCAGTTCGAAGGACTCCAAGTTGTTGTGACAATGTAGGCTGATGAATTGATAGTGCTTCCTCCAGTTCACTCACTGACATTTCATTATGACTGAGCTGTTGTAAAAGAAGTAGCCGATCTTGATTGGCTAGTATACGAAATACTGTCGCAGCATTGCTTGCAACAGCATGCATTTGAGAAATAGATGCATGTGGGATCGTATTCATACGCAAAAACCTAATTACTTTATTAATTAATATATCATCTTTAGACAAAATATATTAATTAATAATAATCTTAAAAACAAAACATTTATGGTGATTTATGTCCCCGATTATTGAAAGTTTTTTTGATCCAATCACAGGTACCGTGACTTATGTAGTCTATGATGAAACAGGGGGGCATGCTGCTATTATCGATTCCGTTTTAGACTTTAATCCTAAGTCAGGACATACGCTGACTCATTCGGCTGATTTAGTCATTGAGTTTGTACGTAACAAAGCACTTGATGTTGATTGGATCTTAGAAACACATGCTCATGCCGATCACTTATCTGCTGCAAGTTATATTCAAAATCAACTAGGTGGGCGTATTGCAATAGGTGAGCATATACAGAAAGTACAAGGAGTTTTTAAAAAAATTTTTAATCTCGAAAAAGATTTTGCTTCAGATGGTTCACAGTTTGATCATCTTTTTAAAGATAATGAGACGTTTAAGGTAGGAAAATTGTCTGGCAGAGCCATAAATGTACCAGGTCATACGCCAGCGGATATGGCTTACCAATTTTCAGATGCGATTTTTATAGGCGATACATTATTTATGCCTGACGTAGGTACTGCTCGTTGCGATTTTCCTGGCGGTGATGCACATCAACTTTATCACTCAATTAAAAAAATTCTAGCATTTCCTCAAGAAACTAAACTTTTCATGTGTCATGACTACCCACCTACAGAACGTGTCCCCCGTTGGCAAACAACAGTTGCTGAACAACGCAAAGCAAACATTCATGTTCACGATGGTATTGATGAAAAAGACTTTATAAAAATGCGACAAGCACGTGATTTCACCTTAGACATGCCTACTTTAATTATTCCATCGATTCAATTAAATATCAGAGCAGGTCATATGCCTCCCGCTGAAGATGACGGAAAGATATATTTTAAAATTCCAATTAATGTACTTTAAGATTAATCAATTCACTGAATAAGAAGACCTAATATGAAAGAACTTTATACGCAGAAAATATTCCCAGTAATCCTTGATCATGTCATGCAATTTGATAGCCTGATGGATGCACGGAAGAAACTGCTATCTGAGGTTGCTGGGCATGTCGTTGAAATCGGGTTTGGCACAGGGCTGAATTTGCCCTTCTATGGCGAAAGAGTATTGAGTCTCACGGCCGTTGATCCAAACCAAGGGATGAATCGTTTGGCTGAACCACGGATTGCACAGGCAAAATTCCCAGTCACACATCGTCAGCTTAGTGCTGAAAAGATGCCCTTTGATAATGATTCGGTTGATGCCGTTGTCTCAACGTGGACGCTGTGTAGTATTCCTGATGTCGACGCAGCACTAGCGGAAATCAAGCGCATATTAAAACCGACAGGTACATTTTATTTGGTGGAACATGGATTATCGCCCAATCGTCAACTCGCCAAATGGCAGACTCGCTTAACACCTGTCCAAAAAGTAATTGCAGATGGGTGTCATCTCAATCGAGATATGAAGAAAATAGTGGAGCAAGCTGGGTTTGAATGGATTCAATGTGAGCACTTTAATGCACATAAAGTACCGAGTTTTTTTGCTTGGATGACCTTCGGACAAGCCAAAAAAACACTCAATCGTTAATTCCGTTTAAGAATATTGAAATTATTCGTTTCACTAATTATGGATACAGGCTTATCGTAAATATTCAGAACCAACCAAGGAAAGGAGCTATACCGTGAATAATAATACCTCTGGAAAATGCCCAGTGATGCATGGTGCAAACACGACAACGAGTAAATCCAACAACCAGTGGTGGCCTGAAGCACTCACTCTCGACATTCTTCATCAGCATGATACTAAAACCAATCCGATGGATAAGCATTTTAACTATCGGGAAGCACTCAAAAAACTAGATGTCGTCGCACTTAAGAAAGATTTGAATCTTCTCATGACGGATAGCCAAGATTGGTGGCCATCAGATTGGGGGCATTACGGTGGTCTAATGATTCGCATGGCTTGGCATGCTGCTGGTTCTTATCGAATGTCAGATGGGCGCGGTGGTGCTGGAACTGGCAACCAACGTTTTGCACCACTTAATTCTTGGCCAGACAATGTCAATTTAGATAAAGCACGTCGACTCTTATGGCCAATTAAGAAAAAGTATGGCAATCAACTTAGTTGGGCTGACCTGATTGTTTTGGCGGGCAATGTCGCTTATGAATCAATGGGTTTGAAGACCTTTGGATTTTCTTTTGGACGCGAAGATATCTGGCATCCCGAGCAGGATATTTATTGGGGTGCGGAAAAAGAGTGGTTAGGGTCGAATCGTTACGAGAATGACAATCGAGAAACATTAGAAAACCCTCTTGCTGCGGTTCAAATGGGACTGATCTATGTGAATCCTGAAGGAGTGAATGGTCATCCAGATCCACTGCGTACCGCTCAAGATATCCGAGTGACTTTCGCACGTATGGCGATGAATGACGAAGAGACCGTCGCCCTAACTGCGGGTGGTCATACTGTCGGTAAATGCCACGGCAATGGCAATGCAAAACTTCTAGGAGAAAGTCCAGAGGGTTCAGGTGTTGATGATCAAGGCTTGGGTTGGGTCAATAAAACCACACGCGGCGTTGGTAGAGATACGGTCAGTAGTGGTCTTGAAGGTGCATGGACTACGCATCCTACAAAATGGGACAACGGGTATTTCTATTTATTATTTACCTACGATTGGGAATTAAAAAAGAGTCCTGCGGGGGCTTCGCAATGGGAGCCAGTAAATATTAAGGAAGAAGATAAGCCTGTTGATGTTGAAGACCCATCGATTCGTCACAATCCAATTATGACTGATGCGGATATGGCGATGATTAAAGATCCGATTTATCGTAAAATTTCAGAGCGTTTTCATCAAGATCACGCCTATTTTTCTGAAGTCTTCGCACGCGCTTGGTTTAAGTTGACTCATCGTGATATGGGGCCTAAAGCACGCTATATCGGCCCAGAAGTTCCTGCTGAGGACTTGATTTGGCAAGATCCTGTGCCTGCTGGTCGTAGCGATTATGACATAGCGGCAGTGAAAGCGCAGATAGTCGCGAGCGGTCTGAGTGGAAGCGAAATGATTAGCACAGCTTGGGATAGTGCGCGAACATTTCGCGGATCTGATATGCGTGGAGGTGCGAATGGCGCACGTATTCGCCTCACTCCGCAGAACTCTTGGGAAGGAAATGAGCCTCCACGTTTATCGAAGGTTTTAAGTGCTTTAGAGAAAATCTCAGCAAATTCAGGTGTGAGCTTGTCGGACATCATCGTATTGGCAGGGAACGTCGGTGTTGAGCAAGCTGCCAAAGCAGCGGGTTTTGATATTACCGTTCCTTTTTCGTCAGGTCGAGGCGATGCTACAGACGCGATGACGGATGCTGCGTCCTTTGGTGTGCTGGAGCCTATCCACGATGGATTTCGTAATTGGCTTAAAAAAGATTATGCAGTCAAAGCTGAAGAGTTGTTACTGGATCGTGCACAACTGATGGGCTTGACCGCACCAGAGATGACAGTGTTGGTCGGTGGTATGCGCGTCTTGGGAACAAATTATGGTGGAACGACTCATGGTGTATTCACCGATCGTGTGGGTGCACTCACTAATGATTTTTTTGTCAACATCACCGATATGAACTTCACATGGAAACCTTCGGGAAATAATCTGTATGAAGTTTGCGAACGTGCAACAGGCAAAGTCAGATGGACTGCGACCCGTGTAGATCTGACATTTGGCTCAAATTCTGTCCTTCGCTCTTATGCGGAAGTTTATGCTCAAGATGACAATAAGGAAAAATTCGTCCATGACTTTGTTGCAGCATGGGTAAAAGTCATGAATTCGGATCGTTTTGATTTGCTCTAAAAAAGTTTCCTATGCTGTCTATCAAGATTGGCATAGGGAGTTATCTACACCACTAAGCAAAGCATGGTGACCATCATGGATATTGGAATCAGTAATGAAAACAGAGCTGAAATCGTACAGGGTCTATCGGAATTGCTTGCGGACAGTTATACCCTGTATTTAATGACACATAACTTTCATTGGAATGTAAAAGGACCGCAATTCAACAGTCTGCACATGATGTTTATGCAGCAGTACACTGAGCAGTGGAATGCTTTAGATGTGATCGCTGAACGAATACGTACATTAGGACATCCAGCTCCAGGAACTTATAAAGCGTTTATGCGGCTGACAACAATTGAAGAAGTAGATGGCGTGCCAACAGCGGCAGAAATGATTCGTCACTTGATGAATAATCAAGAAGCAACAGCAAGAACAGCACGGAAACTTCTACCTATTGTTGATAAAGCCAATGATCAGCCCACTATGGAGCTGTTGACTCAACGTATGGATGTTCACGAAAAGACTGCCTGGATGCTCAGGAGTTTGTTAGAGGAGTAAGTCAAACTCTTAGACTATAAAAATTAATGATAGCCTGTCCCAAGTTCAGGCATAAAGTATGCAACTATTGACCTTAGAAGCTCTTGTAGATTTTTTATCCTCTAAATAATAGTCCTTTGATGTAGTTGTCAATTTCAAAGGACTAATATTCCTCTACTTATATTTAGAATAAAAACTGATAAGTAGGCTGCTGAAGTTAATATTCAATAAAAAAATCAGCATAGCTAGCAATGAGTCTAAATTTATTACTTATGTAACTTTAAATTCAATAAAGAGCTAATATTAAATCTTACACAGGATAATGTTTGATTATCCTGTGTAATTTTTTGGCAAAAATTATCTTGATAAAAGCATATAAATAGCATGTAATTACGTGGTATGTAATTTTTTACGATATGAACAGGAGTACCGATATGGCGCGCACTGGACTGTATAAATCTGAAGTCAAAAAGGCTCGTGAGTCTTTGCTGGCACAGAGCAAATATCCATCAGTTGATGCGGTACGAGTTGAACTTGGTAATACAGGCTCAAAAACAACTATTCATAAGTATCTGAAAGAGCTTGAGGAAGAGGATGGTGGTTCAACTAGGCATAAAATTGAAATCAGTGAGGCATTGCAGAATTTAATTTCGCGACTGTCCAGCCAATTGCAAGATGAGGCTAATGCTCAGGTTAGGGAGATACGCTCTGAAAGTGAGGCAAAAGATCAACTACATACTGAACAATTATCAGTTTTACATACAAAAATTGAAGCACTGGGTAATCAAGTGAGGCTGTCAGAAAGCACGTTACTTCTGGAAAAGTCAGCTCACCACGAAACGCAAATCACACTACAAAATGAGACGATAGTTCGTCATACGTTAATGCAACAAGTCACCGATCTAAATGATCGTCTGGCCGAAAATGAGACCCATCGTCAGTCGCTTGAAGAAAAGCACCAACACGCACGGGATGCTTTAGAACACTATCGCCAATCAGTTAAAGAACAACGAGAGCAAGATCAGCGACGCCATGAACTACAGATCCAGCAATTACAAGCAGAACTGCGCCAAGTGCAACAGACAGTCATCATTAAACAAGATGAATTAAGCAAATTAAACCAAGAGTGTATACGTCTGAGCACTAATTTATCCCATGCTCAAAGTGGTCTTAGTGACGAACTCGATAAAAGTCAGCGGCTGGCTCAACTACTACAAGCCAGTGAGCAACACGGTAAAATGCTGGAAGTTCAACTTGCGGGTAAAGAAACTTTAATTAAAGAACAAAACGATCAAGCAATTGAGATAACAAGACAAATGAAATCATTAAGCGCTGAAATACATGGTCTTCAGCTAGAATTAGCAACAGCACACGCTAAATTGGAAGCACACGGCTCTATTTCAGTTGAATTACGTGAATTTATGAGCAAAACGAAGATAAATGCATTGGTAGAGTAAATTTAGATAAAAAATTTCTATGATGAATCTCAATATTAAAAATCAATATGAAACAATATTTTATTTCTAATTTTGCGGAATTTCACACGAATCCCAGCCGACCCTCAAATAATATCTTTGATCTGTTACGTCAGGAACACGTTGTATTACATAACCTATCAATAATATCAACGGTAACAACAATGCACCAAAATAATGTGTTTCGGCAATTGGTGTGATCAGTAAAGACCAAATAATGAAAGTACTACATAATAATCCCTCCTCTAAGCTTGGTAGTCTATTATGAGCAATTTTCCGATTCTCTTTAATATGGCGGGCACTCAACCCCATCACGATAAGCATCAAAAAAGCACATCCACCGACTAAAATATGAATAAAGGATGCTGAAACATTCCAGCTTAAAAAAAGAGATTCTAGCGATTGATTTCGGGGTTTTGTAGTATTCAGTAATTGTTCATATAGAGTTGTTAATCCAGCTCTATCTGTATTAGACATCATTGCAGGCTGACCAACAACTTCCAACCATCGCCAAATTTGATCTAAATTAAATTGCCACCCCCAATACATGCTTGGCAAAACTAGACCTAATATCAAAAGACCTAGTACTGTCGCACATACGTTACGCCACTGTCTTCTCAGGACAAAATACATGATGAGTGTAATTGGAAAAACTTTGATTAAAGTAGCAGCTGCAAGACTAAATCCAGATACAATTGGTTGACCTTTAAAATGGAAATAGAAGGTTGCTATCATAAAAAAGAACATGAACGGTGATGCTTGGCATCGCATTTCTCCTGAAGCCAGCAAGACTGACAACCCCAATAAAGGCAACCCATACAATAAGTAATGCTTTTGGTTCAAATGACTATCTTGGAGCAATCTTGCTGACATCCAAATTGAAGCTCCAATTGACATCGTCGCAAGCACATACCAGATCAATGCACCTAATGCGATTGAAACATGGGTCAGTGGAATCATTAAGATTGCAAATGCTGGCGGATAAACATAGCGCCACCCCCTGACATTTTGTGCCTGATAAAGATCAGTATGATCTAGAATTGCACGACCTGCCGCGGTATAAACAGTAAAATCTGTTCTCTGTACAACACTCCAAGCAGCACGATCTACTGTTGATACACCAAAACCGATAATACACAAAATGATCAAAAAATAAAAAACTCGGTTTGCTCGCATTATTCGCTCTATATAATTTGTAGATTGGTAATCTTTTTAAATAATTCGATGATTTCGACTATTGATTCACATAAAAACAGTTAAATAAGATCATCCAAAACAAACCGAATACCAAATAATATAAGAGTATTGCTCCAAACAAAGTTTTGAGAATCAAAGCTGTCGATGGACTAATTTTCATTAAGATGTAAATCCTTTTCACTCAAATTAATAGAACATGAGAAATGAAATATTGTCTTCGAAACTGGAATCAACATTTGAAAATTTACTCTTGAAAAAATGAGGGTAAGAGCAAAAGCACAGATACCGACAACCCTACAAGCCTATCTTCATCAGTCCAGCCTAATTTAATCTGAGCACCGATTCTATCCGTTACAGCCTTAACAATCGAAAGACCTAGACCAGACCCAACCCCTTCACTTCCAATCGTTCGATAGAATGGATCAAACACTCGATCTCTTTCAGAGATTGCTATTCCTGTTCCAGTATCCTTAATTATTAATTGTGCATATATCCCATCAATTGACACGGAGAGATCAACCTTGCCACCATTTGGCGTATAGCGTATAGCGTTATCAACTAGATTCTTGACAATAGTGATTAGGTCTAATTCATTAGCCCAAACCTGCACATCTAACTCGCCTTCAACACCAATATCAATATGCTTATCCTCTGCCTGCGGCATGATATCTTCCAATACGCAGCGATAAATGTATTGAATGGAGACTAATGATTGAGGGCGGAAGACGGTTGTCTGAGCATTTGCTAAGCTTAGAAGCTGATGTACTAGGCTTCGACTACGCTCAATACCTTGGCACAGCATCACAAGGCGCTCAGATGCAATCTCTGGCATATCCACCTTAGCCAAGCGCTCTGCTTGCAAAGACAACGCTGTCAATGGTGAACGAAGTTCGTGAGCAGCATCTGCGACAAATCGACGTTGAATTTCCATTGATTGTTCAATACGAATCAACAAACGATTAATGGCTACCACGAATGGACGTACTTCGGAAGGCAGGTGATTTTGTTCGATCGGATGTAAGTTTTGCTCTGCACGCAGATCAATTTCTGTAGATAAAGCAACAATAGGTTGGAACATTTTTTTTATAAGATCGGAAACGATCAATAGTAGAATTGGAACCAAGATCAAAAATGGCATCAAAGTGCGTAAAGCACTATCACGTGCAATTGCATCACGCATATCAGTTTCTTGTGCTACAGCAATTCGTTGACCTGAAGTGGTTCTAATAAACACACGGAATGGGTCTCCGTTAATATCAACCGTATGCATACCATCAGTTAAGGAGATCGGTAATATTGTTGGATTCTTATCCATTTCACTGTAATGGACATTGGTACTATCAGATAGATACTGAACAATCATACGTGAGTCTTCTGGCCCATTTATAATTCGTTGGATATCTTCTTTACCTGTCGGAGCAAGATGCTGTTGATTAACCAATGTAGCAACTTGGCGTAACATATCATCCTGTAATTCATTCGCTTCCTTAAATGCCGATACAAATGAAAAAATGCTTGCGACCACCGCAATAAGCAAAATAGCAAGCGACAGTGAATAAGATAATTTAAGCTGAACGGATTCGCTCAAACGCTTTTTGAAACCTTCCATCCAACACCCCTAACATTTTGAATGATCTCGCTACCTAATTTTCGGCGTAGCCCATGGATCAGAAAATCAATTGCATTACTTTCCACCTCATCACCCCAGCCATAAATTCGGTCTTCAAGTTGACTACGAGAGAAGATCGACCCCGGACGTAGCAATAAAGTTTGTAATAATGCAAATTCACGATTAGAAAGCTGTACAGGAAGGTTGTCTTTGGTCATAGCCTCACGCGTTGCTGGATCAAGAGACACAATGCCATTCGTTAATACAGATGCAGCACTCCCCACCTTGCGACGAAGTACGGCACGTATACGTGCAAGTAACTCAGCCATTTCAAATGGTTTAAGTACATAGTCATCCGCTCCACTATCTAGTCCAAGTAATCGATCATCTAGACTGTCACGGGCGGTAATGATAATTAATGGAATAGGATTATCTTTGGCACGAATACTTGCGAGCACTTCAAAGCCATCCTTTTTAGGAATGCCTAAATCAAGCAGAACTAGGTCATAATGCTGGCAATCCAGTGTTGTCAGAGCTGTTTGACCATCCATCACCCAATCCGTAGCAAAACAAGCCTCTTTAAGTGCACACTGAATGGCATCTCCAATCATAGTGTCATCTTCTACTAACAATACTCGCATGAACCCTCCAACAGATAATAACTACCTATTACATATGACCTTTCTTATTTTTTATCTTGGAATGTGTCAAGCGTGACCAGAAGATTATCCATAGCACGTTTACATTCCACTTGATTCGGTGAATCTGTACGAAGTGTATGAAGTGCATCATCGATGGACTTGTCTACCATATGCCAATTATTTGCAGCTCTAGGCTTTAAACCTGCTTCAGCTGAGTCCCAAGCAATTTCCAAATCTTTGATTCGGTTTTTAGCGGCAGGAAGATCACCTTTATCGACTTTGGCAGTGACATCTGCAGCAATACTGCGGAATTCTGTTAAATCACCCAAATTAGAAGCGGGATGTACCTGTGATTTTGTATCTAATTTATTGGTTGGTACTTTTGAATGACCATCCATTTTAATGGTGTCAGGAATTGCATATCCCATAACAAATAACAACAGTAAGAAAGCAGAAGCAGCAAGGAGTGGATGATTTAATGAGTTCAAAATGCGCATGATTTTTCCATTAATAATTTGAATGTTATTTAATAGCTTGCGTATCGTTGCTGCCAGCTATGCTGTATTGTGCGATTGACACAAGTATCACAATCACAATTAAAAAAAGAGCACTCGTCCACATCGCACCAAAACCAAAACCACCATAAGCTTTTGCTTGAGTCAGCAGATCGCCTAATGCTGCACCGAATGGTCTTGTTAGGATGTATCCAATCCAAAACGTTAGCACTGAATTACCTCCTCCTCGCCAAACCACATAAATGAACGCAATCAAAATCCCAAAAACAACAACTCCCCACATAAAACCTAGTCCAAGGGCTTCTGTGGCTAAATCACCAGTCGCTGTTCCCAATGCAAACGTGCAAAGAATCGCAGACCAGTAAAACAATTCTCGGCGTGGTGTAAAAATTTGATGAATAGATAAATTGCGTTCTACCCAATACCAGCAAGCAAAAATCACCATAAGCAATACAGCAAATATCGCTGTACTGGTATATAAGCTGACACCAAGTCCATCAGTGAGAAAATCAGTCACTAGAGTGCCAACAACACTTACTAAAACAACCGTAAACCAGTAAATCCATGGAATAAAGCGCTGAGTACGAAACTGAATAATCAGAGCTAAAGCCAGCAGTGAGACCATAACTACACGCGTCAAGCCTTGACCCAAGCCTGCATTTACAGCTAAAAAATCAGCACCTGTTTCACCAACCGTTGTGGACATAATTTTAATCACCCAAAACGAGAGTGTTATTTCAGGGACTTTGTTCAACCAATTTGATTTTGGAGATACAGTAAGTAAATTCATTATCTATCTACGTCCAAGATGTTTGGGCTTGCAGATAATTTTGATCAAAAAGAATTAGCTCAAGCATAGTTTTCATGATTGAGTTACTATTTTAATGTAAAATATTGATATTTATATTATTAAACAAGGAGTAGTGGAGTGAATTTTGAAACAGTATTGCAGTATGTATAATGAAAAAACTATAATTTGATGGTTAATTTAATGACTAACGACAATGAAAAAAGAACATATTCAACTCTTAGAAAAATTTGCGGATTCCCATTTGCCTCCATCTTGGCGACATGATCTTCAATATTTGAATGGATGGAAAGCTGCTGAAGTATTATGGCCGATGAATGATGTTTTTAAACAATTTCACTCGACTATCAGGTTTCTACCTTATTCTGAAAAATATGAGAACGAAGCAAACCAAGCAATCGAGGATTATGTTTCTGGTACAAAATGGTCTATTTTATATCCTTCCCCGCCTGTTTGGCGGGTTCTATTTGAACGGCATATACAGGCACTTATGCTGTGTGCCATAAACGGTGAACAGACCGTCATTGTTGCTCCAGCACAATTGCCTCATGCTCTACAATTAAAATTCATAATGCTCGATTTACAATGGGATATGAAACTCCCCTTTCCAGTTGCTGATAGATCAGATCCTTCATGGCTTGACGCACTGACAAAAGGTAATTTACAGCGACACTAAATGCTTTGTTTTCATTTCTGTAAATTTTACACTGTCGAAGATCATTTCGTTTTTTCCAGTGTATTCACCCTTGCGGTTGAGATAGGATAGGTTTTTCTAGCACGAGCTACCTAAGTGTTCAAAGTTTGCAAGCAACTTTTTAAGTTGCGGCTGACTTGTGACATAGACTTATTTTCTTCAAACACAAGCCTGATGGATTCAGTTTTAAATTCTGGACTGTGTTGTCTCATCTATTAAACTCCTTTTGAGTGGATTATATCCATTTAAAAAGTGTCCGTTTTTTCAATAGGGCTCCATAGCTGCTATTGATATTTCTTAATTAAAAAAAATAATACTGTTAGCACTAAAACAAAAGTGAGCAGTAAAATTAAGTTGATTTTTAATTCACGTGAAATATTCATCGTTTTACCCAAAAAAAGATGATTCCATAGACGTCAAACAACCAAATGTCAGGAAAAATGATGCTTGGTATACGATTTAACGATATGAATAATATTAATTAATTTTAAAACATTAAATTTATTTAATGTTTTAAAAGACAGCGTATTCTATCCGCTCTTTACATAGGAAGGATAATATTCATAAAAATTTAACAAAATAGGTTGTGAAGTGGCGCTATCTGAACCATTCAATATGTAAATGGGTTAATCAGATCGCATCTGCTGTAATGATCGGCGGCTTATGTTACTTTCCCTGAATTTTAGGCAACATATGACTAGATTTTTAGCAATCACGTCTTATCCGCCAAGATAACTTACAATATTTAACGACTTGTGTAATTCTGATGCATTAAACATGATGCATCAGCGGATACACAACTAGCCCAATCAATGCCGCCGCAGAGACAATTACAGGCTCCTGTAGTTTTTTAAACTTCCAGAGCAATATGGCCGTACCGATCGCTAGTAATGCCGTTGGAACATCAGTAATTGTGCGTTCCGCCAACATGACCACCGAACCCACGATTGCGCCAATGGCCGCAGCCGTAATTCCATCAACAAAGGCCAGTAATCCCGGACGTTTGCCATACTTCCTGAAATAAGGCATAGCAAGGACAGTGAGTAGATAACACGGCAGGAATGTTGCCAGAGCTGCTACACTAGCACCAGAAAAGCCATCAACCAAATACCCGATAAAGCCTGTAGTAATGACAACTGGCCCCGGCGTAATCATCGTGACAGCCACTGCATCAACAAACTGTTTTTCAGTCAGCCAATGATGTTCCGTCACCACCCCGCCATAGAGGAATGGAACAATCGCAAGACCAGAACCAAACACAAACGCTCCCGCTTTGGTAAAAAACCACGCAATTTGAGGGGTATTAATCATTCAAGCGACTAACCTGATGAGCACAAGGCTTCCACCCTCAACTTGGCTAAACGAATCGGAAACCGACAGTATAATGACTGACACAGCCCGAACCCCAGCGAGCAGCTCTGATGACGCAACAACGACGATCAAGCCACGCCTTATCAAAGACCATTTACGTACGTAAAAGCCGCTTTCAGGTCCGTAATATTGCGTGCTTCTATGCACCACCTCCTGTAGAAAATGGATTGCTTTGTTTCTTTAATTCTAAGCCCATTTTTACTCTCTCTTCGGATTGTAATGAATAACCTAGAGTAAATTGAACTGGCGCAATCTCTCTAAAAATTAAAATCTCTTTGAAATCTGTCGTAAGGTGTCGAATCTTTTTCATCGATCAAATCTGACGGCTTAAGTATGGTCACTTATAACAAATCCATCGTAAAGTTTGAATCACTCCATCATCTAAAATAAACATAAGATATTGTTTAATATTAAATAAAACAATTAATTATTAGAAATATGTCGTAAGTGTCGAATCTTTCTAACCAAGACTAAAGATCAAAATCATATATATATTTGCAGCTAAATCTGTCGTAAATGTCGAATCTATTTAGCAGAGAAATACACGCATGTATTTGAATAGTATTAGAATATGTAATGTATCTTTAAAAATTTATCGTAAATATCAAAATTTCTCTTTATGAGAGCATAAAGCTATTTATGCGTATATTTGTTCTCAAATCTGTCGTAAGTGTCGAATCTATTTCATGTTGTACTCTCATGTTTAAAACAGTCGATATTTTCGACACGTTGTTCACATATGTTTAAGCAATCAACATATCAATAGAACGTGTCGATTTTTAGCATATTTTTAAACATGAGGTTATTCCTTTAAACTCTAATGCAAATTACAAAGCCAATCCTTACAAAGTCAGTAGTTTAACACCTAACCAAAAGCTATTTGATAGCGTGTATTCCGTCCCTCACCCTCTAATTTCTTGATGCAGCCTTTTTCGAGCAGGTCTGCTAAATGTCGTTTGGCAGTTGCTTTGCTGACGTTCGTTAGGGTTTGATATTGTGATGTACTCATTTCATTCTGTTCTTCTTCTAACATCAAGTTTAGAACTTTTAATTGCTCTTGGGACAATGACAGAACATTCAGTCTCTGCCAGAACTGCGCCTTTATTAACGACGTTTGGATACGATCCAGTGTGCGCTGTATTGCTTGATCTAAAGTCTGTAAAAACCAAACTACCCAATCCGTAATATCTAATTTGCCGCGCTGACTCTGCTCTAAAATACGATAGTAATCTTTACGTTGCTCAAAGATAGCGGCTGGCATCGCATAAAAACGAATGCTCTGGGGCTCAGCTTGAGCTAGTGCTAAATCAGTCAATGCACGCGTAATCCGTCCATTGCCATCATCAAAAGAATGTAACGTCACAAACCATAAATGCGTTATTGCCGCTCTGAGTAGAGGATCTAAAAGATTATCTTCTTGGCTGCGGTTAAACCATTCAATAAATTGATCGAGTTCGGCATCTAATATATCTGAATCTGGTGCTTGAAAATGGATGATGGGTTTATCAGCTAGACCCGATACAACTTCCATTCCTTCAACACGTAGTTCTCCGATTCTTATTTTTCCAGCCCAACGATCTTGTTCAATGAATATCCATTGGTGCCACTGGAATAAACGTTCGCGTGTGAGTGGATGCTCTAGATTAGTCACCGCATCCAACATGATTTCGACTAACCCCTCAGAGCGTTTCGATTTGGAATCATGTCTGTCTTCAACGATATTGAGTCGTCTAGCAAGCGATGAACGGAGTAATTGAACATTCAGGCTTTCATCTTCAATTGCTGATGAAGCAATGATATTCAGCGAAAGAGTCTCTAGTTTTAAAGTGGAATGATCTACTTGAGATAAATAATGGCAAGTTCCCAGCAATATGCCTTGCTTCAGTCTGGTGTGCCGCAGTAATGGCTGGACGATGTCTTCTTGCCAAGTAAAATTTGGCCAGTCTTCTTGTTGCCAGATCCATTGTGGCGTAAACATTCTTAATTCCGTGAGCCGAATAACCTAAGAATAAGGCTCATTTATTGAGCCTTAAAATAACATCGTATGAAATTATCATCAGCTTGTCTATGGGGGCTATCAATGCTTTATTGAAATGATAGTGCTGACCATAAATTAGACTTACATGAACTGATTGAGAAAAAACGGAAGCAAATGCAGGGTATATTGAGTGAATTTAAAAGAAATTATTGTTATAAGCGTGGCACAAAAAACTTACCCCCGAGGGCATGCTTACGCAGAGGTCACATCGGGGGCATTCGTGAATGTTAAGGTATAACTATAGGGCAATAATGTCAAGTTACGTTGGAAGTATGGTGGAGTATTAGGAGTGTTTAAAGGCAAATTTTATCTTCGTCAAAAGGAGAATTTTAGAAATGCGTATACTATCTGTGAAATGATGCGATATAGATACATCGTAGATACATTGGCATTATCACATTTGGAATTATCATGGAACTAGTCATAAAACAATGGGGTGACAGTGCTGCTCTGTGCCTTCCGGCTAACATACTTGAAGCTGTCAATTTAAAACTCGATAGTATTGTGGAAGTTATAGTGCAAGGTGAAGCCATCATTATCAAACCAGTTAAAACAACAGAAGATTCTTTAGATGCACTACTAGAAGGCATTACACCTGAAAATTTGCATAGTGAAATGAATTTTGGCCCTGCTGTTGGTCAAGAACTTCTTTAATGACAGAAGTCTCCTGCCACTGGTGATATTGTTTAGATTGATTTCCCCCACAAGCAGAGCATTGACCAGCCTTTGTCTTGAGTCCAGTAGCTTGATGCTATCCAAAAATAACAGCGGAGAAAATTATGGCTTATGTCTTCGGTGATATTCATGGCAATTTACAGGCATTGCGAACATTGTGGAATCAGCTCCAACCTACTCATCATGATGAGATCATTTTTTTAGGAGACTATGTTGATCGAGGAAACGATTCTAAGGGAGTTATCGACTTTCTCATCAAAGTGAAACAGGATTACAACGCGCGATTCATCATGGGTAACCACGAAGAAATGATGCTGGATTGCCGATATGGGGGTGATTACTGGTCAAACTGGATGAAATATGGTGGCGACCAAACCCTAAAATCTTATGGAATAAGCGATACACAACATCAAGAGTTAACTCTTATCCCTGAATCTCATTGGAAGTTCTTAAATCAATTACTACCTTATATTGAGAACGATCTTTATATTTTTACTCATGCCTGCCTAAATATGAGTAAACCATTAAAACAACAAACCAGTGATGAGTTGCGTTGGTGGCCGAACCTTTCTGATAAAGAGCATGTATCAGGAAAGAAAGTCATTTTCGGTCATATGTCTCAGCGATCAGGAAAGCCAAATTATTATGGTCAGAACTTATGTATCGACACTTCGATCAGTGGATGGATAAGTTGTTTTGATACTCAGACGAAAATAGGTCACCAAGCAAATCAGGCCGCAGAATATAGTAGCCGTGGGTGTTTTGAGCACATATTTAAATGATCCTTTCACAACTCACCGAATGTCTCATAGATCATCGTGTGCCGGATCCGTGTGGGTACCTCCACCCTCCCATTGACCAACGACATAGTCGCCTTCGGCAATAAGATCAGCTGCGCCCCAGAATTTAAGATCTGGAAATGCCTTACGGAAATCGGTCATAAACGCTCGAATGTCTTCGCGACCACGGCGAGGTTCGTGTAGCGAATAGTGCAGAAGCATGTTGGGTGCGGCGATTTCATCGATCACCGCAAGATTGAGAGTCTTGCCCCAGAATTCGGTGAACCAGCGGCCAACAATAGCCTTGTGGTCATCTTCTTTGCTCATTTCGAAAAATCCTTATAAGTAATTTCAGAAAGATCACCGAAACAATTCGATGATCTGAGCAAGAGAATAAACAGTCGGTTGAAATTCAAAACTCCGATTCTTGCGGCACAAATTTAGTAGCGAAAGTGACTCTGGCTGCTTCTTTGTAAACTCGGCACGTAGACAATTAGTCAACAAAAGATAATATTCGTACCGCCCTTCCGTCTAAAGCATAAATAGGGATGTTATCAGCCAGCGTTGAAAGTGCTTCTGAACGTATTGCTAAGCGGTCGCCAAGCAATTTATCCGCCAGCTCAATTCTTGGATAACTTTCTAGAGTCGCCAAATTTGGTGAAGTCATGCCTTCCCTCTTAGGTACGCACGCACTCTAGAATGCTGATCAAGCAAGTAAATTCTCAGCGGTGTACTCCAAACGCAGCATCGTTGAAACATATTCTATTGCTGCCTGTTCACTCCATTGATCATCAACTTGTTCACCAGTAACGTCTTTACCGTTCTTTTGAGCTTCGCAAATTCTATTAGTCCAATCTGTGTCATCAACTATTGGGCCATGAAGATTAAAATGAGTACTGGTTTTAACTACAAAATACTTTTCTTTAGTTGGTATGCTTCTCTTATTCCAATTAATCATGATTTTCACTCAGGCATATGCATAGACATTTGTCCATTGTAGTATGTATCACCGTGACAATTCGATTCTGATCGGAACTATGATTCATTCGTGGAGTATTTCTAGACAATTTACTCAGGCTTACAGGCAACGGAAGCAATATGGACAAGAATAAGAAATACCTAGACGAAAGAGATTTGGCAAAGTTGCCTGAGAAGAATGTTTTTTTAGAGCTACCGACTGAAAAAGTTGCCGAAATTTTAATTGAATTTTCTAAGAAAACTTTAACGGATGTACAAGATGGAGATTATAAATTTTCACCTCAAAGCATAAGTTCATCTATTTTATCTCACTATAAAGAAAATGTACCGCTCACTCCCAACGATGAATTGAAAGACTTGCTTGATGAGGCTTGGGCTTGGTTGACATACAATTTAATTATTATTAAATCAAATTCTACAGCGCTTAGCATTAATTATTGGATGAAGTTTTCAAGACTCGGCAAAAGAATTCAAAAAGAGGGTGTCCTTGACAAATACTTAATTGGCTCAAAGTTTCCCAAGAATCAACTCCACCCTGTAATATTTGATCGCGCGTGGTTGAGTTTTTTAAGCGGTCAATATGATACATCTGCAATGGTAGCATTCAAGGCTCTAGAGATAGCGGTTAGGACAGCATGTATAGAGAAAACTGGTGCGCCTCCCTGTGATAAGAACGGGGGGCAACTGTACGGGGTACAACTAATGTTTTCCGCATTTAAAAAAGAGACAGGTATCTTAGCTGATGTGAAAATGGAACTTAATGAGCAAGATGGGCTTGCAATGTTATTTGGTGGCGCGATTGGCTTTTTTAGAAATAGCGCAATGCATAAAGCAATTGAAATGGAGCCTACGCAATGTTTTGATCAATTGTTATTTGCATCTCATCTCATGCGAATTTTAGACGATCAACTAGAGAGTCTAAGGAACAGTGTTTAAAAAACCTGAGTTCGGGATAATGAGATGTTTATGAAGTTTTGGTTCAAAAGATTTGCAAAAATCGTCAATTTGGCAGAAAAATTCGATAATATTGTCCATGGAAAGGCTCTTGGTGATGCTAATTTTATCTTTAAAACCAAAATGTTAAATCACTCTTGAGCCTTTCTCTATTATCTTTTCTTATTCCGAACTCAGGTTAAGTAAGTTAGAAAACAATTTTTACGAATGGATTAGAGCTGAGAATCCAAGGTTATCAACCTATCTGATCAACAGAAGCCGCTCCTCCATCAGCATGCGTTTGCATGTGGAAGGGCTTCTGCGTTAGATCTGCTCGATTAAACCGATAACGCATGTATCCAGCAATGTCGTCCTCATGCGAAGAAATTATTAATTGTCTATCTTTCAACTCACATCTCAATAAATCAGTTAATGACGCGATATTGATTTCATCTAAGGACTGAGCAGGATCGTCAATTAAAACAAAAGCACTTTCTGAGTAGACACGATTCAACGAAAAGAAGAACGACAAGCTTAACGCAGACAGCTGCCCAGAACTCATGGAAAGAGTTGCATCATGCTCAGACCTCTCTGCTGTACAGAACTGTATCTTATTCCCGTCTCCATAATCAATAAAAAGACCAAGACCGCGTTGGTAGTTTTGGATCAAACGACCACTATAGATATGAAAAATTAACTCAATGTTGGAAATAATTCGTGCTGAATAATCGCGCTCAGTTCTCGTCAATAAATTCTTCAGAAGAGATATTCTTTCTTTAGCAGCTATAGCAGCATTAATAGCATTCTGCTGTTTTGTGAAATCCTGCTTAGCAGCCTGAAGCGTAACGTTTTGCAGCTGTCTGTATTTTAAAGTAATGTAATTCCTTTTATCTAAAACTTGTTGGCGCTCCATAGTATAAAAATCATCAGTTTTGGCAAAGGTATCCTTTATGATTCGCTCCCAGCCAACTGGTGGTGCTTCGCCTTCGATCTGCTTAAGATCTCTTATTGTTGTGACAAGCTTCTCCTTTCGAGAAGCAAGCTCAATTGAATTATCAGAAAAAACTTCACTATATTCAATTTTTAGTTCAGTAAGACGTGCATTCAATCGTCTTAATTCTTCGAAGGTATTTAAATTCTTTCCAAGTTCGGTGTACAGAGCGCCTTCAAATATTTTCTCTAATAACTCCGATTCGGTTGTTAAGCTATTTTTAATCGGATCCAATGTTATAGATATTAAACTGTGGATTTCCTGCAATCGTGCAGCATAAGCTCCGATATCATTTTCATATACTTTAGTTGTATCTGAGATTGCTTGCGCAAGTTTTTCAACCGTCTCCCAATCGACCCCGCACAAAGCACAATGTGTTCCTTCTTCGTCAAAAGCCTGCTTATGCTTTTTAAATAAATCAGCTCGAAGCTGATTTAGTTCAAGTATTTTTGCTGATTTACCGTTGAGTAGTTTAACAAGCTCATTACGACTTACTATCAAAGGTTCTAGACTATCACTGATAGTGGAACCACTCGCTTTAACTACAACTAAATCTTCAATCGTAATTGTATTTGGAGATTTGGCTAATACAAGCAGTACTTTGACCAAAGTTGCGAGTCGCTGATGCTGAGCCTTAAGTACCTCATACCGATCAATATGTCTTCCAACTGATACGGCCACAGATAAAAGCTTATCTTTCTCAGCAATATAGCGCTCAATATCTGCATTTTTGAAACGGACACGCACTTCATCTTTACGAGCAAGTGTCTCAGCTAACAGGTCTAAGTCAGCAATAAATAGTCGATAGCGTGCTTCATCAAGTTGTAAGAATGGATCAACCAAATCCCAAGAGGGGGTTGGCTCGCAACTTGAGATTTTTTTATACTCGGTCAGCGTTTCTTGTGATGAATCGATTTTCGAAAGTTGATCAATATATTCTTTTAATACAGCCAATTTTTGTTGTGCAGCAGATGAGCTTTCTGAAGTAAGTCGTTTCTCAACTTTTAAGCAAAGACTTATTTGCTCTTTTGTCTCATGAGTTTTAAGAAGCTCGTTTAGAGCAGCTTTTCGACTAGCAATACTCTTCGCAAAAATAAAGTTGCTTTGACCTTGCTGGAGGTAGTTAAGCATTGAATAGTTCTTACTGAAACTCTCCCCGAAAAGACTATCGATATGATTTGAAGGTAAAATTTCACCTAAAGCATCGGATCTAAAATCAGTTAGGGCATATAATTTGAATATATCAAACTTATTTGCTTTATTATTATTCGGTAACTTTAAATCGGCTACTGTAGCAACCCTAGCGAAGCACAAGTGCTCATTGCCGCTAGTGCTTGAAATTTCAATCTTAATCTTAAGGTCTTTCTCACCACCCTTAACATTCCAATACAAATTATCGCTGTATCTCGTTTTGCTTCCACCCATCACAGTGTCACAAAGATCTGTAATTCGAGAGATACCTCCTGTCAGCGCAAGTTCAATGGCATCAAAAACGGTTGTTTTTCCATATCCATTTGGCCCTTCTAGCGTTAATAACGAGCAAGATTCAAAATTAAAATCAACAAATGAAAACGCTTTAAACCCTTGAATTTGTAACCTTGATATTTTCCAACTCTTCATTTAACAACTCCTGAACAAGAGCCTCAGCATCCTCTTGTGTATTTTTATATTTAGAAACAAGTTCAAATGTTTTTTGCAAATTTTCTTCACTAACACTCGCAGAGATACTATCAGACAATGTTTGTAGGGATTTTTCAGATCGTGGAACTTCTAAAAAAGGCAGTTTAATAAATGTCCGTGCTACGACACTATAAAAAGAAGGATCTAATGGATTTTTTTTATAATCTCCAAACTCATCCATTTTTAGAATTACAGTTTTAAAATCCAGAAAGCTCTTCCCAGATATTGCTCGCTCTTCAGCATCTGAAAAATACAGAAAATATTTCTTAAAGTGGTATGGGTTTTCTTCAAGCTCCAACACTTTGTTTTCGATCTTTTTAAAATCTGAAAGATTAGTAAGTTGATGGATCAGTACTAAATCACAATTCTTATTAAAGGATGGCTCAATAACCAAAGTCTGCGGCAAAACACTTATAACCTCTTCATGAATTTCATCAACAGTTTTAATTGAAAATAAAGTCTTAAGAACAAGGTATCGTTCAGAATCACCACTTTTTCTGCTAAAAAATATTGTTTGATCAGTTGACTTTACTAACTCAAAACCATGATTTATAGCTGCTTCAACCAATATAGTTTCAAGCATTTAATTCCCCCTTGGCTATCTTCATCGATATAATCGACACAGGAAGTTCTCGTATAATATTATTGGACACATTACCAGTAACAGGACTTTTTGTAATTTTATCAGACTCACCAGTTACGTTGATATCATCATGTGCCTCGGCTCCAGTTATTAAAGTATTGTATTCATACAAAACATTAGCTAAATGCGGATTTCTACGGATTTGCTTAAGTAAACCCGCCTTGAACAAAGGGAGTCTTTTATTTGAAAGTTTAAGCGCAGTTGGAAGATACCTTTTTGTGTCCTTTGAGTAATGAGGAAGACCTGCCAGTACGATCGCTTGAGAAATTTCTGAAATGATATCAGCGTAATTTTGGATATCTTCATCTCGTATTTTTTCATTTTCAGATGAGGGGCGAAGTGAATGCATAACAGATAAAATATCTGGATCACTCATTTCATAAATGAACCGAAATATATTCCCAAATCCACCAATCTGCTCAACTGTAAAAAAATCTGTGTTGCTTGCCACATAGTCTTCAAAAACACTAGCGAATACCATTCGTAACTCTTTCAATTGATACGGCATATCCACGATAGCATTGAAATCTGTGCGGATAATTCCCTCCAACTCATCACTATTAATAATCTGGGTGTATGCTGCCTTATTCTCGGACATCCCGCTATGGATTAGCGCGTGAATTTTCACTACTTTTGCTGTAATAAGCTCAGAGAGAAAGCAATATTTATGCTCCAATAACAATTCAGAAGATGGCAACTTATGCTTTGCTAAATACTCTTGAATCTTACTCTTTGTAATTTTTTCTATATCATCTAGCTTGCAAAATGGATCCGCTCCATATTTATAGAACTGAACTGTTGCCCCTTTAGAGTTAGTGTAATCAGTTGAATCATCTATGGGGTTAGCAATATGGAAATAGCGGCTCGTCAAGGAGTTACAATCAGTTTCGATACTGCTAGATTTATCTAATGCAGTGGTGAATGTGGATCTATAAGGCGATATTTTAGCTTTCACTTGGTGAATCGAAATTGCTTTTTCAGCAACATAAATTGCAAAGTCGTCTGTACTATCAAGCTGTAATTTAAAGCTTGTCACTGTAGTTCCGAGATGTGCTTGGTCACAGAGCAGCGTAATTGAATGATAGAGTGCGACCTTGCCTTGGTAGACAAAGCCTCCCCATGAAGAGATGGCGCTGGCTGGCAAAGAAGAAGTCACGCAAGCTCCTGATTCTTTATTAAATTTCTAATTGAGCTATACATTGATCTCGAATCAACGCAGTCGATGATTTAAAATACCATTTTTTTAACTACTTAAAGTAAAACTACGCCATTTATTATTCATATTTTTTAAAAATTGTCAGAGACGTGTTGCAATAACCCGTTTTAAAGAAGCAACATATCGGTCAAACCCATGTATGCAACGTGCATTGACACTGGATCATGATTAATTTGTTTATAATGTTGCATTTAAGTATAAGCAACGCTTCCGTAACTATATAGTTCTGATAATAAGTACTGCGCTAATTCATTGAATAAAAAGACTTATCAAAGAAAAACTCATCATCTTCATGCCACATATTGATAACCCTTCTATTTCTTAACATCGCATGATCATCCTAGAAAGAATTGTGGAAAATTTTCAGCACTCAAGATTGCTAAATCTACTTAACTCGATTAAAACAAGTTATGTAAAAATTAAAAAATGATGCTCAAAGGATGAATTATGAATACAGGTTCCCAACAACGTCTTGAAATTTTAAGAAGAGATGTTGAAAGAATAATCATACAACCACTAACTAGTCATTCATGGGTAGCAAAAATAGATCAAGAATGTCCTGATGGTGACGGATATCTAATAATTTCAGCATGCCGAGCAAATTTTACTCATCGTATTGCTGTTTTATATTCATGTGGTACCAGTAACCAGACATATAAAAAACTTGAACAACAAGTTGACCACATTTTTTATAATGGTCAGCCATATCATGTCTCTGAATACGCCTACGGTATTGGCAAGCCCGTTAGTCCTGTAGAAGAATTTCACTCAGTGATGCTCAAATGGAACTCTGCTAGCAGTGGGAAATTTGCTCCGATAAGTACAGACCAAGAACCTATTACAGCTGCTCCCACTACTCACCGACTTCTACTTTCAGAAGAACCTGTAAAAGCAATTTGGCTTAGATTAAGACAAATGCAAAGCATTAAATTTTCTAAGAAAATAATTATAGAAAGGATTAAACAAGATCAAATATCACTTGATGAAGAAATAATTCTTTCTAAAGCAGAGGGTCTTGCATATTCAATTAGAAATGCTGCTGACTATTTTCACGAATCGGATACTAAAAATCTTAGCCAACGAATACTCAATCTTTATTATGGCAGCCTAAGTTTAGCCTTTTCTGAAATGCTTGCATCGCCATCTGGACCAAAAACATTGGGAGAAATCGAAAGCTTCACAAAACAAGGTCATGGATTAGCGACTATTGATGGTCAACATGAAAGCATGAGTGACCTGGTTATTATTGGTTTAACTCAAGGCTTCTTTCCGTCTTGGATGAAAGCAATAAATCAAACTTTCATAGGTGCAGCTAAAAAACCACGCCAATATAATGAGATTGCTAATTTAACAGAAAATAGCTGGATTACAATTGAGCAACTTTTTGCAACAATACCAGAAGTATCTGATTTGTTCACAGATGTTTTTGAAGGAGCACCGAGGTATGTCATCCCAAACTATGACCAAAGCTTAAATCACAATCACAGTTTTAATTTCACTTCCAAAACTGCACCTGTAATAAGTCAGAGCTATATAAACCTAATAGATGATTCAACTAGATTAACACTAGAAGATATTGCACTATTCCCTGGTCCAATCAGTGAAATTCGTGAAATTCAATCCTCCAATTCTGGTAAACACTTTCAAGCAGCAATCAGTCATGAGGGATTGAAGTATTGGTGGCAAGCATTAGATATTCATCATAGTCCTTTTAAGCGCGATGCTCTTATACTTCCTATTTTTGGTGGTGTTAGTGAAAGTAGAGCTATCTGCGTCACACTACTTTATGCATTATCAATCATTGTGAGATATAGACCAAGTATATGGCGACGCATACAAGAGGGTGACTTCGATCATTACAGAGTAATTATAGAGACATTTCTTACTATTGTTGAACGTGTACTGCCAGAACAGTTTTTAGAAAAAATAACAGGACAAAAAGTATTTGCTAAACAACCGGGATCAATGTTTTAGGATAATGAGTCACATTTTCCTTTGTTCTTGTTATTCCAATCTAAAGAAGTTCGCCCATTCCTTCGTCATTCGGTCACATCTTTAGATTGGAATTAAATAGCTTTGTTTCGTCATACGAAGCTTCTTTAGCAACTAACTCAGCAGCATTTTTCTGAATAATTTTTTTTACTTCAGATAGTTCGTATAACTTTTCTTCAACGAAATAAATCATGATATAGACAACACTTATAACCCAAACAGATAGCTCTTCAACATCGCTAACCTGAATATGGTCATACATCGCGCTATGTGTTATCTCACTTCTAAGTTTATAAAATTTTTTTGCAGTTTTTTTGTAGTCGGAATATTTAATATTTTTTGGACTTGTATGAGGGAAAATTCTATCTATAGTTTTTAATACAGTAGCAATGCCTACGGCATTTGCAGTTGTAACCTCTTCATGATCTATCGAAAAAAAACATTCAATGCAGCTCCAAAGCTTCAAGAACTTCATACCTAGGACTGGCTCCTTATATGCCTCTCCAAACCAGTATAAACAACGACATATTGCTGATTCAATTTCATTTTTATTCTTTTTATCAACCATTTTTGGCAAAGAAATGTGAAAGGAAGTCTTTTTAAATCCAATCATCATAATTTCATCAATATTTACAATGGAGAAAGTACCAAGTGAACTTTTGTACGATAGTGAACTTGGTACTCCTTCTTCCCATGACAATTGGGTTAGGGTTTTATAGCCATCCATATTATTAAGCAATAATCTAATACGAGAACAAGTAAAATATTTGGAAGAACAGGCTGTTATATAAATTAAAAAAATGGATAAATGGTGTTGTGTGTATGAGGTTACATACTCTTCAGCATACTTTTCACTTCCGTAAATAGTAATTTTAGACCAATAATTATGGGATTCGTATCTCTTTAAAATAAGATCTTTAAAAACACCATCTACTAAATTAAATTTCTCAAAAAAATCTTCTTTTCTCTCTTCTAGAGTAATTTCTCCTATTTGAAATTTACAACCTTGTTCTATGGTTATGCCTTCAGTTGGTATCAAAAGATTTAAATTTTTCTTGAGCGAATTTAAAGTGACATGTAATTTTTCTATTATTTCCTCTATAGTTGGCTTGGTGTTTTTACTTAAAAATTCAACATATATTCTTCTTAACTCACGAAAAACATCATTATTGGTTACATTTTGGAATTCAATAGAATTTATAATTATTTCAAATAAGTCTCTAAAAGAAGCTCTTGCTCTTTCAGTTAAGTAACATTGGCTACCATTCATCGTTATTTCGCTAATTATATGATCTCTTGGAGCAATTTTTCTAAAGTCCTTCTCAATGTTTTTTGTAATGTCTTTACAAAAAAGCATATTGAGTTGCCTATCGCACTTTTTTATGAATTTACTATCCATTTTTTGTCCAAGCTAATATTTTGATCAGATAGAGTGCGGATCATCAATACGCAACACTGGAATCTCGATTTTTAAATTTTCTAGCATTTGTAGTTATACACGTGTTGCGCTATTTAAAAATAATTAGGCAACAAATCACTAATTTTTTAATGCAACACCATAATTTATTTTATGTGAATACAAACTAGACTTTTAAATATTTTATTAAAAGCAACACAAACCGTAACTACATAGTTGTTTAAATAAATACTACGCTAATGTGGAAAGGCTACTCACACCTTTTAATTCATTATTAAACAAAAAAGCCCTGAATCAATTCAGAGCTTTTGCAGTAACTTGCACGAATACATTATTGTGCTTTCAAAAGTTTAACCAGTGCTTCAGCCACAGCGCCACTTGATTGTGGATTCTGTCCTGTGATGATTCGACCATCTGTCACAACATAAGAAGTAAATGGAAAAAATGCTTTTGTATAGCGAGCATCACGGCTGACAAGCTGATCCTGCAAAGAAAAAGGAACTTGCGATTTAATACCTGACAATGTTTCCTCTGTATTAGAGAATCCTGTTACCGATTTTCCAGCAATCAATGGCTTGCCATTATTATCTTGCAATGGCAATAAACCAGCGACGCCATGACAAACTGCTGCAACAATACCACCTTGACGGTAGATCGATTCGCTAATGTTTTGCAGAGATTTATTATTTGGAAAATCCCACATTGTGCCATGACCGCCTGTGTAATAAATCGCTTGGTATTGCGTTGGGTCGATTGCATTAGCGGATTTCGTCATCTTAAGACGTGCCATAAATGCTGGATCAGCCAGATGCGCACGCGCTGAATCATCCAAATAAAAAGACTTCATACTGCGTTCATCCAATGGAATTTCTCCACCTTCTGGACTGACAAACTCCATCTGATATCCAGCAGCATGAACAACATCATAGAAATGCGTCAACTCCGTAAACCACAGACCCGTTTTGTCTTTGCGGGTTGGATAAGTGGAATGATTGGTCATGACAACCAAAATTTTACGAGCATTTTGCATTTGCAAATGATCAGCTTGATCAGATGCTTGAGCATATCCACCAGTCAAAATCACAGTGAATATTGCCAGCAAGCCATACAAAAAATGATTTAATAAATATCGGTTGTTAAACATTTTAGATTCCTCTAGGGATCACATTAAAACCATATACCATTGTTATTTAATGCTATTTTTTAAATAACAATCACTTTAAGCACCTGTTCGTTGTGTCATCATTCGTACATATTGACGAGTACGCCGTGCAGTTGCAGCCAATTGCAGGATTAATGCCCATAACGGTGATACTTTAGGATTAGGCGCACGACCTCGGCTTAATTTTCCGAGTTGAAACTTGACTGTTGCCATATTCGCCAAAGATGCTAATGGCTTGTTTTTCCATGTAATTGGTGGCAATTCTGGTGCATTGTCTTTACCGAGTTGCCAATCACGCGGTAAATAAGGATCTATTGCCAGCGCAGTACCGATGCCAACCATATCCACACCACTTTGAACAACTTGTTCTGCAACTGGACGACGACGTATGCCACCAGTCACCATGACAGGCATCTTGGCGACTTTTCGAATATCTCTTGCAAAGTCAACAAAATAGGCTTCACGAGCAAGCGTACGACCGTCACGAGCTTCTCCCTGCATAGCGGGTGCTTCGTAACTACCGCCAGACAGTTCAACCAAATCAACTGCTAACTCATTCAACATCAAAACAACTTGTTTAGCATCATCTGCACTAAAGCCGCCGCGTTGAAAATCCGCAGAATTTAGCTTCACCGCGACTGAAAATTGAGGTGACACCACAGCACGAACAGCTTTTACAATATCCAAAAGCAAACGTGCGCGATTTTCAAGCGAACCACCCCACTCGTCTGTTCTATGATTTGTTAACGGTGATAAGAACTGACTCAGCAAATAGCCATGCGCTGCATGGATTTCAACACCTGTAAAACCCGCTTGTTCTGCAAATTGTGATGTCCGTGCAAAACGCTGAATGATTTCATGAATCATGTCTGATGTCATAGCATATGGCGTATTGAAATGCTTGGACATATTGCCCAAATCTAATGCTATCGCTGACGGTGCCCAAGTTTTTTGCCCTAGATTCGCCATCATTTGTCGCCCTGGATGATTAATCTGCAACCAGACTTGAGCTCCTTTAGATTTAGAAATTTGTGCCCATTGTTTAAATTTATCCAGATGCTGAACATCTTCTAGCACAACACCGCCAGGGCCCGTCATGGCACGACGATCAATCATGACATTGCCTGTGATGATCAAGCCTGCGCCGCCATCAGCCCATGCTTGATAAAGTTTCATCAATTTTTCTGACGGTGCTTGATCTAAAGTCGCCATGTTTTCTTCCATAGCTGCTTTGGCAATACGGTTTGGAATACTAGAACCATTAGGAAGCATTAACTTGTCAAATACGTTCATAGGATGACACCTCGTTTATTTGTGAGACAACTTTAACGTTAAAGCTAACTTTAATGTCAATACCATTTTTTCAAATTAGATAAATTTTTTTGTGAACCGCGCGTTTATTTGTATTATTTAGTCACTATCCATATGAGTGTAAGAGCTAATCCATATTTTTATTTATAAATATTAATTGGTTAATTCAATACTTCCCTTTCCTATTTGACCGCGCTTCTCATCTGAGATTAAAGTAGATTTTAAGGGTAATGTTTTTTGAGGTGAAATATGAAAATTGGCGAACTTGCAAAACGAACAGGATTGACGGCTTCACGCATTCGTTTTTATGAAGCCAGTGGACTCATACATGCTGTAGAGCGCAAAGCCAACGGCTATCGCGAATATCCTCAAGAGGCGGTTTGGACTTTAGAAATCATTACTCAAGCCCAGAAAGCAGGATTTGCACTCGATGAAATTCGTCATTTGTTACCGACTACTCCGAATAATTGGGAGCATGACGAACTACTGATCGGATTGAAGCGTAAGGTTGCGGAAATTGAAGCGCTGCAAAAACGCCTTGAATACAATCGCGCACAATTACTCGTCGTCATTGCAGGTGTTGAATCTGGTGCTATGCCATGTGCTGATAAGCAAGAGTGGCTATTAGATCGCTTACGTGAACAAGGACTTTATGGCTCTGACAACAGGGAAATTGAAGTTTAATCTTGGTAAAAATACATCTCCAAAATATTTAATTTACCGCTTGACATTAAAGTTAACTTTAACCTTATAGTATTTTCTCCAAGCTATGAAATGACACGTCACAGTGCTGTCTTCATTGCAAATTCACGAGAAAGGTCGGCGAAAATGAATATCAAAACCCAGCAGTTTATCGATGTTGAATTTGGAGATCAAAAAGTCAAAGTACCCGCAGGAGGTTACTATGACCGTTTCAGGATGAACCCAAATTTGGATGAAGTGGCACGCGATCCTGCCGTAGGTAATATCAACTTTTTTCGAAAAATTCCAAAGCAACTCGTTGAATCTCGCGTTGGTCCAATCTGGGCACCTAATTTTTATTATCGCACCAACAGCATTCAACTCCTGATGCTTGCTCCTTTGTCTAAACTGCAAGCGAAGCTCCCTACTCCACTTGAGCCGTTACAAGCCTTTCCAAGCTATGGGTTGGTCGCGCTGACGTTTTTTTCTTATGCTGTTTGTGACAATGATCCCTATGATGAGGTTTCAATTGCTATCGTGATCCGTCAACCTGATGCACAGGGATCACATGCAGTGGAACTATTAAATAGCATCCGTCATCGTAGCTTCTTCGCTCATGTCTTAGCATTACCTGTTTCAACAGAAATTGCTCGAGTACGAGGCGTACACGGTTACCAGTTGCCTAAATGGCTGACTGAGATTAAGGTCGATATCAATGCTGACGTTTCTGCACGTATTGCAGATACACAAGGAAATATGGACTTGAGCCTTGATACTCCTTGCCCTCACTTGCGTAAAGTAAAATCTGAATCTCATATGGAAACTAAAACCATGATTCATCAGGTTGATGATGTATGGCAACAAACCAAAGTTCAATCCAATACGCTTGAATTTGGACAACGCTTGATGCCGAGAAAAGTTAAACTTAAACGTCATGGTGGCCCATTAAGCAAATTACTAGATGAATTAGGTGCGTCTACCATCTTACGTCTGGATGTCGTTAAAGATGCTCAACTGGTACTCAATCTGCCTCAACCACTCAATACATTCAGCCATAGCTTACAATAAGGAAAAAACATGAACAATCCAACACCTACCTATGATCTCGTTGTATTCGGTGCGACTAGCTTTGTGGGTCAAATCCTAACGCGCTACCTCACTGAATACTTAGCCAATCAACCAGAGCCTATCAGTTGGGCGATTGCTGGACGATCGAAAGCCAAACTCAATGAAGTCAAACAATCCTTAGGTGCAGCAGGTGCATCTTTGCCTATCATTATCGCGGATGCAGCGAATGAAGCCGAACTAAAAGCATTATGTGCTCAGACCCGAGTTGTCGTATCCACCGTCGGCCCTTATGCCTTGTATGGCGAACCACTGATCAAAGCATGTGCAGAAAGCGGTACTGATTATTGTGATCTCACTGGCGAGGCGCAGTGGATTAGAAAGATGGTCAATAAATACGAATCTACAGCGCAGCAATCTGGCGCGCGCATCGTACATTGTTGCGGCTTCGACTCAGTGCCTTCGGATATGGGCGTATATTTCCTGCAAAAACAAGCACAACAAGAATGGAATGCACCAGCTACCCATGTCAAGATGCGTGTGAAAACACTCAAAGGCGGCGCGTCAGGTGGCACAATCGCCAGTATGATGAATGCCATTGAAGAAGCGATGGCCGATCCTATTCTGCGCAAAGAGTTTCTCAATCCATACTCATTATGCCCGCCGAATCATGGTCTCACTGCACGCCAACACTATGTCAAATCAGCCGAATTTGATACTGACTTCAATGCGTGGATTGCGCCATTTATCATGGCAGCGGTGAATGAACGTGTCGTCCATCGCTCTAACGCACTCTCTGGTAATGCCTATGGCGCTCAATTTACCTATGATGAAGCCACACTGACTGGATCTGGATTTAAAGGTCAGTTGACTGCCATCAGCATCGTTGCAGGTTTAGGTGCATTTATGGCTGGTAGTGCCATCAAACCAACCCGTTACCTGATGGAGCGCTATATGCTGCCAAAACCAGGTGAAGGACCAAGCCCAGAAGCACAAGTCGCTGGTCGCTTTGATTTACGCTTCGTAGGTCATAGTGATGCAGGTCAGACTTTACGAATTAAAGTCACTGGAGATCGAGATCCTGGTTATGGCTCAACTGGCAAAATGCTGGGACAAGCAGCAATCAGTTTGGCTGTCGATCATGTTAAAGATGGGGTTAAAACTGGACGAAGTGGTGGCTTCTGGACACCTGCGACAATGTTTGATGATCGCTTCATTGACCGTCTAACACGCTACGCAGGTTTAGGTTTTGAACGGATTTAAATCGTTTCATCATTGATTAACATCAATATTCCGCCAATTTCATTTGAGACTCACTTGAAATTGGCGGTAACACTCAATTTTTACTTATCCATAAAAGATAAAACATCTTTTAATGTTGCAGCAGGGTCTTCCTCCATAGGCACATGCCCTAGCTTGTCATAATAAATAACCTGACTTTGGGCAATATCCTGATGAAAACGTAAAGCATCATGAGGATCAATTAGCGTATCTTTTCGCCCCCATAGAATCAATGTCGGTGCTTTTACTTCAGTAGGTCTATACTTATTCTTAAAGCTAGTGATCTGCCAATCTGAATTTTTATGGTAGAACGCCGCAATCGCCTTACGATTAGAGCGGACACCGTTAAAATCACAATAGCGTTGAATCGTTTTTGGATCGCGTTGATTTTTTCCATCGCCATAAGTCGATCTATGAAAATAATTCACGACGAAACAAGGACTCATCAATTTATAGCCAAAAGCCAAAAGTGGATTTGTCGCAATATCAATGATAAAAGGTGCTGACTTCTGATAACCAGAAGCATCGATGAGTACAACTTTATTTGTTCGTTGTGGAAACTCAGCAGCAAACTCCCACGCCACATATCCGCCATACGAATTACCGACCACAGTTACAGGTGTTTTTATGTCTAATTTATCCAATAACTCATTCAACAATAATCCAGTATTTTGAATTTGTGCAGTTTGTGGCTCATCATAAGATGACAACCCAAATGGAGGCATATCAATGCGCAAAACTCGATAATGATTAGCGAGACCTAATGCCATCCAACCATTATATGTATCATAACTCGCATTAACGCCATGCAATAAAACCACCACAGGCTTATCTGCTTCACCTGTTAATTGGTAATGAATCAAAGCTTTACTTGTAGGTAAATAGACCGTTTGATCAATATGATTAGGTCGATACAAAGCAATTAATTGCTCACTTTGAGCATTTGTAGCGACCGCTTGGTGAGAAAAAATTAAAAGGATTAAACCCAAAAAATTGCGCAAAATTGAACCACGAAATAAGTACATAGTACCCTCGCATTGGAAAGTTAGAATTAGAACAAACTATTCACATGTCATCCATGCTTGTCATATGAATGGTTCAAAAACTAACACATCTAAAATTCCAAAATGATTGCCATACTTATTTTTAATGATGCGCTAAAGTCATATACTTTTTATTCAACTCGCTTCAAATTTATTCTAAACCCTCGACCATAAAGCCGTTCCGCCATAATCTCCGCCAAATTTCATCACCCACTTGATCATACATGATCACAGTTTTGATAAATTCATCTCTTTGAGCAACATCAAACATTTGTGATGGCAGCATCGGATCAAAAACAACTTGCTGTATTGCTGCACGACCCAGTAGGAGTGATTCTTGAGCAGAAACTTTTAGTGGAAGCCGATCTGCATGTTCTATCCAATTTTGAATTTGATGGGTTGTTTTTTTATAGCTAGCAATTAAAGCTTCGCAATCCCACAACGATTTTATATGACTCTCAACAGCATCATCAAAATGACTTGAAATGCAAATAATCGCCTCAGGCTCAAGCCCCAGAGATTTTAAACGGTTACGAATGACATCAAGATTTGCCGCAAGATTATTTGGGCGAATGTGTAGACCTTTTTCTAACTCTTTAAATCCCAATAACTTAAATGCGCGCTCACGACGACTCAGTGCTGATCGGTCTGTTCGACCTAAACTACTGGTATGTATCGTAATATAATCATCACCGCGCCACTCTTTGATGCGCTGATTGGTATTACGCCAAGTTCCTACTTCGGCAGCAACTTCTACCGCGTTTGGTCCTAATTGATAAAGTCCTCGACTCACACTTTTTGTCAAACCATCTGCCAATAAACGTGTTAATGCAACTCGAGCACTCACTTCTGCTAGATCAAATACATCACATGCAGCGACAGCTTCCTTAGCAGATATCGGGATACCATTTCCAACCAATAGAAGGTCTAATATAAGCTGTCGCGGGGTAATTTTCATTGTACTACTCAGTCCACATAAATTTGCAGGCGCATTATATTTTATTATTGATAATTCATGCACCAGTATTGATAATTAGCGCAACATTACCATAAATATTTTTAAATAGAAAACATGTAATGTTATTTTATGGTTTGAATATCGAGGATGATATGGAACAGTCTCAACAACAATCAAATCTCCACCCAGACACAATGGCAAATACGCACGAAGTATTTAACCAAACGCCAACGTTAATGGATTACAACGTCTTTGACGGTGATACCGCACTTAAAGATGCAGTCATTCGCGAAGGCGCAGCTTGGGCAATCCCAAAACTAAGCAAATATGGTGCCTTAACAGGGCAAGCAGAATCCATCGAATGGGGCTATCAAGCCAACGAATTTAAACCACAATTTCATAGTCATGATCGATTAGGTAATCGTATTGATTTAGTAAAATATCATGATGGTTATCACAAGATGATGGCTATGGCGCTAGAAGCTGGCATTCATTCATCACCGTGGACTCATCCTCAATCAGGTGCAAACGTTGCACGCGCTGCGCTCATGATGTTGCAAAGTCAAATTGATGCGGGACACATCTGCCCTCTCACCATGACTTTTGCATCTGTTCCTGCCATTAAAACGACACCTTCAATTGCAGCAGAATGGCTACCCAAGATTCTTGCGAATAGCTACGATCCGCGAAATGTTCCACACATGGAAAAACAGGCCGTCACGATCGGCATGGGAATGACTGAAAAACAAGGCGGTTCTGATGTACGCGCCAATACGACGCGCGCTTACCCATTAGGTAAAGAAGGTTCAGGGGAAGCATACGAACTGATTGGACATAAATGGTTTACTTCTGCACCAATGTGCGATGCTTTTTTAGTCTTGGCACAGTCAACTGGCGGTCTCTCCTGCTTCCTTGTTCCACGCTGGAAACCTGACGGCACCAAAAATCCAATACAGGTTCAGCGTTTAAAAAACAAAATGGGCAATATCTCCAATGCATCCTCTGAAATAGAATTACGCGGCGCATTAGGCTGGATGGTGGGTGATGAAGGCCGAGGCGTTCCAACTATTCTGGAAATGGTTGCCATGACGCGCTTTGATTGCATGGTGGGTTCTACGGCAAGTATGCGTCAAGGTACTGCACAAGCGATTCATCATGCGGTCAACCGTAGTGCATTTGGTGACAGATTAATCAACAAACCCGCAATGCAAAATGTATTAGCGGACTTACAGCTCGAAGTCGAAGGTGCAGTTGCTATGTCGATGCGAATGGCGCGCGCACTCGATACTCCTCAAGATGAGCAAGAAAAACTACTCCTACGCTTAGGACTTCCTGCTGGGAAATATTGGATTACCAAACGCAATCCAAATCATGCTTATGAAGCGATGGAGTGCATCGGTGGCAACGGTGTGATGGATGATTTTATGATGGCTCGCCTTTATCGTGACGCGCCAATTAATGCGATTTGGGAAGGTTCTGGCAATGTACAGGCACTTGATATGTTGCGGGCAATGGCTAAAACACCCGATGCAGTTCAAGCGTGGTTTGTTGAATTATCGAAGACACGAGGTGCAAATTCTGAACTCGATCAAGCCGTAAACAAACTACATCATGAGCTTAAAGATCTAAGTGACATGGAATATCGTGCTCGGCATATCGTGGAGCAAATGTCACTCACTATGCAATCCAGCTTACTGATTCAAGCTGGTAATAGCGTTGTTGCAGACGCCTTTATTCAATCGCGGCTTGGTGCACATGGTGATCGTAATTATGGTACTTTGCCACGCGGTATTGATTGCAGAGCAATTATTGATCGAGGAAATCCTTTAATTACCTAATTCTTTTTCCTATTTTTCAATGATACGGTTAATCATTCGCAGCGTACATAAACATATGTCGTTGCGATAAATTGTTATTCTCATATTAATTTTTTGTGACAACTCGTTGCTTTAGCCAATTCTCAAATAAAATGCGCACCACTCACCCCAAAACATTAAAATATTTTAATGTTTTGGATATTTCAGAGAGGACGCAGCTCATGACTTCATATAAGCTAAAGATTAATATGATCATCTTTCTTGCAAGTATTGAAATACTTATAGGAATAATTTGCATAGTTACAAAATTTTCATAGACCAAATCTTCGAGACTGGTAGACATTATCTAGGGGAATAACTAAATACCATAGGTCATGTGATGCCTAAACTAGTTAAACTTTTGACAGATGTTTTAGAGCAGCTACAAAAGCAAATTACGACTCATCAACATGAATGGACGCTTCAACAGAACCCAGAAGCTCTGCATAGTTTAAGAATCTGTTTGCGACAACTTCGGAGCTTGTTACGCCCATTACGCTCTGAACTTAATGAAGTCATCGTGTTAGATCAACTTGCAAAAGAGATCATTACAAAAACGAACTGTATTCGAGATATCGAAGTATTAATTCTAGAACTTAAACAGCGGCAAAAACCTGAAATCGCCATGATTTATGAGCAAAAATTGCAAAGCAGTTTTTTAAATATCGTTCAACACTTAGAGTTTCAATCGATCATTCAATCGTTAAGCCATTTATCCTTAAGCTGGCAAAAATCTATTTCACTAAATACAGCCGAGAAGTTAGAACACCATATTGCCGAGGATTGGCAAAAACAAAGTCATAAATTATTTAAACTGATACAACAGAATGTTCCAGACAAACATCAAATACGGATTTTAATTAAACACTTGCGCTATCATTCTGAGATTTATCAAAAATTTCTGCCAAAACGCGCACCCCAGCAAACGCAGCAACTAAAAAAACTACAAGACTTACTAGGCACTTGGCATGATTACTTTGTTTGGTTAAACGATATCGATCAATGTCAGGAACTTGTAGCACTAGAACCAATATGGCGAGAACAATTGCAATATTGGGAGGAAAAGTCAGATCAGGCGCTTAAAAAATTAAAGCTCAAACATTTTGTTTAACGCTGTATTCATAGCGTATTAGAAACAGAAAAGGCTTACTTTGAATCTTCTTGTTCCTTAATTGCAGAACGCAATTGATCGAGATTGACACGCAGCATATCCGCAACGAGTTCATCAGTACGTGGATCATTCAAGATACTTTCAGCGACACGCAATACAGTACTAATCACATTTTCAGCAATTTCATCATGATAAGGTAGCCATGATAAACGACCAGTTTGTGGATCGGATTTCAGTTTTTCCAAAACCATCTGACGTAGTACACCTTCATCTTTCGCCAGTGCCTTTGCAATATTTTCAGTATAAGTTCCCTTCGCTAAAACATCCGCAACACGATCCAGCATCGCAATCGTCACGACACCACTGACAGCATTCACGACTCGGCTCTGAACACGATCCACCAGACGAAATGTAAATCCTTCACCCAGTACTCGATCAATCGCACGTCCAAAACGTGCCAAGATCAGAAGCGCACGCAGCCAAGGGTGCGGATGCATGATCGATGCTGAAATGGGAATCATCCCGAGCACCGCATACCAATTACGTCCTAAATAGCGCAATGACCAATGGTTCTCAGACCAGCGTAGAAAAAACTCTATCGCAAAAATTGCACAAACAGTGTAATCCGTTAATCTAATGATTATTAACGCTTCAAGACTGACATGAAAAAAGTTTTGCCACAGTAATAAACCCAACGAAATAATCGCCAGTACAAATAGAATCCAATCCAGTTTACGACCTTCAAAAAGCGGCGTCGTTTGTTGACAAGTCGTGTCTGTACTCACTGAGGTTGTTTCTAATTTCATGGTAGATCCCAATCTGTGATTTGTTTTTCCAGAACAGCAATATAGAAAATATAGCTTCTATCGTGACAGCCAAAGGCTCAATTTTTTTAAGATACCTATAGTCCCTTTTCTACCATATCTAATAAACGCTGACTTAGTGTATCAAATTGTTTACGATTCAAATGACTAAGAGGTCCATCAATACTTAATATCGCCATACCATGTACAGCAGACCATGCAAAATATTCCGCCGATTGACGATTCTCAGTCGTAAGTAAATTTGCAGTGACCAACTTATCAAGCGCAGCACCTAATAATTGAAATGGATTTAGCCCGCTTTTGCCCGCTTTAGCAGGATCAGTATCTCCTTCAACTTCATCATTCACTGAAAACGCAGTACGAAACAACCCTGGTTCTGCTTGCGCAAACTTTAAATACCCCGTCCCTACAGCACGCAGGTTTGCTCGGGCAAAATTTGCAGCATCAGATTCATCACGCAATTTTGCTAGTTCATTTTCCATGAAAATTGCCATAGAAGATAAAGCATAAGCACGAATCGCTTGCAGTAGTTCTTGTCTACTTGCGAAATATCGATACGCCGCATTAGGCGCAACACCGACACGTCGAGTCACTTCACGAAGAATAATTGCATCAGGTCCACCATCACGCGCGAGCATAACGCCAGCTTCTAACAGCGCTCGTTGCAAATCGCCATGACGATATGTACTGCGCGTAATCGGTGTTTTATTGATTTTGTTATTCATCATTTTCCTATCATTCAAATCATCACTGTATGGGTTGTTCAGAAACAAGCTACAAACATTGTACACAACAAATCTATATCAACGCGACACATTTGTGGACACTGTCCATTATTAATATTATATTGTAAACACTGTTCACAAGTGAGCAAAAACTCACTCAGCTCGCCAATCATTTGGCTTTATAAATTTAAACCAAACATTTAATTTACAAGGAGATTACGATGAAAATTCAACCTTACTTATTCTTTGAAGGACGCTGCGAAGAAGCGTTAGAGTTTTACAAATCCGCACTTGGTGCAGAAATCACGATGCTGATGCGCTTTAAAGATAATCCTGAACCCCAAGCTTCACCAGAAGGCTGCACCACCCCACCAGAACTTGAAAACAAGGTGATGCATGCTGCTTTCCGTATTGGAGAATCTGACATCATGGCATCAGATGGACGTTGTTCAGGACAAACTGCACATCAAGGTTTTTCTCTTAGCATTACTGCCGCAAATGAACTAGAGGCAGATCGTCTTTTCACCAATCTTACAGACGGTGGACAAGTACAAATGCCACTTGCAAAAACTTTCTTTTCACCCAGATTTGGCATCGTTGCTGACCGCTTTGGCGTGTCATGGATGGTGATTGTCGCACCTTAATTGTTCGTAAAGTGAAAGATCCGTAAAGCCAGCCTCGCAGCACACAAACCGAGGTCTGGTTTTAAAAATCCATTAAAATTAACTTGAGAGACATAATAATGGCACAAGACATCTGGTTAAATCTCCCTGTAAAAAACCTCGAAAAATCGATTGAGTTTTTTACAGCAATTGGTTTTGTACGCAACCAAGGACAAGGCAACACTGATCAATCAGCAAGTTTTCTGATTGGTGAGAAAAAGATTGTTCTCATGCTGTTTACTGAAAATGTTTTTTCTGGCTTTACAGGAAATGCGCTTTCAAACACAGCGCAAGGAACAGAAGTCTTATTTTCATTAGGTGCCGAGAGTCGAAATCAAGTGGATGATCTTGCCAATCGAGCAAAATCAGCAGGCGGAACGGTATTTGCCGAGCCGCGAGATTCAAATGGGTTTATGTATGGTTGTGGATTTTGCGATCCTGACGGTCATCGCTGGAATGTGCTTTTTATGGATACAAGCAAAATACCTCAATAACAACACACAGCGCCCCTATTTTTAATAGAGGCGCTTATGCCGCCACCTTACAGCACTTAAAACAATAAACGACATCAATAAAATTCACTATATTTCAATTCATTTAATCTTGACTAAAACAGTCGGAATTAAGTAAAATACGCCCAATCCATTTAATCTTCTTCTGGGAACGGAACCAGCCCATGCGCTTAACTACGCGCGGTCGCTATGCCGTGACCGCTCTACTCGACTTGGCACTACAAACCTCACTTGATGAGCAGCCGATTACACTTGCGGAAATCGCAGAGCGTCAGTCGATTTCTATTGCTTACTTGGAACAATTATTTAGCAAGTTAAAACGTCGCGGTCTGGTTTCCAGCAGTCGTGGTGCAATGGGTGGCTACCGTTTAGCCAAACCAAGTCATGAAATTGCCATTCTTGACATCATTGAGGCGGTCAATGAGTCCGTTGATGCAACCATGTGCGAAGGTCAAGGAAACTGCCGTAAAGGCGCAAAATGCCTGACCCACGACCTTTGGCATGATCTGTCTTCACAAATTGAAAGTTATCTCTCTGGTGTTACGATCGCAGATTTAGTTGCCAAATCTGGTATTTCTACCAGCGATACTCGCGTGATTGTTGATCTATTACCGCAATCAAGATCACAGCCAATAGTATCAATGTCGTAAGTTGCCAAAGTTTTAGATGTTTAAATGTAATGTTGTTTGAAAAAAATGCTGTTTTTAAAATGATTTGCTTGAATGAGTGCTTGATATGAAACGTCCAATTTATCTCGATTATGCTGCAACCACACCCGTTGATCCGCGTGTTGCCGCACGAATGATGCAGTTTTTGACATTGGATGGCGATTTCGGTAACCCTGCATCGCGCTCGCACGGTTATGGCTGGCAAGCTGAAGAAGCGGTTGAACACGCTCGTGAACAAGTAGCAAATCTTGTACATGCGGATCCACGCGAAATCGTTTGGACTTCTGGTGCAACTGAATCAAACAATTTAGCGATCAAAGGCGTTGCGCATTTCTATGCGAAAAAAGGCAAGCACATTATCACCAGCAAGATTGAGCACAAAGCCGTTCTCGATCCTTGCCGTCAGCTCGAAGATGAAGGCTACGAAGTCACTTACCTTGATCCAGAACCAGGTACAGGTTTGATTCATCCTGAAGCGGTTGCTGCTGCGTTCCGTGATGACACAATCCTCGTTTCATTGATGATGGTCAATAACGAACTCGGTACGATTACCGATGTTGCTGCAATTGGTGAATTGACCCGCGCCCGTGGTATTTATTTCCATGTCGACGCAGCACAAGCGACTGGCAAAGTTGAAATCGATCTATCAACATTGAAAGTCGATTTAATGAGCTTCTCAGCACACAAAACTTATGGCCCTAAAGGTATTGGCGCATTATTCGTTCGTCGCTCTCCTCGTGTTCGTTTGCAAGCGCAAATGCATGGTGGTGGTCATGAGCGCGGCATGCGTTCAGGTACACTCCCAACCCACCAAATCGTAGGTATGGGTGAAGCATTTGAAATCGCAGGCAAAGAAATGGTTGCTGAACAAGCACGTTTGAAAGTGCTGCGTGACCACTTGTGGGAAGGCTTACACACACTTGAAGAAGTATATCTGAATGGCGATGCAACTCAACGTGTGGCAAATAATCTGAATGTCAGCTTCAACTTTGTTGAAGGTGAATCATTGATGATGGCACTCAAAGATCTCGCGGTTTCTAGCGGTTCTGCATGTACATCAGCAACACTTGAGCCTTCTTATGTGCTTCGTGCGCTTGGGCTGTCTGATGAAATGGCGCATAGCTCAATTCGTTTCAGCATGGGTCGTTTCACAACCAAAGAAGAAGTTGATCAGGTGATCGATTTTGCAAAATTTGCAGTAGAAAAATTGCGTGCGCTTTCTCCACTTTGGGACATGCACCAAGAAGGCATTGATTTGTCGACTGTTGAGTGGGCAGCACACTGATTCAAAAGGTCTGATTTTTAAAGAAACAATGATTACATGTAACAAAATTCATGTCATCAAATGTAATACAAATTAAACGGAGATCAGCGCTGAAATCATCAGCAAAGATCCCCATATATTAGATAGACGCTACTTATTCCCAGTATGGGATCGCAGGAGACGTATCATGGCATATAGCGACAAGGTCATTGACCATTATGAAAACCCACGCAATGTTGGCGTGCTCGACAAAAACTCTGCCGATGTTGGTACTGGCATGGTTGGCGCACCTGCATGTGGTGATGTCATGCGTCTACAAATCCAAGTGAACGATGCAGGCATCATCGAAGATGCACGCTTCAAAACCTACGGTTGTGGCTCTGCTATTGCTTCAAGCTCACTCGTGACTGAATGGCTGAAAGGTAAAAATCTTGATGAAGCCAGCCAAATCAAGAACTCTGCAATTGCGGAAGAATTAGCATTGCCGCCAGTGAAGATTCACTGCTCAGTCTTAGCTGAAGATGCAATCAAAGCAGCTATTGAAGATTACCGCAGTAAGAATCCAGCAAAAGAAACCGCTTGATTTAAAAGCGTGATGATTAAACAGAATATTTAACCGATTTAATTTCAGTTAAATATTCCTGATAAATTGATTTTGAGAGACTGTTTTAAAAACAGTAGGAGCAATCCGATGACAGAAGCAACAACAGCAACCGCAGGTATCAGCTTGAGTGAGCGCGCAGCAGTGCATGTGCGTGATTATTTGACTCATCGCGGTAAGGGCGAAGGCATTCGTGTTGGTGTGAAAACATCTGGATGCTCTGGGCTTGCTTATGTGCTTGAGTTTGTTGATCAAGTTGATCCACATGATCAAAAGTTTGTCACGCATGGCGTCAATGTTTTTATCGATCCAAAGAGCATGGTTTATCTTGACGGTTTAGAAATGGACTATGTCAAAGAAGGATTGAACGAAGGTTTCCGCTTTGATAACCCGAATAAAAAGGGTGAATGTGGCTGCGGTGAGTCATTTACTGTTTAATTTCGTTTTACAATATTAGACAGTCTATAAATCTATCTCAAAGTTATTGCGCGCTTATAGCAGGAATGTGTTTTGAATTTTTTTGAATTATTCGACCTCGCCCCTTCATTTGATGTTGATTTGAGTCAATTGACGACACGATATCGGGAGCTACAACGCCAATATCATCCCGATCAACTACAAGCCCAAGCTCAGACTCAGTCTAATTCAGATCAAGCACTCGCCCAGCTTCAGCAATCAGCAAAAGTGAATGAAGCATACGATACGTTACGTATCGCTGCAAAACGCGCTGCATATCTACTTGAGCTTAAAAAAGAAGCCATTGCTTTGGAACAATCGATTGGCGATATTGATTTCCTGCAAAATGCGCTTGAAGTGCGCGAACAACTTGATGAAGTAGATTCACCAGAAGATATCGAAAGCCTGCGCAATGAAATTAATCAATGGATTCAAGCTTTATCCAATGAATTTAGAATTGATTATGCAGAAGAAGATTGGGCTGAAGCTCGTGATACCTGTCGCAAACTCGCTTTTATGCAACGTATTTTGAATGATATTGACTCTGCTGAAGATCAATTTGATGATTTAGAAGACTTTTAATGTAAATTGAAGACGTCTTTATAAATCACTCGCTCCTTTTACTCGTATTTTGTAGGAATTAATCGCGCAATGGCTTTGCTCCAGATTGCAGAACCCGGTCAAACCACAGCACCGCATCAACATCGTCTTGCGGTCGGCATAGACCTTGGAACAACACACTCCCTTGTTGCGACTGTCCGTTCAGGTCGCCCTACAATTCTTGCCGATGAAAATGGTGTATTGCTCTTACCATCTGTTGTTCACTATCAAGTCACTGGCAATGAAGATAATCTCACGCCACAAACCATTGTTGGCCACAAAGCTTTAGACGTTGCAATCTCCGATCCTACAAACACGTTGATTTCAGTCAAACGCTTTATGGGACGCTCAAAGAACGACATCAAATTCGATCATCCTTACGAACTCGTAGGTCAGGCTGACGAAATGCCTGCATTTATGACCGCACAAGGCCGTAAAACACCTGTTGAAGTATCTGCTGACATCCTGAAAACCCTGCGTATTCGCGCGGAGAAAGCCTTAGGTGGTGAGTTAATTGGCGCAGTCATTACCGTTCCTGCTTATTTTGACGAAGCACAACGCCAAGCGACACGCGAAGCCGCACAACACGCAGGCATTAACGTGTTACGTCTGCTCAATGAACCGACTGCTGCAGCAATTGCCTATGGCCTAGATCATATTAATCCAAGTCAAACTCCAAATCAGACTGATGATGAACGTATTCAAGTTATTTATGATTTCGGTGGTGGTACGTTTGATGTATCCGTACTGCGCCTGAGTAAAGGTGTCTACGAAGTCCTCGCAACAGGCGGCCATACAGCGCTAGGCGGTGATGACATTGATCGCTTGATTGTCGGTTGGTTTATTGAGCAAATAGGACAAACAAACCCGAGCCCAGCAGAACAACAAGCATTACTTCAAGCAGCAAAGCAGGTTAAAGAGTCATTAAGCACTCAAGAAAACGTTACCGTAACGATTAATGGAAAGTCACTCACGTTAACAGTAACGATTTTTGAGGAGCTCATTAAACCCTTAATTGACCGCACTTTAGCCGTTTGTAAACGCGTCTTGCGCGATGCTAAGCGTAAAGTTGAAGACGTTGATGCGGTTGTTTTGGTGGGTGGTTCTACGCGGATTCCAGTGATTCAGCGCAATGTCGAAGCACTGTTCCAACGCACTCCACTTTGTACACTGAATCCTGATCAAGTCGTTGCACTTGGAGCGGCAATCTCTGCAGATCAACTAGTTGGTAATGGTAAAGACGGCGCATTACTGCTCGACGTCACTCCACTCTCGCTTGGTTTAGAAACAATGGGCGGTTTGGTTGAACGCTTAATTCCACGCAATTCACCCATTCCAATTGTTCGCCAACAAGAATTTACAACCTATAGAGATGGTCAAACTGCGATGCTCATTCACGTTCTCCAAGGTGAGCGTGAAACAGTTGAACATAATCGTTCACTTGGTCGCTTTGAATTACGTGGTATTCCGCCCATGATGGCTGGCGCAGCGCGAATTATGGTCAGCTTTCAGATCGATGCAGATGGTTTACTGTCAGTATCAGCACGCGAAACAACCACAGGAATTCAAAGCGAAATTGCGATTAAACCTTCTTATGGCTTATCTCATATTGATGCCGAACGCTTTCTAACTGATAGTTTCAAAAATGCTCAGGAAGATAAAGACTTACGAAATTTATTGGAAACAAAAGTTGAAGTCGAACGTGAGTTGATGGCTTTAGAGCAAGCAATTATCCAAGATCAAGATTTGCTCACAGAAGAAGAACGCACTTCGTTACATGTATCAATTGCACAACTCAAAGATGCCTTAAACACGAATCAACTTGCGAATATTCAGAATTGTACAGACCAACTTAAGATTCATAGTGATGCATTTGCAGCCTTGCGTATGAATCGAAGCATCAGTAAAGCATTAAAAGGTACATCATTAACAGATTGGCGTTAATATGATTGATCTTAGATGAGAATTAGTTTGAACGAATGAATTGGATGTTTATAAATGACACGTATCACTGTAATGCCTCATGCTCAATTTTGCCCTCAAGGTGCTGAATTTGAAGCAGATAAAGACAAGAATCTTTGTCAGCAGCTTCTCGATAATGGAATAAAAATTGAGCATGCTTGCGACATGTCTGCCGCATGTACAACTTGTCATGTGATTGTGCGCGAAGGATTTAATTCATTAGAAGAAATGGATGATGTTGAAGCTGACTTACTCGATCGCGCTTGGGGTTTAGAACCAGACTCACGTCTGTCATGCCAAATGAAAGTCGCAGATAAAGATTTAGTCATCGAGATTCCGCGCTATACAATTAATCATGCTTCTGAAAAGCATTAATAAATTGATATTTAAAGCACACCTTTAAATTTGGTGTGCTTTTTCAATATTTTCAGCTACTTGCTTTAACGTGCGTGTGATTTTTTCTTTATCGTATGATTTCACCATATCCAAATCAAGCTGCAGATTAAATCCATCAAACTCGTACTCACTCCAACGTTTTTGATGAGCAGGAACGTTTTCATAGCGACCTTTAACACTCCATGTTTTAATAGGCTCTGCTATTCCTTTCAGGCTAATTGCACCACTTTCAGCGCAATTGATCTGGCTTTTAACTTGATTAAATGTCTCTTCGGTAATCAATATTTCATCTCTATTTGCAGCGGCTTGTAAACGCGCAGCAAGATTGGCTTCACGACCAATGATGGTATAACTCATTCTTGAAGCACTACCAAAATTCCCAACATGGCAATACCCTGTCGTAATACCCATTCTGACGTGTAATTTACCAAACTCAGAATCATGATATTTTTGTCGTAAACGCTTCATTTCTATTTGCATGGCAATAGCCATATCAATACACGCTAAAGCATCTAAATGTGAACCTTTGGTTGTTGGATCACCAAAGAAAACAACCAATGCATCACCAACAAACTTATCAATGGTGCCACCATATTTTTTGGCAATATTGGACATTTTTTCAAAGTAAGTATTGAGTAAATGAGCTAAGTCATCAGGGGATAAGTTTTCGGATAATTGCGTAAAACCTTCAATATCCGAGAAAAAAATGGACAGTTTTTTTCTTTTATTATCTAAACTGGTTTCTAAAGAATTATTCGCAATCGCTTGCCAGACCTGACTTGGCACATAACGAGCTAATTTATTAGCCATTTTTATATAACGGTTACTTTTTTCTTCGACATCCAATACATTCTGTTTCAGAATATCCACTTGTCGTTCTGCAAAATTAAGTGACATCGAAATATACAACGTAAAACCAACAATACTGGTGACTTGAACTAGTCCTGATGATTGAGGTAAGGAGTCATTTTGAAATAATATCTGATGAATATCAATTTCAAGTAAATCAGAAGTAATATAAGCAGTCAGTATGCACACAGACAAGTTTATGACTAAAAAGAATAAATTTCTGAATTCAACCAGTCTGAAAACGAGCATCATTAGAAAAATTAACGAAGGTGTTAATGCATATTGCAGAAAACTAATCGCCACACCTGTACATACCGCATCAATAAAGACAACAGACCACACAATTTGCATATTCCGAATGTCGCTTGGAATAATCAATGAGGAATCAACTGTTGAATTCGTGCGTTGATTGAATTTCCGCTGTAAATATTCTGCTAATCTAAATTGAAGATAAGGCATTGATAACATCAAAGACATAAAAAATATGCTTTTGTTGCTATATCTAAACGTATTGTGATGATCGTATAAGCTAATCAGAAAAATGATAATAAAAACAATATACGCCGCGGTACGACGTTGTTGACCAAACCATTGTAGAAATCCAATTGAGGCCGCATACGCCATATTTTTACTCGCCTTTTAGTCGTCTTACCATAAAGCTATAGTCCTTTAGCTTTTACTTAAAGCTTTTTATTATTGTATAAGTTCCATTTTATTTGCAACCAGAGTTTAGCTAAGCCAAAGCTTTAGAACAAATTTATCATGGCTCCATTCAACTCTGGTCAATTTATATCGATTTAAAACAACCGTCTATCAGATCGTCTATCAATCCATCTTCCAATCAAATGGCATTTCACTTTGACCGCGTAATCCAAGCATCAGTGTTTGACGCATACGCTGTAGTGCTTCAACAGTATAATCAACAGAGCGATTACCCCAAACTGGATTAGGCCAAGTTAAATCATTTTGGTAACGCACAATATGATGGAAATGTAATTGAGAAACCTGATTTCCAAGCGCAGCAACATTCATTTTATCAGCACGAAAAATACGTGACAGTTGGCTTGATAACCAACTTGATTCACGTAAAAACTGAGCTTGATCTTGAGGCGACAACTCATAAAGCTCCGTAGCTTGAGATACACGCGGAACCAATATAAGCCACGGATACTGCATGTCATTCATCAGACGGCAGGTAGATAATGGAAAGTCGCCAACAAGAAATGTATCTTGCGCGAGTTTTGGGTGCAAACTAAACATAAACAAGCCAGAGCCAGAAATTTCAAAAGTTCTCAATATTAGCACAGCTCGAATCGTATAGCACAAACCAAGCGTAAGAATTTAGAAACAAAAAACGGCCATTGGATAATTCAATAGCCGTTTTTTTTGGCGTAGGAACCTAGCTTACGTTAATGTCCCCAACCACCACGATGAAAATGATAACGACCACCGCCATCACGATTCCAACCTGCTTGATGGTAAACAAAGCCAGGGCGTCCATGTTCATAATGCCCATGCATCCAAACATGTCGACCGCCATACCACCCCCAATATCCGCCAATCCATACCGCGCCTAAATAAGGCGCAGCAGGAATAACTTCGGTATAAGGTGCAGGTGGTGCCATATCAATGACAGTATCATCACCGCCATAAACAGCTTCTGGTGCGTAAGCTTGATATCTTGCAGCTGGATATGGGGCAACCACACAAGCAGTCAAAGCCAAAGTACCAAGCGAAATGAACAATATTTTTAAAGTCGGCATATGAGTATCCTCGCATGAAAGATATATCGTAGGAACCTCTAAATTATTGATCTTACCAATACTTATAAACATGGACTTGTTGTTAATTTTTGCGCGCATTATGAATAAATTGTGCAGATTTTTTTTGAGAAAAACGCGGATCAACTTTATGAATGTCCATAAAAAAAATAGCCAATGCTTTGGACATTGGCTATTTTATAACTTATTAGAAAATAAGCGATTTACTTAGTTAGGAATATCACGCTGAGACACTTCACGAATTTTCTGTTTCAGTGCTTCATAGCCATGTAAAGCTTCGAACTGCGGGAACTCTGCAATGACATTAGCAGGCGCATCAAACAAGAATCCATGATCTGCCTCACCCAACATTGTTGTGTCGTTATAAGAATCACCTGCTGCAATCACACGGAAGTTTAAAGCATGCAGGGATTTAACAGCTTGACGTTTTTGATCTGGTTGACGCAATTTATAGTTAGTAATCATGCCATTTGCATCTGATTCTAACTTATGACAGAAAATAGTCGGCCAACCTAATTGACGCATAAGTGGATGAGCAAATTCATAAAAAGTATCTGATAAAATAATGAGTTGAAAATGCGTACGCACCCAATCAACAAACTCACGCGCACCCTCGAATGGCCCCATATCAGCAATGACCGCCTGAATATCAGGCAATCCTAAGTTATGTTCACGCAAAATACGCAAGCGCTGCGTCATCAACACATCATAATCAGGAATATCACGAGTTGTTGCTTCAAGTTCTTTAATGCCTACTTTCTTTGCAAAATTAATCCAAATTTCTGGAACCAGTACACCTTCCAAATCCAAACAAACCAGTTCCATACTGCACTCCTACACCCATCTATGAATTAAAAATAGCCAAATAAAGCAACGAATAAATATGGCACGCACTCTAACGCGGTTTTGCTATTTCGTCCATAGATCGCATGTGAATACAACCCTTCAAATCAGAATATTGCTGTCAGTCTAAGCAATCTTTAGGTAGAATAACTGCCCTATCAGTCATACATGCTTAGCTGTTATTTTTGTGCAATCCACAGAATATAAACATAACACGCATGCATTCGTACAACGAATGAATTGAATTACTCAATCCATATACCAGCCGTCGCTAGGAGCTTACACGTGAGTACAGTCATTCCAACCATCGACCAAGTCAGCGCACTTGCTCAAGAATTCGACCAACAATCTCCACAAAAAATTATTGAACTTGCTTTAAGCCAAGAAGGCGAAATTGCAATTTCTTTCAGTGGTGCTGAAGATGTTGTTTTAATCGATATGGCACACCGCTCAGGCAAACCATTCCGCGTATTTAGTCTAGATACAGGTCGTTTGCATATTGAAACTTACCAATACCTTGAAACTGTTCGTAAGCATTACGGGATTACATTAGAAATCTGTATGCCAGAGCCAGAGCCAGTCCAAGCGATGGTGAATGCAAAAGGTTTATTCAGCTTCTATGTTGATGATCATAAAGAATGTTGTGGTGTGCGTAAAATCCAACCACTGCGCAAAAAATTAGCGACTTTGGATGGCTGGATCACTGGTCAGCGTAAAGATCAAAGCCCTAATACACGTTCAGAAGTTCCTGTGATTCAACCAGATGCTGGTTTTAGCGGTCCTGGTAAATCACTCATTAAGTACAATCCACTTGCAAACTGGACCAGTGCCGATGTGTGGAACTATATCCGCATGATGGAAATTCCATACAATCCACTACATGAACGCGGCTTTACATCTATTGGCTGTGAACCATGTACACGTCCTGTACTACCAAACCAACATGAGCGCGAAGGTCGCTGGTGGTGGGAAGAAGCCACGAAGAAAGAGTGTGGTCTACATGCAGGTAACATTGAAGGAAAATAACTTTTCCCTCGGCGTAAAAAAACCGCATATAAATGCGGTTTTTTTTACGACAATAAATCAATGTTTATGCAAAACCCAAAAATACGAGTAAAGCACGATCAACAGCCTGCAATGTATCAGCATCCAATTGACCAACCACTTCGCCTAACTTGTCTTTTTGCAAGGTTTGCGGCTTATCAACCATAATTTGTGACGACTGAAGCAATCCATTCGCTTCATTATGCTCTACAGCAATCCGAAATAAAGGCGCTTCTATCAATTCATCCGTAATCGGTAGAACAACAACAGAAGGATGCGCTGAAAAAAGATTTGACTGCACGATCATTGCAGGGCGTCGTACGCGATAATCACCCTGCACAGCAACAGTCACAATATTGCCGCGTGCATAAGTAGATTCTAATGATCTTTCGGTCAATGCCATCCCTCCTGATCCCCAAACACATCTAACCAGCCTGCAACTTCACGCTCGAGTGCAGCACCTTGTATAGATAGAGATTGACGACGACATTCTTCAGCAAAACCTTTTTGTCTGGTATCCGCAACCCAAATTTGTACAGGTCTAAGCCCTGACGCACGTAGCGCCTCTCTATGTTTTTGTACTCGTTCCGCAACACTCATGCGCATGACGCACTGCTCTTTCTAATCCTTGGATGATATTTATAAAACAAAATTTAGTTTCATGCAACAAAAAGACAGCTAAAAACACAATGTTTCATGTATCTAAATTCAAAAAACGTTACAAGCAACAAGTTTAAATCAAAATAACAATATTACATGTAACCATATAAAATTATATATTTTCAATATCTTGTATTAATAAAAACACAAATAGATCAATATTTATTCATATATATTTAGTTTAGAAATAATGTGGTTTTGCACCAATATTTTTTTAAAAAATATGTGTGCTTTGTCATTTCTAGAAGATGACAAATGTAGTTAGGATTCAATCAGAGGAGATTCTTCACATGTTTTGATCAGATAAATGAGATACGCAGCTATTTTTTTATTAATGAAAGCTTCAGATCTAAATTGAAATCAGCATTTCTTAGGTATAAAAAAACGCCACATTGTTGTGGCGTTTATTCGAAAGAGTAATATGTAAAATTATAATATCGCAGCGAGTTCTGCCCCATCTCGAATCGCACGCTTCGCATCAAGTTCAGCAGCTAACTTAGCTCCGCCTATGATGTGATATTTAGCACCCGTAACCACACCTTCAGCAGGGAAAAGATCGCGTACAGATTCTTGACCTGCACATACAACAATTGTATCTACACGAAGCAATTGTTGCTGACCATCAATAGTGATCCACAAACCTTCATTCGTAATATGATCATAGCTGACGCCGCGCATCGCACGAACACCACCTTTTTTTACCGCAGCACGATGAACCCAACCAGAAGTTTTGCCTAAACCCGCACCGACACTGGTCGTTTTACGTTGTAATAAATAAATCTGACGATAAGGTGGATGTAATTTTGGACGAGCCAAACCACCTTCGCTCACATACGCAGGATCTGGATCAACACCCCACTCGTCTTGCCAATCTGCCAAAGGTTGTGGCTGTGGTACATCTGGATGACGAAGCAAGAACTCACTCACATCAAATCCAATACCACCCGCTCCAATCACTGCAACACGTTGACCAACAGGTGCGCCACGCAATACTTCGGCATAACTTAATACACTTGGTAAATCGCTACCATTAATTTTCAATGGGCGCGGTACAACACCAGTTGCAATGATGATGTCATCATACCCTTCACGCTCTAATTGCTCATGATTGATCTTGGTATTCAAACGAACTTCAACACCAGTTTTGCCAAGCATTTTCTTGAAATAACGAATTGTTTCGTGAAATTCTTCTTTGCCTGGTACAACTTTAGCCAAATTAAATTGACCTCCAATATCAGCTTGAGCTTCAAATAAGGTCACTGCGTGACCTCGGCTAGCAGCAACCGTTGCAGCCGACATACCCGCTACGCCACCACCAACAACAGCAATACGTCGAGGACGCTTAGTTTTGATATAAACCAGCTCAGTTTCGTGACATGCTTGTGGATTCACTAAACATGATGCACGTTTATTTGAAAACGAATGATCCAGACATGCCTGATTACACGCGATACAAGTATTAATTTCATCGACACGATTACTTGCAGCCTTGTTAACCCATTCTGGATCAGCCAAAAATGGCCGTGCCATTTGTACCAAATCAGCTTTACCACTAGCCAAAATATCTTCTGCAACATCAGGCATATTGATGCGGTTTGATGCAATCACAGGTACACCAACATGCTCACGAACATGAGCAGTTACATCAACAAATGCAGCTCGTGGAACAGAGGTTACAATCGTTGGGACACGCGCTTCATGCCAACCAATACCTGTATTCAATAATGTAATACCAGCTCTTTCAAGTGCTTGAGCAACTTGAACCACTTCATCCATCGTATTGCCATCATGAACGAAATCCATCAATGATAAGCGGAAGCAAATAATAAATTTTTCACCAACTTTGGCACGAATCGCTTTTACAATTTCAACTGCTAAACGCATGCGATTGACAATATCTCCACCCCAACGGTCAGTGCGCTGGTTGACATGGCGGCTCAGGAATTGATTCAACAAATATCCTTCAGAGCCCATGATTTCCACACCATCATAACCCGCTAACTTTGCCAATTTGGCACAGTGTGCATAATCATCGATAGTTGACAGAATATTGCTCTCACTCATCTCGCGCGGTTTAAACATTGAAATTGGCGATTTGATTGGACTAGATGACACCACAAACGGTTGATAACCATAACGTCCCGAATGCAAGATTTGCATCAGAATTTTTCCGCCGTGTTTATGTACAGCATGAGTCACCAAGCGGTGATTGAGCGCGTCCGTTGGTGAATTCATTGTTCCACCAAACGGTAAAAGCCAGCCTTGGCGATTTGGTGAAATCCCACCTGTAATAATTAAGCCCACTCCGCCTTTTGCACGTTCACCAAAATAAGCTGCTAACTTTGGATATTGATAAAAACGATCCTCAAGACCAGTATGCATTGACCCCATCACAACGCGGTTTCGAAGCTGCGTAAAACCAAGATCAAGTGGTTGAAGCAAATGAGGAAACGCTTTCGCTTTCATGATTAAACACTCTAAAAAATTTTAAAAATTAATGGTATTTCATGGAACATCAAAATGATGATGCTCTTAAAGAACAATTTGACTCTCTCAAACACAAATTTAAAGCAACTCAATACATCAATAGACAAAAGATGACTGCAAGTTTAGGCATCTCTTTACTGAATTACCAGTGGCTCAATCTATTGTTTTTAGCCAATTTTGGTCAATCGTAGTGTGTCAATTTTGGTGTTCTATTGTTCACTGCGATTAAGGTCGGTTCCGCCCATATGCATCATGGCTAGAAACCCATTGATCTGAAACGATTGCAGACGACAATGATAACTCCCCACATAAAACCGTTGCAGCAACAATCTCTGCCAGTTTTAATGCTTTATCTTTACCATAACAATCCATAACTTGCAGACATTCACGCTGAGTCGGTAATCCAGTACCACCACCATATGTTGCAATAATCAGAGAAGGAATCGTCACTGAAAAATAATAATCACCATTGTCTAAAAGCTCGCTATATAGAAAACCCGCACTGGACTCTGCAACGTTTGCAACATCTTGTCCACACGCCATAAATACAGCTGCAATGCCATTGGCAAAATGAGCACCATTACTCGCCGCACCAACCATAAACGCACCTAGATTCGATAAGTTACGTTGTTTCATCAGCGCTTTTCCACTGGTATGCATAATGGAAGATAATAATTCACCAGGAATTGTCACTTCGGCAACAACTCGCTTTCCTCGACTATGTAGACTATTTAACAGGGAATGTTTTTTATCGGTATCAAAGTTTGCCGCCAAACTAAAATGTTCCAACCCTGCTGGTTTTTGCTCAAGAATCCACTGGCAAGCTTTATGCGTTGCTTTGGAGACCATATTTTGGCCTGCTGCATCACCAGTTGTCATATTAAAACGCAACCAACGCATTTTACTTGCTGAGTATTGTTCAATATCTCTTAATTTTCCGCTTTGTGTTGTTGATTCAGCAGCAGATTTAATCTGATCAAAATTTTCATCTACCCAACGACCAAACTCACGTGCAGCACGTGCATTTTCGAATACAAAAATAGGCGCCCGCTGCATAGCATCATCGACCACAGTCGTTGTAATTCCACCCGCAGCCCGCGTCAAACTCATACCGCGATTATAACTGGCGACCAAAGTACCTTCAGTAGTCGCCATTGGCACATAAAACTCACCTTGCGCATGTTCTCCATTGACCAATAAAGGGCCAGCAAATCCCATCGGCACCTGAACAATACCGCTAAATCCTTCAATATTTCCTGGTAGTACTTCTGGCGTGATGGAAAATTGTCCGGTATGAAAAAGCGAATGCCTACAATTCTTTTCAACAACATGGCGTCGCGCAGCAGCCATTTCTCGTGTGTAATCATTAGTTTTATCACGCGGAAGTTTTTCAAGAGTCATACGAAAATCCTTTTTTAATGTTTAATCCAATTAGCCTAAGATCTTAAACAACAGAAAATCACTTCACAATATTCTTAGAATAATCTAATCACACAATTAAAGTATTCTTTCTATAACAAATAGATACGGAACAAAAATAGAATAGTAACGTCAAGAAGAAAAAATCGAATTAACGATTCTAGAGCAAAATATTATGCTGATTCATTGACATTATTGATTACTTTTACCATTGTTTCAGATCAATGACATATTATATAAACTGCATTAGTACATTCTTTTTTCAATTAATTTGAAAGAAGAATTGTCGAGTAATGTAGTGTGTTTATCTATATTTTTGTATAGCGCTTAATGAACTGCTGTTGATTTTTTTTAGAGTATGCTAAGTTCAATTCGTACAGTCGGTTAAGTCGCATGATGCGCACCGCGCCTATTTCTTATAACGGTAAAAAAGGATATTAACTATGCGCTTCTCAACTTCTTTGCTTGCCGCGTCTGTTGGTGTGATTTTCGCCGCAGGTTCAACACAAGTTATGGCAACAGGATTTTCGTTGTATGAGCCTGATATCAGCACAATGGGTACAGCCTATGCTGGTGGTGCCGCAACTGCAAACAATGCTTCAGTAGTCGCGGTCAACCCAGCAGGTATGTCTCGTTTAGACGGTGGGAATATCACCCTCAATAATACGCTCATCCTTGCTAACACAGACATTAAAAACCCAAGTGGTACTGCCGCAGCTCCCGATAACACCAATAAAGGTGATATGGTTCCGCGAATTCTTCTTGGTTCTGCATTCCTAACATATCCACATGTCATCTTTGACAATATGACTGTAGGTATCGGTCTATTCGCATCCGATGGTCTAAAAACAAATTATGAAAGCACTTTCCAAGGAAGAGCTTTTGGCGATAAAAGTACTGTAACTAATGTTACATTACAACCTACCGTGTCATACGCATTTCTGCCTAACTTCTCTGCTGGTGTAGGTCTTGATGTCAACCATTTTAACGGTTACCTCACATCTGGTCTAAGCTCTGCATTTCCTAGTGCAACCGAAGAATTGAGCGGAGCTAGAAATGCATTCGGCTATAATGTTGGTTTCTTATATTCACCGATTGAACCCGTTAACATCGGCTTAACTTATCATTCAAAAGTAACATATAAACTGACTGGTAATGTTGAAGTTAATGATGCTCCGATTACAGGAACTCCGTATACATTTGATGCAATAGGTCGTGGTACTTTAAAGATTACAACACCTGACAGTGTAGAACTTGCAGCAACGTATAAGATTGTTCCTACAGTCAATTTGAAGGCCAGTATTACCCGCACCATGTGGAGTACGATTGGCATGATCAATCCTTCGAACAACTTTACTGCGGCAGGTGTAACGACGTCAGTTCCACTTCCTGGCGCCTACTTATCAGGAATCGCAGCACAATTAAATGCAACAAGTGCAGCTGAAGCACTGAACTTTAAAGATGTAAATATGTACAGCGTTGGCGCAGACTGGCAAGCATGCGATAAATTGATTCTACGCGCTGGTTTTGCCTATGACACATCACCAGTTCAGAAACAATATCGCACTGTGCGTTTACCGATTGCAAACCGTACCATCTATGCTGTTGGTGCAAACTATAAATTTACTGACAGCACGAATGTAGACGTTGCTTACAACTATCTACATGAATCAAATGCTCACATTGATTTGGCTGATGCTACAAAAGGTACATACAGTGCGGATTTCCGTAACTCTGGTAACTTAATCGCTGTTCAGTTGAACCATAAATTCTAAAAGAACATTTTTAGAATAATGAATGAAAAAAAACAGGATCTAAACAATCCTGTTTTTTTACATCTTAGGTTCAGAATAAAAAAATCCCACTCAACTGAGTGGGATTTTTTATTTCATTAACAATTACGCTTTTGCTTTCGCTTGACGTGCTTTTTCAGCTAAACGGCTGCGATGCAGAACTGGCTCAGTGTAACCATTAGGTTGTTTACCGCCCTCAACAATCAGTTCGCGTGCTGCTTGATATGCGATTGATGTGTCAAAGTTGCCAGCCATATTCTGATACAGCGCATCACCTGCATTTTGTTGATCAACAACTGCAGCCATACGCTGCAGTGATTCATCCACTTGTGCTTCAGTGATGATGCCGTGTTTCAACCAGTTTGCAACATGTTGGCTAGAAATACGAAGTGTTGCGCGATCTTCCATCAAACCGATGTCATGCAAGTCAGGAACTTTAGAACAACCTACACCTTGATCAACCCAGCGAACCACATAGCCCAAGATACCTTGGCAGTTATTGTCCAACTCTTGCTTGATTTCATCGCTTGACCAATTGGTTTCAGCCGCTAAAGGAATCGTCAAAATGTCATCGACATTTGCAGGAACACGTTTGAGCAATTCTTTCTGAGTCGCAAATACGTCAACTTCGTGGTAATGCAACGCATGCAACGTTGCGCCAGTTGGTGATGGAACCCAAGCAGTGTTTGCGCCTGAACGTGGATGAGCGATTTTTTGTTTAATCATCTCAGCCATCATATCTGGCATTGCCCACATACCTTTACCAATCTGTGCTTTGCCAGACAAACCATTTGCTAGACCAACATCAACGTTTTGGTTTTCATAAGCAGCAATCCAAGTTGCAGACTTCATGCTGTTTTTACGAATCATTGCACCAGCAAGCATTGATGTATGAATTTCATCACCAGTACGATCCATGAAGCCAGTGTTAATGAACATCACGCGATCTTTAGCAATGCGAATCGCTTCTTTCAGGTTAACAGAGGTACGACGTTCTTCGTCCATGATGCCAACTTTCAGCGTCAATGGTGCAAGACCAAGTAATTTTTCAACACGTTCAAAGAGTTCAACGGTGAACGCAACTTCTTCTGGACCATGCATTTTTGGTTTAACGATGTAGATCGAACCAGTACGTGAGTTTTTCAGTTTGCCATTGCCTTTCAAATCATGAATTGCAATCAGACTGGTAATCGCACCGTCCATAATGCCTTCAAACACATCTTCACCTGAATGACGTGCCATCGGGTTAGTCATTAAATGACCAACGTTACGGTTCAACAATAATGAACGACCATGCAATGTAAACTCTTTACCACTTGGATCTTTAAATGTTTTGTCGCCATGCATTGTGCGTGTGTGTGGCTTACCATTTTTTTCAAAAGTATCCGCCAAATCACCTTTCATTAGACCAAGCCAGTTTTTGTACACTTCAACTTTGTCTTCCGCATCAACAGCAGCAACAGAGTCTTCGCAGTCTTGAATAGTAGTCAATGCAGCTTCGAGCACGACGTCTTTTACGCCTGCTGGATCGGTTTGACCAACTGGGCTGTTCGCATCGATTTGGATTTCGATATGTAGACCATTGTTTTTCAAAACAATGCTTGTTGGTGCAGCAACATCACCAACAAAACCAACATATTGAGCTGGATTTTTTAAACCAGTGGTTGAACCGTCTTTCAAGGTCACTTGCAACGCACCGTTTACCAATGCGTATTTCACTGCATCAACATGGCTGCCAGTTGCGAGCGGCGCAGCTTTGTTTAAGAAATCACGCGCAAACGCAATGACCAAATCGCCACGAACTTTATTGTAGCCTTTGCCTTTTTCTGCACCATTGTCTGATGGAATTGCATCAGTACCATAGAGCGCATCATACAAACTACCCCAACGTGAGTTTGCTGCGTTTAATGCATAGCGTGCATTTTTTACTGGCACAACCAATTGTGGACCAGCCATTGTGGCAATTTCTGAATCGATATTTTGTGGATTTACTGCGAAATCTTCGCCAACTGGCACGAGATAGCCGATCTCTTGCAGAAATGCTTTGTATTCTGCGAAAGATTTAGTTGCGCCACCGTTTTCGTAGTAGGCATCAATTTTAGCTTGTAGATCATCACGTTTTGCCAATAGTGCTTTATTTTTTGGCGTCAAATCCGCGACAATGCTTTCAAGACCTGACCAGAAACCTTCGCTGGTTACGCCAGTATTTGGCAGTGCGTCTTGTTCGATAAAGTCATACAGCTCTTGGGCAACTTCAAGTTTGCCTTTTTGAACATAGCTATTAGTCATAATAGAGGGTCAATCCTGATTTGATACGCGAAAAAATAGACGTCAATTATACTGGAATTTAGGGGCTTTTGCAGCGTTTTACATGCGTAAGTCATGTGTGAAAATGTGAACAATCACTTCTAAAATTCATGTTATTGCTTTAATTTTGCGATTGAACGCTTTAGATTCGCCCGTGCTTGGGCTTCAAAATGCTCTTGGAAATAAGCAGTCTTATAAATGAAAGGACGAGCCAAAAACATTTCCAACACTTCGCAACGCTTTACACGATAAACCTCATCAAGAACCCATGCGTATTCTTTTCTAACCTGAATATCATATTCATCGTATCGTTCAAGGTGCTGCCCTAAAATAGAAAGATCAATATCAACAAGAGTTTGCTGATCTAACGTTTCAGGGATGTTGGTATGCTGAGTCACCATAATTAATTGAACAATTTGCGCAATTTCATCAGTGGATGCACCGACTGCAACCAAGTTTTCTTTCGCCCACATTGCGCTTAATGCTTCATTGTCATGACCTTTTACATCGTAAACCGCATCATGAAACCATAAAGCAACTTCAATCGCTCTTGGTGAATCCACTTGATTCATTACAAGTTCAAATTTATGAATACATTCAACTAAATGTTGCAACGTATGATAATAACGTTGTGACTCAGAATAAGAATCAACTAACTTTCTAAAAAGTACGTCACTATCAAAATTATTGTCTAAGCAGTTATTTGCTGAAAATGAAGCAAAAGATCGTGCCCATGAATGCTTCAATAACTCTAAATCATGTTCAGCAATCATCACGAAATCTCGATATTCATATCAAGAGTAAAATATAACAGATCATTGATCAATCCAAACACTTTGATCTTGCTGGGTTTGTATTACACATAAATCTAATCCTGAAAAATTGTTCAACGAAACCCAATGCCGCCAAAAACGATAATCTGTTATTCTAGCCCCCATTACTCTAGACCCAAGCTTTTTTGCCTTCACAATGAGATTTGCCATGACTGTTATCGTTGGAACTCCTTTGCAATCCACTGCTTTCCGTGTACTCCTTTTAGGTTCTGGTGAGTTGGGAAAAGAAGTTGCCATTTCACTACAACGCTTGGGCGTTGAAGTCCATGCGGCAGATCGTTATGCAGATGCACCAGCGATGCAAGTTGCACATTTTGCACATGTTTTGACGATGACAGATGCAGCAGCACTCAAAGCACTCATTGAAAAAGTAAAACCAAATCTCATCGTGCCTGAAATTGAAGCGATTGCTACTGAAGTATTATTAGAAATTGAAGCTGCTGGAACTGCGACCGTAATTCCTTCAGCCAAAGCAGCAAATCTGACGATGAATCGTGAAGGTATCCGTAAATTGGCAGCAGAAACATTAGGCTTAGCGACTTCGCCATATCGTTTTGCTGACAGTTTAGAAAGCTTTAAAGCCGCTTGCGACAACATTGGCTATCCATGTTTTATCAAACCAGTCATGTCTTCCAGTGGTAAAGGTCAGTCTCGTATTACTAGCTTCGATCAAGTCGAAGCTGCATGGGAATACGCAATGCAAGGCGGACGCGTGAAATCAGGCAAAGTGATTGTCGAAGGTCAAATTCAATTTGATTTTGAAATCACCTTACTGACTGTACGTGCAAAAAATCCAGAAACAGGCGCAATCGAAACTCATTTCTGCGACGCCATTGGTCATCGCCAAGATGCAGGTGATTATGTGGAAAGCTGGCAGCCACAACCGATGACCGACAAAGCACTCGCAGAAGCAAAACGGATTTCTGATCTTGTGGCAACTGCTTTAGGTGGCTGCGGTGTGTTTGGCGTAGAATTGTTTGTGCGTGGTGATCAAGTTTGGTTTAGTGAAGTTTCACCACGTCCACATGATACTGGATTGGTAACAATTGCTAGCCAGTTCCAAAGTGAATTTGAACTTCATGCGCGTGCGATCTTAGGTTTACCAGTTGATACATCACGTCATAGTACGGCTGCAAGTGCCGTGATTTATGCTGGACAAGATGCCAAAAATTTAAAATTCTCAGGTCTTGAAAAAGCCCTTGCTGTTGCTGGCAGCGATTTGCGTATTTTTGGAAAACCTGAAGGTTTCATGCGTCGTCGTATGGGCGTGGCAACTGTCCGTGCAAAAGATACCGACACAGCACGTGTTTTGGCAAAACAAGCTGCTGATTCTATTACCGTCACTCAATAAAATAGAGAGTCAGACTTTTAATAGATAGTGAGGGCATGATGAGCGAAGAATCTCAAGATTTGACAACCTTCATCCCTCCTTCCATTGAAATCATCAAAAAGCAAAAGAAAGCTCTTAACTTTTGGTTTCCAACGACTTTTCATGGACTTGAGAACGTTGATGAAAAGCGTCCAGCACTTTATGTTGGAAATCACACCCTATTCGGACATGACGTTCCACCACTCATCTTAGGTCTTTATGCAGAGCGAAATATTTTCTTACGCGGTGTCGGTGATCGCGTTCATTTTCGCGTTCCAGTTTGGAAAAGTTTAGTTAAACACTATGGCGCATTTGAAGGCACACGCAGTGCGATTCATCAACTCATGCTGCAACGTGAACATATCCTCATCTATCCTGGTGGTGGACGTGAGGTGATGAAAAATAAAGGCGAAGCTTATCAACTCATTTGGAAAAATCGCTTTGGTTTTATTGAGCTAGCGCTAGAACATGGCTACGACATTATTCCATTTGCGGCAGTTGGCGGCGAAGAGATGCTTGACCTGAAATATGACTCGAACGATTTCAGGAAATCTTTACTCGGCAAAGGTTTTAAGCGTATTGGATTAATGAAACGTATGCGTAATGGCGAAGCCTTTGTGCCCTTCACCACTGGTTTTCTTGGGCTTCCTTTTGTGCCGCGTAGACAGGCTCTGGATTATATTTTCTGTCCTCGGATTGAAACAAAGCATATTGCTAAAGATCAATTTGAGCATGTGAAAGTTGAGTTAAGGAAGCAGGTTGCGGATGCGATTCAAGGGGCGTTGGCTGAGCATCGTAAGTAATTGACTAATCAGAAATAGCTCATTGAGCTTGTCGAAATGTGCGGTGCAAGAAAAAATCACTCTGCGTTTCACCGTCCACTTCGACAAGCTCAGTGAACTATTTTGAATGATCCAAACAAAAAAAGACGCAACAGTATTTGAAGCGTCCTTTTCTATTAAACTCTATTCATCAAAACAACCGATTCATCCCATTCAACGCTGCAACGCGATAAGCCTCAGCCATTGTCGGATAATTAAAAGTCGTTTGAGTAAAATAATGCAGACTATTATTGGTGTGATTCAACATCACCGCTTGACCAATATGCACAATCTCCGCCGCATTATTACCAAAGCAATGAATCCCTAAGATTTCTAGAGTTTCACGATGGAATAAAATTTTCAAAACACCAACCGTATCGCCAGTAATTTGCGCGCGCGCTAAGTGTTTAAATGATGCTTGCCCAACTTCATAAGGTACTTTTTCTTCGGTCAGCTGCTGTTCAGTTTTACCAATTGAAGAAATTTCAGGAATCGTATAAATACCTGTCGGCACACTGGTGACAGGCGGAACATTCTCCTCGCCAATCATATGCGCACCCGCACAACGCCCCTGATCATAAGCCGCAGAAGCCAATGACGGCCAACCAATCACATCACCCGCAGCATGCACATGTGGAACTTCAGTCTGATAATGGTCGTTCACCGATAACTGACCGCGACTATTGGTTTTCAATCCAATTTTCTCTAAACCTAAATTGTCTGTATTTCCTGAGCGACCATTACACCAGAGAATCGCGTCGGCTTTGATTTTCTTACCACTTTGTAAATTCAAAACTACATAATCATCATGAGTTTCTAGATGATCTATCATTTCATTATGGCGAATCAAAACACCCAATTCGCGCAGATAATAAGATAATGCATCAGCAATCTCGTCATCTAAATAACTCAGTAATTGTGCTTGAGTATTAATCAGCTCAACTTTATAACCTAACCCAATAAAGATCGACGCATATTCACAGCCGATTACACCTGCACCATAAATAATGATTTTTTGAATTGGATAATTCAACGTCAGGATTTTGTCACTATCAAAAACACGAGGATGATTAAAATCAATATCTTTTGGTTGATAAGGGCGACTGCCTGTTGCGATCATGAGTTGGTCAAAAGTTAAAACTTCATAACCACCATCAGCCAAATGCACTGTCAATGAGTGAGTGTCATTTATCGTTGCATGACCATGAAATACTTCAATTAAATTACGCTCATAAAACCGTGTATGGGTTTCAACTTGCTGTTCAATGACCTTACGTGCACTTCCCAAAATTTTGCTAAGAGGAACATGTTTCCATTCACCGACTTTCTGAAATAATGGATCACGTTGATAACGCATGATATTAAAAACAGTTTGACGCAGAGTTTTACTTGGAATCGTTCCCACATGCGCACAATTACCACCTACAACTGGACGCTGATCAACGACAGCAACACGACGCCCACCTTTTGACAATTTCATTGCCGCAGCTTCACCCGCAGGTCCTGCACCCAGCACAACTGCATCAAACTGATGTTGAGATTGGTATTGGGATTTGTCTTCTAAGGTTTTACTTTTGCGTGGCATAACGGCTCTCATGACTGATCTAATGAGCAAATGAACTAAAATCACAAATTGACTTTGTTGATACGAACTATCTTACTCCGAAAGTTCTTTGCATTTATAAATAATAAACAAAAACTGCCGTCTACCCACATCACGATTTTTTATGATCATTATCAGAATAAAATCGTATGATCACACGCCTTATTTTGCTGATCTATCCTATAATTCAAAACATATCTATTTGCATGCTCAACAGAGGCAAGCCTTTTAATGTCTACTTCCTCACTCGCAACAAACGCCATGACTACCGATTCGTCCCGCCCTGCACCTCAAAAAGCCATCCAAGGCGAAAAACTACGCGGCGCAGAAAAAATGGCTCGCATTCCCGTCAAAATTATTCCAACAGTCGATGTACCTAAAAAGCCTGACTGGATTCGCGTAAAAATGACTGCGCCTGCGGAAGTACAACGGATTAAAGATACTCTGCGCGCGCAAAAGTTGCATACCGTGTGTGAAGAAGCAGCCTGCCCTAACCTTGCTGAATGCTTTGGCGGCGGTACAGCGACCTTTATGATCATGGGTGATATTTGTACGCGCCGTTGTCCGTTTTGTGATGTAGCACATGGTCGTCCAAATGCGCTTGATCCTGAAGAACCGCGTCATATGGCGGAAACGATTTCTGGTTTAGGTTTGAAATATGCCGTGATTACCTCCGTTGATCGTGATGATTTATTGGATGGCGGCGCACAGCATTTTGTGGACTGCATTACTGAAACTCGTAAAATCAGCCCTGATACATTGCTCGAAATTTTAGTGCCTGATTTCCGTGGTCGCATGGATGTTGCATTACGCATCATGGCGGAATGTCCTCCTGATGTATTTAATCACAATATTGAAACCGTTCCACGTCTCTATAAAGCGATGCGTCCTGGTTCAGATTATCAACACTCATTGAATCTATTAAAGAAATTTAAAGAAGTCTGCCCTGATATTCCGACAAAATGTGGTTTGATGGTTGGGCTTGGTGAAACTGAAGAAGAAGTGTTAGCGCTGCTCGATGATTTACGCGCACATGAGGTTGATTACATTACGATTGGTCAATATTTACAGCCTTCAAAGAGTCATGCACCGATTGAGCGCTTCGTTCATCCAGATGAGTTCGAGCGCTATACTGCACACGGTCAAGCATTAGGTTTTAGAAATATTTGGGCTGCGCCGATGGTGCGTTCAAGCTATTTTGCTGATCGTCAATATCGTGGTGAACCTGTGCCTCCTGTGAGAAGAAGTGCAAAGGTTGTAGGTTAAAAATAATCAAATTGAGTGCTTTAAATCTTCTAAAGTACTCGGTCGCATAAGCCCTAAAAATCCTCTAATATCCACCTCATCTTTTTAGCGATATTTAGTCATGGATAACATTTCAAAAAACAAAGCTAAGCGCTGGTATTGGCTACTCACATTTCCATGGATTCTTGCACTCTGGATACCCTCGTATAATCATATCGAACCTCGTCTATTCGGTTTTCCTTTCTTTTATTGGTATCAATTAGTTCTCGTTTTTGTCGCGGCAGTAACGATTGGCATCGTGTATTACAAAGCTCACGTCCAAATCGAAAAACAAGTATCCAATGAAAACAATGAGAAAGGTAAAAAATCATGAAATTGGATATGACTGCAACGATTGTTTTTGTTTCATTATTTTTCTTTGTCACGATTCTTGGATTTTATGCCTCGCGTTGGAAACAAGCTGACCTCCACTCGCTCGATGAATGGGGATTAGCTGGACGTCGCTTCGGTACATGGATTACATGGTTTTTACTTGGCGGAGACTTATATACGGCGTATACCTTTATTGCCGTTCCTGCGCTGTTGTTTGGCATGGGCGCGTTTGGCTTTTTTGGCATTCCCTACACGATTTTAATTTATCCACTCGCCTTTATGATTTTGCCGCGACTATGGTCTGTCTCTCGTAAACACGGCTTTGTGACGCCTGCTGACTTCATTCGTGCGCGGTACAACAGTCCTCTGTTGGCGCTAGCAATCGCCGTTACAGGTATTCTGGCAACGATGCCTTATGTGGCATTGCAACTCGTTGGTATTGAAGTGGTAATCGGTGGCTTAGGCATTGATACATCAGGAGCTTTAGGTGAATTACCACTTATTGTTGCATTTATCATATTAGCTGCTTACACCTATACCAGTGGTTTACGTGCTCCTGCGATGATTGCAGTCGTGAAGGACTTGCTCATTTACATTACCATCATTGCTGCTTGTATTATTATTCCGATGCAACTCGGTGGCTTTGGTAAAATTTTCGATGCAGTTCCAGCGCAAAAACTACTGCTGAAAGCACCAACTGAAACCAGCCTCAATCAATTTAGTGCCTATTTCACTTTGGCTGTGGGTTCAGCATTAGCATTGTTTCTCTATCCACACTCAATGACCGCATCATTGTCCTCAAGCAGCGCAAACACCTTGCGCAAAAACATGATGCTACTACCAGCGTATTCAGTTTTATTGGGTTTGATTGCGCTTCTCGGTTATATGGCAATCGCATCTGGCGTCAAAAATTTGCCTGAATTTGCACAAGGCTTTGCGCAATATGGCAATAACTTCGCCATTCCAGCCTTGTTCATTCACAGTTTTCCATCATGGTTTGTCGGCGTTGCATTTGCTGCGATTGGCATTGGTGCACTTGTTCCTGCGGCGATCATGTCAATTGCTGCGGCGAATTTATATACCCGCAATATTCATCGAGAATTTATTAATCCATCAATGACGCCCAAGCAAGAAACTTTCATTGCTAAAAATATCTCTTTGGCCGTGAAATTTGGTGCTTTGCTTTTTGTATTATTCATTCCAACTCAGTATGCAATTAACCTTCAATTACTGGGTGGTGTATGGATTATTCAGGTCTTACCTGCTGTTTTTATTGGATTATATACACGCTGGTTTGATCATCGTGCATTATTAATAGGCTGGATCGTGGGCATGGTTATTGGTAGCTGGATGGCGTATTCAGTGCAGTTCAAACCAATTTATACATTAGTCATCAATGGCTATAGTATTCCTGGTTATTCAGCACTTTATGCTTTGATGGTCAACTTATTAATTGCCTCGATCATCACAGTCGCAATTCACTTATCCAAAGTAGAAGCCTCAAAAGACTTAACAGTTTGTGCTGATTATGAGTCTGATTAATCACAGTAAACACACTCAATTACCCGCGTTGAATGTGTTTGTTACAGCTTAAATTCAAAAACCTAGACGTGAGCGGTATCTCAACTCGCCATCACGTCTAGATTTACGTTACAATTCGCTCATGCTTTATCTTCTTGCGTCTACAATGACGCAAATCCCATCGCAAAAGATAATCTCTCTTTTTACCTTAAAATAAATGGAAACTCCCATGACTCAACTTGCTAATATCATTGAACAAGCTTTTGAAGATCGTCTGAAATTTTCACCAACCAACGCCCCACAAGATGTGCGTGATGCAGTTGCAGAAGCACTTGCTGGTTTAGATAATGGCTCAATGCGTGTTGCTGAAAAAATCGGTGGTACATGGCAAGTCAATCAATGGCTCAAAAAAGCTGTTCTATTATCATTCCGCTTAAACGACAATGTTCCGTTAAGTGGCGGAGATTCCTTACAATATTTCGACAAAGTTCCTACAAAATTTGCGGACTGGAATGAGGCACAATTCCAAGCAGCAGGAATCCGTGTTGTACCTCCAGCAACCGCACGTAAAGGTAGCTTTATTGCACGCAATACGATCTTGATGCCTTCATATGTAAACATTGGTGCATATGTGGATGAAGGTACGATGGTTGATACATGGGCGACTGTTGGCTCATGTGCACAAATTGGAAAAAACGTGCATTTGTCGGGTGGTGTTGGTATCGGTGGCGTTCTTGAGCCATTACAAGCGAATCCAACCATCATTGAAGACAATTGCTTCATTGGCGCACGCTCTGAAATCGTTGAAGGCGTCATCGTTGAAGAAGGCTCAGTCATTTCGATGGGTGTGTACATCGGTCAATCGACTAAGATTTATGATCGTGAAACTGGTGAAGTGACTTATGGTCGCGTACCAGCAGGTTCAGTTGTTGTATCAGGCAACTTACCATCAGCAGATGGAAAATACAGCCTCTATGCAGCTGTGATTGTGAAGAAAGTTGATGCACAAACACGCTCAAAAACAGGTTTAAATGAGTTGTTACGCGTAGATTAATACTAGTCAACATGTAAACTACGACGTAACAGCTATTGGTAATTTTTTATAAACACTAGGGGTTCGTCGTGGTTTCTACAAAAGAATCATCAGATAAACATTACTTCATCACTACTGACATGCAATCAGGTCAGTATTTATTTAAAAAAATATCAAGAACTGTTCGCTTTAGCGCTGATGATTTTGAAGAATTTTCTGAGCAATTTCGTCGAATGATTTATGAGCTAGGGTTATGGAAAGAGCATTACGGCCGTAAAGCGAATGAACTCAATCTCGTTATTGAAGCACATCCTTGGATACTCAAACGTGTTCGAGATCATTTAGCACATCCATTTCCTGCTGGGCACCCTTATGGTGACTTTGCACGAAAGCATCCCATCTCCATTCATTTATACGATCAACTGGATCACAAAGGACAGCATTACAAGCTTGCTAATGGAAAATTATCAATTACAAGAGCCCCATCCTCCGAATCAGATACTCCAAACGATTAAACCTTAACCTTACTCACTGTAAAATGAAGAAAAGGTTCTTGTTAGTACTATCTTGTTGATTCTGAACTTGGTATGATACGCGCCGTTGGGGGCGTGGCGAAATTGGTAGACGCACCAGATTTAGGTTCTGGCGCCGCGAGGTGTAAGAGTTCGAGTCTCTTCGCCCCCACCACAAATTCAAACTCATATGCACTCACATGACTCCATATGAAACTAAAAGGCTTAAACTACATTGGTTTAAGCCTTTTTTATGCTTTACGCTTCAACTGAAGTTGAAATCAAATTAACTATAAACTACACCAGTCAGTTCTTCAGACAACTTCCAGAGCTTGCGGGCATCTTCTGTATTTCTAGCGGCAGGGCGTATATAAGCCTGTGCTGGCGCTCCCCACATTGCAAACACACGTGGACCATAGAAAGCTCCTGCTTTTACATTTGCAGAAGTGGCAGCAAGAACACTCGGATAGGCTCCCGACTCCGCTGATTGAGCAAACAACATATTAAATATTTTTCCACCAAACATATCATCTTGCAGATTTGTTGCCGCATAGCCGGGATGTGCAGCGAAAGACTGTATTCGACCGCCTGAAAGTGCACTACGACGCTGTAACTCTTGAGCAAACATTAAATTTGCTAACTTGCTCTGTCCATAAGCCAGCCAAGGCGAATAGCTCTTGCTCCAGTTTGGATCATCAAATTGAATCTTACCGATATAGTTAACAATACTACTGACGGTGACCACACGCGGTGCAGGTGCAGCATTCAATAATGGCAATAGCTGACCTGTTAACGCAAAATGACCTAAATGATTCGTACCGAATTGCATCTCAAAGCCATCTTTGGTGCGTTGTAATGGTGGTGCCATGACTCCAGCGTTGTTAATCAGAACATCTAGCTTAGTTTCTGTGGTTAATAACTCACTGGAAAATTGTTTCACTGATGTCAGATCAGCAAGATCCAATATCTTCATTTCGATCTGAGCATCAGGAACTTGGGCTCGTATCTCTTTAAGCGCTTGCTCTCCCTTGCTTGCATCACGACAGGCGATCAGCACTCTCCCACCAGCAGCAGCCAATAGACGTGCAGATTGAAAGCCCAAACCACTATTTCCGCCAGTGATCAGGATTGATTTACCTGAAAGATCTGGTATTTGTGTTGGAGTCCACGACATAGCAATATCCTCATGATTGCCCAGATGGGCGATTTCTGCTGAAATATGTTAATCTAGCAATAACAGACTGACGGTCTTTAATTTAAGAGACCATCGGTCTCTTGTCAAGTGCCTATTTTTTATACTTGAGGAACCTTCCATGAAATGTAATGATTGTTGCCTCTTTGTACGCGCCCGAAAACCTGAACAAGTGGCACAGCGTCGAGAAAGCATCATCGTCGCTATGGCAGACTTACTACGCGAAATGAAACCTGAACAAATCAGTCTAAATGAAGTAGCTCGCCGTGCAGGCTTAGCTAAATCTAATCTATATCGCTACTTTGATAGTCGCGAAGCAATTCTGCTGGAGCTTTTAAAAGAAGATAGCCTCCATTGGATAATGAAGGCTGAGTTGGCTCTAAAAAGTCTTGAAAGCAGTAATGACATGACGGCCACGACTACAACGCTTGCCAAAGTGACTGCTGCCGAAACCCGCATGTGTCAGTTACTAAGCCAGATTTCTAGTGGTATGGAACAACAGATTTCTGATACGGTGATATTCACATTCAATCAGCACATTGAAGATATGCTGGATCGATTGACGCAAGCTTTGCACAAAACACTACCTGCTCTACCGCTCAACGAGCTTAGTCAGGCCATGCGGTATGTAATAGCGTTGCTCATTGGTCTATGGCAACAAAGTAATCTCTCCAAGAGCGCTCTCAGTTTGAAAGAAATGGCTTTTGAAGAAGAATTACAAAAAGGTCTTTTATTAATTTTCTGCGGATTAGCTAACGCTAAAAATAAAAATATTGTTATATAACAAATTTTTGTAAGAATAACGCCACAACTGTTTACTCAACAATTGTGGCATTTGGTTTTTATTTAAGCTGCGTCCTCATCATCATCGGCACTAGAAATTCCAAGCTCTTTTAGCTTACGGGTTAACGTATTACGTCCCCAGCCTAATAATTCCGATGCCAAACGCTTCTTGCCTTGACTATGTTCCAATGCCGCAAGAATCATGACGCGTTCAAACATCGGCGTTGCAGTATTTAGAATTTGCTGCTCACCATTCATTAAATGTTGCTTAGCCCATAATCCAAGCGCCACATCCCACTCAGAAGAAGCACCTGATAACTGTACATGACTCTGTCCCGTCGCAAAATTGTCAGTTTTTGCAGCAACTGATGATTGTCCATTAGCTGGTAAACGAAGCTCTGGCGGTAGATCAGTTAACAGAACCTCACGGCTACTTGCCATCACGGTTAACCAGCGACAAGTATTTTCTAATTGACGAACATTTCCAGGCCATGGCAATTGTTGCAAATACGCTGCTGTTTCACTACGTAATTTCTTAGGTTCAACGGATAATTCATGTCCTGCACGCTCCAAAAAGTGAGCTGCCAACATGGGGATATCTTCACTACGATCTCTCAATCTTGGAATATGGATACGAATCACATTCAAGCGATGATACAAATCCTCGCGGAACTTACCCTCGATTACCAATTTTTCCAAATCTTGATGGGTCGCGGCAATGATACGAACATCGACATGCACAGGCATATGACCGCCTACACGATAAAACTCACCTTCAGCTAAAACGCGGAGTAATCGTGTTTGTGTCTCAAATGGCATGTCTCCGATTTCATCAAGAAACAACGTACCACCATTGGTTTGTTCAAAGCGACCTTGGCGCTGAGTATTTGCACCTGTAAATGCACCTTTCTCATGACCAAACAATTCAGTTTCAATCAAATCTTTGGGAATTGCCGCCATGTTCAGTGCAATAAAAGGCTTCTTTGCACGTGGTGAGTGGCGATGTAAAGCATGTGCCACCAGCTCTTTACCCGTACCAGATTCACCATTAATCAGTACAGTAATATGCGACTGTGCTAAGCGACCAATTGCACGAAACACCTCCTGCATCGCAGGTGATTCACCAATAATCTCAACAGAACGAATTGGTTTACTTGGCACCATATCGTCGTTACTACTTGCCGTAACTTGCGCAGTATGTTGAATCGCACGTTGCACTAGCGCCAACGCTTCATCAATATCAAACGGCTTTGGTAAATACTCAAAAGCGCCTGTTTGATAACTCGACACAGCCGATTCCAAATCAGAGTGCGCAGTCATGATAATGACAGGCAAATCAGCATAGGCTTCTTTTACTCGTGAGAGGAATGTCAGCCCATCCATGCCTGGCATACGGATATCGGTCAAGATGACATGGGGCTGCTCGCCGCCTTCTAATCGCGTCAGCGCACTTTGGCTTTCTTCAAAGCTGACGACGTTGAAACCTTCTTCTTTGAATGTTTTTTCCAGTACCCAGCGGATGGCACGGTCGTCGTCGATGATCCAAATGGTCTCGTTCGACATAACTTACTCCCAAGGTAAAAATAAACTAAAAATTGTTTTTCCAGCAACAGAATGGCATTCAATCATGCCGTTATGCAGATGAATAATATCGTGTGCAATACTCAAACCAAGTCCAGTTCCATTGGCACGTCCTGTTACCATTGGATAAAAAATAGACTCAACTAACTCTTCAGGAATACCAGGACCATTGTCCTCAATATCCACCTGTATAACGCTGCGATGAAGCGTATTATTGATGGTAAACATCCGTAAAATACGCGTTCTAAAAATCAGCGTCGGAACACGTCCTTGCATCTTGTGAGCATTTTCAGTCATGGCTTGCAGCGCATTGACTGCAATATTCAGCATGACTTGAATCAATTGATTTTTATCTGCTCGAATCTCTGGTAGCGACAAATCGTAGTCACGAATGACCTCAAACTGATCTTCAGATGGTGAAGAAAACTGGCTCATAAATTGATTCAAAATCAATGATCGCACACGTTCAAGTGGCTCATGAATATTCACCAAAGCAAATGCAGGCGGCTTCCGAGAACCCAGCATCGTATCGGCTAAATGCCGTAACCGATCGACTTCACTAATAATCACATCAGTATATTCAGCACTGCCTTGAGGTAATGTCCGTGCTAGCAATTGCGTCGCACCACGAATCCCGCCGAGAGGATTTTTGATTTCATGCGCAACACCACGCACGAGTTGTCGTGCAATCGAATGTTGCTGGTTCAAATGCTCTTCACGACTAATACGTAACAGTCGATCCATCGGTTGAATTTCAAACAAAATACGATGACGCGAAATATCATCAGGTGCATCGTTATCCATAATGAGTGACGCCGTATAATCCACGACTTTGTCACGCAAGCCTATTTTTAGCACGGCTTCACGGCGCGTATAAGGTTGACCATTCGCAAGCAATCGAGACAAGGCTACCTGTGCATCAAATTGCGGATCTTGGTCGATCAAAATAGAGAGCAACGGCTGTTTTAGTGCTCTGAATTGACTGAGTTCAATTAACGCCTCACACGCAGGATTGAGATATTCAATACTTAAATCTGAACGCACTAATATAATTGCGGTCAACATATGATCCGTGATGCGTTGATATTGCTCGAGATTCATAACGCTCCATCGTGCAAAACTTAAATACAGAAAAAACAGCAATAAACGACTGCTTCAATCAAAAACGATATAAACAATCATGCTCTCATAAAATACTGAGTTTTCAATATCCTAGTCTGAGCATATTAAAATCAGCTAAGGTTTCATCTATGCACTGCAAAACGTAAGCCAACTTTTGATAAAGCTGTTAAAAAGATCAAGAACATACCTTTTGTTAAGTCATCAAGTGATATAAATCACTTTTTTAAAAATTATCGATTCTGATCAACATAAAAAATGAACAAGAAATGCACTACTCAGACAAACCAGACTATTTTTATGTAAAAACTCAATTGTATTGCACCAAAATAATGCAATACGTTAAGCAAATATAGCACCAAAACAATGCGTTGTTTGTGACAAATTTGAACTTTCATCGCTTCTTTTTTGAATAACTCACTTAAAGCTTACGTCTATCGCACAAAGCGCATACAATACGCAGGTCTAATGTTTGTTTAAGTTGAAATGCCGTATGAGTTCGCCAAAAGTTGGTTTTGTTTCCCTTGGTTGCCCAAAAGCGCTTGTTGATTCTGAAAGAATTCTCACGCAGTTACGGGTTGAAGGCTATGAAGTTGCCGCTGATTATGCTGGCGCAGATTTAGTTGTGGTCAATACCTGTGGATTTATCGAATCTGCTGTACAAGAATCGCTGGATGCGATTGGCGAAGCCATCAGCGAAAATGGCAAAGTCATTGTGACAGGTTGCTTGGGTAAAGACGAAGATAAAATTCGCTCAATGCACCCGAGTGTTCTAAAAGTCACGGGGCCACAAGCTTACCAAGACGTGATGAACGCTGTACATGAATATGTGCCAGCACCACCTGAACACAATCCATACCAAGATCTCGTTCCACCTCAAGGCATTCGCTTAACACCAAAACATTATGCTTATTTAAAAATTTCTGAAGGTTGTAACCATCGCTGTACCTTCTGCATTATTCCGTCACTACGCGGTGATCTCGTATCTCGCCCAATTAGCAGTGTCATGGAAGAAGCACAAAATCTCGTCAAAGCTGGCGTACAAGAAGTTCTTGTTATTTCTCAAGATACTTCAGCATATGGCGTCGACCTGAAATACAAACTCGATTTCTGGAATGGCCAACCACTGAAAAGCAAATTTATCGATCTGTGCGCGGCATTAGGTCAACTCGGTGTTTGGGTACGTTTGCATTATGTATATCCATATCCGCATGTTGATGCAGTCATTGATCTGATGGCTGAAGGCAAAATCCTGCCTTACTTGGATATTCCATTCCAACATGCCAGCCCACGCATTTTGCAACTGATGAAGCGTCCTGCACATAGCGAAAATACCTTAGAGCGCCTTGCAGCTTGGCGTGCAAAATGCCCAGACATCGTAATTCGCTCAACATTTGTTGTCGGCTTCCCTGGTGAAACCGAAGAAGATTTCCAATACTTACTTGACTGGCTGCAAGAAGCTCAGCTCGATCGTGTGGGTTGTTTCACCTATTCGCCTGTTGATGGTGCAGTGGCAAATGACCTACCTGACCATGTTGCACCTGAAATTCAACAAGAGCGTTATGAACGCTTTATGCAGACTCAACAAGCAATTTCTGCGCAAAAACTCCAAGCACGTATCGGTCGTACAATGACTGTGTTGATTGATGAATTTGATCTAGAACATTCTGTGGCGATTGCACGCTCTTATGCAGATGCCCCTGAAATCGATGGTCATGTATATATCGAAGATTTAACTGCTGCGGATTTAGCACGTTTGAAATCAGGTGATAAAGTTGAGGTAACAATCACTGACGCAGATGAATATGATTTGTATGCGAATTTGGTATAAAACAGAGAATGTATAACAATTAGTCTGAATGCTATCTTAAACATAAGATAGCATTCTCCAAAAATTACATAAATAATAAATAAAATCAAAATTTTACTTTTAAAATTCACTACAGATATGAATAGTATTTTCAGTTGAATTTCCACTTTAATGAACTTTGATTATTTTTTATTCTAATTACGTTGATATACATATGAGAAAAATCTTTTTAGCTCCGACTATTTTACTTCTGTTAATTTCTTCTGAATCATGGTCTCAAGAATATACCGAGCAAATTCACTTCAAAAAAGGGGCGTCAAGTGCCACTTATAAAGGATATCTTGTTAAAGGCGACAGTACTTTTTACTATTTCAAAGCAAATAAAGACCAGTATATTAGTACACGTCTAAAGTCCTTAGATGACAACGCTAGTATGTCTTATTTTGAGAATGGTCTTCATGGTGCAGGCATTTCAATTGGTAACGGAACTGAATACAGTGAGACAATCCAAAATTCAGGAGAACACATGATTGATGTATCATGTGATAAAGGAGAATCCTGTGAATATAAACTTTATGTGACCATCCAATAGCATCAAAGGCACTTGATCAATATTATGATGAAGTGCCTTTTTTAATCTCTACAAAAAATCCCACCGCCGAATAACACACGCTTGCCCATGCTGTACACCATGTGCATCAATCACATTCCACAGCACAGTATTTTGGATTTTAAAACGGTGACCATTTTTAGCAATACGAATGCCTTCATACGTATCGATATATCCTTTACTTTGCGCTTCTTGTAAAAGTCGGTCACGTTCCTCTTGCAACATTTGCTCCGCAGAAAGACGTGATGGTAATGTAATAAACTCATCCCATGTCATTTGCCATAGTTGTTGTGCTGTTTGATTGGCATAACGAAAAATAGGATCTGCTTCCATACCATGTGAGACTAGAGCAAATGGCGCTTCATATAATCTTTGGGCGAGATCCAAACCAGACGATATTAAAGGCTGTCCAGTAAGTCGTAAAAAACTTTCAGCGAGTAAGTTGCTATAGGTGATGATTTCTGGGTTTTCGTAAGGTTGCATTAAACTTCCATCTAATTTCACATTAGGTAATTCAATCTGGAATACCCGACTGGCAACCTTCTCTTTGCGTTTAATTGCACTAACCTCTTGAATTGAGCTGACCAGTTCATCAAAAAGCTGATTATCCATTTTTTATCAACTACAAACCGCTTCCACAGGCTTAGCCCCACCCTCCAAAGTCACAACCGACTCTGCAATAGCGTTCGTCACTTTATCTAGCGATTGCCGTGAAGCTGTCACAACTGCATCAACCTCACTGGTTGAATCTGTATTTGCAGGTAAACTAAACATCATGCGACATGCAATCGAATGTGGCTTATTTGGAGGTGCATTAGGCGCTAAATTGACTGAATCTTCAATTCGACTCACCGTCCAAGTTGCCGCAACATGAATATTATCAATAGTATTCTTTGAAGTCCCTTGAAGCGCATCAAAATTAGAAAAATTCGCTGCGATCCGATACACAGGCAACGATGTCGCAGAACCACTCGCATAACGATCGACCGCACCCAAACGCTGTAACAATCCAGCAGACAATCCATCTTTAAGTTCTGAGCTGAGCGTCGAAGTCCAACGCTGTTGATCAAGGACTCGAGATTGCCCATTGGTCGTTTGTAAAACAAGCTGTGTCCGATCTAGGCGGTCTGGTAAATCAACAGGAAGCACCTCAATCACACGAACAACGTTTGTCTGTACAGGCTGTTTGATCATAGTCGTCAGCGTGTAGTAATTCGGCGTTGGTGAAGAACTACATGCACTAAGCAATAAAGCTGAGCTAATACCAGTACAGTACACAAACGGTCTGAAAGTTTTGATCATTTTACTCATGGTTTGCTTTTATCCTGATTTTTATCCTGATTCTTGTTTAGGCTTGGTGCTTTACCACGTATCAACGATTCTGGATGCTGTTCGATATAATCTGACATCAATTGCAATGATGCCGCAGCACGTGTCATTTGTTGCATTGCACGACGAATATCTTGCTGCATTGGTGCATCACTTGCCAGCAGTGTCTGGGTTGACTGCATGGTTTTACGTGCATCATCCAAAGTTGCCTGCATCGCTGGTGCAACTTTGCCATCCATTTGCTTCATCAGCTGATTGGTTGAATCAATCGTCGTATTCATATTTGCCATAGTTTTTCGCAAATCCTGACCAATTTCATCCAACGGGAACTTCGTCAGCTTATCTGCAATCTGAGTGACTTGCGCTTGTAGGTTACTTAACTCCGTTGGTGTCGTTGGAATTTCAACCATGCCCTTATCAAACTTCAATTCCGCAGGTTTTGCTTTCGGGAAGAAATCCAGCGCAATATAATTTTGCCCAGTGAGAATATTTCCTGTACGCATTTGAGCACGTAAACCACGTTGAATAAACTCAGCCAATATTTTTTGATTAGGATCAAATTCACGACCATGCGATAAACGTGATGGATAAACCACAGCCACAACAGGCATACGTAATTGTCTATACGTAGCATCAAACTCGACATTGATTGACTGAACATAACCCAGTTCAATACCTCGGAAATCAATCACTGAGCCTTTGGTGAGTCCACGTAAAGATTGATCAAAATACATCATGAAACGAATCGGCTTGCCATCTGATTCTTTTAATGCATCTTCTTGAGTTTGCGCTAGGTTAAACGATGCATTACTTGCAGCGACTTCGGCATCTGAGTTCTCAGGGAAACCAAAAGCAATCCCGCCAGAAACAATACTCGCTAGAGATTGAGTATTTACCTTAAACCCTGACGCATTCAATGAAACATCTAAGCCGCTTGCATGCCAGAAACGGGTATCTGTAGTCACATAGCGATCATAAGGTGCTTGGATAAAGATCTGTAATTGAACACTTTTACCATCATCAGCAAGTTTATAACCACTAACTTGGCCGACATTAATACGGCGATAATAAATAGGCGAACCAATATCGAGTGAACCGAGATCACTCGATTGTAATGTGTATGTTTTGCCCGGTACATCTGCTGCAATCGCAGGAGGAGACTCTAAACCCGTAAAATCCTCACGCTTAGTTTGTGACTTACCACCATCTACGCCAATATATGCACCTGATAATAAGGTACTAATCCCAGATATTCCGCCAGTCCCAATACGAGGACGCACCACCCAAAACCGCGCATCATCAACCGCAAAACTACTTGCAGATTTGCTCAACTCAATTGTTACAACTACATGAGAATGGTCATCAGACAGTCCAATATTTTTCACTAAACCTATATCAACTTCTTTATAACGCACCGTTGTTTTGCCTGCTTGTAAACCATCAGCGCTACGAAATGACACATGAATTGTAGGCCCTGTATCCGTAATGACTTTCACAACCAAAGACAATCCAATTGCTAAAGCCACTAACGGAATAATCCAGACCAATGAAAAGCGCAAACCTTTTGGTTGTACTGTACGAGGTTCAGCCAAAACCTTTTCTGAAGGCAAATTTTCTGAAGATAGTTTCTCTGGTTCATCAGAATTATTATGGGATTGCTGTTGATCAGTCATTTTTTAAATTAGCCTTTTCTGTCATTTATGTCTGGCGTAAGTGTTATCAATTGAGAATCTGATTCATGCTCTTGAGTCTTGTGGTCTTGATGGTCATGTTTCTGGTATCCAAGACAGTAATTATCCCAAATAATTCGTGGATCAAAACTCAATGAAGCCAACATTGTTAATACTACAACCGCACCGAATGCAACCGCACCAGGTCCAGCTGAAATTGATGCTAATGATTGCATTTGGATCAGCGCCGTCAATAAAGACACCACAAACACATCAATCATCGACCAACGACCAATAAACTCGACCAATCGATATAGCGTTGCACATTGCTCTGGACGCCATCTTCTTTTATTCAACTCTTGCCGATGTACAGCAAGCAATAAAAAAATCAGGATCATCAACTTTAACATTGGAATAAAAATACTGGCGGTAAAAATAACAAACGCAACCAGATAGTCACTATTCTTCCAGAAGTAAATTACCCCACTCATGATCGTATCTTTCTGCTCACCAAACAGTGAATCTGTGATCGTCATCGGTAGCAGATTCGCAGGAATATACATAATCATTGCTGACAGCATCAGCGCCCAAGTTCGATCTAAGCTCGCAGGTTTACGCTGATGCAATATCGCATGACAACGACTACATGGCTGATGATTGAGCGCAAGTGGATTAAGCTGTCCACAACTGTGACAAACGATCAGTGATAAATCTTTTGCGGTCGATGGATTCAGGTACACCTGATCCATCTCAGCATGGCTATTTTGATGACTGCCTTGATAGCTAGTTTGGTGAATAGCTTGGTGATCATTTTGCTGATGATCATTTTTCTTTTTAAGAAATATGTTCACAATTTTCGACCTGATCCCAAATTTCAGTCACACTGACTGACACCACCAAAACAAGCAATACGGTTAACACTGCAAATGACCACAATGCAATACCCGGAATAATCACAACCATCACCGCGAGTTTCACTAAAGTCACCAAGACTCCAATGAGAAACACCTCAATCATGCCCCAAATCCGAAAAATTCTAACAACTCTGAGCGCAAAAGCCATTCCTACGGGTTGTTTGTTCCAAATCACTGTTGGTAACAATACATAAATCAGTAATAGCAGATCACATAGTGGAAAAATAAACGTCGTGAGTAAAACTAAAACCGCAACAAATCCACGATCTGCATGAAACATCGCCATCACTGCACCAAGTAATGTTGTTTCTGAAAAATTTCCTTTTAAATCAATTTTTACGATTGGAAATATATTACTGATAATAAAAACAATTAAACTTGCAATCACCAAAGGTAATAATTGTTGAATTGATCGACCATTTTTATAAAGAACCGCACCGCATCGAATGCAATATGCCTTCGCGCCTTTTTTTAATTCGATACGTCGATAAACGACATCGCATTCTTCGCAGCAAACAAGATGAGTCACATTCTGATGATTGATATCAGATGTAGATTGTTCTTTTTTTATCAGTGAATCTGATGATTCAGAATCCATTAAATGCATATCAGCTTATCAATCAAGTTATTAGGGCGTGCTGATATTTGGTCTTTGCGATGAAAAATGAGCGAAATTGGTCTTAGACAAGGCAATCCGTACAGACAATATCAATATATTGGCAAACGGATTAACGCAGGATAAGGACAATTTAGCCATTTTTCATGCAAAAGCAATGTAGACAGCCTTAAGTTTTTCACCAAATTTACGGGCGAGATCAAATGTCAACACGCCCTAAGCATATTCTAAGAAACATAACATAAACTGATCTGAAGTCGTGCAACTTTAATGTATGAAATTAAAATCATTAACAAATGATGCTCTACACCATAAAAAAACCTTTCTCATTACAAGAAAGGCTTTTTTGCTTTACTGGAAAGTTAAATCAAACACGCTCAATCAAGAATCCTAACGAGATCAACTCATCTTCTTTGCCATAAGGTGCAACGACTGAACGTTGCCGCTGTTCAGGTTTTAAGTATGTTTTTGCCACACGCTGTAAATCATCAATCGTGACCTCTAGCAATAATTTGCGTAAAGCTCGGCGCTGCTCAGGTGTGCGGCCATGCAATTGCGAATGACACGCGCCCATCGCTTCACCTGCTGGTGAGCTTGGTTTGTCCATTGCACCAATCAGACCCAAAATTGCTTCTTCTAATTGATAAGCTTCTTGTGGTGTATTGATTAACCAATCAATACTCGCTTGGAAATCAGCAAACGTTTCAGCTAAACGCGGATCACGATAACTATGGAAACGGAACGCACAAGCATTACCATCATAGCCAGCACCACCGCCATACGCACCACCCTGTTCACGCAATGCACGATGCAAGAAACCATTCCGCAAATATGGACCAAGCACCATCAATGCAGCAGTATCTGGATGATCAACCACTGTTGCTGGATATGCTGCCGCGCAGAATTGAACATTGGTCTGAATTAACCAAGCCGTATCCTGAGTAATTGATTGTTGTTGCGACTGATTTTGCTGCGTCATTGATTGAGCTTGAGATTGGCTAATCGTCCAAACTCTCTCAATTTCATCACTAAGTCTTGTCAATTGGCTTTCTTCCGCCACCAATAGGAACTGACGCGGTAAAGCAATCATTTGCTGATGCAATACGGACAAATCTTTGAGTAACTGAGTTTTCACCGACTCATCTTGCTCAATGTTGGTCAACAAATCTCGTAACCAAAGTAGTGCAGGTAAACCTGTATGTTCATATTCATGTTGGGCAAGCGCACTATACGAACGTGATGCTGTTTGCATTGCATACGCATGACCCGAACCACTTAAACGTGACTGCCAACGTGATTTACGTTGTTGTAATAATTCAATAATCCGCTCCACTTCATCCAAACGTAGTGAAATAAATGCATCGCGCAGTAATTGAATTGCTTCTAATTTATGAGTTAATGCTTTGGTTGAAAGCACCAAATATGCACTGATTGTGCCTTGATCATTAATTGATGTGCGCAGGCTTGAACTTAAACTTACACCACCACTGACCGCAGTTTGCTGTTGTTGCAACTCTAGGTAATCCAAATCTCCTGCACCTACTGAGCCAACCAACGACACATACAGAGATAAGAGTTTGGTATTCAACAAGGTTTGAGGCACTTCAATCAAAACTTGGTTGTAATACAAACCATTCGTGCCTGATGCATAGCTATGTAATAGTGCAGATTGTTTACCTGATTCTGATTGACCTAAGTTTAGTGATTTGGTCTCGCCCATTTGGATTTTTAAATCGACAGGAATATCGGCTAAACCTACTTTCGGCAAAATAGACAAATCATCAACTTTTGCCTGTCGTGCTGCCAAAGCCGCCGCATCATGATCTAACTTTGCACGATCGTCATCGGTTAACCCTGCCTCAATTTTATCAAGGACAGCTTGTTCACATGCTTGATCCCGTGCAGTTTTTTCACTATCAGGATTAAGCACCAAACGCACACGATGTGGATTATCTAAAAGATGTTGTTTGACGAGATTTGGTAAGTAGTTTTTATCTTTTAAGTTCTCACGTAACTCCGCTAGCAATGGTTCAATTTGCCATACTGGCAAAGGATCACCGCCGTGAATCGCACTACCTAAGCCGTTGAGCAACAACTGCAAACCATACGGATAACTACCACCACCAATTTCACGTTGCTGAAGTTCCATCTGATGCAAAACCGCCTCTACTTGCGCAGTTTGAATATCACCATTTGCCACTTTTTCAAGAATATTCAATACACCTTGTTCAAATGCATCTGCCTGTTCTGGATTCGAACCTTGCAAACCACATAAAAAGCTCATTTCAAAATTACTATCATCTAAGCCCAACAGTGGTGATGGAGACTCACCTAAACCACAGGTTTCGATGTATTGACGTAACGGCGAAGCAGAATCTTCTAACAACACACCTTCAACTAAACGCAATGCGAAACGAGCCTTGATGTCAGTGGTTTTAGGTAATAACCACGCCATGACTAAATGCGTACGATTTTCTAATGTCTCACCTTCAGCTAAATCAACAGCGTAATTTGCTTCCACACGCTGCGGCTCGGTGTAACGCTGTTCTGGCACAGATTCTAAACGCACACCCTGACTAAATGTTGATAACGCTTGTTCTTCAAATTTTTGCTGTAAAACTGCTGGAGCAAGGTTGCCATACGTCATAAATACAGCATTACTCGGATGGTAATGTGAACGATAAAAATCAACGAGTTTCTGATGTGTTAGTTGCGGAATATCTGCTGGATCACCACCAGAATTATAATGATAAGTTGTTGTTGGATAGAGAGTATGTGCTAATTGATGATAAAGCTGATCGACTGGCGAACTCATCGCGCCTTTCATTTCATTAAATACGATGCCCTTATAAACAGGCTTACCATCTTCTAACTCAATACGAATGCCTTCTTGTGCAAAATCTAAAGGATCAATATTGGCATAAAAAGCTGCATCTAGATAAACCGACAACAAGTTAAAAAAATCGGCTTCGTTTTGTGATGCAAATGGATATGCCGTCCAATCCGCCGATGTAAATGCGTTCATAAATGTATTCAACGAACGACGAATCATCGAGAAAAATGGATCACGCACAGGAAAACGTTTTGAGCCACAAAGCGCCGTATGTTCTAACACATGCGCAACACCACTTGAATCCATCGGTTGCGTGCGAAACGCCACCATGAATACATTCTCATCATTATCTGCCGCAAGATGATAATGCAGTGCGCCCGTCACTTTATGGCGATATTCCTGCAATTCTGCAGATAAAGATTCAATTGGCTCACGACGTAAAAGTTCAAAAGTCTCAAATGCAAGAGCTGTGCGCTCAGTTGGTGATGTCGTGGGCAATACAGCGGTCATGGAAGCTCCAAAGCAGAAACTTGGCTCACTAATGAAGGATTAAAACCAACGAATTAGCCACCAAAAATATTTGTTGAATCAATCTTATCTTAATTGGGTATCTAGCTAAAGATAACAAGTCTTAAATTCAGTTTTACAATCAAATCACTCAATAAGAATGTTGTAAATCAAACGAATCCGTAATGAATTTTTAAAAGCTGTTCATTTTCTAAAAAAATCATAGAAACTTGCCTATTCCATTTCAATGTATCAAAAATCCAACTGAGCAAATCCATCTCGTAATAACAAAGTAGCTTCACTTGCAGGTCTCGGCTTACTTACCAAATAACCTTGCAATACATCACAACCTTCATCACATAAATAACGTGCTTGTTCTTCAGTTTCAACGCCCTCCGCCACGACCTCCATATTTAGCGCGTTACTCATCGCTAAAATTGCGAGTACAATTGCTTTTTGTTGAGGACTATTCATCATTTGTATAATGAATGACCGATCTATTTTGATCACATCAATTGGATATAAACCAAGATAAGACAAGGAGGAATACCCTGTACCAAAATCATCCAATGCAATCGTGACTTGACGATTGCGTATCTCTTGTAAAATATTTCGTACTTTTTCCTGCTCATCCATCAGCAAGCTTTCGGTAATTTCCAACTCTAAACTCATCGGCACAATTTGATGTTTAATCAAAATACGATCCAGTGTTGCTAGAAAATTACCTCGTTGTAATTGCAATGCTGACACATTGACTGACACTTTCAACTGACCATATCCCATGTCAGCCCAAGCTTTAATCTGTGCGCAAGCCTGATCCAACACAAATTCGCCAAGTTGTCCGATCACACCAATTTCTTCTGCTAACCCAATAAATTCTACGGGTGAGACTAATCCTTTTTTAGGATGATTCCAGCGGACTAATGCTTCAAACCCAACTATTTTCTTATTATCAGCATCAATCTTAGCCTGATAATAAACCTCAAACTGTGAAGAAGATAAAGCTTTACGCAAAGAATGCTCTAGAGAAATTCGTTCAAATGGTTGAACATTCTGCTGAGTTACAGCAAAAACAAACGTATTACCACCCAATCGTTTAGCTTCTTTTAATGCATTTTCTGCATAATAAAAGAGAGAATCAACTTGTTGAGCGTGTTGTGGAAACAGAGCAATGCCAATCGATAAAGTGACAATCATCTCTTGCTTATCGATATTAAATGGCGCATCAAATAACTGTTGAAGTTTCTGACTATATTCTTTTAATTTTTGCGGATCATTTTCTGGATATTCAAGCACAATTCCAAAATCATCACTGCCTAAATGCGCTATAACTCCAGTTCGAATTTCAAGACTAACAAATCGTGTCGCCACCTGTTTAAGAAGTTGGTCAGCACCCTTTGTACCCAGCAAATTATTCAGTAATCTAAATCGATCTAAATTCAGCAATAACACCGCAAAAGATGACTGTTTCTCTATGCTTTGCAAAATATATTGGTGCAAATACTCTTTGAAATAAGTGCGATTAGGTAGATCAGTCAACGAATCATAGTTCGCCAAATAAGACAAACGCTGCTCACTTCTTCGGCGTTCTGTAAGATCACCGATAATCCCAATGTAGTGGGTTTTACGTTGTTGATCATCATATACAGTATTGATATGTAGCCAAGCGGGATACTCCTCGCCGTTTTTACGCTGTGTCCAAAACTCCCCCTCGTATACACCCACCGTTTCTAAAGTTTTCGTTACATTTTGTGCCGCTTGCACCACTGCGGGATTATAGTAACGATCTCGATTCATAAATCGAGTACCTATTAGCTCTTCTTTTGAAAAACCTGATATTTTTTCAAAGTAAGGATTGATATTTTGAATTCGAAATTGGTGATCTAAAATAAAAACACCTTGTGACACATGCTGAAATAGCATGGTTGCAAGCATTCTTCTTTCGACAGCGGCCTTCCTTGAGTTGATATTGCGCCGAATCCCCACCATCCGTGTTGCAATCCGCGTTTCTTGATCGCGCGCGATCACTTGAGCAATATCTTGCATCCAGATCCAATAGCCATTTTTATGCTGTATTCGAAATTCAGCTTCATAGTGATCAGTGAGGCCTTTCAAATGAGAAACCACTGCACTACGTACGATGGGATAATCTTCAGGATGTATAAGCTGAACGAGGCGCGACATATTGGTATCGGCCTGATTGGTCGTATTATCGTGATAGCCCAAAATCTGCCATAGGTTGGTTGAGTATAATTTACGATGTGTAATATCCCAATCCCAAGAGCTAATCATGCCCTCGCAAAGTTCCATCTTCATTCCTTATTTCATTATTATAGAATCTATGTAGTGCTTAGACCCAAGGCTGTAAGGGTAAAATAAATAAACAACGATCCTATGCACTCACAAGAATTTCATAACGTGAGTATTATATCTATTACATACTCGTAAATATATGCGATTTGCGATGGTGCTAGAGGTACAAAGATAAACAAAAGAAGACACCGCTAGCTTTTGGCTAAGGAACTTAGAATTCGAGATTCTTACCCCACATTCTCTTTTATTTACTAGCCACCAATAGCTTAAATATTATTGTATTTAAATACATAGAACCCCTCTTACCTTTTACACGACTCTTTAGCAAGTGTAAAAAATGACAGGTATTTTCTTAACGAAATTTTAACTTTTGGGTGGATAATAAAAGTGATTTTACTTGTTTACTTATTTGATTTTGCTTCACAAAAAAAATGGTTAAATTTCAATCAAAAATGAATGACCACCGACTTTTGCAGCAACTTATTTTAATTTTTTAATACAAAAAAAGGATCTGACATGGCTACGTTTATTGTTCGTATTGAGCTTCCTAATGCGCTGCCAAATGACTATGAAATTTTGAACCATAAAATGGAACAGTCTGGCTTTTCAAGAAGAATATATGGAAATGATGGGAAATCTTACGCATTGCCTACTGCAGAATACATGTGGTCAAGTAGATTCCAGACGACTCGCGCAGTCCGAAGTCAAGTAGCATTAATTATCAACTCCATTCAAAAAAGAAACTCTGCCATCCTAGTTATGAAATTTAGTAGCTCAGCATGGACAGGATTAAAACAACTAGAACCATCGTAAGAATAGGCTGCTTTTCGAGTAAATCAGCAGTAAAGCGAATGTAGTCTGAACTACCATCTTTATATTTACAGATCAACATAAAGCTCAATCACAGTCTCTACAATTTTTACTTTATGATATTTTGAGCAAACCAATATGTTTTTTTGACTTAATAAAAACTAAAACTTATTTGTACTGTTAAATTAAATTGCGATGTAGGTTCGAGAGCACTTACAAAGATTCAATCATTGAAAAGGATTTTCTAAAATCCAAATTTCTATTCTCTCGCGCAAAACCCCTCAACTAATACCAACCTCATGGCATGAAGATAATTAATCTACATTTCATATAGTTACTCTCCCCCCTGATCATTTTAAAAATCCTGGTTCTTATTCGTTTTTCTAATTTATCTTGCTCAATGAGATAAGTTTAGTTTATGATCGCACATTCTTATTGAGAATGTGTCTTAATATCACTATGTAATGCATTTACATACTTATTTACAACACAGATAACTCAAATAAAATTTTGCAATATTCTGGGGATATCATGATTAAACGTATCGTTGCGATGACTAGTCTGGCTTGCTTATCGCAGATTGCTGTAGCCGATGAAAACTTATTTGGTTATGTGCAAGGTTCTGAAACCCTGCCAAAAGGTGCTCAAGAAGCTTACTTCTGGACTACGAATCGTAGTGATAAAGGTGCTGGTCACTATTCAGCATACGACTACAAAACTGAATACGAATACGGCGTTTCTGACCGTTTTACGACTTCTGCAGCAGTTAATTTGATGTCCCTAAATACTAGTGGCATTGTCATTGATGGCTATCTGCCGGGTGATAAAAAAATCAAATTGAAGTTTTCTGGCGTAGAGTTGGGTGCAAAATATAACTACCTTAGCGCGGCATCTGAACCGGTTGGTTTGTCGAGTAATTTTGAGTTTATATACAAATCTGTTGATCCTCATTCAGGTCAAGAAAAAGATGTATTGTCTTTTGAGCATAATTTAATCGCCCAAAAATACTTCTTGGATGCGAGTTTGATCTGGGTGGGTAACTTTGGCATTGAAGGGACTTACGCAAAACGCGCTCCAATTAACAATCTGCCAGCAGGTTTTGATTGGCCGACTACACCAGAAATGGAATTAGAATTTGTATTAGGTACAGGTTTATCCTATCGTTTTGCACCGAACTGGTATGCGGGTGTAGAAGCTCAATATGAAACTGAGTTTGAAACTGAAGTTGGCCAAGAGCGTTGGACTGTATTTGCAGGTCCGTCATTGCACTATGGTTCAAAAAACTATTGGATGACAGCAACGTGGTATCCACAGCTCAGTGGCGGTCGTGAAAAGTTCCCTGAGCAAGATGATACTCATCTACATTTGATTGAAAAAACCAAAAATGAGTTCCGCTTGAAATTTGGTTATAACTTCTAATTATTGGAATTATTGATATGAAATGGTCACCTTATGCAGCGGCTGCCTTGTGTGTTACACCGATCGTCAGCCATGCTTCTGTCTATTTAACCGTAGAACAAGCACAAAAATTGATTTTTCCCAATGCAACGATGCAGAAGGTTGCCATTCATCTCACCGATGACCAAGTCAAAAGTCTTAAAAAATCTTCAGGAATTTTTTATGCTTTTAAAGCTGATCAAGTCTACAAAACCAACGATGGTGGCTGGTTTATTGTTGATCAAGTCTTAGGTAAACATGAAATGATTACCTATGCCGTCGGTCTTAACGCCAATGGCGCAGTGAAGCAAGTCGAGATTCTAGAATACAACGAGTCTTATGGTGGTCAAGTGCGCGATTCAAACTGGCGTCAGCAATTTGTTGATAAAACAGTCGCATCACCTGTTAGTTTGAACAATGACATCCGTAATATCAGTGGTGCAACTTTATCCTCCAAGCATATTACAGACGGTGTAAAACGTATTCTGCAATTTCATAGCATGTTATTAAAATAACTTATGGCTGTTCCTGCAAGTAAAAAAGCATAGTTCACTGAGCAGAGTCGAAGTGACGGAACAAAACACGCACATTTCGACTCCGCTCAATGTACTATGAATTTGTATGATTATTCTCTGGAATAGCTATAGTATTACCACTATTGATATTTTATGAGCTAAACCACTGCTTGGCGCAGTGGTTTAAATTAAGCTACATTTTTGTATGATCTTGAACAAAATCGAGCACATCGAGCGATTGATACCAAACACTTATTTCTATGGCAGTATTTTTTAGTAACGGTCGTGTTAATACCACAACAAATACCACCAGATAACGTGGATTAGGGTACTTTTCTGTGGACTGATACAGACAACAAAAAATCCATAAATCTAATGATTTCTGGAATTTACAGTCTATCTTGAATTGATTTTAAAATAATATGGGGTGGCTAATGGGACTCGAACCCACGACAACCGAGATCACAACCCGGGGCTCTACCAACTGAGCTATAGCCACCATAGAAGCCAATTGAAAACATAGACGTTTTGCAATGGATATTTAGCGGGAAAACATGGATAAGGCTTGGTGCGCCTAGCAGGATTCGAACCTGCGGCCATCCGCTTAGAAGGCGGATGCTCTATCCAACTGAGCTATAGGCGCTTAATCATAAACAGGCGCGTTAAAACGAATATCTTAAAACACACTGCTAAACGACAACTGCCTACGTAACTACTTCAGTGATATCGACCAATTTATCTAACCAATAAATTGGTCGGAACGGTAGGATTCGAACCTACGACCCTCTGGTCCCAAACCAGATGCGCTACCAGACTGCGCTACGCTCCGAATAAACGGCTTAATAATCACCTTTTTACATCACCGACTTGCTGTTTTTCGTAGCTCGTCGTGATGGGGTGTATTCTAGGTAGTTCATCACCCTACGTCAACCACGAGGCGGACGATTTTACAGCAATTGAGCATAAAACTTAGATTTTTTTAATAATATGTTCATTTTCCATACTAAATCACTGAAAAAAGGATAATTTCATCCTAGCCTTTGAGTTGTTTTGCAAAATTAAGCATACGATCTAATGGCACTTTAGCGCGCAATGCTAAATCGGCATCAACATGAATTTCCTGATCACCTGTTTTAAGCACATGCAATAAGTTATCCAGCTCATTCATGGCCATCCATGGACAATGCGCACAAGAACGACATGTTGCGCCCTCGCCTGCTGTCGGTGCTTCAATCAGGATTTTATCCGGTGCGGCTTGTTGCATTTTGTAGAAAATCCCACGATCAGTCGCAACGATCATACGTTTGTGAGGCAAAGTCTGTGCGGCTTTAATCAACTGGCTTGTACTTCCAACTGCATCAGCTAAGGCGATCACAGACTCTGGTGATTCTGGATGTACCAAAATCGCAGCATCAGGATATAGAGCTTTCATTTGCTCTAAACCGCGCGCGCGAAACTCCTCATGCACAATACATGAGCCATCCCAGAGCAACATATCTGCGCCAGTTTTCTTCTGGATATAGCGACCTAGGTGCTGGTCAGGCGCCCAGATAATTTTTTCACCTAGGCTATCCAGATGCTCAACAATATCTACGGCAATACTTGAAGTCACGACCCAATCTGCTCTTGCTTTTACCGCAGCTGACGTATTGGCATATACAACTACAGTATGATCAGGATGTGCGTCACAAAACGCAGTGAACTCATCAACTGGACACCCCAAATCTAATGAACACGTCGCTTCTAACGTCGGCATGAGCACAGTTTTTTCGGGGCTTAAAATTTTGGCGGTTTCACCCATGAATTTCACGCCAGCAACCATCAATGTTGTTGCCGAATGGTCACGTCCAAAACGTGCCATTTCTAAGGAATCCGAAACACAGCCGCCTGTGGCTTCTGCAAGTGCTTGAATATCAGGATCACAGTAATAGTGCGCCACCAACACTGCATCTCGCTTCTTCAACTCTGCGGCAATTTCTTCAAACTTTTGTTTGCGCTCGCTTTCGCTGAGTTTATGTTCAGTATTGTTATGGTCAAAGCCACTCAATCGATCAAGGTGCTCTTTGACGATGATTTTGGAATGATTATCGATGAGTGCTGACATAAAATAACTCTTAGCATTAACAATTCATGTAAAAAAGCTGTTTGGCCTCTAATAGCTCAAACAGCCCATAACCTTGATTCTTTGATCGTTAGTAACCATCAAATTAAAGCGTTGGATCTCGAAACTCAACCGCACGACGCGTAAGCGTGGCAAAAGCATTCTGAATTTTTTGCTCAACAATAGGCGCCCATTGTAAACTGGCTTGACCCGCAAGTTGTGCAGCTTGTAAACCTAATTTCTCTCCCAGAGTCAGTTTGCGACGTGATTGGATTGAGTAAACATCACTTTTCGGCAATAACGACAATAAATACGCATCACTGGTTTGCAACTGGTCAACGAGATTAAGATTCAACGCATCTTCGCCATACCAATGCTCGCCTGTAGCAATTGTGGAAACATCTAACTTAGGACGATACTTGCCAACAAAGTGTTTAAAAAGTTGATGCGTTTGCTCCAATTCTTCTTCAAACTTTTCTTTACCTTCGTCAGAGTTCTCACCGAACATCGTTACCGTACGTTTGTATTTACCTGCGGTGTAAACATCGAAATCGATTTTTAGGGATTGAAGAAGTTTATGAAAGTTTGGCATTTGTGCGACGACGCCAATAGACCCCACAACTGCGAATGGCGCAGCTACAATTTCTTGCGCAATACATGCCATCATATAGCCGCCACTTGCAGCCACTTTATCAATACAAATTGTTAAGTGAAATCCAGCATCACGTAAGCGAGCCAATTGCGCTGCGGCTAAACCATAACCATGTACCAACCCACCTGGACTTTCCAAACGCAAAACGATCTGATCACGACCCGCGCGTGCCATTGACAGAATCACTGTAATTTCTTCGCGTAAATGCTCTACTGCACTGGCTTGAATATCGCCTTTAAAGTCTAGAACGTAAACTCGATTACCTTCTTTTGTCCGAATCTTTTGGTTTCTTTCTTGGGTCTTAGTCAGTTTTTTTTGTTCTGATTTAGATAACGTAGCATTTGCCAGAAAACGCTGGTGAGACTCTAAACGCTCATTTAAATGAGTAATACGCATTTCTGATTGAAATTTTGGGGTATGAAATAGCATATTTTGATGTCCTGTAATAATTCATCAATCGCACGTTAGAAAAACGGCACGTTGTTCTAAGTCATGCATGAGTCTGAGTCAAAGCAAAACCATCGTAAAACAAACCGTAGTTCTAGTTATTGTGATGACAACATTAAAATTCAAGTGAGTTATTTGTCTCTCTAAGTTGATCTAAGACAAGATCACAACATTAGCATCAAACCAAACGCAATGGCTTTTCTTCATCGGCGTGATTGTGGGGATGATCGGAATCACAAGACTCGCCTTCTTTTTTACCTTTATCAATGTAGCCCGTACGCTGATTTTCAGGTAAATGCTTCATTTCCCAGATCAAAACCGCTTGCATAGATGTAGCGCGCTGTTCTGGTGTTAAACGATCACCATTTGGCCATTTACCAATTTCAACCGCAGTACGCAGGCGATCTACAATTTCAGGGGTTAGCGCTGCCAAAACTGCTTCAGGGTTCATTGCATCATTACTCATATCACTTTACTCATAACAACTTCAAAGGTTACTCATCACTGCTTTCTTTATAATGACTCCAGCCAAGCTTAGTCCGACAAGCAGCATAAAAATCATAACCAGGAGGATGCAGCAAATTTAATTTAAATGGATGCTTGCGAATATAGAGCCAATCCCCTTCATCCAAAGTCACACTAGATTGACCATCAGCACTCACCATTGGACGGACGCGTGTACCTTTAATATTGATTTTAATTTCACATTCACTAGCAACTACAATCGGGCGACTAGATAACGTATGAGGGTGCATTGGCGCGAGTACGATACCTTGCATAGATGGATGCATAATTGGACCTCCAGCAGATAAAGCGTAAGCTGTAGATCCTGTTGGTGTCGCGATAATCAACCCGTCACTATGCTGTCTATACACAAAATGACCGTCGATACTCAGCTCGAAATCAATCATATGCACGGATTTACCTGCATGTAATACGATGTCATTTAATGCCACTGCTTCATGTGTCACACGACCTTCTGTACGAATTTCCATGTGTAAAAGAAATCGCTTATCCAGCGTAAAGTCGCCTTTGAGTACATGATTTAGCTTTTCGATCACACCATCTGGCGAAACATCAGCCAAAAATCCCAAACGACCGCGATTCACGCCAAGGACTGGAGTTTGATAACGCGCTAATACACGAGCCGCATGCAATAAAGAGCCATCACCACCGACAACAACCACTAAATCACAAACCTCACCCAACAAGGCACGCGAGACGACTTGAACAGCTGGCATCTGCGCCAATTCTGCTGTCGCTTCATCAAAAATAGGATTAAGACCACACGCAACAATATGATCATGGATCAAATGCAGGGTATCAACAACAGAAGTCTTGCCGGGTCGACCCATCAACCCGATATTACGAAAATGTTGGCTTTTAACGGCGACGCTTTGAGCGTTTTGCCTGACTGATTTCAAAATCCTCAGTACTCCAATGTATTCTAGGGTGAAGCATAACATTAAATGTTAAATATGACAGAGACCTGCTCGGTCGTTTATTATTTTGGTTGTTGATCGTTACCATTTTCCATTAAAACTCGCATTGCGCATCACAATAGAACACAGTTTAATAGAAACGTTTATCAATAATCGCATTAATATTTAAAACAGGGGATTTTTATGCAAAGTGACAATCCAATGCTACGTCGTGCGGAATTTATACCGACGAGTCAGCCTATGTCGATCGCAGGTGCGGTCAATAAATCAATGATTCTTACAATTATCGCTGCGGTAATTGCAATCGCATTTTATGCCTATTCAATTGCGTTAATGCATCAAGGTGTTGGAAATCCTGCACCATTAGGCGCAATTGCTGGTGCGGTTGCAGGTTTAGTTCTGGTCTTAATCATGACCTTTAAGCCAACCACAAGTTCAACATTAGCAATCCCATACGCAGTATTTGAAGGATTGTTTTTGGGTGGTGTATCTGCAATGTATGAAACTCGCTATCCAGGTGTCCCTGCGAGCGCACTCCTTGCAACATTTGTCACAACGATCAGCTTATTTGCACTGTATCGCGCTGGCATTATTCGTGCGACTGAAAAATTTAAGTCAATCGTGATTTCAGCAACCATCGCCATTGCATTGATTTTTGTTGTACAAATGATTATGCAACTTGCATTTAGTTCAACGATTCCTGGCTTATTTGAACAGACAGGTGTGTTAGCCATTGGATTTGCTGCATTTGTTGCAATCATTGCTTCACTCAATTTAATCTTGGATTTTGATTTGATTGAGCGCTGTGCTCAAATGGGCGCACCAAAATATATGGAGTGGTTCTGTGCCACTGCTTTACTCGCAACTTTAGTATGGATGTACATTTCATTCCTACGACTGTTAGGCACGCTGCGCAACTAAAAACATTACATAACTGTGGTTGAATAAAAAAAAGCTTCTGATTTTCGTCGGAAGCTTTTTTATTAGGTGACATTTGTCATAAGTTTTATCAGCTAAAAGCTGCATCAAGACGCTGACCCGTGTTAGAATATGCCGACATCGGGACGTCTCCCGATTTTTTTACGCCTGATTGATTTTCAAGCCCAATGGATTTTTAAGTCAGTCTCTTGATTTACCGTATGTTGTTGATCAAAACACATATTTTGATTTCATTTGCATGGGACTTGTCATGCCAGTTGCAGAAACTTGGTTGTTGCCTGATGGTGTTGCAGATATTTTGCCACTACAGGCTCGCACAATAGAATCATTGCGTCAGCGTTTATTAAATACTCTAGCCTCACGCGGCTACGCATTGGTGTACACGCCGTTTATCGAATATGTTGAATCACTCTTAACCAGCAACGATGTGAATGCTGGCATCAACAATCATGATCTTGATTTAGTTACGTTTAAACTGATTGATCAGTTGACTGGTCGACTAATGGGTGTTCGTGCTGACATTACACCGCAAGTTGCACGTATCGATGCACATGTCAATCCAACAGATGGTGTTGCACGTTACTGCTATGCAGCAACTGTATTGCATACACGCCCGCAAGGGTTATCCGCTTCACGTACCCCTTTACAAATTGGTGCTGAATTATTTGGTCATGCAGGGATCGAAGCAGATCTTGAGATGATTGATCTCATGCTCACGGTACTCGCCGAAGCTGGATTAACCGAAAAACTACACCTCGATTTAGGGCATGTTGCCGTATTCCGTGCACTAGCAGTTGCTACAGGTTTAAGTAGTGAACAAGAACAGATTTTGTTTGATATCTATCAACGCAAATCAATTCCAGAACTTAAAGAGTTTTGCCTAGATTTACCGCATGGTGAGGATTTTCTAGTTCTAGGTCGTCTGGGACATGATATCTCAGCACTGACTGAGCAATTATCGACACAAGCAAAATTGCATACCGATGTACTGAGTGCGCTCGATCAGCTTGCAACTGCACTCGCCCATGTTCAAACACATTGGCCACACATTAATGTCGGTGTCGATGCGACTGAATTGCGTGGTTATTATTACCACACAGGTTTAGTGTTTGCAGTTTACGCACCGAATTTTGCTGCGCCACTTGCTAAAGGTGGACGCTATGATGGTGTTGGCCAAGCGTTTGGTCGCGCACGTCCAGCGACAGGTTTTAGCTGTGATTTGTATACATTGACAGGATATTTACCTGAAGATGTACAAAAAATTATTGTAGCGCCTGCAGGTCGTGATGCCGATTTATTATCAGCAATTGCATCAGCAAGAGCAGATGGACATGTCGTAGCTCAAGCTCTCAGCGTAAGTGAAAAACTAAATGCGCTTGAGATTAATCAATACGCAACACATACATTTGTCAAAGATCAAAGCGGCTGGGCAACCATAGCGCTTTGATATTGAAGGCAAAAAAACCGTTTTAAAGTTAATGTAAAATCAATGGGAATCAGTAGTATGAGTAAGAATGTTGTCGTACTAGGCACGCAATGGGGCGATGAAGGCAAAGGTAAGATCGTGGATTTACTCACCGATCAAGCAGCCGCAGTTGTTCGTTTTCAAGGCGGTCATAATGCGGGTCATACACTGGTCGTCGGTGGTGAAAAAACCGTTCTCCACCTCATTCCTTCTGGAATTTTGCGTGAGAACGTCTTGTGCTTAATCGGTAACGGCGTTGTCCTTGCTCCAGACGCACTAATTAAAGAAATGAATACCTTGGAAGCAAAAGGCGTTCCTGTTCGTGATCGTCTACGCGTATCGCCAAATTGTCCATTGATTCTTCCTTACCACGTTGCACTGGATCAAGCGCGTGAAATCCGTCGCGGTGCATCAAAAATTGGTACAACAGGTCGCGGCATTGGTCCAGCATATGAAGACAAAATTGCACGTCGTGGCTTACGTTTAGCTGACCTGATTCGCGACACTGATTTTGCTGAACGCCTGCGTGAAATCATGGAATACCATAACTTCCGCCTGACTCAATACTACGGTGTTGAAGCAGTTAGTTATGAAAAAACTTTAGAACAAGCACGCGAATGGGCAAAAGTGATTCGCCCTCTCGTTTGTGATGTAACAGAGACATTGCATGATTATCGCCGCGAAGGGAAATCATTGATGTTTGAAGGCGCACAAGGTTCATTGCTTGATATCGATCATGGCACATACCCTTATGTCACCAGTAGCAATACAACTGCTGGCGGCGTGAGCACTGGTTCAGGTTTCGGTCCACTCTATTTGGATTATGTATTAGGCATCACTAAAGCCTACACCACCCGCGTTGGTTCAGGTCCATTCCCTACCGAATTGCCTTACGATGCAGCGAACGACACAGGTAGTGAGATTGGCAAACATCTTGGTACAGTAGGTCATGAATTTGGCGCAACAACAGGTCGTCAGCGTCGTTGTGGTTGGTTCGATACAGTTGCACTACGTCGTGCGGTTGAATTGAATTCAATCAGCGGCATTTGCTTGACCAAACTTGACGTACTCGATGGTTTGGATGAAATCCAAATTTGTGTACGCTACGAAGCAACTGACTGTGGTTGTACTGGATCATCAGATGCAACTGCATTTGAGAATGTAACACCAGTGTACGAGACAATGGCTGGTTGGTCAGAATCTACAATTGGCGCAACAACACTTGAGCAGCTTCCTGCGAATGCGCGTGCGTATATCAAGCGTATTGAAGCGCTCATTGGTTGCCCAGTAGATATTATTTCTACAGGTCCAGATCGTGATCAGACCATTGTTTTAAGACATCCGTTTGAATAATTTAACTTTATTTTAAGTGAATTATAAAAAACGGCTATCATTTGATAGTCGTTTTTTTATGTAGCTCTTTTAAGCTTTGGTACTGTTGCAACCCTAACTATTCATTTGAGCTTTTAAACAATTCATTTGAACATGAAATCCACTCAGCGAAGATGAGAGTCTCGGACGATGAATCATGACGTGTCGTGTGTTACAATTACGCGCCTGACTAAACTGAGTAGTACTGCATATTTATCTCTTTGTACTTAAAGAGAATCAGATTTGAATTTGTAGGCACAGCCGTCATGAGTGCTTCAAGCTAACAGATCAATATCTAATCTATTACATAGGGTTATACACCAAATGCTTTTAATGATCGATAACTATGACTCTTTCACCTATAACATCGTTCAGTATTTTGGCGAACTCGGTCAAGATGTCAAAGTTGTACGAAACGATGAAGTGACGATTCAAGATATTGAAGCCATGAAGCCTGAATATCTAGTCATCTCACCTGGTCCATGCTCGCCCACTGAAGCAGGTATTTCATTAGAAGCAATTCAGCATTTTGCAGGAAAAATTCCATTACTCGGTGTTTGTCTGGGTCATCAGGCAATTGGTCAAGCATTTGGCGGTGATGTCATTCGTGCACGAGAAGTCATGCATGGCAGAATTTCGCCCATTTATCACGCAGATACTGGTGTATTTAAAGACTTACCGAATCCATTTAATGCAACGCGCTACCACTCTCTGATTGTTGACAAAAAAACGTTACCTGAAACACTTGAGATTACCGCGTGGACTGCCATAGATGGTCAAGTCGATGAAATTATGGGATTACGTCATAAAACACTTCCGATTGAAGGTGTTCAATTTCACCCAGAATCAATTTTAAGTGAACATGGACATTCGTTACTGAAACGTTTTTTAGATGAATGGAAAGACTATGCAGCCTGATTCAAAACTTATTCGCGCTGCGCTGGAGCCACTGCTAAAAGGCCAATCTCTTGCAATGACTGAAATGCAAGCAGTTATGCTCGATATTATGCAAGGTCACGCCAATGACGCACAAATTGCTGCCTTTCTAGTTGCTCTACGCATCAAAGGAGAGTCTGTTGCAGAGCTTGAAGGTTCTGTGCGGGCAATGCGTGATTTGATGAAGCGCGTTCCACTTTCCAATCTTGATCGCACTGTTGATATTGTTGGCACTGGTGGCACAAGCCATGGTGCAGATTTAGTGAACATTTCAACCGCCTCTGCAATTGTCGCATCCGCTGCGGGTGCACGCGTTGCAAAACATGGTAATCGCTCCGCGTCATCCAAATCTGGCAGCGCTGATGTTCTTGAAGCTGCTGGCGTGAGTTTGGATTTAGATAGCAAACAGATTGCACGATGTATTGATACGATTGGTATTGGTTTTATGTTTGCGCCGCAACATCATCCAGCAATGCGTCATGCAATTGGTGTGCGCCGTGCGCTAGGCATTCGTACCATATTCAATTTGCTAGGTCCAATGACTAATCCAACGGGTCTGACTCACCATTTGATCGGCGCTTATGCACTTGAATGGTGTCGCCCAATGGCAGAAGTTTTAGCTCAGTTAGGTAGTGAGCGCGCTTTAGTCGTCCATAGCCATGATGGTTTGGATGAATTATCTATTGCAGCACCTAATCAAGTTGTTTCACTAAAAGATGGTGAAATTACTGAATACCAATTATGCGCAGAAGATGTTGGGTTGAAGACTCAATCTATTGATTCTTTGTCTATTGTAGATGCAAAAGATTCTTTAAGACTGATTAAAGATACGTTTGACAAGCAAAAAACAGCTGCAAGTGTTGTCGCTGCTCAAATGATCGCCTTTAATGCAGGTGCTGCACTGCATATTGCTGGTGTTACAAGTAACATTAAGCAAGGTGTTGAATTAGCAATAGATGTAATTTATAGCGGACAAGCTCTTGAAAAACTTTCAATTCTTTCCGAATTTACGCACACTTTGCATCAATCCACGTCCGCATGACATTTATATTGAAAAAAGTACGAGTTTTAGCATGAACAGCACCCCGACTATTCTTGACAAGATTGTTGAACGTAAACGCCAAGAACTTGTTGAGCGACGCAAAAAACGTTCACTCAATGACTTAGAGCAGTTCGCACAAATTGCTGCACCGGTTCGTGGTTTTGCAAAAAGCCTGTCAGGTCGTCGTCCAGCTGTCATTGCAGAAATTAAAAAAGCATCTCCTTCAAAAGGAGTTATTCGTGCTGACTTTCATCCAGCTCAAATTGCTGCACAATATGAAAAAGCTGGGGCTGCTTGCCTTTCGGTCTTAACTGACGTCGATTTTTTTCAAGGCAATGATTTATACATTAAAGAAGCTCAAGCTGTGACTAAGCTTCCTGTGCTGCGCAAAGACTTTATGATTGATCCTTATCAGATCGTCGAAAGCCGCGCGTTAGGCGCAGATTGTATTTTGTTGATTGCGGCATGCTTATCAGATGCTCAGATGCATGAACTTCATTATGTCGCTACAAAATTAAAAATGGATGTGCTGGTCGAGGTTCATGATCGCGCGGAATTAGAACGTGCTTTAGAACTGCCAACAAATCTGATCGGCGTAAATAACCGCAATCTCAAAGATTTTCATGTCAGTCTTAACACCACACTGAGCTTGAGTAAATACATTCCATCAGATCGTTTATTAGTCACTGAAAGTGGTATTCATACACCAAATGATGTCGCATTAATGCAATCTCAAGGTATTCACACCTTCTTGGTTGGTGAAAGCATGATGCGTGAGGCAAACCCAGGTGAAGCGTTTACAGCGCTCTTTGGAAAACCAAAAGCGATTTGACACTTAAAAACAGTATTGGAATTGGTGTTTAAAATGTCTAAGCCAGCCATGTCGAAGCCAACTGCGCCAATCAATTCGGCTTTTTCAGGTTTAACTGTTTTAAAAGCAGATTTAAAGAAACAAGCGCAAATTGAAAAGCTCAAAGCTGAGCAACGACTCGCCGATGAGCAAGCAGCTAAAATCGCCGCTCAAGATGCGGATAGTGTAGCCTTGTTCAGAAATGCGACTCAAGGTACCAAGCAATTTGTTCAAGAAGCACGCCCACAGACCATAACGCCAAAGTTATTGAAAGCAAAAGCAGCAGATGCAATGGTACTGGCACGACGTGCTGCGGCAATTGGAACGGATGGTGCGAGCATTGATGGTATTTCTGATACCAAAGCTTTGCTCAATCCAGTTGCCAGTGAGGCAACACTTTCATTCCGCCAAAAAACATTGCAGCATCGCGTATTTGATCAACTCAAAGCAGGAAATTTACGCTGGGTACATGCAGTAGATTTACATGGTTGCACAACCGAGCAAGCGCGAGCAGCTGTTTTAGAAATTATTCGTGTGGCACAACATGATCCTGAAGCATTAACGCCGCTTGTGATTAAAATTGTGCATGGCAAAGGTACAGATGCCACACTGAAAACCTATGTCAATAGCTGGCTCAAACAACATCCTGAAGTCATGGGATTTATTAGTGCGCCAACTAATCAAGGTGGAACAGGCGCAGTTCTGGTTCTGCTTAAACGTGGAAATGACGCGTTCAGTGACAAATGACTTATCATTCGCACAGCTTCTCATTCACATAGCTTTTCATTCACATAGCTTCGTTTTATGATAATGAAACTCATGAATGATGTCGCTTTACTCATGCGCATATGCGCGCCGTTGGAAGTTTTAGTGTTATGACATTACCTTTAAAGCAACAGCCTGTACAATTTGTAGATAGTCATGCTGTTGATTCGGCACAAGCTGCGGAGAAGCAAAAGGCTTTTGAAGCCCAAGTGTCTCAGTTGCAACAATCCTATGCCAGTTTGATCGGTGGTATTGGTGAAGATTTGTCACGTCCTGGTTTATTAGATACACCGATTCGTGCAGCAAAGGCCTTCTCGTTCCTCACAAAAGGTTATGGGCAAACTCTTGAAGACGTGACCAATGATGCTATTTTTCCATCCAATAACCGCGAAATGGTGATGGTGAAAGGCATCGAATTTTTTTCCTTGTGCGAACATCATCTATTGCCATTTATGGGACATACCCATGTCGCTTACTTGCCTGAAGGTAAAGTCTTAGGATTATCAAAGATGGCACGTATCGTCGATATGTTTGCACGTCGTTTGCAAATTCAAGAAAACCTGACTCAAGAAATCGCACAAGCGGTGATGGATGCAACAGGTGCACGTGGTGCAGCAGTCGTTATGGATGCACAACATATGTGTATGATGATGCGCGGCGTTCAGAAACAAGACTCCAGTACGCGCAGCGTGGCGATGCTCGGTCAATTTACCACAGACCATCAGGCTCGTAATGAGTTTCTAAGAGCGTTGCCGCCGTCTAAGTTTTAATTTATTTAAACTGAATAGCTCATTGAGCCTGTCGAAATGTGCGGTAATTGCGTATCTCCTCACTTCGACAAGCTCAGTGAGCTATAGCAAAAAACAAAAATCCGAAGCATTTCTACTTCGGATTTTTTATTAACACTTAACTGCGTTTTATTTTGCTGGGCCAACCGCATCGGTCAAATGTTTACGCACAGTCTCAAATGGAAATTTCTGAGCAACCATACGCTTAGGTATAATTTGTGAACTTGTCTGACCTTTGACTTGAGCCGTAATAAATAAAAATTTCTCTGTCTCTTGCCATTCAGTCACTTGTTTCCAGTCAATTGTTGCACGACCTTCTTGCATGCCCATTTTTTGGATCATGATCAACCCTTGCGGCTGGACACCAATTTTAATGCCTTTAATATCCTGTGTTGGATATTTTAGAATTTCTCGTTTGACATACCACGCCAAGCCAAAGAAACGCACGACCAAAAACAATGCAACCCCAACCAACAAAACCCAAAAGAATGCAGTTGAATAACCATGCAGAAAAACAATGCCCGCAATCGCTGCAACGCAAATTGCCGCTAAAATTGCCCAGACTTTGGTACTCACTTTATTACTTTTTTTCCATAAGTCGAATTGGGCTTCTTGCTGCTCAGTCGTAGTGAGCTCGTAAGGAATAGGTTGTAAGGTATAACCATAAGTAGACGACATAACAGTAAAGCACCTAAAAATTGATTCAATAAAACACGTCAACAAAAACAGCTCAAACACAATTAGCTTAATATGGGCAAATCAGACAATATCAAACGTGTCGTTAAATTTGCCGTGTAGCGTAGCTGATTTCGCAATTTAATTCAGCAAAACTTTCAATCAAATGCTAGTGCGCCACGCCCCAATTCAGCCCTCTACCCACTTCGATCTCAAGTGGAACCGCGATATCAGCGCGACCTTGCAAAACCGTAGGCATCAGTTTTTTAAGCAATGCCGTAACGATATCCGCTTTATCTTCATCCACTTCAAATACTAATTCGTCGTGAACTTGAAGCAGCATTTTGGCATGATCTTTAGGTAACTCTTTGTTTACAGAAATCATCGCCAATTTAATAATATCAGCCGCAGAACCTTGTAATGGCGCATTAATCGCAGCACGTTCTGCCGCTTGGCGTACCATTGCATTACCCGCCTTAATATCAGTCATATACAAACGACGACCAAGAATGGTTTCCACATAACCTTGTTCCGCAGCAAGCGAACGCGTGTTTTCCATATAATCATGCACACTTGGGTAACGCGAGAAATACAAGGTAATGTATTCTTGCGCCTCTGCACGAGACAAATTCAATTGCTTCGCCAAGCCAAATGCAGACATGCCATAAAGCAATCCAAAGTTAATCGCTTTCGCTTGGCGACGTTGATCTGATGTGACATCTGCCAAAGCAATTCCCAACACTTCAGCCGCAGTCGCCTGATGAATATCACGCCCCTCACGGAATGCCCTAAGCAAGGCTTCATCTTGCGAAAAGTGTGCCATTAAGCGCAATTCAATCTGAGAATAATCCGCTGCCAAAATAATACGACCTTCAGGTGCAATAAATGCCTGACGAATCTGACGACCCACTTCACCACGAATCGGGATATTCTGTAGATTTGGATCAGTCGATGACAAACGTCCAGTAGCTGCAATTGCTTGATGATAGCTGGTATGCACACGCTGAGTCACAGAATCACTTTGAGCGATCAGGCTGTCCGTATATGTGCTTTTCAGCTTTGATAAAGAACGATATTCTAAAATCGTCGCAATAATAGGATGATCAATTTTTTCTAAAATCGCTTCACCTGTGGCGTATTGACCACTTGCCGTTTTTTTCCCACCAGAAATACCCAGTTTATCGAATAAAATCTCGCCCAATTGTTTAGGCGAGGAAACATTAAACGGTTGTCCAGCAAGCTCAATCGCATGCTTTTCAAGCGTCAAAATTTGCTCACCGAAGCGTTGCCCAAGTTCAGTCAAGAACGGAATATCAAGGCGAATGCCATTATTTTCCATTTCATATAAGACTTGAGCAGTAGGTACTTCAATATCAAGCAAGAGTTTTTCTAATTTGGGAATTTTCGCCAATTCTTGAGCAAAGAACTCATACAGCCGCCAAGTAATATCAGCATCTTCAGCAGCATATGGTGCAGCTTTCTCAAGTTCAATTTGATTAAAAGTTAGCTGTTTTGCACCTTTCCCAGCGATTTGCTCAAACGTGGTCGTGGTGTAATCTAGATAATATTGCGCCAAATCATCCATGTTGTGACGTGTCGCCGTTGGATTCAACACATAAGACGCCAGCATCGTATCAAATGCCCATCCTGCAAGATGAATCCCATGATTATGAAACACATGCGCATCATATTTCATGTGCTGACCAATCTTGCCAATCTCAGGATTTTCTAGAATCGGTTTCAATGTATCCAACACAAACTGGGCATCTAACTGCTCAGGCGCACCCATGTAGTCATGACCGATTGGAATATAAAACGCCTCTCCTGCTTGCAGCGCGACAGAAATCCCAACGATCCGAGCTTGTCGGTAATCCAGACTGGTCGTCTCAGTATCTACTGCAAATTTCGACGCCGCTTTTAATCGCTCAACAAGAGCCAAAAACACTTCTTTTTCTAAAACAGTGTGATATTGAGCTTCGCCAATTGGTAAAACTTTAGCTTGTTTTGTAACAGATTCAGTCGTTAATATCTCAGGAACATCGTCTTTTTTATCTTCAAAAGAATAAACCTTTTGAGCGCTTTGTGACTGTTGATTGAGTGGGTTATCTGGGTTATTTGGATGCTCTAAAGACTGCAATAAACCTCTAAACTCCAGCTCGGTATATAACTTTCTGAGTGCTGGTACATCAGGTTTACCGAGTTTCAACTCATGCCAATCCAACTCCAGCGGTAAATCACAAACGATACTAGCTAGCTGATGATTGAGAGGAATCTTATCCGCATGTGCGCGGATATTTTCACCAACTTTACCTTTAATCTTGTCAGCATTTTCTAAAATGCCACCAATCGTTTGGTACTCATTCAACAATTTTGCAGCAGTGACTTTCCCAACACCCGGCACACCAACGATACCGTCAGAAGCGTCGCCCATGAGTGTTAAATAATCGATGATTTGATCTGGACGAACACCAAACTTCGCAATCACACCATCATGATCAAGCACTTGTTCGCGGAAGCTATCTTCAAGTTTGATGTGGTCATTGACCAATTGCGCCATGTCCTTATCACCAGTCGAAATTAAGACATGATGTCCTTCCCGCACAGCTCGACATGCCAGAGTTCCAATTAAATCATCTGCTTCCGCCCCCGGAAGTAGCAGGAGTGGAATGCCTAAACCTTTAATAATTGCATGTAAATATGGAATCTGCGAGGACAATTCGGACGGCATCGCTGGACGATGCGCTTTGTATTCTGGTGATAACTGATGACGAAAAGTCGGTTCAGGCGTATCAAAAACCACTGCCATATGAGTCGGTTGCATCCGACGCATAAGTTTTTGTAAAGCAGATAGTGCACCTTTGACCGCGTTTGTGGTTTGACCTTGCGAAGTGGTCAGTGGTGGTAACGCATGAAATGCGCGAAACAAGTAATAAGAGCCATCGACCAAAATAAACGGGGGCATGCCTGTGCTCCAAAATACAACGCCCTATAAATAGCGCTGTGCAAAATATGATGAATTTGAATAAGCGTGATTTTAAAGTAGAAATCAAATTGCTGCTGTTGTTTTATGATGCTTTCTGCTTGTTTAATTTCACCCAAACGATAGACTACTGATTCAAAGGAACATCATTCTAATTATCGGAGTCAAGTCATGGGACGTCTTCTTGCATTTTCGGGTAGCACACGCACAGGCTCACTCAATAGCCAAGTATTACAGACAGCAATTGCAGGCGCAGAATCTGTCGAAGGCTGTACCGTCACTCTCATCAATCTGAATGATTATCCAATGCCGCTATATAACGGTGATGATGAACAAGCGACTGGAATGCCAGAATCCGCACAAAAGCTATTACGTTTATTCGAGCAACACGATGGACTGTTACTTGCTTCGCCTGAATACAACGGTTTCTTTACCCCATTGATTAAAAATACTTTTGACTGGATGACTCGAACCGAGCCAAATGGTCAAAGTGGTCTGCGTGTATTTAAACGTTATCCTGTTGCGTTGGTTTCCTCGAGCCCGGGAATTATCGGTGGATTGCGTAGCTTGATGATGGTGCGGATGTATTTGGGAAATCTGGGATGTTTGGTTCTACCTGAACAGGTTGCTGTGACTGGACAAAAGATTCATGAAGGTAAAATTACTGATGAACGACTTGAAGCGCAAGTGAAAGCAATTGGGGCTGGGTTAGCGGAATGGATATTGATAAAGTCGTAGCCATTTTAAACGACATTATTTTCATAAAATTTAGTTGTTTGGAAAAAATATGAACTATCTAAAACTAACATTATTAACTTTCTGTTTTACAGCATCATCACTAGTCATTGCTGGCAATATAGATCAACAACATAGCGATGATGGTGCTTGTGGTCTTGCGTCAGTTTGGCTGACATTTAATAATTTTATTGATTCAGAATGTCCATCATCTTCCGAACGGTCTAATATAGCTGATTCACTGCGCCAAACTTTTAAAGATAAATGCTCTAATACAGCTATCCAATTTTGGGATAAACAAAAAACAGAGCGACTAAGTAGAAAATTTGAGAGCGAGGCAGTTGCTGCCCACTTAACTACAGAACAATATTGTGAAAAGACCAATTCAACTTTTATACAATTAGGTGCAACAGCAGAACACCATGTAAAATATGGTTCTCATAAGTTAGTTAACTCAACTTTACAGTAGTTTAGTAGGTTTGAAAAACTAAAAAGCGAATACATATTTTTTGATTTATTACCGTCTAATAAAAAAGAAACTCACGATTTATCAATAATTAATTTAGAGTATGTTAAATGATATTTAGATTGGAACAATATACAGTCATAAAAAGTCAATATTTACAACGCTAATCTCTCTTGTCTTCCCCCCTCATTAATCTGTAACATGCAGCCCAAATAATCAATTTACTTTTCTTTGGAAAAAACCTGTATGTCAGTTGAACTTTATGGAATTGGAAACGCGCTCGTCGATCAAGAATATTCGATTCAAGATGATTTCCTCACAAAAACAGGTTTGACCAAAGGCACGATGCAACTGGCAGATCAAGACGCTCAATTTAAACTCACTTCTGCTTTAAACACATATACTTCCCGTGTTGATCAGGTCAGCGGTGGCTCAGGTGCAAACTCAATTTATGCGTTTAGCGCGTTAGGTGGCGCAGCATTTTATGCTTGCCGCGTGGGAAATGATGATTTAGGTAAGTTCTATCTGAAAGACTTAGCCTCCGCAGCTGTACAAGTTTCACCAATCTCTGAAGGTCACGGTACAACTGGTACATGCCTCGTACTCGTCACACCAGATGGTGAACGCACTATGCACACCTTCCTCGGCATCACCACTGACCTCTCAATAGATCAAGTTGATCTCTCACCACTACAACACGCCGAATACCTCTATATCGAAGGCTATCTCGCAACAAGTCAAACTGCACGCGATGCTGTTCGTAGCGCGCGCGTTCATGCACGCTCTGTAAACCCATCAACTAAAATTGCAATTAGCCTCTCTGATCCAGCAATGGTTCAATACGAACGCGAAGGTCTGGTTGATCTCATTGGTGATGGCGTGGATATTCTGTTTTGTAATGAACACGAAGCCTTAATGTTTACAGGTGAAGAAACCGTAGAAGGCGCAATTATTGCACTGAGAAAACTAAGCCAACTTGTTGTGGTCACGTTGGGCGCAAATGGTGCCATGATCGGTCACGAAGATGCCCAAATTGCCGTACCACCACAAGTCGCACCTCAAGTTGTAGATACCAACGGTGCAGGCGATGCGTTTGCGGGTTCATTCCTATTTGGTTTAAGCCGTGGCTTTACACTAGGTGATTGTGGTTTCTTGGCAACGGCTATTTCCTCAACACTGGTTGGTCAATTTGGTGCACGCTTACGCCGTGAACAATATGCTGAAATTCTTGAAAACATGTTAAAAAACTAAAGACTGCTCTTTTTAAAAGACAGGAGATAAATTGATGGAAATGATTTGTAAGACTGAACAAGTCGGCGAACGTGACGCACGGAGTTTTGATACATCGAAAGGCGAAGTGATCGTCACTCAACGTGATGGTATGTTTTACGCCTACCTCAATCGTTGTCCGCATCTTGGCGTCAGTCTTGAATTTCAAGAAAATCAATTTATGGATATGGATCGAGAATTTCTGATTTGCGCCAATCATGGCGCATTGTTTCAAGTTGAGGATGGCTACTGTGTCTTTGGACCATGTAAAAATCAAGCATTAACAAAAGTTGAGATTGAAGTACATTCAGACGGCGGCGTGTTTTTTAAATCGTAGCTTTTAAATCGTGGCCTTTAAGTCATTATGATTTTAAATCGTCATAAAATGTCATTACATCCATGAGGCTTTTTTACATATTCTAGGGCTGTGCTAACACTCTATCGATGAAAGATTTCGATTAGGGAGTATGGAGTCAATTCAGGTTTAACTCATGTAAATCTTTACTAAACTCCATACAGCACACTGCTTATTATTCGTTTAATTCCTTGTCTCTACGCATTAAAATGAGACTGCCTCAGCTCAACTCGATGAACATTTGATTCTTATGTCACACAAAAACTCTTTCTCCTTCCCGATCCGCGTATATATTGAAGATACCGATGCTGGCGGCATTGTTTATCATGCAAACCATATTAAATATATGGAGCGTGTTCGAACTGAATGGCTACGCTCAGAAGGTATTGATCATTATTTAGCGGGTGATAAAGGTATTGATTCGCAGGTCGATCAAAATTTACCGAACTCCTCTTTTTCTTTTGTTGTTCATCAGCTACAAATAACATATCACCAACCCGCAGTTATGGATAACTTGCTCATCGTGTCAATTGAGGCGGTTTCATGTGGCGCGGCATCATTTGTGATCAAGCAGCGCATCGAACGTGATGACATCGTTGACGGTGTAACGACTCGAGTCAGTATTGCATCAGCAGAAGTTAAGCTCGCCTGCCTTAACGCTGATTTAAAACCTCGTCGTTTACCAAGTAATATCCGCGATTTAATACAAACCGCACTTTCAGATTGAGACCTCTCTACCGTCTATACTTTGTAGAGATGTTATTGTTTAAACGTATTTTTTTATTTTCGAACCATTGTTTTGTATAGTGATCGCTCATGACTCCATCGTTAAGTTTTATTGATTTAATCACTCATGCGAGTGCTGTTGTAAAGTTTGTTATGCTTTTGCTGTTCGCCGCATCAGTTTACGGATGGTATCTCATTGCAAAACTTGAAATTTTAAATGGTAAAACAAATAAAGAAGATCAGCATTTTGAAAAAATCTTCTGGTCAGGTGCGGAATTAAAAACCCTATTTCAAAATGCACAAATCAATCCGAACAAACGTGGTTATGAAGCGATTTTCTACGAAGGATTTGCTGAGTTCGTCAAACTTCGTCAAAAAGGTGTGAGCCGTGAAGAACGCTTAGCTGGAACGGAAAGAATGTTGCGTGTCTCGCTTGCTCGCCAACAGGCTCCACTTGAACAAGGTCTACCATTACTAGCAAGTATTGGCTCAGTATCACCTTATATCGGTTTGCTCGGGACTGTTTGGGGCATCATGAATGCGTTTATGGGCTTGTCACAAGTTCAACAAGCAAGTCTTGCAGCCGTTGCACCAGGTATCGCAGAAGCGCTGATTGCAACTGCAATTGGTCTATTTGCCGCGATTCCAGCAGTTCTAGCATTCAACCGCTATAGTGCAAAAAGCGAAGCGATCTACCAACAACGCATTCTATTCGCTGAAGAATTGACTGGCTTACTGCAACGTGAGGCGAGCTAAATGTCACTTTCAGGAAGCCCTTTTGTTCGTGCCAAAAAACCGCTCAAGAGCGACATGAATGTTGTGCCTTACATTGACGTTATGTTGGTGCTGTTGGTGATTTTTATGGTCACTGCACCGATGATTACAGCGGGTTTAACGGTTGATTTGCCTAAAGCAGTCAGCGATCCGTTGTCTACTTCAAAAGAGCCGCCAGCGATCGTGACCGTAGAATCAGATGGCAAATTATCAGTGCGTTTTGGCAGTGAAAAAGATCATGAAATCACTCAATCAGAACTGCAGGATCAATTAAAAGCAGCGCAGATTAAAAATCCACATCTTCTAGTATTAGTGAATGGTGATAAGAAAGTTCCTTACGGAGATGTTGTGACATTAATGGCGACATTGCAGTCTAGTGGCCTTCCACAAGTCGGCTTAATGACTGAGCAACCTCCAACGAATCCGCGTTAAATACGTGGTGAGTGGAAATTTAAAAGACATGTATTTCATTTATTTAATGCTGACAACAAAACTGTGAATTCAATCGACGTCGTATCACCCAGACAACCGCATGGTGTGACAAAACCACACTCCTCGGATCGAGCACCGCTCGTATTTACAGTCCTTCTGCATATCGTTGTTTTGACGGTATTAATCTGGTTTGGAAAAAATTTAGCACCTCTGCCCGTTCCTAAGCATATTCAAGCGGTCATCGTGCCTTCAACAACAATGAATAATACTGCATCTCAAGCTGAGCCAAAAAGCACTCCTGCACCAAGCTCGCCACCTGATCAACCAATCAAGCAACAAGTCGAAAAGCAGCAAATCGAAAAGCAACAGCTTGAAAAACAGCAAAAAGCTGAAGAACGTCAAGCTGAAAAAGCCGCGGAAGTTGCCGCAGCTGCACTTGCAGCAGAAAAAGCCGCTGCGTTAGCAAAGCAACAACAAAAAATCGAATACGCAAAAGCTCAAGCTGCAAAACAAGCTGAAGCAGATAAGCAAGCTGAAATTGAACGTGCCTATGCGCTTAAAAAAGCTCAGCATGCAGAAAAGCTAAAAGCCGAAGTTGAAGAAAAGCGTTTAGCGAAAGAAAAAGCTGCGGAAGATGCAAAAGCTGAAAAAATCCGCGAAATGAAAGCGGCAAAAGCCGCTCAAGAAAAAGCGGATAAAGAGCAAGCGCTTAAAGATGCTAAGGCCAAAGAAAAAGCTGAAAAGGAACAAGCATTAAAAGACGCTAAAGCGAAAGAAAAAACCCAAAAGGAACAAGCATTAAAGGATGCCAAAGCAAAAGAGAAAGCTGAAAAAGAAGCAGCAGACAAAGCCGCCAAAGAACAGGCAATCAAAGATGCTAAAGCTCAAGAAAAAGCAGATAAACTCAAGGCCGCAAAAGAAGCTGCCGATGCCAAACGTCGATTAATGCAATCTTTAGGCAATGATGATGCTGAGGTCAGCAATCTCAAAGGACAAGTTGCTGCAAATGCCAAAGCCAACAGTGTCGGTAAATATGCTGCGCAGATTAAATCACGTATCAAAAGTGCTTGGCATGTACCTGCGGGCAGTTCTGGTTTAAAAGCAACCGCTCGATTTACATTAGGTTCAGATGGTTCCGTCGCAAGCGTCGTAATCACTCACTCAAGTGGTAATGACGATTTTGATGCCAGCATCAAAGCTTTACGCAATCTAAGTGGCATTCCTGTGCCTGACGACTCTGATACATTTAGTCAGGTTAAAGCACCAACAATTACATTTGTAGCACCATGATTAGTTTTAAATTAAATACTCACCTAGGAGTAAAACCGATGCTTACTAAAAGCTCTTTATTAAAAAATAGTGCTTTATCCATCGCCCTATTCTGCTTGATGCCATTCAATCTCAGTCATGCTGAATTACAACTGGAAATTGTTAAAGCACCCGATCAAGCACCACAAATTGCAATTGTACCCTTTGCATCCGATGCAACCTTGCAACCGATCATCCAAAGTGACTTGCAACGTTCAGGTAAGTTTGCAAGTGGCGCGAACCTGCCAGCGATGCCAACGACGAGTCAGGACGTCGAAGCCAATCAACAAGTCTGGCAAAATGCCAAAATTCCTTATGTGGTTGTCGGTCAAGTACGCCAGAACGGCAATGGCTTTACCGTTCAATACGAACTCGTTGATGTGCAAAAGAACACGCGACTTCTCGGCGAATCCATGAATGTTCCAGCGAATCGTATGCGCGCAGCGGCACATCTCATCGCTGATAAAATTTATCAGGCATTGACAGGTATACATGGCGACTTCTCAGGTCGAATTGGTTATGTTTTGCTGGATAAAGTGAGCGGAAAACGTATTTACACACTTCAAGTTGCGGATACTGATGGACATGAACCACGTACCGTATTGACATCAAAAGAGCCTATTCTCTCGCCAACTTGGACACCTGATGGCAAAAAACTTGCTTATGTGTCATTTGAAAGTGGTCGTCCAGCTATTTATTTACAAGACCTCGCTTCAGGTAGTCGCGAAATCCTTGCTCAATATGCAGGTTTAAATGGTGCGCCAAGTTTTTCACCTGATGGTCGAAGCATGTTATTTACCACTTCAAAAGACGGTGCGCCAGATATTTATCAAATGGATCTGGCAACAAAACAACTACGCAGACTGACTAATGACAGTGCGATTGATACAGAAGCGCGCTATGCGCCTGATGGTAAAAGTTTTATCTTTACCTCTGATCGTGGCGGCTCACCACAAATCTATCGTTATAATCTAGAAGATGGCAGTTCCCGTCGTTTGACATTTAAAGGGAGCTTTAATGCGCGCGGTAGCCTCAGCAGAGACGGACAAACCATTGCAATGGTTCATCGTCAAGGCGGACAAAATTTCCAAATCGCGCTTCAGGATCTAAACTCGGGTATTGTGACCATTTTGACCCAAACGCCATTAGATGAATCACCAAGCTTCTCACCAAATGGTCAAATGATTGTTTATGCCACACGTGAAAATGGTCGCGGTTTATTATCAATCATTTCTACCGATGGGCGTTTCAGAATGCGTTTACCGAGCCAGACTGGTGAAGTACGCGAAGCAACTTGGGCGCCAACAAATTAAATTATTTTCATATTGAAATACTGTCATGTTAGTTGAATGCATTTAAATTAACATAACACTATGAATGAACCCAGTATAAAACTTGACTCAACAAAATCGTATTTCATACGTTAATCTGAAGGAAAATTGGAATGAAAAACATTCACATACTTGCAGTAACCGCTTTAATGGCAAGCATTGCAATTACTGGCTGTACAACCAAACCTGTTGTAAAAAATCCTAACTCATCAGCGCTTGCTGGTAACGGTGCAAATGGTGCCAACGGCGCAAGCACAACAGGTCTTGGTGCAAATGGTGATCTCAGCAGCAACGGTTTAAATGGTAATGGTGCAAATGGCAACGGTTTGCAAGATGCAGTTCACCGTGCATTGTTAGCGCGTGTAGTTCACTTTGATCTAGACAGTAGTGACCTTGCACAAAGTGATTTTGCAACATTAAATGCTCATGCAAACTATCTTGCTCAAAACGGTGCAGCGCACGTCACACTCACAGGCCATACCGACGAACGTGGTACTCGTGAATACAACATGGCACTTGGCGAGAGTCGTGCTAAATCAGTGCAAACTTACTTGCTCACCAATGGCGCACATGCAGATCAAATCGATGTGGTCAGCTACGGTAAAGAAAAACCAGTCAACGAAGGTCATGACGAAGCAGCATGGGCAGAAAATCGCCGCGTAGAAATCGGTTATGACAAACTAGATCCAAACAAATAATTGATTCTTAATTAATAAAAAAGCCCAGCATATGATCTGGGCTTTTTTATATAGGCATTTCTATAAAAGAATCATAGTTTACTGAGCGGAATCGAAGTAACGGAACAAAATGCCATGTTTACACCTCATCTGCCCCAACAGCCCTGCCCATAAAACGATAAACCGGCTGACTACGCGAAAACTTAATCGGATGCGCGATTTGCTTTTGGGTTTTATCACTGTCCACTTCAACGGGCACATCGACAACCCAACCGCGCTGCTCGGCAAGTTCAGACTCTACTGCTTCTGCTAGGCTGAGCACAGGCTCAACGCAAACATCGAGTGCAGCAAACAATTGATTCCAATATGCTAATGGATGCGCTGCGATTGCTTCACGAATCATTGATCGAACCGTTGCTCGATCTTCAGGTTGTAGCGAAGACCCCAAACGTGCTAAATCAGGTAGCGCCAAGGCTTGCGCTAAACCCATGAGAAATTGTGGTTCTAATGAGCCAATTGATAGAAAACGCCCATCCTGAGTCTGATAATAATCATAGAATGTACCGCCATTCAGCATGCCTTGTTCTGGGGCTTGCATCTCACCACCAGCAATTTGTGCTGCGCCAGCCATTGTATTCATCGTGAACACACAATCGGTCATCGAAATATCAATATGCTGTCCCAGACCACTCGTATGTCGTTCAATCACCGCGGCCAAAATCCCAATCACGCCATGCAATGAGCCGCCTGCCACATCCGCAATTTGAATGCCCATCGCTGGTGGCAATCCATTCACACGTCCGCTATGACCAGCAATACCAGACAGCGAAATATAATTAATATCATGCCCAGCACGATCTTTATAACTTCCCGTCTGACCATAACCTGTGATTGAACAATAAATTAAACGCGGATTGATCTTACTTAAAGTTTCATAATCCAAGCCCAAACGCGCCATCACATTCGGTCTGAATTGCTCAACGATAATGTCATATTCGGCAACTAATTCTTTTATCTTATTGATGTTTTCAGGATCTTTAAGATCGAGTGCAACTGAGCGTTTATTTCGATTCAAATAACCATGAGCAGTGGCTTGACCATCCGCATACGGCGGCATAATCCGAACCAAATCCATACGACTTGGTGATTCAATATGAATCACATCCGCCCCCATATCCGCCAGCATTAAAGTTGCAAATGGACCTGGTAACAATGTCGAAAAATCGAGGATTTTTAAACCTGAAAGTAATGTTTTTTGGGTATTGCTCATAAACTCATTCCACTCAATAAAGGCATTTTTGACTTTGCTGAATGAATAAATTCAGCTAAAAGTTCAGACTATTACACTCGCAAGCCTCGCTACAATGATATAAATGCTCATGGTATTTGGTAGTATTCAACATTATGCTTGATCATTTGTTTAGCCATGTGCTTCAATCAAGTGAACGCTTCGACTCATTCATTATTGTTTTATCCTTTTGAATTGTCGCGTTTATTCTTCATCTCCAAGAAAGAGTAAGGTATGAACCGTAAAACAATCTCGATTCATTTCGTAAATGCAGCACTTCACGGTGCGCGTCGTCTGAATATGGATATTGAAAGTCTGGTAAGCCGAGCTGGTATTGATCCCGCACTACTCTTACAACCTAAAGCACGTGTATCACCCGAACAATATACTCGCTTCGCTCAGGTTCTCTGGCTGGCAACACAAGATGAACATGTTGGTTTTGACAGCACTCCACGCCATTTAGGCACATTTGCAACCATGTGTCAGCTCATTATCCATGCGGGCACACTGGGTAAAGCTTTAGAACGTGGACAACAGTTTTATAGTTTATTTGGCTCTGATTGGTCAATGAGCATTAGTCATGATCTTCACGAGGCGCGCCTACGCGTCAATGTTCCGCCAGATCGCGATATTGATCACTATATTACTGAAAGTATGCTCATGGTTTGGCATGGTTTAGCCAGTTGGCTGATCGGACGTAGAATTCCGCTGGAACGTGTCAAATTTGGTTATCCAAAACCGCCTCACGCTGAGGAATATGATGCATTATTTTTTGCACCAACGATGATCTACGATGCAACATTTACTGAGGTCAGCTTTGCTGCTGATTATCTGGCATTACCAATTCGTCAAACAGAAGAAACACTGGTTGAATTTCTCAAAACAGCGCCTGCAAAATTGCTGGTTAAATTTAAAAATACCAATTCATTAACATCACGAATCCGAGAGTTGCTCAAAGGACATATCGGCACAGAGATGCCAACCCTCAATGATGTTGCTGCACAACTTTACCTCTCGCCACAAACTTTGCGTCGACGTTTAGCTGCTGAAGGCAAAAGTTATCAAGGGGTCAAAGATGAATTACGCCGCGATACAGCGATTCATTTATTAGGCATGGCGCATGTCACGTTAGATGAAGTTGCAGAAAGAGTGGGATTTAGTGAAACCAGTACATTCCATCGCGCCTTCAAAAAATGGACAGGAGTAACGCCTGGTTTGTATCGACAAATTCATGCTGATTAAACAAGGTATAAGTAAAAAAGATGTATAGTGAATCACTCGCTGTACATCTTTTTATTTTTTGATATTAGTCACCGCCGCCGCCGCACCCACCACTACAGCCGCCACTGCAACCATTACAACCACTACTATCGCCACCATCATTTGTACAACCACTAGAACCACTGCAAGATGAAGCCTTCACAAAGTCGCCACCACAATAAATCGTAGCGTTATGACTATTTGGCGCAACTAAGCCTGCTTTTTTGCAGTCCATGACATAATGAAAACCATTAGGAACATTCAGCAACGCATCGATTGCAAAGATTAAAGGCAAACTTTGAGGAACTCGCGTATTCATATTCTCAATCTGGCAAGCATGAAACCAACTTCTTCGTAGACCCGCATTACTTTTCTGTTGTTTTTCACTGAGTGCCGCCGCTGGCGTATGGTGCAAGAAATGACCAAATGCTTTCTGGCAAAAGGTTTGATAGGCTTTTGTGTACAAAATAAACTCATGCCATAAATCGTCAGTGATTTGCGAAGGCATTGACACTAATTTTCGACCACTGCGTAAATGAATCAAAAAGAACTGTCTCAGCGAATCAGAGACTAATTGGAATTCTGCTTCTGTCAAATTGGGATGATGTTTAGAGAGTCTGCGATAAAGACCTTGAGGAAATTTAAACTTTTTAATATAAGCATCGCGACCTTGTGAACGAAAAAACCGAGATAAAACATAGATTATCACTATGATAAAAATAAATATTATCCAAAACATCATCCAATCACCTTAATTTTTATATTTCCTGAATTGGATACTAACAAAACACGATTCAATCACAAATGATTTATAAATGATCCATGCAATTCATCAATTGTACCCTAGCTATTGATTGTCATTTTTCACCAAATTCACTGACAATTCTCATCATTGCTAACGCCCCAAATCTCGCTACACTCTATCCCACTTAAGTTTCAATAGATGATTTTTCATATAGATAATTTTCATATCTATTTAATTCATGTCTTCACAAGGAATCAGAAATGACCGAAGCCTATATTTTTGATGCAGTCCGCACACCTCGCGGCAAAGGAAAAAAAGACGGAAGCCTCCATGAGGTTAAGCCGATTTCGCTTGTTGTCGGTCTCATGCATGCGCTTGAAGCACGTAATAATCTGGATACCAGCCTTGTTGAAGACGTGATTTTAGGTTGTGTAACACCAATCGCGGATCAAGGTGGCGATATCGCAAAAACAGCAGCCATTGCCGCAGGCTGGAGCGAAAACGTTTCAGGCGTGCAAATCAATCGTTTCTGTGCATCAGGTCTTGAAGCAGTGAATCTTGCAGCACAAAAAGTGCGCTCAGGCTGGGAAGATCTTGTCGTTGCAGGTGGCGTTGAATCGATGTCACGTATTGCCATGGGTTCAGATGGCGGTCCTTGGGCGCTTGACCCTGAAACCAACCTGAAATCTGGTTTTGTTCCACAAGGTGTTGGCGCTGACCTCATTGCAACACTAGATGGCTATAGCCGCACTGATGTCGATAATTTTGCAGCACATTCACAAGAAAAAGCAGCAGCAGCACAAGCAGCGGGCTATTTCAATAAATCTATTGTCCCTGTCAAAGATCACGCCGGCGTGACAATCTTGGATAAAGATGAGTTTATTCGCGCAGGTACAACCGCTGAGAAACTCGCTGGACTCGCACCTAGCTTTGAAATGATGGGCTCTATGGGCTTTGATGCGGTTGCACTGCAAAAATATCCAGAAGCGCAAAAAATCAACCACGTCCATCATGCTGGAAACTCATCAGGGATCGTGGATGGTGCAGCACTGGTATTGATTGGTTCAGAAACCGCAGGCAAAAAACTCGGCATCAAACCACGTGCAAAAATTCTTGCAACAGCACTAGTTGGTACTGACCCAACCATCATGCTGACAGGCCCAGCACCAGCGGCGCGCAAAGCATTGGCAAAAGCTGGTCTGACGATTGATGATATCGATTTATTTGAAGTGAATGAAGCATTTGCAGCAGTTGTCATGCGCTTCATCAACGAACTCAAAGTTCCAAGCGACAAAGTTAACGTGAATGGCGGCGCTATCGCAATGGGTCATCCACTCGGCGCTACAGGCGCAATGATTCTGGGAACTTTACTTGACGAATTAGAACGTCGGGGCAAAAAACGCGGTCTGGCAACCTTGTGTGTTGGCGGCGGCATGGGCATCGCTACCATCATTGAAGTTGTTTAAGGAGAATAGATAGATGAGCGCAATTCAATACAATAAAGACCAAGACAATATCGTTACGCTGGTGATCAATTCAACAGGGCAATCTGTCAACACCATGAATGCTGAATTTCATGCAAGCCTCCATGAAGTTGCAGCAAAGCTGAAAGCAGAAACCGATCTGGCTGGTGTAATCATTACCTCTGCCAAAAAGACTTTCTTTGCAGGCGGTGATTTAGATGATCTGATTCAAGTCAAACCGAGTGATGCAACACGTTTCTTTGAAGGTCTTGAAACACTCAAAGCCGATATGCGTACTATCGAAACTCTGGGCAAACCAGTCGTGGCGGCATTAAATGGTTCGGCTTTAGGCGGTGGCTGGGAAATCGCTCTCGCAACGCATCGTCGTATTGCACTTGCCGACCCAAAAACCAAATTTGGTTTACCAGAAGTCACTCTAGGTTTGTTGCCGGGTGGCGGCGGTGTCGCTCGCATGGTTCGCCTATTGGGTTTACAAACTGCATTTCCATTCTTGATGGAAGGTAAACAGTTTGATGTACAAAAAGCTATAGGCATGGGTCTGGTGCATGACACAGGCGCAACTATGGATGAAGTGCTACAAAAAGCACGTGACTGGATTAAAGCAACTCCTAAATCACAACAACCATTTGATGTGAAAGGCTACAAAATTCCTGGTGGTGACCCACGTACTCCTGCTGTTGCGCAAATGCTGGCAATTGCTCCTGCAATGCTGCGTGATAAAACCAAAGGCTGCTACCCTGCTCCTGAAGCCATCATGAGCGCAGCTGTAGAAGGTGCACAAGTGGATATCGATACTGCGCTGCGTATTGAGTCACGTTATTTTGTGCAAATCGCAACCAGCCAAGTTGCAAAAAATATGATTGGTACATTCTGGTTCCAATTGAATGCCATCAAAGCAGGTCATAGCCGTCCAGAAGGCATCGCGCCATGGAAAGCAACCAAAGTTGGCGTACTCGGTGCTGGCATGATGGGTAGCGGAATTGCTTACTCGACTGCGATTAAAGGCGTTCCTGTTGTACTGAAAGATGTTTCTACAGAAGCCGCTGAAAAAGGCAAAAGCTACAGCCAAAAGTTACTTGAAAAACGTGTTTCTCGCGGCAGCCTCACTGCTGAGAAAAAAGATGCAATTCTGTCTAGTATTACTGCGACTGCCGATGCGAAAGATTTGGCAGGCTGTGATCTGATCATCGAAGCAGTATTTGAAAATCGTGATCTGAAAGCCAAAGTGACTCAAGAAGCGGAAGCACAATTGGTTGCTGGTGGTGTCATGGCTTCAAACACTTCAACTCTGCCAATTACAGGCTTGGCAAAAGCCAGCAAAGATGCGACTCACTTCATTGGTCTACACTTTTTTAGTCCAGTAGACAAAATGCAACTGGTTGAAATCATCAAGGGCAAAGACACCAGCCCAGAAACATTGGCACGTGCATTTGACTATGTACTGCAAATCGGTAAAACCCCAATCGTCGTCAACGATAGCCGTGGTTTTTTCACTAGCCGTGTATTTGGTACGTTTGTCAATGAAGGCCTGTCTTTGGTTGCAGAAGGTATCCATCCAGCACGCGTAGAAATGGCAGCATTGAAAGCTGGTATGCCAGTTGGTCCACTCGCGATTCAAGACGAAGTCAGCCTGTCATTGACTGAACACATCACTGAACAAACTCGCAAAGACTTGCAAGCGGAAGGTAAAGATCTGCCTATTCGACCTTCAGAAGCCTTAACTAAGAGCTTGATCCACGACCATAATCGTAAAGGTAAAGCGGCTGGTGCTGGCTTCTATGATTATCCAGAAGGTGGTAAAAAACATCTGTGGGCAGGCCTATCACAATGGCTGAAACCAGAAGTAACCATCAGCGAACAGGAAATGATTGATCGTATTCTGTTTGTTCAAGCACTAGACACTGTTCGCTGTTTGGAAGAAGGCGTACTGGAATCTGTGCAAGATGCCAACATTGGCTCAATCTTCGGCATTGGATTTGCGCCATGGACAGGTGGTGCGATTCAGTTCCTCAACCAATATGGTTTGGACAAAGCAGTTAAACGCGCTGAAGAACTCACCGCGAAATACGGCGAGCGCTTCACTCCACCGCAATTGTTGAAAGACAAAGCGGCAAAAGGTGAATTGTTTGTTTAAGCGTTATTAATGCTTAAACTGTAAAATGAAAACCGCCATTTCTAAATTGAAGCGGCGGTTTTTTACTAATCAAGTCAAGATAGTTAAAGTTTTTACCAGTTTCTAGTCTTACAATCATTGCCTTTAAAAGTAGATGAGATCACAACTCCATTTTTAACGACAAATTTAGTCATACAGCTTAAATGAATCTCTCCACCAGACATCCCTGTTGAACTAGTTGTTGCAATAGGATTAGGTCCACCACCTAACCCCAAGCTACCTCCATACATTCCACCACCTCCACTACTTACTGAATATGAAGGGGTATTTGGCACTATAATGTCTCTAGTTTTAATATACGCGACTACTTCATCCCCACTATCATCAGTATATTGCCCTGTCGGTTTACCCCATTTAGCAATTAAAGCTTCTTTAGATTGACCCACCATTGTTGCAAGTTGAGTTCGGTATTGACCTTCTGTTGCACACCCCATTATTGCTAAACATGCTGTAAAACAAATTAAAAACTTTTTCACTAGAAACTTTCCAACCACTAATTAATGAGTTTATATATTACAATGTATTACCACATAATTTGTGTGAAAAATAAATCATATTGCTGCATTAAGCACTTTTCGCAAATAATCCGCCAATACCTTAGCATGATTAAAATCAGGATTACTCGACGCATAAAGCAGCGTTAAATCACCTTCCCGAGCAAAATCCAATAACACCTGACAATGCTCTGGATGATCTTCAAGCTCTTGCGTGTACCGCTTGCAGAATTCGTCTTGTCGCGTTAAATCCTGATGATACCACTTGCGTAAGTCATTGGATGGTGCAGCATCTTTAGCCCAAGCATCCATAATGAGATTTTCTTTACGCATACCACGCGGCCACAAACGATCAACAAATGCCCGCTTTCCATCTGCTGCGCTCACTGCTTCATAGACCCGCTTGCAATAGATCATTTTTATTATTTCCTATATTTAAAAGATTCCATGCCTAAACTGTTGCTAATCATTTATTCACTATATCTTTCACTTTCATTGTAAACCTATCAGCAACAATACATCACAAGATGACAAATAAAACAATAATAGAAAAGAATCATGCATTGACTCAAACAATTAAACTCTACAAAAACAAGAACAACAATCATGGCTTTTGAGTTCGCGCTATAATCTTCCCAATTTCTAATACAGCAATGATCAAATAGGCATTCAAATGACTCAATCAATCGCATTTATCGGCATGGGCGCTATGGGCTGGCGCATGGCAGCACATTTACCCAAAGCATTTAACGATATACGTGTTTGGAATCGTACCTTTAGCAAAGCAGAAGCTCACGCCGCTGAATTTGGAACAAAAGCCACGCCGATTGAACAAGCCGTACAAGCCGATATTATTTTTTCCTGCTTACCTACCAGCGCAGAAGTTGAAGACATTATTGATCGGTATCCACCCAAAAATGGCAGTATCTGGATTGATTGCACTAGCGGTGAACCAACCTCTGCAAAAAAACTTGCTGAAAAACTCATTGAAAATAACGTCGCTTTCCTTGATGCACCCGTGTCAGGTCAAACCATTGGCGCAGAACGCGGTACGCTGACAGTCATGGTTGGTGGAGATAAAAATGCGCTTGAGCGCGCGCGGAGTGCAATAGAACCATTTGCTGGATTAATTGAACATGTTGGCGGCAGTGGCGCTGGGTTTGCGGTAAAAGCAATTAACAATATGCTTCTCGCCGTCAATCTTTGGGCAGTTGCAGAAGGTTTCAGCACGCTCAAAGCACATGGCGTCAATCTCGAAAATGCCCTCACTTGTATTAACGCTTCCAGTGGACGCAGTCTCGCCTCTGAAAACACTTTCCCTCAGCGCGTTTTGAGTCGTGAATTTCCGCTGACTTTTGCGCTTAATCTTTTGGCTAAAGATACAGGCATCGCGATTGATCTTGCTCATCAAGCCAAACTTCCCACGCCAATCCTTGCGCTCACACAAAGCCTTTTCCGCGCAGCAAGTAATAGCTTGCCAGACGACAGTGACTTCTCGGCATCAGTGAAATTATTAGAAAGCTGGACGGGGGTTGTGCTGGAGAAGAATTAAGTTAATTTAAGAATAGCTTTTGGAAGCTTCGAGTTTTCCTACAAGTTTCAAATGGGAAGATTCTTTACGATGTACCTTACTCGGGTTAACGGTAAAAAATTATGAAAATATATATAGATAGAATAAAGGTAAATGAGCCTAAACCTATCGGTTGTACGAACATGGACAGTTTTCCAATACATTTTAAATGTGACTTGTTTAATGGTTGGGCCAGATTTGTTCCAGCAGATGGAAACCCAAAAGCCTACCTTAACCATGAGGTTGAAGTCGAAATTGCACACGAAAGCATAACTGGTCTGCGCATGAGTATAGATCGACAGCATCAAGTAGTGCCGCTAGCTGAAGCTTTTAGTTATCATGTACGAGGAGAGCTAGATGCGATAAGTTATCATGTACGAGGAGAGGTAGATGCGATAAGTTATCATTCTGAACCGAAAGGGAATCGAACAACCTATATCGTTGCAGGCTGTACAACGTTCGCACTAACCTTGGCTGATATCGGGAGTTTAAGGCCGAACGAAGGTGAAATCGTAGAATTTGATGTTCACGGTCTTTCACTTTGGGATGAGTTGCTTTAGCTCGGTGAAGTGCAATATGCCTAAACACATTACACCCTACGCTTAACTTATTAATGCTTTTGCTTTGAAGTCTTCCCCTTGAAGAGGAAGGAGATAAGAAAGAAATTAATTCCTCACAGCCTCTCTATGCAGCACAAAAAAATAAGGCTGCTTCATATGCGGCAAATCCATGATTCCTAATAATGTATTTTCATCCACTTTGCGAAAAACATCATTGATCGGTAAGCCGTTATAAATCATCGTCGCAGAAACCTTGCCACGATACTTAGTCATCCGCATTCTGGCTTTGTATTTATGAGTTTTAATCAGAGGAATAATGGCCTTAAAGCAACTTCCCGCAAAGTCGGACTTTGGTGGTGGAAAATCAGCGATCAGCATCCATAACGGAATACGCTCTGGATTCACGCGAACAATTCGATTTCCATGCTTAAAAAGCATCGGATCCACATGATCCGCATCCTTAAACTCTTTGCCATACCAACCATACGCTTCCAATATGCCATCCATACGATGATGCGTCGGAAAACCTGATCCATGCCAACGACCTAACATAAAATCAAGCTCAACAACGTCTAATTGGTCATATAGCGCTAATGCTTCATCTGTGCTTAAAATTCCTTTTTTCACCGCATTATGGAATGTATCAATCGCTTTGGTCATATGTTGTCTCTCAAGCATTCACGAGATATTCATTGAGATTAAAATGACTCAATTGTCTACGCATTTCAAAAGTTGTCCACGGCCAGAGTGTACTGTTTCGACCATTTACATCGATAAAATAACTACTACATCCGCCAGTATTCCAGACCGAATCTTTAAGGGCATCTTGTACGATAATATTGAAGCTCTCCTGTCGCTGCGGGTCGACTTCAATCGTGGTAATCTGCTGTGCATCGACTTGTTTCAACGCATCAATAATATAGTTCAACTGTGCTTCGATAATAATCAGCGCCGAAGAACTGACCGCCAAATTCGGACCAAACATCAAGAACGCATTTGGGCAACCTGCTGTCATCGTGCCCATATAACCAATCGGACTACCCTGCCAAACATCTGCCAATGAACGCCCGCCTCGACCATAAATATGCTTCAACATCGACGGCTGACTAATCTCAAATCCTGTACCATAAATAATGGCATCCACTTCATGTTGACTGCCATCACTAGCCGTGATCACGTTTCCTTGTATTTCTTTAACACCACTACGAACAACGTCAACATTTGACTGAGTCAACGCTGGATACCAATTATTAGATTGCAAAATACGCTTACAACCAATAATAAAATCAGGCATTAACTTCTCGCGTAACACGGGATCTTTCACAGTTCGTTTAAGATTAAATAACGCCAATCGTTGTATCTGCTTCATCAATTGAGGATGCTGCATACTGCCATTCAACGCCTCAAAAACACCATAAATCCCGCCACGCATCACCTGCTGCGTCAGTGGCAACAGCTTAAAGATCGCTTGTGCAGCAGTTGGAAGTGGCTGATCCATCTTAGGCAAAATCCACTGCGGAGTGCGTTGGATTAAAGTCAATTTAGCAACTTTCGGCTGAATCTGCGGCACAAACTGAATTGCTGATGCACCCGTTCCAATCACTGCGACACGCTTGCCTTGTAAATCATAATCATGATTCCAGCGCGCTGAATGGAATGTTTCGCCTGTAAATGTATCCAAACCCTTGATCTTCGGATAAACAGGTTCGTGCATTGGACCACAAGCACCGAGAATAAATCGCGCATGATAAACACCTGCATTCGTCTCAACGATCCAATGTTTCGCGTCATCATCCCAACGTGAATCAAGCATTTCACGATTGAGTTGAATATATTGCATCACACCAAAACGCTGCGCAGTATCCTGCAAATAAGCCTTAATCTCCGCCTGTTCCGCAAATACTCGACTCCATTTTGGATTCGGTGCAAAAGAATACGAATACAATGCTGATGGCACGTCGCACGCACAACCAGGATAAGTATTTTCGCGCCAAACACCACCAATCTCACTCGCCTTTTCCAGCACAATAAAATCAGTGATTCCTGCTTCTTTAAAACGAATTGCAGCGCCAATTCCTGCAAACCCCGCACCAAGAATTGCGATATTTACCTTTTGAGCAGGTGCTTTTGGAGTAGATCCTTTTTCTGCTGTTTTACGGACAGCAGGTTTTCTTGTAGAAGGCTGTCTAGTCGGCGATTTCTTTGCTGGTTCAGTCATTCTTTAATTACCTATTTCTCAATGTTCAGTTGTTGCTGGATGATCTGCGAGTTGATTCACTCGATCTTCATAACCTTTTCGCGCGCTACGATCTAAACTGGTTAGCACTATATTATCTTTCATTAAACGTCTTAGGGGACGAATTAACCAACTCGGGGTTACTCCATAGGCAGTCGCAACAGTGGATAAATATTGCGGCACTGCAACTTCAGCCAAATTCTCACGAACAGCCATCATAATGGCATAAGCAACATCTTCTGGGCTAACAGTCGGAATTGAAGCCTTGCCTGTGCCACTTGAAAGCTCCGTAGAAACTTTTGATGGCATCACAACCGAAACTCCAATCGGCGTATCTCGCAATTCTTCACGCATCGAACTCGTCAAACCAATCACAGCAAACTTCGTTGCACAGTAAACACTTGCCCCAGGAATTGGAAAACGTCCTGCGAGTGATGCAACATTGACGATATGCCCATGTTGACGTGCCTGCATCTTTGGCAGAACCGCTTTCATCCCATGAATTACACCACGCAAGTTAATATCAATCTGTGCATCGCTGATTGCCGCAGACTCATCCACAAATGCACCCATCGGCATAATGCCTGCATTGTTCACCAGAATATCGACTGCGCCTAATACAGCTTCAGTCTGCTGAATAAAATCAACAAATGATTGCTGGGAACGCACATCCAAGTAACCACCAAAGCCATTGATTTGACTTGCTGCTGTCTTTGCCAGCTCCGCATCAATGTCACCAATGGCAACTCTGGCCCCTGCTCGTGCAAATGCTTTTGCTGTAGCAAGGCCAATTCCGCGGCCACCACCACTGATCACCACTACCCGACCTGCAAACTGCTGCTGCGTTTTCATTGCGCATCTCGAGAATCGTTTCGATGCACAAATGTTACACATACGGACTCGTATGTCAATTGACATTAACGATCAAACTCACGATAAAAAGTGCCAATAAACAACCAATTTCCATGATAATGAATCACTTATATATGGCAAATAAAACCAAAAAATCGTTCAAATTTAAAAAACTTCAAGACATAAACCTAAAATAAAGACCTAAGCACATGGAATCTGTACAATCAAATCATCGTTATCGGAATTGAAATCAAAATTTAATTTTTCTCAAAATGATGGCTCTATGTTGAACAAATCCACAAATCATAGCTCTGATGAGCAAGGACAAACAGTAACCAATAAACGTAGCCTTGCCAAACAAGCTAGTCGCACTGCTATCTTGAATTCAGCAGAAACTCTGTTTGGGCTACATGGTTTGGATGGCTCAAGTCTGGATGACATTTGCGCACATGCAGGTTATACGCGTGGTGCGTTCTATGGGCATTTTAAAGATCGCGATGATTTAATTGCTGCGGTGATGGCAAATATGCGTCATCGAACATTGGATGCACTGACGCTTGGTTCTCCTGATGAGGACATTCCGACTTTGATTATGCGTTTTATTTCGGCTATGTCTTCAGGCGTATATCCTTTTACCCGTCACGGCGGAATCCGACCATATCAATTGCTCGATGCATGCGCACGCTCGCCTGCAATTCAAGCCGAATATGTCGAATCCATCAATGAAAGTTTTAGACGCTTGGATGTCATTATCAAAAGTAATCAATCGCGCCAACAATTACGCGACGATATTCCTGCGGAATCATTAAGTCGTTTATGTGTCGCGATGGTGATTGGTATTCATACACTTTACGATCTGGAAGTGCCACTGGATTTATTGGGTGATATGCAGACGATGTTTAAACTGGTATCACCAAATCAGACGTAAATGACAAGCATTGAATTATAGCTATTCCAGCAAATAATTATACAACTGCATAGTACATTGAGCGGAGTCGAAATGTACGGTATCTGATCCCGTCACTTCGACTCCGCTCAGTGGACTCTGTTTCTTTATTTATTGGAATAGCTATAAATGCTTTTACCAAAAATACTGATACATCAATGCATTATTTTGGCGTGATAATAATAATCTTAAATCAGTATTCTTTGTCATCCGATACTTAAACTCAAAGCGCGTATCATGCGCTAAACCTTGACGATATCGCTCTTGTACATACTCTTTCAGTGTAAAACCTAGTCGCTCTCGTTGATAAACTAGCCCCATTTCACCCACTGCATCAACCATTGCATGACTATCATTCAATTCTGCACCTAACACACCATATCCCGTTAAATTTGAACTAAAGTCATAACCCACGCCCCAGCCACCTTGCGCATAAGGACGATGCAATTCACCCGTAAAAAGATCTTGTTTAGCACCTAAATTAAATGACCAAGAAAACTTCCTTTCTCCTGCAAGCGGCTGAGTAATATCTTCAATTTTTAGAATATGAATAAAATCAGCTGACTGTAACTCTAGTTTATGCTGTCTATATATCCATGAAAAATCGAGCATTTTAAACTCATCATGACCACTACTATCTGCTGTCAGTAAGTTCTTATCATATAAAGTAAAGCCCAGATAACCTTGATCCCGACCGACACCAATATCCACCTTACTCGGCTTCTCTCCCAATGCAGGCGATGCGCGAGGCGGTATTAACACTTGATCTTCGTCACTGACAGGAAGTTGAAAACGCAGACGAATTAACTGTTTCTTTTGAGCTTCATATTGAGCTGCTGCATTCTCGTTTTTATTTTCGGTTTGCTTAAAGTTCAAGTAAGCAATTAGAAAATCTAAGGCCTGAGTCTGATCCTCTGCGGTTAACGCATTAATTAAACTCAAATCACCTGTACGAATATACTGATTGATACCTTGCTGCAGTGGCTGAGACATTTTTGAAAATGTCACATACAGTTGTTTCTGATCTGACGGTAAATATTCAACATTTTTAATAAAATCTGGATGCGTCTTGCGATATTCTTCGAGTTGATGAAACACATATTCAGGCGAATACCAAGGTGTGACTCGATGTGTAATATCAATATCAGAAATCAGCTCTAATAACTCACCTGTCCGATACGCACAATTTTGTTTAATAAAATAATAATCCAAAAAATGCGATTTCATTTCAGCCAAGTGATAAATCAATAATGCTCTTTGCTCATCCGTTAAATTCAGCGTATAAACCCACATATCACGCTGTTCATTTTTGGCATACATCGTATCTTGTTTGAAGAATTTGGTATTTGCGAAGCCCGCTGGATATCGTCCTAAGAATCCTTTAATCACATATTCAACACTATTTTGTTCAGGAGGAATCACTGCACCATAATTATATGCACTGTCCAATAAATTTTGTTTTTCACCCTCATCACCAATGGTAATCAGTACATGTCCAAAAGAAGAAACTGGATTTTTTAAATAACCACTGACTAATAAGAAACGAACATCTTGATTGACACTCGGCAAATTTTTACAAGTCGCTAAAAGATCACGCGGTAAACCTGTTAACTTACCGCTTAACCAATAATAACGCGCTGGGTACTGACAAATTAGCTTGGGATCATGCTCAAAGGCATCTAGTGTGGCGTCTAATTCTTGTTGTGGCGTAATGCTATTCAGATGCTTGGCAGTCAAATCACTCAAATAAAATTTAGGCGTGATGACTTCTGCATGTTGTCTAAAAAAAAGTAATTTATGCCAAACGGGATCGTTTGCTAGATTTAGCTGAGTTGCTTGTTGTTTGGGTGATGACGAGAGAGTGTCATGAGAATCTGAAACGACGAAATCTGCTTGCGCAAAAGCATGCGACAAGCAGATCGACAAGATGCCAGTGTAAAAAAAACTACGATAACAGTGTCCTAGCATCTGATGAATTGACGTTGAATATCAACCTACAGAGCAACTCGCAGCATCCATATTGTCATTAACAATATTAAATAACTGCTGGCTATTATCTGCTACTGCATCTTTTTGATAGCTTGGACTTAACACATAGCGCGCATAATCTGAGCGTAAATGACTGCTTGCCGCTGGACATGCCATCAAGTGATTTAATGCCATGAGATGCTCACCGCGACCACTGGCGAGATCCTGCTCAATGGATGGGAAGTTTTCTTTGATATATACAGCACGAGCAGCGAGTTGCCCACCACAAACTTGTGGAGACAATACATCTGAAAGTACCGCAGTAACACCAAAGGTTGTAATAAAGTTGGCAACCGTCGCAACAACTGGACTAATTTTTCCAAAAATTATTCCACCGAAGCCACATTGTGTATACATATGCTCAAGGCTATAGGTTCTTGCTTGTGCAGGTGCTGTGACAGTCAATGCTGCAACAGACAAAGCAACGATGGCGAAAGATTTCTTTAACATTCGAATTCTCCATTTCACTAGGTTTTTAGTACTAGGTTTACAAACTAGCTCACATGATGATCGTACAACTTATGGATCGATAGTGGTACATATAATAGGTCAATATCCCATTTCTTTACATTAACATTACTAATAAAAACAAAAAAGTGGGCTTAGATTGAATCTCTTAATTCACTAGCCCCAGTCTCTCAAGCAACCTTGCCTTCACATCAACCCACTCCTCGTCAATCACACTAAAATAAACCGTATCACGCTGAAAATCATTCTGCACACACTTATGTTTACGCAGCACACCTTCACGCGTAGCACCAATTCGTGTAATGGCATTCTGTGAGCGTACATTCCGTAAATCTGTCTTTAATTCAACACGACGCATGTTCATTTGTTCAAACGCATACTGCATTAACAAAAATTTGGCTTCAGTATTGATCGCGGTACGTTGAGCGGCTGGTGCAAGCCATGTATAACCAATTTCAACCACATGATCCCGAATACGCAAATCCAGATATCGGGTACTGCCAACCACCTGATTAGTCTTTTGATCAATGAGACAAAAAGGAATTTGTCGATCTGTTTCAATCAGCCGATGCGCTGAAATAATCCAATTTTGAACATCCTGTAAATCAGTAAAACAACCTCGTGGTAAAAAATCCCAATCTGTCGCATGCTGACCAACTTGTAGTAATTCATCTGCATGAATCAATTCAAGTGGCTCTAAACGAACGAATTGTCCCGTCAACGAAATTTTAGGATTTATCATGATGATTGATTCCATGAACTCTCAAAATCTAAGCGCCCATTCTCATGATCCGTTGCATCAAAAGGTGCTGAAACGACACTGTTCCGACCCAATCCTTTGGCTTGATACAGCGCAGTATCTGCCAGTTCAATCAGTTTTTCTTCCGATTCATTTCCTTCCGGTTGCTCGGCAACACCGATGCTGACAGTAAGAGACAAATCAACGCCGCCAACACTCTTGATCGATAGACCTTCCACCAAACTACGCAGGCGCTCCGCTGCAATAACGGCATCATTTAATCGAGTTTCAATCAGTACTACTGCAAACTCCTCACCGCCGATGCGCGCCACGACATCAATTTCGCGTGATGATTGTCGACATAAATCAGCAATCGCGCGGATTACAAGATCCCCCGTAGGATGTCCATGTACATCATTGACTTGTTTAAAGTGATCGATATCCAACAACATGAGGCAAACAGGATGCTTATAGCGATGACCGCGAATAATTTCTTGCTGGAGACGCTGCATAAAATGACGTCTGTTGCTGACACCCGTCAGATAATCAGTGTACGAAGCTTCTTTTAATGCAAGCTGTGACTCATAACGTAAACGGTAGTTTTGGGCAGAAAAATACAGCATGACCATCATTGCAATGCCTGCTGGCCACATCAGAATAATGTACTGAGGGTGTAAGAACTTGGGAGCAAAACCAAGCAAAGCAATAATTTGCGGAAAAATCGTAAATAAAAAAGTACAAGCAAGGTTTGCCGACAACGAAAAACCTTGGAACAAAAATAATGGAAAAAATAAAATAAATACAAACAATGCAAGGATATAGATCATACCATTCTGTAATTGGTTCATAATTTCTATAAAAAGAAATTGCGCCAACAACCCAGAAATCAGACAGAATAACTCTAACAAACGTCTATTTTTAATATATTTAAATGCAGGAGCGACAAGAATAAATAATAAAAAATATAATCGCAGCCCAATTGTGTTTTGCGCGCCAATGGAATCAATATAATAATCCCAGATCCATGAAACAGCACCTTGCAGCGCTA